>NZ_JANRMI010000002.1:0-600000 GCF_029531655.1 Bdellovibrio svalbardensis
CATCTATCTCTGAGTGAGTGACGCTTTATTAAACTGAATTGTTGAAGATAAAAGAACCCACACAACGGCGGGTTCTATGTGCATTAGCGAATTCTTATAAGCTCATGAAAGAGTCATACTATCTAGATTGATCCTGGGCGCGTTGGAAGACTCCGATTTAAGGATATATCCCACGCCTCTGACCGTATAGAGCATGCGTGTGGGGAAATTGCGTTCCATCTTGGAGCGAAGTCGGCAGACTAAGACATCTACAATATTTGTTTGCGGATCGAAGTCATAGTTCCAAACTTCTTTGAGGATAGTTTGTTTACAGAGAATCTTATTGGGATTGCTCATCAGGAGGTCCAATAAGGCGAATTCATGAGAGAGTAAATCTAACTTCTTTTCACCACGGATCACATTGCGATTTAATCGATTCAATTTCAAATCTTGGAATATCAATTGAGTCACTTCAGAGATATTTTGCGAGCGCTTTAACAGATTTTTTACACGAATTTGAAGTTCAGCTGTCGCAAAGGGTTTGGACAGATAGTCATCCGCTCCCAGATTCAAACCTTTTAAGCGATCATCAAGCTCGCGTAACGCGCTCAGAATTAGAATTGGCGCATGGATCTCTTTTTCCCGAAGAGATTTGGTAAAGGTATAACCATCCATATCAGGAAGCATCAGATCCAAAATGATAATATCGTAATTATTTGAAATGGCTCTTTCGTAGGCCTGTCGTCCATTGAATTCAATATCGACTGTTGCATCCATTTCAATAAGGCTTTGTTTTACTAGTGATGCAATTTCGTAGTCATCTTCTACTATCAAACATTTCATATTAACCCCCTCGAACTGTTTCGTGGACCGTAATGTATTCATAAGTTTTGTTTATTAACAAACTAATCTGATCGAGCTTACCGCATTTTAATGTCAAACATTGCCAGGAAGAAACAAAGTATGAAGCCGAAGCTTTGCCAGTCTCAGTGAAATATTATTTTAGGCCCCTGTATGATCGTTCGCAAATTAAGGTAAATGCTATTGATACTTCTCCATCCTGGATGAAATAAATTTGAATTGAATTTCAAAAGCAAAGGAGGAGAAATTGAATATTGAAACACTCTCTCGGATTGATTCACAGGATTTTCTCAGTGAGATTCTGGGACGTGCCGGAATTGTGGTAAATGGCACCGCTTGTTCAGATATCAAAGTCCACAATCCTAGATTCTATAACAGAGTTCTCGCACAAGGCTCCTTGGGGCTGGGTGACTCTTATGTAGAAGGCTGGTGGGACTGCGATGATCTAAGTCAGTTCTTCTTTCTTTTGCTGCGAGCAAAACTGGATGAGGAAGTGAATCCTGCATTGTTCTTGCTCCAATCATTGAAATCAAAAGTCTTAAATCTTTCGAGTCGGAACGATCCCTTTTTGATTGGGGAGTTTCATTACGATCTGGGTGATGATCTTTATAAGGCCATGCTGGATGAAAAAATGATTTACACCTGTGGCTATTGGAAAGACGCCAAGAACCTCGAAGAAGCTCAAGAAAGAAAGCTCCAACTTGTCTGCGATAAGCTTTCCATTCAACCAGGCATGCGAGTTTTGGATATTGGCTGTGGTTGGGGAGGGTTTCTAAAATACTGTGCAGAAAAGTATCAAGTGCAAGGTGTGGGGGTGACGGTTTCGGAAGAGCAGGCGGTCGTAGCCCGCAAAAACTGTCAAGGTCTGGATGTTGAGATCCTTCTGCAGGACTATCGTGAAGTCACAGGAAAGTTCGATCGAATTGTGTCTTTGGGCATGTTCGAGCATGTGGGAAAAAGAAGCTATCAAACCTTTTTCGAGAAAGCGGCTGATTGTTTGACCGATGATGGACTTTTCTTACTTCATACCATCGGCGGTAACAAATCCTCCAGCGGCACCGATCCATGGATCGAACGTCATATCTTTCCAAACTCAATGCTTCCATCGATCGCGCAAATAGGCCAGAGCATTGAAGACGTCTTTGTCATGGAAGATTGGCACAACTTTGGAGTTGATTACGACAAGACACTGTTGGCATGGTATGAAAACTTCGACAGAAACTGGCCGGCGCTTTCGGGAAAGTATGAAAAGACATTCTATCGCAAATGGAAGTACTATCTTCTTTGCTGTGCTGGATCGTTTCGCGCACGAAGCAATCAGCTGTGGCAGATTGTATTATCAAAGAATGGCGTCCTCGAGGGGTATAAAGGCATCCGGTAGTGTTCAGCGTTTAATGAGATCACATGTAAAGTAGATAGAAAAAAGGCGGTCTTGTGACCGCCTTTTTCTTTGAGATAGCCCGCTCTTGTTTTGCAGCGGGCGTCTCGAGTAAATTTTCGTATCTACTTGGAGATGTAGATGCGGAACAAAGTACCTTGTTCAGATAGAATCAAAAGATACTTCATCATTGTTTCCTGATGGAAATGGGTAGGGTCGTTGTACTTGGTTTGGAACTCAACAATGAGTTGATATCTTTGCTCATTGTCCATTTGTTTAACTTCCTGAAGAAGCGCTTTTTCTGCCACAGCATAGGCCGCAAGGCTCATGTCTCTTTGAGTGGCTTTTAGAATGCTTTCAGGCTTGCTTGTGGTGTACGACTTATAATACTTGTTTCCTTCGGTATCTGCTGCGCGGAAGTCATAGTTCTTCGTAGCGAGCTCTCTACGATACTGTGCCGGAATCACTTTCCCGATTTCAGTGATCATCATTTCATAAAGCTTACCTGCGCGACTGTCTGATTTAACAGTTTCATACTTCTTTTGGAAGTCGAGGGCGATATTGATGAGACCTTCGCTGGTGACGTTGCGGCAAGGTTGATCACTTTGAATGGATGTCAAAAGAGAGCTGAAAGTTTCAGTGGCCATGGTTTTGTAGCCCAATTCCAAAGCACTGCCTTCGCGACTCGCGTTATAGCGCTCTGTGAAGAAGTTCAAAAGAACCAAAGTGTATTCAGTAGACGCATAAGATGGCTTCCCAGATTTCAATGTTGTGATGAAGTAGTTCACGTACTTATTGAACTCTTGGATTGTATATTTCTCTTGGATGGATCCAGGAGCACTTCCTTCCACACGAGAAGCCCATTTTTGAACTGTGTCCAATCCATCTTTAAGAATTGGGTCAATTTTTTGTTTGCATGAAAGCTCTTCACGTAAGGTAAGTTGAGGAGCTTCTTTACTTGAAACCGCTTTCACGTCAAGAGTCGCATCGCCTCCCATGGCTTCTGCCTTAATTTCAATCACCGCGATTATTGCATTCGGATTGAGATTTTCAGATACCAGGGCCGCGTCGGTGGCTGCGACAGTGACATTGGTCAATGTCTTAACAGGGATGCGTTCATTCTTGTCCGTGACCAGAACAGTTTCGATAATTCGTACACGGCCGGCTTGGGGTTTTACTTTTAATTGTGTGAGAGGAATTGCTCGCGACAAATCCAGTCTATAGATGTCACCACCTGCCTGACGGGTGATAGAGCCAATTCGAGCGGAGCCTTCAAAAGAGGGTGCTGGCTCAACCGGTGGTGCAGCCAGAGCCTCAGTGACATTTTGATAAGAGGGACTTATCGTGTAGGCGTGAGCTATCCCCGCAGTTTGAAGCAATAGGACGGAAGTTAGAATTTTGTACATTGAATGACGATCCATTTCGATTCCTTTCTCTTGAATTATTAAGTCAGAAGCATTTTGCCTGAGCAGTGATTCTGAACCTTAGTCTGGAAAAATCTCGAAGAAAAAAGAGCGAGTTGTTTAAAATCAGATGTCTTGGATTGTCATTTTGTACGCTAAATAACAGAACTGTAAATGAATGCTAAATGTCAGGATGAACTGCAATCTGCAGTGGATTGCCTGTCTATATGTTGCGGCATAAGCGGTTTTCTTAAATATTTGAAAATACTAAATTTTCAAAAAATATTTCCAGTCGAACTTGACGAGAAAAAAAGTGATCACATTTTTCTAAAAAATGAGGGCCAATTCCTAAAAAGGAGGAATTATGAATTTGTCCTTTAGAAAATTAATGATTCCCGCTGCGAGCGCTGTCGTCGGAGGCGTCGCTGTATTGGCAGTGTTAAAAATGAATCCAGCACTGCGCCTGAAACTTGAGGGCGATTCTCACAAAGCACCAAAGATCGAATCTCCCACCGAGGACATTTTCGATCATAAAAACCGGTTCCGGAATAATTTCGACGGTTTCTTCGATGACGATATTTTTGACCAAGAAGATCCATTCAGGCAGATGAAAAGAATGCGCGAGCAAATGGAAAAGCGAATGAGAAAGTTTGCTGGCGAAGATCAAACAAGAAGTAATTCTTTTGAATCGTGGTTTTCGGATAAACTCGGTGGCGGCGGTACCTATGGCATCTCTAAAAGAGAAGACGATGGTTTTATTTACTACGACATCAGAATTAATGATCTCAACCCAACATCTATTGATACAAAAGTTGAGAATGGGTACGTCACTATAACGGGGACCGTGGAGAAAAAGAATCAGGATATTGGAACCGATGAGACCGACAGAATATCTACTTTGCATTTCTATAAGTCGACATTCAATCGAACGTTCCCATTACCTGATAATGTAAATGCAGATAAAATGCAGATGACTCCTGAAAAAGACAAAATCGTACTGAAGTTCCCGAAGGTGAGTGTCTGACGGTGTACTTGATTTTGAAAAAAATAATTTGATCAACTTGACAGAATATTTAAGCAGCACACATTAAACACAGAACAACTTGAATTGGTTAAAAATTTATAACTACAACTATAGGAGGTACAAAATGAGAATGTTAAGCCCACTATCAACAGACTGGACATGGTCACGTCGTAATTTATCTCCCGATCGTATGGTAGATGTTTTTAGCGATTTTGATCGGATTGTTGATGGTTTTTTGCGACCAACGTATGCAAGTACAGTGAATTTTCAACCAAGCTGCGATATCCATGAAAGCAAGGATCACTATTTGGTCAGCTTCGATATGCCAGGCGTAAGAAAAGAAGATATTAAAATTGAAGTGCAAGGTAATAACCTGGTTATTTCAGGCGAGCGCCAACGTGAAGTGAAGCAGCAAGATGGCGAGGCGACTCTTTACCATGAGCGTGCCTATGGAAAGTTCGAAAGAACCTTTGTTATGCCCACATCTATCAATCTTGAAAAAATCGAAGCTCATTATGAAAATGGCGTTTTGAATGTGGCTCTTCCTAAAGCCGAATCTGCAAAAGGAAGAACTATTCAAATCCAAACGGGCCAAGATAGCATCTTCAGTAAACTTTTAGGTCCCAAGAAGGAAGCGAAAGAACTTAAGGACGTAAAAGTGTCTTAAATCCCATCCCCCCTCTAGGACTGTGATCCTAGGTATCCTACAAGTGGCCACTCCAAAGATTGGATGGCCACTTTCTATTTCTCTTCTTCCGCAGTCACCAGATTGTCGTCAGGAATTCGGTCAATCAACTTATTGATGGGATCCACGCCCGCTTTGGCGGGAAGTGTCGTGACCTGAATCTTGAATTCGTTCGCGCCTGATTTCACCAAGTGTTTTTTCAAGTAAAGAAAGTTGCCATCCTTGTCAGTGACGCCAATGTCGATCATGTCTTGCAAAGGAACTTCAGTTTCTTTGCCCAGCTCATCCGCGCGAAGTTTTTGGTTTTGTGTGGTGAGTGTCACCAAATATCCTTTGTCATTCTTTTTATAAGTCACTTTGCGGGTTTGATTGTCCCACAAGGTGATTGTTTCAAAAAGATCTGTGATCAGATGTTTCTGCTCTGGCAAGGCGACCTTTTTAAAACGTTCAACCAATTCCACCGAACGGGTGAAGGGAGCATCTTGAAAACCAACGTCCTTGATGAAGTCACGAAGGACTTTATTCACAACCTCTTCGCCCAGATAGTCTTTTAAGGCATAGAACACAATGCTGCCCTTATTGTAGTGAATATAAGGCTGGTTTTCGTTGTAAGCCAAAGGAAGTTCTTTTTTGGTTTCGCTGCCGCGGCTTTTTAAATATTTATCCAGTTCATACTTTAAGAACTTACGCATTTTTAAGGGGCCGTATTCTTTCTCCATCACCATCAAAGCTGAATACTGAGCTAGCGATTCTGATAACATCGTCGCGCCCTGAACATTGCCGCCAATGACTTGATGAGCCCACCACTGATGGGCAATCTCGTGAGAGGTGACATAGAACGGGAAGTCGATCTCTGTAGGTTTCGAGTCATCCACCTTCGCGATAAAGCCTATGGCTTCTGAATAGGGAATAGTGTTCGGGAAAGCCTGTGCAAACATTTGATAGCGCGGAAACTCCAAAATCCTGGCTTGTCGGAACTGATACGGAGAGAAGTTTACAGTGAAGTAATCGAAAGATTTTTTAATCGACTTCACCATGCGCTGCAGATCTTCAATGTGGCCCGGGTGGTAGTAGATTTCGATATTCACATCATTCCACTTGTCGCGCAGGACCTCATAGCGGGCTGACATGAAAGCAAAGAAATTCAAAATCGGTCGGTCCATTTTATAATGGAAATAACGACGACCGCCTTCGTTCCATTCCTTTTGCAAGTAACCCGGAGCGATCGCGATCTGATCAGACGTCGTGCTGACCGTTGCTTCAAAATTAATCCAAGTCGCCTCGGAACTGATATAAGTTTTATTCAAAGCTGTCAGATCTTTGATATCATTCATGCGTGGGCGTTCCGGCAGATTGTATTTCCGGCGAGTTTTGTCCTGTGCGATCTCTCCGCCATCGTTATAGCCCATCATGGGAATGAAGTCTGAGCCATAGAAGAAGCTGCCGTTTTCGACAATCTTTTTTGAGAAATCAGAGTTTTGGAAACCCTTGGGGGACAGCTCGGCCTCATAGTGCAAAGTCACTTCGTCGCCGGGTTTCATTGGTTTCGCAAACTTATAAAGAGAAACTGGCAGGTCTGTATCTTTCTTAACTAATGTAGCCTCGTTGCTCCAAGCAAACTTCTGCACCTGGATTTGGTCGTTGAACGACATCAGGAATTCAGAAATATCTTCTTTCGTTTTATTTTTATATATCAAGGTCGCAGACGCTTTTAGCTGTTGAGTCTCGGGGTAGATGTCGGCCTTGACATTGACATCAATCAGTTCCGGCATGGCCTTATGTTCATAAGACTTGTATCTGATTTCATAGTTTACCTGATCCTGCTCTTGCTGCTTTTGAGTCTTATAGATGTTCAGCACATTGGTGTTGTAGAAAATAAATCCACCTACTGAAGCCCAAGCCACCAGGCTTGAAGTCAGAACTGCCTTATGAGTTTTATTAATGCGTTGGAAAAATTCTTTCTGACGTTCTTTCCAAGTGAGGTTGGATCCACGGCGCCAGAAAAGCACCGTCAGGTCCGCCAAGGCGATATGGAATAGCCCCCAATACACTGCAAAGACAAAGAAAGGCCATGCAGTTGCACCATACTGATTCATATCAGAATAGAAAGCGTGAGGTAGAACCCCAATAAGGTACAGCTTGTGATCCAGGCCAAAACTGGGCAGCCAGATCAAGGCGATATAATACAAAACCACAAACGAATGGCCGACGTACTTGTTCTTGGCAACACTTTGGATGAACAGGGCAAAGATGCAAGTCAGAATCTTGGCAGGAAGCCAATAGACAATGAGATGTTGGAAGTAAAGACCGAATTCGTACTTGTGATAGCCCTTAAAGGTTTGAATCAAAATACAGCAAAGGAAAATCACCACAGCCAGGAAGACTTGAATTAAACTCAAGGACAAGAGTTTTGAAAGGTACAGGTAAAGATTAGAAACTGGTTTTGAATCCACCAGCTCGTTAAACTTAAGCTCGCGATCTTTCCAGACCAGTTCCCCGGCATAATAAGTCGTGATGATGATCACGAACAAACTAAAGGTGTTACTGACCACATCTAGCACGTGATAAGTCACGGGCAGGGTTTCAGTGCCATAGAATTTGCCGATCTCGCCGCTAATAGCAAAGATGTACAGCAATCCGCATAACAGAATCATCAAAAAGTAAACGTTCGAGAAAGCCTGCTTGAATTCCGAAACCGCAAGTCCCAAGAAGACTTTCCACGAGCTAGTTTTAGATTCCGCCTGAATCCGGCTGTAATCAATTTTCTCGTAGGCTTTCTCTTCAATCTCAAGAACCTTCTTTTTCTTCTTAGAAGCGGAAGGAGCCTTGAATGGATTGAATGAGATATACCCTACCAGCAAGAATACCAAACCCACGGCAAACCAAAGCAGTCGGTTATAAAGCAGATACCCAGTTAGGGGAATGTTTTGGGTTGATTGCTCTGCCACGGACCAATAGCGAATCACTTGGGAAGTAGCTTCTAGGCCGAAGGGCTCAATGAGCGAAGCAACCAGTTTGTTTTCAAGATCACTGGTGAGATTTTGTGAAATCATCCAACCTGTAAACACGGCAATACTGGCCACATAAACCGGGGCCATTTTTTTTGCCAAAGACACGACTGAAATAAAGATCGCACCAAAGATCAAAATATTCGGGATTAATGAAAAGAAATAGGGATTCAGGTAATAGCTCAGATGATTTGCACCCACCAAGCTTTGATCCACAAAGGGCATTAAGGTCGCAAGCCAAAGTCCAATCGCCAAAGACGACAAAATCGCCAGCGATGCAATGGCCGAGGCCGAATAGCGAACGAAGAAATAGGTGAACTTACGAATCGGCGTGGCAAAAAGAATCTGTTGAAAGCCGGATTCAAAATCCTGGTTGATAGATTGTCCAAAAATAGGGGCGACCACCAAAAGTCCCAAGTAGCTTAAAAAACAAATCAGATAGCTCAAAACGACCGGACTGTTTAAGACAAGTTTATTTGAAAGTCCAAAGTTGACCACGACGCCTTTAAAGGCTCCTGCAAATGAGATCCCAATAAGAAAAGCCAAGCTCAAATAGACTAAAAAATAAATCAACGAAGACCAACGAAGCAGTCGGTTCTTAATCTCAAAGGCAAACAATGAAGCAAACATCTGAAAAAGCTCCGAACGTTAAGCGAGGTAAGATTTGATGTAAGAGAAATAAACGTCTTCAAGATCCGCCGGCGCAGCCTCGAATTCGGCCCCAGGAGATCCATCGCTGAACACCCGCACCATCACTTTGCCGTGGGTCAATCTTGACGAGATCACTTTGTGCTTGGCAGACACCGACTCTAACGAATCTTTAGAAACAATCTGCTTCCAGACTTTCCCCTGAACCAGCTTCAACGCTTCAGACGGGGACTTCTGCACAAGAACCTGACCGCCATTAATAATCGCCATGTCGTTACAAAGATCTGACACATCCGACACGATATGTGTCGAAAGAATGACGGTGACGTTTTCGCCAATAGAGCTTAGCAAATTATGAAAACGATCACGCTCTTCCGGATCCAAGCCTGCGGTGGGCTCATCCACAATAATGACTTGCGGACTTCCCAACAAAGCCTGTGCGATCCCAAAGCGCTGTCTCATCCCGCCAGAGTATCCGCCCAGGTTTTTCTTCTTATGCTTTGTCAGATTCGTCATCTCAAGTAGGTAAGCCACCATGTCGGCGCGTTTTTTAGAATCTGTGATGCCTTTAAGGATTGCCAAATGATGCAAAAGATCTTCGGCGTTGGAATTTGGATAAACGCCAAAATCCTGGGGCAGGTAGCCCAGGATTGAACGCATGTTCTCTTTTTCCGCCAGCACATCTAAAGAGTTGAATTTGATTGATCCCGAATCAGGCTCTTGAAGAGTGGCAATCGTGCGCATCAAGCTTGATTTACCAGCGCCATTCGGTCCGAGCAGACCAAACATTCCTTTTCCAATTTTAAGATCAATATTATTGATGGCTTTAACACCGTTCGCATAAGTCTTATTGAGGGCAGAAACTTCTAGCATTGTTTAAACTCCGTACTGTTTTTAGATCATGAAATGCGCGGAGTTTCGAATGAAAAGTGGGGGAGTGTTGGGGAAAATGCGTATACAACGCGGAGTCGAAACTTATCAGAACCTGAAATTAGAAATGTTTTGCTCTCGTGGATGAATGCAATGCAACACCGTCGCCGCAAGCGGAGTCCAAGAGTTTGGTTAAGTTCAAGTTGTAGTCGATGTGGAATTCTAGATATTTAAGAATCACGTTAAAGAATAAAAAAGAAGCCTCGTCATCTCGACGGGGCTTCGTTTTTCATTGGATGCCTTGGGAAGGGCGTATTAAGAAAACTAGAACTTAGAGATTTGATCAACATACTCCGGATGATCAATAAAGGGATTGCGATTGCCCTGAATTTTCTCAATGGCATCATTGCGGTCTAATTCTGTTTGATCTACAGGATCAAGCTTGTTCCAACGGCGTAGAGTTGCTTCTAAAGCAGATGGTACTGGGAAGTCGTAGCGAATTGCAAAATAGAATACCGCTCTTGCAACATTGCCTTTGTGTTTAGTCGGCGGTTCAAAAACAAGATTGCCGCCATTGCCACTGCCTAGTTTTGACTCTGTCGAAATAGTTTGTCTTTGTTCATCAAAACATTTTGGAGTGTTCTTAATCTCAGTCACTTCGCCAAATTGGAAGTTGCCGCGCATTGAGTTGGCTTTGGAGTCTGACGGATAAAGATGATGTAAGTCGGCTCTACCAACATTGAAGTAAGCTCGTCCTTTAAACCAAGATTGTGCAACAGTATGTTCAACATTGATGATCATTGAAGATGGCTCTTTGCCTGGACCGACTGAATTTCCTAGGTGGGTTGAACCATAAGGAGTGGAGCAGTAAACTTCGTCGACAGCGTAAGAGCCGTCACTCAAACGAATAAGTGCCACATTTCCGAGTAGTGCTACTTGCGCTTGGTCGTAAGAAATTGGATGGTGGCTGGAAATTACCTGTTTTTTTAAATCGCTGCGAAGGTCGGCTCTGGCTGCTATTGAAGTTAAGAGTAATGCAACTGATAAGATAACAAACGAACGGACCATTTTTCCCCCCTGGATAGGTCGCACAAGATCTTCAGAAAGAAGACATGCGTCCAGTATCAAAGGGATTTTGGTGTTTCAATCATGAACAGCAGTTTGTCTTGGTGCGGCTGATTATAAAAATGGATTCCTGACAAAGGAGCCGTCATAACCGGAGCCGCGATCGACTATGTGCGCTATTGTCCCGAGTGCTGGGTTAGAGCTTTCTCGATTCTTTCAAGGCGATTTTTGAGTTCATTGATCTCTTTATCTTTCGCGGCGTTCTCTTGTTTTAGGGCTTCCAATTCGACTTTATCCGCCTTTTGAGCCTTTAGCGAGGCGATTTCACGATTCTGGGCGACGCTATCGTCGAACCACTTTTTATAAAGGTCTTTGATGGCGTTCACGACAGCCCAGTGAATGGGGTCCACATTGAGTTCTAGATAGCCGTCTTTACGAGTGCTCACGGCATCCGGAATCACTTTTTGAACTTCTTGGGCTATAAAACCTGTTTTTGAAAAGTCGGAAGGAAGACCCAGTGGATTGTCCTTCTTGTAGTTATAGCGAACTGTGTGAAGTTGCAGGACTTCGTTAAGACCGTATTCGTAATCTCCCTGAATATCCTTGAGGCGAATGTCAGAGGCGTTCGTCCATGCGGTACCAGAGCTAAGACCGGCTGTACCTACCACGTGCAGGCTGTATGACGGAGTTGACGTTCCAATCCCGACGTTGCCACCCGAATTGGCCAAAAGGACGTTCCCGTAACTTCCAGCTCCACCGGGAGCCCCCCCATTCACGGTCGCATTACCACCATTCGCGTCTGTAGCGCCTCCAGTTCCACCGGTAATGGATACAGCGCCTCCTTGATAAGTGCCACTTCCAGTACCACCAGATACGCTGGCGCTACCGCCTGCACCAAGGGTTGCACCACCATTACCACCAAGCATCGAAACCGCACCACCTTGGCCTGAAGAAGCTCCAGTTCCACCAGTGATGGTAACTCCTCCACCACGCGACAAAATCGGACTACCACTAATATAAGCACCAACGCCACCGGTGATGAGGACGTTGCCACCGGCCCTATTCGAGGCGGCCGCTGCAGCATTCCCGGCTGTAAGAACAATATTACCACCAGAGTTTGAAGTACCGCTGTTAGCATTCTGTCCAACCAAGGTGATGGGCGCTGCTGCACCGGAGGACGTTCCACCTTGGACATCCAGTGGCCCTTGCGGAGAAGTCGTCCCCATGCCGACATTTCCTGAAGCATCGATGCGCATTCTTTCGGTAGCTGAAGTTGAAAAGCCGAGCATCTCCGTACCAGACGTAAAGAACATCCCACTGCCGAGGCCATTAAATTTAATATTCGGGCTTGCCGCTGAACCACTGGAAATGACTGTCCAAGAAGAAGACAAAGGAGTCCCGTTAAATTGCCAATTGCCGCTCGCAATACTATTACTTGCGCTATCAAGGGTTAAACGTGCAGTTCCCTTAGAGGTGAAGCTTAGTACACCCGCACTGTTATACATGCCAGTGTTCGTATTATTGGCAAACGAATAGGTTGGCGCTGAAACTGTTCCATCTGTTCCGGACAATGGGAAGGCTCCAGCTCCCCAGCCACCAGAAATGGTCTTACAGTTAGCGCCGGTGCGGTCACAGATCGTATCTGTGCGAATCGTACCCGAAACATCGAGGGTAGAACCAGGACTGGTTGTCCCGATACCCACATTGCCATTTCGCAAAACCATTCCTGTGCCGTAGGTGTTGTCCGCCGTGGGATATTGAAGAGCTAATATTGCACCTGGATAACCAGGGTTCGATCCTCCTGAAGTATCAAAATATGAAAGAATTCGGCCGGTAGAAAGTGAACTTGTCCCACCATAGGTTGCGGCTTTGAAGCTCAAGGCCGAACCATAAATGGACGTGGAAGGATTCGTGCCACCATTTGATAAAACCAAAGTATCATAACTTCCGGCTCCATTGGCGCCACCGACGTTAGAGTTGATGGTCGCTGTGGCAGAGGCCGGGCGTGCGGCGATATTAGCCGTCGCAACTTCAAGTGGAGTGGCTGGAGCGGTATTGCTGATACCCGTACTTCCTGCGGCAACAATAAGACCGTAGTTAGTGCTGGCGCCGCTGGCCGAGAAGTAACCACCCCAAGCTGTCGACGATCCACCTGTCAGAGCGACAACCGATTTCACTCCCACTGCAGTTGATGAAGAGCCTGAGGTGATATTCATATTAAGATTCAGGCCCACCGCATTTGAAAGGCCAGCTTGGGATCCATTGACTGCACTCAATGATAAAATGTTGCCCGACTGAAGAGCGTTGGCAGTTAATGACTGAAGATTTCCGTTCGTCATGGATGATGATGAGATGGCCAATGCTGAACCGTTAGTTAGAGAGTTGGCCGTGATGGATTGTGCCGTTCCGTTGCCTGTATAGGTTTGAGAGATTGTTCCCGTCCCTGATGAAAGAGTTAATCCTTTGTTCGCAGCCAATGTTAAGCCAGAGCTTGAGAAGGTGGCAGCAGGAGATCCCGCAGAGCTGATGCCGACTACACCCGCACCACCTTGATAGAGACCCGTTGTCGTATCACCAGTAAAATTCAAAGATGGTGCGGCCGCAGATCCTACAGGCAATGTGACAGCTGAACCGCTGCCTGAATTTGCCCAAGACAAAGTGCCGGCACCATCTGTCATCAGGAATTGTCCATTTCCTCCATCTGTAGCGGGTAAAGTCCACACGGTGGAGCCAGCTGCTGCTGCAGGTTGAAAGCCAGTGTAACCACTGGTTGCTCCAGACATGCGAATGGCACCCTTAACATCCAAGGCAGCCCCGGGTGAAGTGGTTCCAATTCCCACTTTTCCGGTGGATGGCACCAACCACAAGTTGTTATTTGTGTTGTCACCTTCTAGAAGTGTATGGTCGGTACTGCCGTAGTAGTTGTCGATCCAGAAGTTTCCATTGGTGCCGCGAACTCTCATCGCCGCTTTCAAAGTACCTGCAGCGGGAGCTGCGCCAACGGCACCCAAATGCAAGTTGTAACCACCGCCATTGGCGGCATTGCTTGTATAGAACAAGTTGGTTCCTTCAGAGTAAGGCGTGTTCGAAGAGTAGAATATAGAGTCGCCACGCACATCGAAAAATTTCTGCGGGCTCGCAGTGCCGACGCCCACGTTTCCTGACGTATCGATTGTCATTCGCGTGGAGTTATTTGTTTTAAAGCCCAAAGTGTTTGAATCATTTGTTCCAAGAGTGGCGGCGGCCCCGAAGGAGTTACCACCATTCATATAAAGACCTGTGGCTCCCGTAGTCGGCAGGTCTGTGCTGGCAATAGTACGATAAGTTGGCGCACCCGCAGCCCCGGTTGGCGCCGCCAGGAAAGTTTTGGCGGCCTGGGAGCCATAAGTGATTTGTGAATCAGCAATGGCGATATTTGAACAAGTTAAGTTGTCGCCGACAGAGTTGTAAGTCAAAGTTTGACTGGCGGTGCATGCACTGGCCAAAGCCGTCGTGCCTGTGATTGTCGAGCGAAGATCCAACATTGAAATAAAATTAGGAGTCCAATTTGTTCCATCATAGCGCAGAACTTGTCCTGCGATGGTTGGCGCGGCACTGACAGTTTTGCCTTTGATGCCCCCAACGGTGAAGACTCCAGCGTTCGTGGTGGAAAGGTCTCCTGATGGTGTTACTGCCGTGGCAGTTCCTGTTTGACCAACCCAAATTTTCCCATCAGCCAATGATGGCGTCGAGGGAGTGGACCAAGCCAGAGTTCCCGAGGTGTCAGAAGCAGTAAGAACTTGGCCCGCGACAGAAGCGACGTTCGCGGGGAGTTTTAACACATAGCTTGTTCCAATACTTGTTGGGGCTTGGATTGTGACTGTATTTGCGCCGGTATCTTTAAAGATCGCGCTCGTACTTAAAGTCACAGCACCCGCCGCAAAGTTTCCGGAGCCATCGCGCTTCACAATCGTGCTGGCTGTATTTGCACTTGCGGAGTTCAAAGTCAAAACAGGTGTGCTTGTGCCACTTGCCACACCGATGTCAGAGTTTGCAGAAGACACATTCGTAACCGTCCCGCCGGAGCCGGTGGACGAAGCAATATTCACCCAGGCACTAGAGTTGTATTGATAGATCGTTTTTGAATCCGTCGCAAAGTAGATAGTTCCAGCAGAAGGGGAAGCTGGTTTACTTGCATCTAAACCTGTTTGAATTCCAGGAGTTCCACCCAGGTTGCTGACCAAGGAATCCGTAATGCCATAGCCAGTCAGAGTTGTCGGATTTGCACCCGAAGTCACGCGACCTTTAGCATCTACAGTCACAGATTTATAAGTGCCCGCGGTCACACCTGAAAAGGCCAGAGTCAAAGCCCCTGCATTTGAAAGAATCGCATCACCACTCATAGTGACGGGTGCAGCAGTGTTGGTGGCATCACCAACGAAGAACTGACCAGAGTTTAATGCAGATGTTGCCGGATTATAACCCAAAGCCGTCGTCACTTGTGAGCTGGTTAAAGAGTAAGCCTGACAACTTAAGGTATCAGTCGCAGAAGTGTATGTCAGAGTCTGCCCAGAAGGACATCCACCAGAAGCGGTGAAAAAGGATCCAGCGACCGTCGATTGAATATCAGAAATATTTAAAGTTCTAAAGGTCGGTGTGCCGCCCGCAGCGGGAGCAGCAAGAACCGTTGAAGCCGATTGGGTGGCAAGTGTGGCCGTCAAAGTGCCAGTGTTTGTTACGGGAGAATTCGTCACTGAGAAAATGCTAGGAAGTGAAAGCCCCACACTGGACACTGTACCACCAGAGCCTGTGGACGAAGCAATGTTCACCCAAGAACCGGCATTGTACTGATAAATGGTTTTTGTATCTGTTGCAAAATAAATAGTTCCCGCTACTGGAGAAGCCGGTTTGGTGGCATCTGTTCCAGTTTTAATACCAGGAGTTCCCCCCAAGTTGCTAACCAAAGAATCTGTGATGCCATAACCAGCAAGAGTCGTCGGAGTCCCTGAGGTAATGGCGCTCCACGGAAGAGCAATGGCTGTATTTCCGGCAGCAGTCAACTGACCTTGAGCATTCACCGTGAATGTTGGCACCTGAGTCGCAGAGCCATAAGATCCTGCAGCAACAGCAGTGTCAGCGACAGCAATCGTACCTGTTCCAGTGATCGTGCCGCCGCTTAAGCCTGTACCCGTGGCGACTGACGTGACCGTGCCACCACTTCCACCTGCAGAGCTGATAAGATCCCAAGAGGCTCCGTTATAGCGATAAATTTTTTGTGAATCTGTCGCCACGAACAAGTCCCCGGAAGCGGGAGTACCAGGCTTTACAGCATCAAGACCCGCAGAGATATTGCCAACGCCACCCGCATTTTTCACGGCATCAGTAATCCCATAACCTGCCAGAGTTGTCGGATTTGCACCCGAAGTCACGCGACCTTTAGCATCCACAGTCACAGATTTATAAGTGCCTGCGGTCACACCTGACGAGGCCAGAGTCAAAGCGCCTGCATTTGAGAGTATCGCATCACCATTCATGGTAACTGGTGCTGCAGTGTTGGTGGCATCGCCGACGAAGATCTGACCAGAGTTGAGTGCAGATGTTGCTGGGCTATACCCCAAAGCGGCCGTCACTTGTGAATTGGTCAAAGAGTAAGCCTGGCAACTTAAAGTGTCATTCGCAGAAGTATAAGTCAGAGTCTGCCCAGAGGGACATCCACCAGAAGCCGTGAAGAAGTCCCCAGAAACCTTCGATTTGATATCAGAAATATTTAAAGTTCTAAATATGGGAGTCCCACCCGCAGCTGGCGCTGCAAGAACTGTTGAAGCTGACTGTGTTGCGAGTGTGGCGGTCAGAGTGCCAGTGTTTGTCACAGGAGAATTCGTCACTGAGAAAATGCTAGGAAGTGAAAGCCCCACACTGGAGACCGTCCCGCCAGAACCTGTCGATGAAGCGATATTCACCCATGCACTGGAGTTATATTGATAGATCGTTTTTGAGTCTGTCGCAAAGTAGATAGTTCCCGTAGAAGGGGAGGCCGGTTTGCTCGCGTCTAAACCTGTTTGAATTCCCGGAGTTCCCCCCAGGTTGCTGACCAAAGAATCGGTGATTCCGTATCCACTCAAGGTGGTGGGTTTTCCGGTGGTAATTTTATTCCAGTCCAGGTTTGGAATATCAGCAGCAAGAAGAGAAGTTGCACCAGAAGTGACACGACCCTTCGAGTCCGTTGTTACCTTATAGTAAGTGCCCGCAGTTCCAGTTGCACTTAAGGTTAAAATGCTCGAGCCCGCAGCAGAATTCACATCACCAGAAAAGGCGGGAAGATTTGTTGCGGAAATAGTTCCTGTGAGATCACTCGCTTGCAGAGGTGAATTCACAAATGCGGTTCCATTATAGCGGAAGTAGTCTGCCGTTTGTGGAGAGGTCAGCGTCACCGTGCTGCCTTGGATTTTAGCGATGCTTGCAGCTGCGGAACCAGGCCCTGTAGCGGTCACGTCCCCAGTCAGCGTAGTGATATAATTTCCTGTGGCCTGTTTGTTGTTAAAGGCATTCCAGTCCGCAGCGGATAGATATCCATCTGTGGTGGAAGTGGCTTTTGCGATAGAGATCGTCGGAGTGGTCGTTCCATTAATAACAGAGAGTGGGGCGCTGCCCGTAAGACTTGTTACAGAACCTGCTCCCGCAGGGCTGCAGGTCAAAGCAGTTCCATTCCAAGTGAGGAAAGTTCCCGCGGCGCAAGTAGGGAGCCCGGCCTTGAGAAGAAAATCAGAAGCGGTATTTGTTCCCAATTTGTCCGCCGCGTGAGCGTATGCCGCAAAAGGAACAGATCGAATCGCAGTGTCTGGAGAAATAGTTTTCCAACCTACGCCATCATAGAATTGAACTCTAAGCAGACGTCCATCAGACATGACTGGAGTGTAAGTCGAAGAACTCACGGAGCAAGTATAGCCGCTGCAATTTCCACAGCTTTGAACGACAGAATTATTAAAAGCATCCAAAATTGTATAGCTTCCACTTAAAGGGAAACTGATGGTTCCTTTTCCGATGGGTACATCAAAAATTCCATTGGAGTTAACCATGTTGTAGCCGCTGACTTGTTCCTGGTAAATAACGCAAGAACCAGTAGGATCTGTGACTTGAAAAATAAAGCCGACTGCACTGTATTCCAGAGGGTTGCCATCGCTTTTAACAATTCGACCTTGATAAGTTAATGCAGCCGGTGCCGCCAATAAATTCAGTGGTGCAACGACTAGCATCACTGCTAGCAGCGAGCGGGGAATCAACAATTTTAATTTTGAAAAGCATACCAGATTATTCAAAATTAGCTCCTCGGTATTCGGTCTTTACCGAGTCTTTATCGGGATGAGGTTTGAAAATTCTGAGGTCTTCTGTGATTAAAGTGTTTCATATATGGATGTGGATCAGCGGGATGGTGTTGTGCAGCTTTTAGAGCGTGCAAGGTAGCTCTTAAGTCAGCGTAATGGTGGGCAGTCGGCGTATCCAAAGCATTAGTTTGATGACTACCTACAAAGTTTAGATAAGCTCTTAACTATCGGAGGATAAGAAGTAACGATGTTCCCACCCATTGAGCCATTTAGAACTGGTTACCTGGCAACAACAGATGGAAATGAAATCTACTGGGAGGCCTCAGGCAATCCAAAAGGTTTGCCTGCTATCTATATACACGGCGGCCCCGGTGGAGGAATTATGACGGGATATCGTCGACATTTCGATCCCGAAAAGTTTTGTATCGTCTCGTTTGAACAAAGAGGATGCGGTCGAAGCAGACCTCTGGCTACCAGTAGCCTGGAAGATCTTAAAACGAATACCACTCAGAGTCTCATTTCAGATATCGAGTTACTAAGAACGCACCTGAATGTGGATCAGTGGCTTCTTTATGGTGTCTCTTGGGGAACAACTCTGGCGCTTGCCTATGCCCAAGCCCATCCTGACAGAGTTATGGGATTGATCTTGGCGTTAATTTGCACGACCACACATCAAGAGGTCGAATGGATTACAGAAGATATGCGACGTATCTTTCCTATCGAGTGGGAGCGGTTTGCTGCGATGGCAGAACCAGAGCCGGGCGAACGAATCATTGATGCCTATTATCGAAAGATCACAAGCCCTGATCTGACAATGCGAGAAGCGGCAGCTAAAGCCTGGTGCGAATGGGAGGACACTCACGTGTCTCTTGATCCTCGTCATACCCCTTTTAGTAAATTCCAAGATCCAGATTTTTGTATGTTATTTGCAACTCTGGTAATTCACTATTGGAAGAATGGGGCCTTCCTTGGTGACCAGCAGATTCTAAGGAATCTTAAAACCATTCAGCATCTTCCCTGCGTGTTGATTCACGGTAAACTTGATGTGAGTTCCCCGTTAGAAATTGCTTGGCGCCTTCATAAGGCTTGGCCGGGCAGTGAGCTGGTCATTCTTCAAAATGAGGGTCACGGAGGGAGCGGTATGGTTGAAGCGGTGACAAAGGCTGTAGCGAAAATGGAGAGTGAACTTGTGGGAAAGATGTCGATATGAACTCAATTAATTTGCTTATAAAAATGAGTGTCATTTTTATAGAAACCCGCTGACTTATCTGCGGGTTTCTTGCTTAGTCGAGTATCCGTGAGCAATTTCAACAGCGTCTTTAATTTTTAATGACTGATTGAAATACACATGAGTGAAATCAGATTCTTTCAAACAGGACCTTTGTCTGATGTATTTATTATCTTCTTAAAATATAAACAAACAAAACTTAATATGTCAGATCAATTTTAGTGGGATGGTATTTGATGGGTAAGTTAGTTGAAAATTTAGTGCACCATGTGGAACTTTGGAAATCAGAGTGGGATCTTACTGCAATTACACAGTTTATCGAGTTTTCGATGTTCAACGAAAATGAGTTAATTTCCCTTGAGTCTTTAACAGCAATTATAAATAGTTCTTTGGGGCTAAAAATAGATAATTTGAAAGTCGAAAGATGTCTGCAAAATTTAATCAGTAAGCAGGCAATTTTTAAAGTAGGGGATCTCTACAAGCTCTCTGAGCAACGAAAGTCAGAAATTTTAATTCTTCAGCAAGAAAGGACAAATTTAGATGCGATAGCGGCGGAAGAATTTCAAGATTATCTCATTAGATATTCGTTGTCTGGAGTGAATGAGGTAACGTGGGAGAGATATTCAAAAGAGTTTATTCCAAAATTGGTCGAGCTTTACGGTTCAGAAGTTTTTGATTTACTCAGGAATAAAGTTAACCATAGTAGAACTCTTCCGGTTGACTTAATAAGGGATTGTTTTCCAATTTGCCATTCAGAAGTCGTATCAATTTCTCATGAAATTTTTGTTCACCGCGAGTCAAATATTTCTAAGCTAATTTTAAATCATTTAAATGTATATTATATTACGGCCGCATTAGGTCTGGATAGTTCTGCTCAACGTTTACTTAAACGCTCTTCATCCGGCAAATACATATTCCGAATTCTTTTGGACTCAAATGCTTTGTTGTCGATATTTTCTCTACATAAAAGTTTGTACGACGATGCCATTTTGAGAATTTTTTCTTTTCGAGAATCACTCAAGGGTAATATTGATCTCCACTTCTATGTTATGGATCAAACTCTCGAAGAGACGACAAATGTTCTGATTGCCGCAAATCGCGCCTTGGAGCAAAACCCATTAGACGGCATCACTCAAAAAGTGTTTGTGAGACAAAACCTACATGGCGTTCGGGCCAAGTTTTATGAAGCAACTTTAAACAAGCCGATTCCTCCAAAAAAATATTTTGAACCATATACTGAAAATTTTCCAATGTTACTTCGAGAGAAAGACATTCAAGTTCTTAAGAGCGAAGACTTTCGACAAAGTAATTTGGCCGAAGTTCAAGCTTTAACAGGCGAAGCGTATGAATTTCAAAAGAAACTGAAAGAAGATAAACAGCGGGAATATAAAAGTCTCGAGCACGATAGTATGTTAGTTTTATTTTGCAAAAAGCGTCGTTCAGATTCTATTAATTCATTGGCAAAATCTGAGTACTGGGTCTTGTCACAGGACTTTTCCTTGCTAATTCCATTTGATAAAAAAGTATCCAAAGGTAGCCCATTGCAAAGGCATGTTTTAGAACCTCTTGTTTTTTTAGAGTTGTTGAGTTTTTGGTCGATTGATACAGATGTAGCTCGTAAGATGTCGTTAGAAAATTTGAACTTCTTCCTTTCTTTAAATAAATTTGATTCTAATGCAGAAAAAGTCTCAATTTCGATTTTGGAAGGTCTAGCTGCCTATAAAGATCATGATCAACTAACTGAGAGCCAAGTTGAGAAAATATTGGAAGACCAAGCGTTAAGGGTTCGAATTAATTCGTTAACGCCCGAAGAAAAGAAAAATTTTATTCGGGAGGCGGCTCTTGGAATATTTAAGAATGATTTGCAGCGTGCTATGGATGAATCCGCAACATTAGAATCCTATGTAGTTAAAAAAAATGAGCAGCTTAGGAGTGCTGAAAGCGATCTACTTCTGATGCGAGAGGGGCTCAGCCAAAAAAACGATGAGTTAATCGGAGCGCAAGGTGAGCTTGAAGCAATAAAAGCAAATGTTCAGGAGTTAGAAAAGTTTAAGATTCTAGAATTTGAAAACCGAATTTGGAAGTATATTTTCTTCCCTCTCACTGTGTGTGCGTTGATTGCATTATTCGGGACTTATGGGCTGTCAGTTTCACTAAATGTTACTTTTTTTGATTTGGTTCTAATTTATACTTCAATGTTAATTTTAATTATTAAAGGAATGAAACTGTTATTAAAAAAATATTTTGCAGAGGGTGAGATTAATAGATCTCGAACTGTGAAAATATTTTTTGATAATTCATTAGTCGATAAAGCAAGCTGGGGTTTGGTGGCATTTATCTTTGTAGTTTTGTTCAAAACAAAATGCGAAGGATTGGTTCAAAAGATTTTCTCTTCCATTCATTTATTTGAAATCGGTAATAGTTAAATTTGCGGAGCACGATTTTTTGAAGTGGTCGATAAAAACGTATGAGCCGAACCTAGTAGTTATTGGGTCGATAACTACACCCAATCACTACAGAAATGCAAAAACCCGCGGGAGCGGATTTTAAATGGATGGGGTTATGTTTTCAGGCTTAAACCATTGAAATGACTGAACACGAATTGCAAAAGTACCACAAAGTACGAAACAATTCGATCATGCTGTGGGATCAAAGTCAGACAATAATTGGAAGGGTCGAGGTTCATCTTAAGCCGATCAACAAGGTACTCTTTGAGCCCCATGTGAGTGCTTGTTTTGTGAGTCAGCTGGTAGGTTCTCAACGATATTCGGCTTTAATAGGCCTGGATCAAATGATTCAAGCTCGCATCAAGGCTAATGAATAGCAAAATTTTGCAATAAAGAAGGTTGGTCCGATGATCTATGAAGTCGTCGAAACTTACGAAGTCGTCTATACATCTCCAATTAGATTAAAGGTTGGAGAGGATGTAACAATCACCGAAAGAGAAACAAATCCGGAATGGCTGGGGTGGGTTTTCTGTTTGGATGCGAATGGGACAAGTGGATGGGTGTCTGAGAAGTATCTCCAAATTAATGGAAACTTCGGACAGGTTATAAAGAATTACGACGCGACTGAGTTGGGAGTTGAAAAGGGTGAATCAGTCAGTTTGATTAACGAAGAGTTTGGTTGGGCTTGGGTAAAAAATAGCGCCGGAAATGAAGGTTGGGTGCCTCTTAAAAATCTTCGCGCTGTAAGTGAACAGACGAAAACATCAAAGCGATCTCGATTTTCGGATAAATCCTTAGATGTGCTTGTTACGATGATTTTTCAGGGCATAAAGGATGTGTCTACTCATATCAAAATGGATGAGGTCGGATATATTCGAATAGCTGCTACCGCTCACAGTAGTGTTAAAGATTTCTTCTTGTATGGTTGTACTGATGAGGTCATGAAGGTTGCAACGGCCGCACTCCGCTGGAGCGAACTGTTATCTGAATCAAAAGAAGATCTAATTCAGCAGGATGTGACGGAGCGAGTGAGTCGCGTCGTTTTGGAAGCAATTCATGATGAAATGCAAATGTGGAACAGGAAGCTGACCGAGATTTTGGTGGATCAGATTCTTTTTAAGACAACTAACGATCAAGAGTACTATAAGCTCTATTTTTATTGTTCATCACTTGAGACTCTTCGCCGCGTGCAAAAAGATTTTAAGGAATTTTACGGCTTCGAAAGCGGGAACGTTCAGCACCAAATTGATTATGACATTTCGGCTATAAAAAGTATTTTATCCAATATAGATATAAAGCGCGCCTGGTTTCTTGATAAAGGTTTTGATCCAAAAAAATTTGATACTAACTCTAAGCGAATTTTAAAAAGTGCAAACGCTAGAATCAAAGAGGCATTTGCCCTAGCTACCCCGCAACAAAAATTGGCCTTAGGAATTAGCTATGAACGCGGGTACTCCGCTCCCAGCAGAGCGATCCACGCATCAATTGGTCAATTTTTTGGTGAAGTTAGTTCTGAAAAAGCAAAAGCGCTCTTCGGCAAAAATATTGTTACTGCCCGGCATGTGATCTTAGGTTGTCATAATCTATTGGAAACTCAGCCCAAAGGATTGATGGGCATGATGGAGAAATCCGAGGAGCGTGACGAAGCAGGTGATAAAGTCGTAAAGGCTTTGTCGGCTGACTATCAACTTGGCGATATTGTTTCTGCCTACGGTGAGATATGTTTGGTCACGGACAAGAGAGTGAGTGCCTTTGGTTACACTTCCTACGAAGTAGAGTTTTTATTTAAGCCAATGCTTCCTAATCTTTTGAAAGATTATTTTCCTGCACAATACATTCAGATGATCGCTCCTAGAGCGAAACTGATTCCGACTATACAAAAAATTTTTAGTGATATGGGATTGGATCCAGGAAAAGTGACTGATGATTTGGTTTCTCAGGCAATTAAACAGATGTGTAAGGATCTCGGTGAAGAGCTGTTCCTCAAGTCATTTCGTCTTAAAAGAGTCATTCGCAAATGATATTGGAATACTTTAAGCAAAGTCGGGTAAAAGAAATTCCGCCATGCGAGTAAGATTCTCTCAAGGTAATCAGCACCGTCAAAGTACCACCAGATATAACCACAAAAGTCGGCAGGTGGGATGAGTTCCCTTTGAGAAAAAATGAGATAGATGGACGACGAAAAGCGACGCTTGATCTTACTAGATTATTGATTTTACTTTTGATTGCTTAAAAAACAAAAACCACCTGTCGGTGGTTTAAAAAAATGGATGGGGTGGCAGGACTCGAACCTGCGAATGACAGAATCAAAATCTGTTGACTTACCAACTTGTCGACACCCCAACAAGAATAGTTTCGAAACGCCAAGTTACGGATTTTCCCCTTTAAAATCAATGAAAGATGCACTGCAATAAGGCCGCAATCTTAAAGCTGGACCGAACTTGCTTTCTTTTAGAGCAATTTTATGTGCGGAACCACCCTAAGGAGGCGAAAACAAGCCATCGAACACCTTCTGGTCCCACCTAAAAGGTAAACAAGCTGCTGCATGACTGGCCACCGGGGAGGCCTCGAGCTTGCCTTTGACTGAACGAATCGCTTGGATTTGAGTGTCGCAGTCGTTGCTGGGGGCTGGCAGTTTGATGGAGTGCTCTACCAAAAATGCAGGATTTTTTCCTGTTTGGTGCACGCGCAGTTTGCCGTTAGGTTCGCGGTGGAACTGGCAAGGGGCTTTGATCTTTAAATTGATATCCAACTTATCATTGGCCACCACCACGCACAGGCCATCGCGATTGTGCAGGCTCAGCTTGTAACCAGAGAACTCGGCCTCGGTAGGAATAACCGCGCCAGCGTGAGCTTCTGAAGTCAAAAGCATTAATGCCGCAAGCGCAGTTGAAATGGCTAAAGCGGGCAGTCTGAGCAAAGTTGAATTCATGACGTCGTCCTTTTGTTGCTATTCAAAATTACGCGAAGAGAGTGAAGAAGTCAGATTACTATTGCAGCAAAAATAAAAAAAGCCCGCTGGTTTTAGCCAACGGGCAAAAGGGTCCATGAGGTTTTTTATTTGAAGCCGCCGCGGGCTTTGGCTCTCCACAAATGAACCAAAGCTTGGCGAGTGAGCAGGGATCTTCAACTACTCCGACGAGGTCGGAGTGAAACCAACTCAGTAGTCGTCATTTCCACCATAATCACTGCCTGGAGCTTTCTGGCGTTTCAAACTAACAAGAGTTTCACCCATGGATTTCAATTCTTTTTCATAAGCCTCAAAAACAAGGTCCTCGATCATCGCTCGAGTTTCTTGGTTCAGAGGATGCGCAATATCTCTAAACTGACCGTCTTTGCGCTTCTTGCTGGGCATCGCCACAAACAAGCCGCTGGTGCCTTGAATAACCTTAAGGTCGCGCACCACGAAACAATTATCGAGTGTGATCGACACATAAGCTTTCAGTCGGTCTTCATTCACCGGGAAAACTTTTACTTCGGTGACTTTCATAGAGTCCCTTTCTAGTTGCCATTCTTGTTGCATCACTGTTGCGTCTAACTTCGAACCAAACTATGGTCTGTATTTCTTCTCGGAAGTGAGTGGAAAAACTAAAGACCTAGGTCGAGGATTTTTTCACGATGTAATCGATCTCTGAAAATCACAGCAATTTTGTCTCAAGGGGAGACAAAGTCTACTTACAAATGAATTTTTTCGCCTATTTTTCAGGCAGCATTTTGTGGCGCAAACAGGGAGCTTAATTGATTAGGAATTTCGCTGAATTGAGCTGCTGGTCTGGGTTTGTGCGGAATCTTTTAAAAATGAAATTTAGGGATGATTGTCGGATGACACATTAACCAAGGAAAAAGCCAGACCTTTTCAGTCTGGCTTAATCATAAACAGGAAGTGGGTACTTTTTAGTTGGTTTCGATATTGATGATTTGAATGCGGGCGTTGCGCGCAATTCTTAATGTGTTCGAACCCTTCTTAAGACTTTTCAAAACATCCTTTGAAGTTTCAACAGAGTTCTTGTTCACATCCAAGATCACATCACCAGCTTGCAATCCGGCTTTTGAAGCGGCGGAGTTCATTACTGTATCAATTACTACCGGTTGTCTCATATCGTCAGGAAGGCCCATCTCCGCGCGCAATTGGTCATTCGGATCAAGAACTGTGAAGCCCAAGTTGAATGGAGCTTTTTGGCCTTGATAAGCTTTCTTTGGTGAAGCTTTTTTAGGAGCGTCCTCAGGGCGTTCCGTGATCAACATACTGACCGTGACGGGTTTGCGATTGCGAAGCAAGCTGGCTTTTACTGATTTACCAATAGTCGCGTCAGCAACAGCATCCTGAAGTTCCAATGAGTTCGTGATTTTGCGACCGTTAAATTCAGTGACGATGTCGTACATTTTAACACCGGCTTTTGCTGCCGGTCCGCGAGGATCCAGTTGAGTGATCACGGCGCCACGAGTGTCGCCCAAACCCAAGTACTCTGCCGCTTCGGCGTCGATATCACCCAAAGCCGTACCAATGTAGCCGCGTGCGATGCGACCTTTGGATTCAAGCTGTGGAATCAAAGCTTTCACGTCGTCAATTGGAATCGCAAAACCGATTCCCTGTGCGCGAGCATCAATTGCGGAGTTCACGCCGATCACTTGCCCCTTGGTATTTACAAGTGGACCGCCGGAGTTTCCAGGATTGATGCTGGCATCAGTTTGCAAAAGAGGAATTTTATTGATTTCAGTGATGTCGCGGCCTTTTGAAGAGATCAATCCTTTTGTCATCGAGTGACCGTGACCAAAAGGATTACCGAACGCCGCCACCCATTCGCCGACTTCAAGGTCTTTTGAAGAGCCTAGAACAGCATAGGGCACTTTGCCTTTCGGAGTGATTTTGATCAAGGCGATGTCCGTGCGCGCGTCGCTACCGATCAGGACCGCATCGTAAACATCTTTTGATCCTTCGCTCAATTGAACTTGGATTTGATCAGCTCCCTGGATCACGTGATTATTTGTGACGATCAAACCATCTTCGCGGATGATAAAGCCTGTACCCAAACCAATTTGTTGAGGCTTGTTGCTTTGTTGTTGGGGCTGCATGCGGATGCCATAAAGTTGTTCCAACATATCCATCATCGGATCGCGCATGCGTGGATTGTTGCGAGGAAGTGCAGACGTTGAAATATTGACGACGGCAGGATTGATGGCCTTCGCCAACTCAACAAAAAGATTCGCCGGCAGGGGAGCGCTGAGGTTGAGCTTCGGTGGATCTTTTGGCAGGTTCTGAGCCTGCACAGGCAAAGCCATAGCTAAAGTTGAAAGAACGGGTAAAGCGAGAGTAAAGAACTGCTTCATATAAGTCTCCTATTACACTCTGACCTCGTCAGAGTAGATGTCGCGCTCTGAGGCTGTCAGAGCAGAAAACTAAATGGATACGTATTTGATTTGCAAATCACTAATTAAATTTTCTAAAAACTGTGCTTCATCATTCGTCAAATTCCCCTTGGTCTTTTGTTGAAGAACCAAAAGTAAATCGATATTGAAGCGAGCCATCTGTTTATCTTTGCTGGTCTGACCCGTTTGCGGATCTGGAGACAAGCCCATGGCCATCACTGCCGAAGAAGCGATAGACATGATCAAGATCGACATTGAAGCTTCCATTTTTTCTTGCTGCATAAATACCTCGCGGCCAAGTTGGGCCGTTAAAACTAGATTGGGTAGTACCCCATAAGCTTTTGTAAACGAACCTCAATAGGAGGATGTGATTTCAAAAATAGATTTCGCTGTTTGAAACCTTCTGGATTCACCATAAATAAGTGGCTTGTACAGGCTGGAATCATCAAAGGCTTGGTCTGGGCCATTCCTTCAAGACGCCACAAAGTTTCACCCAAACGGACGCGATCGCCCATTAGTTGAGAAGCCATCAAATCATTTTCAAAGAAGGATTTTTCTCCAACAACCAACTTGATAATCAACCAGCCAACAGGGGACAGCAGCGGCATAAAGAATTTCAAACGATAGGGCAGGAATGAATCCAAGAATTGGCCCAAACCCACAACCGAATTGGCAAGAGTCGAGCTGACTCCAAAGGCAAAAGTATCTAAACGACGAATATGGCAAAGCTGATGGGCCACGACAGCCTCAAGCTCATCTTGATCCAAAGTGTGCAAAAGCCCATGAGTAAATCCCAAGGCCCCTTTTTTCCAAGAGTGTCCCACCGCAAAAGCATTCGCAGAAGAATTAGGAATCAAATAAACAGAAGGAACGGGGACACCCAGTTGAGCCGAAAGATTCTCAACCATATCCAAAAGACCCCAAGCATCCTGACCTTTAAGACGTTTCGCATTCAACTTAACCAGAACCCGACTTTCCCCATAGAAGAAAACCATAAAGTTCAAAAGCACAGCCAACGAGAACCCAATCATCAACCCAAGACGCTCTCCAAGTTGATACCCAACGACCAAAAGCGCCAAAGAACTCGAAAGAATAAAAACCCAGACCTTAGTACTCGTACTCTGCATACAAAATTCTTCCCACTTTCCCTGCCCCTTGGCAAGCCCAGCGCACCATCAAAGCGCATCAAACCAACACCATAACACGCCTCAACAAGCTCCTATGATTCCGTCGTACAAAATACCCCGAACTAGACCCATTTTTTTGCCCTGCGCGCTACAAAGTCGCTAGACCTAAACTAGTTGGAAATATGGGGATCTTAGGCCTCGATGCAAGTTCCACAGCGAAGAAAAAAACTCCTTTGTGTGACATAACAACTAGAGCGAGGACTGTCCGAAGCAGCGGGGCCTAAGATCTCCATATTTCCGTACCGAGCTTAAGGTCCAAGCAACGCACTGTCTTGTTGCCGAGCCGAATCTAACAATGTGAAATGAGAGAGTTAATCTACGTGGAGGAATCATCGTGAGTGAAGTTGATATCATGGCTTTGAATGCAGCCATCAAACAGGAGAGCCAATTCATCGGAAAGATGATGGCCGAAATCAACAAGGTCATCGTAGGCCAAACCGAAATGGTTGAAGGCATCATGATGGGGCTTCTCACGGGCGGTCATATCTTGCTTGAAGGTGTGCCGGGACTTGCGAAGACGTTGACGATCTCCACTGTGTGCCAGTCTATTTCTTTAGACTTCCAACGTATTCAATTTACGCCGGATCTTTTGCCAACGGACTTGATCGGGACAATGATTTTCAATCCGAAATCAGGGGAGTTCGCTCCTCGTAAAGGTCCTATCTTTACGAATATCGTCTTGGCCGACGAGATCAATCGTGCTCCGGCAAAAGTGCAATCAGCTTTGCTTGAGGCGATGGCGGAAAAACAAGTCACGATCGGTGATGTCTCCTACAAACTCGCAAATCCATTCTTGGTATTGGCGACGCAAAATCCATTGGAGCAAGAGGGAACATATCCACTTCCTGAAGCCCAGATGGACCGCTTCATGTTCAAGATCAATGTTGTTTATCCTCACAAAGGCGAAGAGCTTGAGATCTTGAATCGCATGGGCTCGAACGACAAGCCTGTCGTGAATCCGGTGATTTCAAAAGATGATCTTCTGCGTGCGGTTCAGCGTGTGGATCAGATTTACGTCGATAATAAAATCAAAAACTATATCGTTGAATTGGTCATGGCGACTCGTAAGCCGGCAGAGTATGGCTTAAGCCGTATTGCCAACTTGATCAATGTGGGCGGTTCACCGCGTGCGACGATCTGTTTGTACCGTGCAGCTAAAGCTCACGCTTTCTTGCAGGGACGTGGTTACGTGACCGCGGAAGATGTGAAGGCGATTGCTTATCACGTGATGAGACATCGTTTGATTCTGACTTATGAAGCGGAAGCGGAAAATATCAAATCTGACGACGTGATCAAAGAGATCTTGAGCCAAATCGAGGTTCCATAGTGAGTCTGCCTCCTGAGGTCCTAAAGAAAGTCAAAATGCTTGAGATTAACACAAGGAAACTTGTGAATAATCTCTTCGCGGGCGAGTACCATACGGCCTTCAAAGGTCAGGGTATGACTTTCGCTGATTTCAGGGAGTACGTCGCGGGCGATGACATTCGCTCTATTTCTTGGCCGCTGACGGCGCGCACAGGAAAACCCTATATCAAAACTTATGAAGAAGAGCGTGAACTGACTTTGATTTTAGCAATTGACGTGAGTGGCTCCAGTGATTTCGGAACGGGTCCTTATTTTAAGGGCGAGGTGATGACTCATATGGCAGCTTTACTGGCGTTCTCTGCGGTAAAGAACAACGACCAAATTGGTTTGCTTTTGTTCAGCGATCAAGTCGAGCACTTCGTGCCACCGAAAAAGGGCCGAGGTCATGTGCGCCGTCTTCTGCGTGATTTATTCTATTACAAACCGAAGAGTCACCGCACGAAACTTGCCGCTGGTTTAAGTTTCATGCAAGGGGCCTTGAAAAAACGCGCGACAATTTTTGTATTCAGCGATTTTATAGATCAAGGTTTTGAACAAAGCCTGCGTCTGTTGGGAAGAAAGCATGATGTGGTCGCCTGTGTCGTAAACGATGCGGCGGAGTACTCTTTGCCAAGTATGGGTGTGATTGAAGTGCAAGACGCTGAAACCGGTGAATTGCTGACGGTCGATACCTCATCGCCGACGTTCCGTCGTGAATATGAAGATGCTGTTATGAAGCGCAAAGAACAACGTGATCGATTGTTGCGATTGTCGCAAGTCGAGCGTGTTGAAGTGAGATCCAGTGAGGATTACGTCAATCCTCTTGTGGCTTTCTTTAAGAAGAGAAAATAATGGCAGCGATTCAGTGCAAGCTTGATATTCCAAATGTTGAAGGTCTTAAAGACAACGAGCTCACGGTGGGCCGAGAAGCTTTTATGACCTGCGAGGGGGAGTTCCCTAAGAACCTGAACCCTCAGAAGTTGCACTTTGTTGAAACGGCTGAAATCAAATATCTGATCAAACTTTTAAAAGCGAATTTCGAATCGGAAACCAAAGCGGTCTTTGTGGTGACCAGCTACAAAGCCGGGGATATCCGTTGGCCTGATTTGCAAATGACCGATGATTCTCAGACTTTCAGTTTGGGAGCAATTGACTATCATGTTGAAACAGTGATTCCGAAGCCAGATCCTAAGCAGCCACAGGTTCCCGGCCAGGAGCAAAAAACGGAAGCCTATGGTCCCATCGGGCCGGCGGATATTGGAATTCCCCATTTGTATTGGGTGATTTTGTTGGCGGCGATCGGTCTGATTATTTCGTTGATCGTCTTTAAAGTTGTTCGTGTGATTCAACGCCGTAATATGATCGAGCGTTTGAAAGAGCATGATTCGGCTTTGGCTCCATTGACGCAATTCCACACCAGCATGCGCAAGTTGCAACGAATGAATCCAGCCTTCTTCGGTGGCTCGGCTTCGCAAGAGGACATTCACAGTGGGATGGATGAATTGCGCCATATGCTGCGTTTGTATATCACGCGTAAGTATCAAATTCCGGCCCTGGAGTGGAGCACGCGTTTGATTGTGAAAGATATCAAGAAACATCACCGCAAAGTTTATGCGGAGTGTGGCAATGATCTTCAGGCTTTGATTAAAGAATACCAACATGCTTTTGAAAACAAGCAAGCCGTGATTGGTAGCGATATCGTGAACTTGGCGAAACGCACTCGCAGCCTGGTGGAATTGATGGAGAGCCTGTCATGACTTTCCACTCTGCGATTTCATTTTGGTTGATTGTTCCGCTGGTGATTTTACTGGTTTGGACTTTGTGGCGAAAAAAGAAGAAAACGCCGACCTTGCAATTCGGCTCCGTCGAGGTTTTGAAAACCGTGACGCCGAGTGTGCGCACGCGCCTCATGCATTTGCCTCTATTGCTAAAGGCACTGGCTATTGTTTTTGCGATCATTGCTTTGGCCCGTCCGCAAGAGATGAACACTAAAATCAAGAAGAACGTGGAAGGGATCGATATCGTCATCTGTTTGGATATATCCGACAGTATGTTGATTGAGGATATGAAGCCTTTGAATCGTTTGGAAGCAGCCAAAGAAACGATTAAGAAATTCATCGAAGGCCGAAGCTCAGACAGGATTGGCTTGGTTATCTTCGCCGGGGAGTCCTTCACTGTCGTGCCTCCGACATTGGACTATCAATTGATTTTACAACGTGTCGGAGAAATCACGACCGCTCAACAAGCACGCATCAAAGACGGAACGGCCTTGGGAGTAGCTTTGGCCAATGCCGCGGGCCGTTTAAAAGATTCTCAGGCAAAAAGCCGCGTCGTGATCTTTATGACCGACGGGGAAAATAACAGCGGTACCATCGATCCCGAGACGGGTTTGGATATTGCTAAAGGTTACGGTGTAAAAATCTATTCAATTGGTATTGGTAAGGATGGTCCAACACGCATTCCAATATACACGCGTGATATCTTCGGCCAAAAAGTAAAAACCTATCAGCCATTTGACAGCACGGTGAATGAAGATCTTTTGGGACGCATGGCGAAGGACACTGGCGGCAAATACTACCGCGCTTCGAAGGAAGATTCTTTGCGTGGCATTTTTAAAGATATCGACTCCTTGGAGAAAACCAAAATCGACATTAACAAGTTTACGAACTACACAGAGAAATTTCCTCCTTATTTAGTGATCGCGATCATTCTGTATTTGGCGGCTCTTGTACTGGGGCGTTCATGGTTAAGGAGGGTGCCATAATGTTTAGATTTGAAAACCTCTCTGCCTTTAACTATTTGTGGGTGATTCCACTAATTCTGGTTCTGGGATATATTTTTGACCGCAGATCTCGTAAACGTCTGGAAACTGCGATCGGTTCAAGACTTTATCCATTCCTTTCAAGTTCAGTGTCCAAGCGCAAACGCGGTTTAAAAACATTCTTGCAAGTGGCAACGGTCTTTTTCTTCGTGTTGGCCCTGGCACGCCCACAAATGGGGCAAAGCAAACAGGAAGTGAAGAGTGAAGGCGTTGAACTTATTTTCGCCGTCGACGTCTCTGACAGTATGATGGCCGAAGACGTGAAGCCTTCGCGCTTGGCGCAGGCAAAAGCCGAACTGAGCCGTTTGGTAGACATGATGCCGGGAAATAAGATCGGTATTTTGGCCTTCGCCGGATCAGCGGCCTTGTTGTCACCCATCACCAACGATCCTGGTGCTATTAAAATGTACTTGGATTCCTTGGATACAAATTCAGTGTCCACTCAGGGCACTAATTTCCAAGCCGCTCTTGATACTGCCAAAGAAGCGTTCGAACGCGGGGGCGTGAGCACGGACGACACTTTGAAGGTTACGCGTGTAATTTTGATTGCCTCTGATGGGGAAGATCATGAACCAGGAGCTTTGGAAGCTGCCAAGAAGCTGGCAAGTGAAGGTGTTCGCATTTTCACTGTGGCCTATGGAACTGAAAAAGGCGGAGCGATTCCAGAGCGTGACGGAATGGGATTCCTTAAGGGATACAAAAAGGATCGCGGCGGAGAAACGGTCATCACGACAGTGAAAGGCGATGCCCTAAGAGCTCTGGCTGAGGCCGGCAAAGGCAGTTTCTATTTCGCCACTTTTGGGGGCGAACAAACGAAGCACTTGGTTGAAGATGTGAATAAGCTTGAAAAAACTCAGTTCGACACCACAATGGCCGTTGCTTATGAAGAACGCTTTCAGTTTTTCTTATTGTTGGGAATCATCTTGGCTTTGATTGAACTAGTCATGGGCGAACGCCGCAGTTCATTCAAATTCTGGAAGGGCCGCTACGAGGTACCAAACGCATGACCCGTTTAGTAGCTCTTCTTTTTATTGTTGGTTTAGCGGGATGTGGGGATAAGAATCCTCATTTGAAAACTCTTGAGCTGAATCGGGCTGGTAACAAGGCGATGAAGGCCAACACTTTCCAGATTGCCGGAGATAAGTATATTGAGGCTTTGGGTATGAATCCGTTCTTGCCTGAACTTCATCTGAATTTAGGTCTGTCGTTTGAAATGCTTCAGCAGGCTGAGAAAGCCCAACAGTCTTATAAGGAAGCAGAACGTCTTGCGAAACAATCAGGCAATTTGCCTGTGCTGTTTATGGCTCGTTTCAATCAGGCGCAGCTTTTGGGTAAAGCCAAAAAAGTGGATGAGGCCATAGCGCTTTATCAGTCAGCTCTTGAGATCGTTCCATCTTCTAAAGAAACAAAAACGAATATCGAGTTGTTGACCCAATCTCAGCAGGGCAAAGGTGGCTCTGATCAGCAAAATAAAGATCAGAATCAACAAAATAAAGGCCAACAACAGCAGAACAAAGATAATAAAGACGGCAAAGACAATAAAGATAAGAAGGATCAGGATAAAGAGGGCGACGACAAAGATAAGAACAAGCAGGATAAAAAATATGAAAGTTCTGCGAAGTACAAGCCTCGACCGTTTAACGGCAAAGACTTATCTGAAGGCGACGTCAAAAAGATCCTAGGAGAGATTAAACAGCAGGAAGCAAAAATCCGTGCTGAATTTAATCGCAAAGAAGTGAAGGAGCAGCCTCGTGATAAAGATTGGTAGTTCGATTGGGAGCTCTTTGTTTGCGCTTGTATTCTGTTTTGCATTTATGCACCAGTCGACGGCGCTGGCGGCGACCTCTGTGCAATCCACAGTGGATCGCAACGAAATGGGCTTGGGTGACAGTTTCACTTTGTCGGTTACGGTCGTATCGAATGACGACGTTGATGTCCAAGATCCCCGGGTTCCGTCTTTGGAAGATTTTGATCTTCTCAATAACTGGAGTTCAACTGCAGTAGCTCAGAAACTGGTGCAAACCAGCAAGGGGATGCAATTTGAAACTCAAAGACGCAAAGAGTTTCACTATATGCTCAGCCCAAAACGAGCAGGGACTTTAAGCGTTTCTTCTTTTGAAGTGGTAGTGAACGGAAAAGTTTATCGCACTCAGCCGATTGTCATTAATGTTGGTAGTCAGGGCGGTGGAAGTGGCGGTGGCGGACGCGGTGTTCCCAAATCACCAAAGGCCCCAAGTACGGGGCCGCGCATGCCGCATGGCTTTGATGATCAGTTTGAAAATATGGATAACGCCGAAGAGGAAATCTTCAATCAGCTTCTTCAGCAGCGCCAGCGTTTGATGCAGCAAATGCAGCAGCAGGGCGGTGGAAATTTCCCTGATCCAAATAATTTTGGCAGTGTAGGCACTGGCGGAATGGCCCATCCGGCGTTTAGAAGTTTACCAACCAACCCGAACGAAGCTTTCTTTATCAGTGTTGAACTTGATAAAACCGAAGTGTATGAGGGCGAACAAGTTACTGTGAATTGGTATGTTTATACTCGTGGGCAAATGGAAACTTTGGATCGGTTGAAATTCCCGGATCTTCGTGGTTTCTGGAAAGAGATCATTGAAGAAGTTCCGGCAATCCAGTTCTCTGAAGAGATTGTGAACGGGGTTCCCTGGAAGAAGGCACTTCTTGCGTCTCACGCTTTGTTCCCAATCAAAGCGGGGACAGCGGTCGTTGATGAATACAAAATCAAATCCCGTGTGCGCTTGCTGTCGCAAGGACAAGGCTGGGGTTACTCTGGTAAACCTTACGAATACACGAAAAGTTCAGCGCGAGTTGAGATCAAGGTAAAACCTCTTCCTTTGGAAGGCCGTCCTTCTGATTTCAGTGGTGCAGTCGGACAGTTTGAATTGCATGACTCGGTGGAAAATACTACCGTGCCAGTCAATCAGCCCTTTAGTTTGAAGGTACGTTTTGAAGGAGCGGGGAATGCAAAACTGATTGATTTGCCAGCTTTGAATTTGCCATCGGCTTTGGAACAGTATGACTCTAAATCAGAAGCAAAGTTCTTTAAAAATGGACGAAGCTTTAAAGAATTTGAAGTGTTGTTGATTCCCCGACAAGAGGGGGAACTGACTATTCCGGCTATGAGTGTGAGCATGTTTGATCCGCAAGGATCTAAATACTACACACGCAAAACTCAACCAATCACTTTGAAGATCGTAAACAACCCAAATGCTCCGGTAGGTTCTTCACAAAGAATGGCCGACGGCGGTAAACCTTCAGCAACGGCTCCGGTCGTCACGAACCGACTTCCAGATGTGATCATGGCATGGCAGCCGTCGACACAAGCCAGCGTCATGTACCGGCCTTGGGTGTGGGTCTTTATCTTTGCAGGGGTTATCGCAAGTTTGTTGTGGAAGGCTCAGCGTGAATTTGGTTGGGGAAGACGTCAGCGCACATTGAAAGAACTTGTGCAAAAACGTTATAAAGCCCTTGATTCAGCTTTGGCCAAAAACGAAGTGCGTAAGGTTGGCGCTGAAATGACGAATATCTTCTATTTGGTCATGGGCAATGTTTCAGGGGAGGGTGGTGCTTCTTTGAAGATCAACGATCTTCTGGAGATGATCCCACCAAGTTTGCGCCGGGAACACGGCGATGAGATCACGAAAACTTTTGAGATCTTCCAGACCATGAGCTTTGCCCCGGAAGAAATGCTGGGTGGATTAAAAGATCCGGCAACGATGAAAGGGAATGTGGAGCGAGCTAAAAAAGTTATTTCTGAAATGATCAGCTCGGTGGATGAAAAGCAAAGCTAACAGCTTGCAAAATAAAAGGCTCTCATTCGAGAGCCTTTTTGTTTTTTTGGAGTCTATTTTTTAGAATCACTTCAATTTTAAAAAAGGCAAAGAGTCGACTTGGTCATGACGAGTTTCTGGAGTTTTTCCATCTCCAGTTGCGCTGGCTGTTCCTAAAAAGAGTTCCCACTTAGCATCTGCTTTTTGATTCAAAGTAAAAATGGAGTAGAGGATATCACCACTGGCAGGAGCTTGAAACTCATCGCAAACTCTTCCGGTTACAATTTTTTTGGTCTTGGTTTTCCAGTCTTCAAAACCACAATAATGAACCATGTTCAAAGCTTGGCTGACCTCATCAGACAAAGTCATGTAAGAAACTTCAATGGCCGTCATATCAAGGTCACGGTTGTTTTCAGATTTTACTTTGTAGTCGACTTCGTAAATTAAATACGCCTTTTCGCACTTTTCATCCTCGTAGGCGATATGTTGAATTTTCCATTGATTTTTCTCTATGGAAATCTCTGTCGTCAAAGCATCGGTATCGGCAACGAAACAGGGGCGTTGATAGAGCCCATCCAAAGAAGTAGTGGCCTGTGCAAAGACTAAGTTTGAAATGAAAAAGGCGGCGATCATGGTGTTGACTCCAAGGTGATCTCTTGAGCTTAGACAGGGCTGCGGCTTTGAGGCAAGAAGGAGGCGCTGCGCAAACTTGGAGAACTTCTAACTTCATTCACAGTTCTCGGGATGAGAACAAATTGGAGAACACTCGTACCAAGTGTCGTATAACCAATTTTCAATGGTAAAGGGCCTCATATTATCACGATAAGACGTAGTTTATTCGTAATTGTGTTAAGAGCTGATCAACTCGGACCGATAAATAAGGTATGAAATCCTTCGCCACCTGTACGTTACTGGCACTTTTAGTGATATTCACGGCGTGGTCCGCTCATGCGGCTCCTAACTCACTCACGTATCAGGGACGCATTCTCAAGGCCGATGGCTCTGCATTAGAATTCAATAGCGTCAGTTTTAGTTTCGAAGTCACCAGCCCCGATGGTCTGTGTGTGATCTATCGTGAGCAAATCAATGGCATCAATATGACCAACTCCGGTGGGGTGTTCGATGTGGCCATTGGGAGTGGGACGAAGTCTTTCCCCGCGGCACCTACATTTAAGCTTTTGGACTCTTTCGTAAACTCCGGATCTGTTTCTTGCGATGGCGGAGCGACTTATTCGCCAGCTTTCGATGATATTCGTAAGTTGCGTGTGCAATTTCATGATGGCACAGGTTGGAAAGTGATTTCACCAGATTCAGAAATTCGTTCGGTTCCTTTTGCGGGTCATGCACTTACAGCATCGAAATTGGGAAGTTATAGTTCTTCGGCATTTGTCTTAAAAACGGGAATTCCAACTTGTACTACGGGGACTTTTCTTTCTTGGAACGGCAGTGTCTTAACTTGCGAAGCCGTGGCAGGTGCCAGTGGCGGTACAGTCACCAGTGTGACTTCAACGAATCCATATTTAACTGTTGTAACCGGGACTTCAACTCCTGCCTTAACTTTAAATGTGGGAACGACGGCGAACACCGTCGCAGCGGGTGACGATGCTCGTCTGTCTGACTCTCGTACACCTACTGGCAGTGCCGGTGGAGATCTTAGTAATACCTATCCCAATCCGAAGGTGGCAAAAATTCAAGGGGTTGCGGTAGCCACAACTCTTCCTAATAGCGGAGAGTTTTTTAAATACAACGGATCGCAGTGGGTGCCGTCAGGAATTACCACTTCCGATGTCGCCGGTTTGACGGCCTCGTTGAGCAGTTATTTGACGCAATCATATTTCAATACGGCCATCGCCAGCGCAGCTTGTACTGCCAACCAAACAATGTACTGGAATTCCGCAACAGGAAATTTCCTGTGTCAAAATATCAACGTCGGAGTTGCCGGTGATGTCAGTGGATCGATCGGCGCGGTGAGTGTTAATAAGCTTAAAGGTGTTGGAATTGATTTTTCAGTGGCGCCAACAAATGGTCAGGTTTTGAGATTTAACGGAACCAATTGGGTTCCAGGTGCGGATAACAACTCAGGCGGCACAGTGACTGGTGTTACCTCTGCGAATAGTGACATCACTGTCGCGGGGACCACAGCTCCTGTTTTGACTTTGAATTCAGGGGTGACTGGTGGCGCTGGTGATGCGAACAAAATTGCCAAATTGGATGCCAGTGGTTTGATTCCATCTGCTATGTTGCCCAATCATGATGTCAGTAAATTGACGTCAGGGGTTTTGCCGATTGCACGTGGTGGAACAAACTCATCGACGGCCTTGGTCGGCAATCGCGTCATGGCGTCGTCAGGAACGGCGATCGTTGAGGCCGCAGCAATCACTGCAAATCGGGCTCTTATATCTAATGCGAGTGGCATTCCGACTCATTCTGCAGTCACGGACACTGAGCTTGGCTATCTGTCCGGTGTAACATCTTCCGTGCAAACTCAGATCAATTCAAAAGTTTCGGGATCAGGATGGACAAACTACAGTGTGATGGGTGTTGATGGCTCGGGAGCCCTGACTGCGATTCCTGGCTCTGTTGCTGGCTCATTTTTGACATGGACTGCGGCAGGGCCGGTTTGGACGGCGGCAACGGTAGATACATTTAGTCAGTACGCTTTACTTGCCGGTCGCGCGGGTGGACAGGTCTTAAATGGTTCCACGGCAGCTTCAGGAAATTTGACTTTGGATTCAACTGCGAATGCCACTAAGGGATATGTTTTGCTTGCTCCAACCGGCGGGAATGTTGGGATTGGAACAAGCGCCCCGGTTGCAAATTTGGAAGTTAAAAAAGCAAGTGGCTGGCCCAACTTCCGCCTCGCCAGCGGTGATGCTGGAGTTACGATTGAGTTGAACTCAGTGGGTGCGACGGCGAGTGACGGTATGATCCAGTATGGAAGTACCAAAGCTTTGAGTTTTTATACAGATTATCAGTCTAGTGCTTCACCTGATTTAACAATTTTAGCTGCTGGTAATGTGGGTGTGGGAACGAACAGTCCCGCAGCGAAGTTTGATGTGAATGGTGATTTTGTTTTGCGCGGAATGGCAGCTCCGGCAGTCTCTGTGGCGGGGCAAGGTAGAATCTATTATGATTCTGGTGCCAACAAATTCAAAGTTTCTCAGAATGCCGGGGCTTATGTTGATCTTGTCGGCGGCGGCGGTGCTGGGACAGTGACAAGCGTGACATCAGCCAATGCGGATATCAGCGTGGCAACGGGAACTTCAACGCCAGTGCTGACATTGAATACAGGCACAGGCCCGAGTCAAATCGTCAAGCTCGATGCTTCTTCACGCTTACCCGCAGTGGATGGCTCTCAATTAACAGGTCTGACTGCAACGCAAATTCCTAATTTAGATGCCGCGAAGATCACGACGGGAACTTTACCCGTCGCTCGCGGAGGTACGGGACTCACAACGGGGACCAGTGGTGGCATTCCATATTTTAGTGCTGCAACAACAATGACTTCATCAGGAGTTTTAGCTGCGAATGGTGTTGTTCTCGGCGGCGGCGCGGGTGCTGCACCTACTACAACAACCGCAGGTACTGCAGATCAAGTTCTGCGAATTCCAGGTGCCGGTGGTGCACCAGCTTTTGGCGCCATTGATCTTACTAAAGCAGCGGCGGTCACTGGCGTTTTGCCAATAGCAAACGGTGGAACAGGCGTGTCTTCTTTGGCGGCAAATCGGTTGGTTGGAACTAACGGAACGGGAACGGCTCAGCAGGCAGTGACTTGTACTTTGAATCAAATATTAAGTTTCGATGCTTCCGGAAACTATGGCTGTTACAACGTGAGTTCAATTTATGCAGGGTTTACAAATGGCGGAAATAGTTTCGGAGCCACTTCAAATCTTGGTAACAATGACAACTTTGATTTGAATATCAAAACAAATAATTTAACTCGCATGACAGTGCAAGCTGGTGGAAAAGTAGGGATCGGCACAACGAGCCCCGGCAGTTTGTTGACTGTCAATGGGGCGGCTTTGTTAGGAAAGGCCAGCACAAACTATACGGGGACTTCGGCTGGGGCTATTCTTGGAAATGGGACGTCGAATCCCACCTTAATCTTTGATGCCAGCTCAACCAGTATAGCGAATCTTAATTGGAACAATGGTATCTTAACGTTCGGCAAGTGCGGCGTTGTTGATTGCTCAAGTTTATCTCCTTATTTTTCTATTGATACAGGAACAAACATAGCTAACTTCAGCAATACAAATTCTTTGCGAGCGGGAAATGGATACGGGTCCGCCGCAACACCGACGTTTAGTTTCGGAACAACAACCACAGTTGGAATGTTTAATCCGGCGGCGAATGTTTTAAGTTTCGCAACGAGTTCGAGCGAGAGAGTCAGAATTGATGCTTCCGGAAACGTCGGAATTGGTTTAACAAGTCCTGTTGAAAAGTTGCATATAGTGGGTAATGAAACAGCGGCTGGAATGAATCGGGCCGCCATTCGGCTGGAGGATACTGGTATTGGTGCGTCTTGGAATTTGGTGCTCAACGGGACGGCTTCAGCTGACGGCAGTAATAAGTTTTCAATCAATCAGACTGGAATGGGCTCAAGATTTGTCATTGATTCTTCCGGTGACGTAGGCATAGGTACGACGTCGCCAAATGATAAACTTCAGGTGATTGGTGCCGCAACATTTTACGCGGACGTCGTTGGAGGGGTTGGCCGTGTTCTTTCAATAGGAAATGATTTGAATGTCCATGACATTGGAGTAGCAAACACGATTGGACTGCGGGGGGCTGCCGCTGCGGGTGAAGCCGGTTTGCAGTTTGGATCTGGTGGAGCGACTGTTTATGGAAAGTCTGGGAATATCGGTATCGGAACAACCACACCGGCGGTGCCACTTGATGTGGTGGGCGCTGGGGGGACACCTATGCGTTTAAAGAATACCACCTCCGGCGGCGCTTTTTGGCAGATGGGACCAGATAGCGTTAATAATTTTGTGATCTATAATTCTGTTGGGACAGGAATGTATATTACCAATGGTGCCACAACTTGGACTGCCAATTCAGATCGCCGCATTAAGCGAAATATTGAGTTGATCCCTAATTCGCTAAACAAATTGAGCGAAATTAACGGTGTTACTTATTGGTATAAAACGGACCCGAAAAATGAATCACGTCGAGTAGGCGTGATCGCGCAAGACGTTCAAAAAGTTCTGCCTGAAGCTGTTAGTGAGAAAAACGGAATACTTGGGGTTCGATATCCTGAACTTATTCCTTTGGTGATCAATGCGATTAAAGAGTTTTATGCTGAATTTAAAGCTCAATCTTCTGAGCAAAGTCGCAAAATCGCTTCCTTGGAAGAAGAGAATCTTCGTTTGAAAGTAGAGATTCAGGAAACCAAGAAAGCAGTTTGTGAATTGAATCCGAAAGCTAAAATTTGCAATTAGTATGATTGAAAGTTCGGTATCTTAATTTTCTTCGTCTAAAAGTAGTTGAATTAATTTTGGAACTTCGATGGAAGCCGCTCCGACCAGATGTTCCGCGAAAGCTGCGGAAATTTCAGTGTCGCGGGTGTTGATTTCGATCTTTCGTGCTTTCCACGCCAAGCTCACAAAGCCTGCCGCGGGGTAGACGTTCCCACTCGTACCGATGGAAATGAACAGGTCTGCTTTATCTAGCGCGGCATAGATCTCTTCCATAAAGTAGGGCATTTCCCCAAACCACACGATGTCGGGGCGAAGGGCCCTGCGAATACCGCAATGAGGACAATCCTCATCTACAGGCAGATCTTCGGTCCATTCGAATTCTTCCTCACAGCTCAAGCAGCGGATACGGTCCAGTCGACCATGCATATGCAGCAAGTTTTTTGAACCTGCGCGGCGATGAAGATTGTCGACGTTTTGTGTTATCAGGAGGAAATCCCCCTCCCAATGTTTCTCAAGTTCTGCCAGAGCCAAATGAGCGGCATTAGGCTGGACTTTGGGGTCTTTCAGCTGAGCTCGGCGGGCGTTGTAGAAGCGTTGAACCAACTCTGGACTTCGAGCAAAAGCTTCAGGTGTTGCCACATCTTCAATTCGGTGTTCTTCCCAAAGGCCGTCCTGGTCACGGAAGGTGCGAATGCCTGACTCTGCTGATATTCCGGCACCTGTAAGAATGACGATGTTTTTGAATAAAATGGGGTTCAATTTATGCCTCGCACAAAGTCCTGTAACCGTTGTTAAGGGATCCTGCCCTTAACCCTTCGGGCTACGCTAAAAAAAAGCCATCATGGCATTTTTATTGAGCTTTCACTTGGTTTTCTTTAAGATGAGCCGTTCTAAAACGAAAGGCAAATATAATGGCTTCTAAAATCGAAACTACGCCAGAAATGGTGCAGAACGTTTATAAGAAGACAGCTGAAAGACTCGCTGTTGTTCGTAATCGTTTAAATCGTCCTTTGACTCTTGGAGAGAAAATTTTGTTCGGTCACTTGGATGACCCTCAGAACCAAGAACTCGTTCGCGGAGAAAGCTTCCTGCTTTTGAGACCAGACCGCGTAGCTATGCAAGATGCGACAGCGCAAATGGCTTTGTTGCAATTCATGCTTGCAGGCAAAGATGAAGCTGCCGTTCCTTCAACAGTTCACTGTGACCACTTGATCCAAGCCTACAAAGGTAAAGACGTGGACATGACTGTTTCAAACACTGCCAATAAAGAAGTTTTTGATTTCTTGGCGACAGCATCTTCTCGTTACAACATCGGCTTCTGGCAACCAGGCGCTGGTATCATCCATCAAGTAATCCTTGAGAACTATGCGTTCCCAGGTGGTTTGATGATCGGTACAGATTCTCATACTCCAAATGCAGGCGGCCTTGGCATGTGTGCAATTGGTGTTGGTGGATCTGATGCTTCTGACGTGATGGTTGGTCTTCCTTGGGAAGTGAAAAATCCGAAATTGATCGGTGTTCACTTGAAAGGAAAACTCAACGGTTGGGCTTCTGCTAAAGACGTGATCTTGAAACTTTGCGGAATGCTGACTGTTAAAGGTGGAACTGATAAAGTTGTAGAGTACTTCGGTGAAGGTACTTCTTCTATCTCTTGCACAGGTAAAGCAACAATCACAAACATGGGTGCTGAGTTGGGTGCAACTTGCTCTGTGTTCCCTTACGATGAGCGCATGGCCGCTTACCTTGGTTCAACAGGTCGTGCAGAGCTTGCAAAAGTTTCTGATGCACACAAAGACCTTTTGTCTGCAGATGCTGACGTTGTTGTAAATCCAGGTAAATACTTCGATGAAGTTTACGAAATCGATCTATCGGCTTTGGAACCACACATTGTGGGTCCTCATACTCCAGACTTGGCTCGTCCTATTTCGGCGTTGAAAAAAGAAACAGCTGAAAAAGGTTACACAGCGAAACTTTCTTCTGCATTGATCGGTTCATGCACGAACTCTTCTTACGAAGATATCGGTCGCGCGGCATTCGTAGCAAAACAAGCTATGGATATCGGTGTGAAAATGAATCAACCATTCTTGGTTTCTCCAGGTTCTACACAAATCCAAAAAACAATCGAACGCGATGGTCAAATGGCAACTTTCAATGAAGTTGGCGCGACTGTTCTTGCGAACGCTTGCGGTCCTTGCATCGGTCAATGGAGACGTGACGACGTTAAAACTGGTGAGAAAAACACGATCATCACATCTTTCAACCGTAACTTCCGCGCGCGTAACGATGCGAATCCAGAGACTTTGGCTTTCATCGCTTCTCCGGAAATCGTAATGGCATTGGGCTTGGCAGGACGTTTGGATTTCAATCCAATGACTGACGAGCTTGAAGGACCAAACGGAAAAATCAAATTGCAAGCACCGGTAGCTCCAGAGCTTCCAGCAAAAGGTTTCATCCCTGATACTGAAGGTTACCAAAAACCTGCGGGATCAGCTGCAAAAGTGGCTGTGAACCCTTCTTCTGACCGTTTGCAATTGTTGTCTCCATTCACGAAATGGGATGGTAAGGATTTCGTTGATAACCTCGTGCTTGCAAAAGCAAAAGGTAAATGTACGACAGACCATATCTCTCCGGGCGGCAAATGGTTGAACTACCGCGGTCACTTGGACAACATCTCTAACAATATGTTGTTGGGTGCTGACAACTCATTCACTGGCGAAATCGGAAAAGGTAAAAACCTTTTGACTGGTCAAACAGGTGTTGAGTTCGCGCAAATCGCACGTGCTTACCAAAAAGCCAACAAAGGCTGGGTCATCATTGGTGACGAAAACTACGGCGAAGGTTCTTCTCGTGAGCACGCAGCAATGTGCCCAAGATTCTTGGGCGCTACGGCAGTTATCACGAAGTCATTCGCGCGTATCCATGAAACAAACTTGAAAAAACAAGGTGTTCTGGCTTTGACTTTCGCGAATCCAAAAGATTACGACAAAATCCAAGAAGAAGATCATGTTTCACTTGTGAACTTGGCTGATCTAGCTCCTGGTAAACCAGTAGTTATGAATATTAAGCACAAAGATGGTTCTGCTGAATCTATCGAGTTGAAGCACACTTACAACGCTGAACAGTTGAAATGGTTCCGCGCTGGTTCTGCTTTGAACTTGATTCGCGGCCTCTAGGACGCACCGAGTGAAGCAAAAGGTGCCTGGCACCTTTTGCGGATAAATAAGAAGGCTGAGATGAAAATCTCGGCCTTTTTTGTTTTTTGCATTACCAATAGCTTCTAGTTAGTTAGCCGGTGGTATTGCTTCCAAGTTGTACCTGTCTGCCAGGTCCTTGATGAAACCTGATTTTTTGAGGGCTTTTACGATCTGGTTGATTTTTTTGAAGTCGTCTTCACTGACTGTTTTTCTTGAGAAAACCATATAGATATCGAAGGGCTCGCCGAGGGCAGGGATTTCCCTGAGGTTGCTATCGCGATTGTGCTGGAAATAGGCACGTGCCAGCTCTCGAGGAACATAAGCCAAAGCGTAGTTTTTGTTTTCGGTTTTTCGAATGGCCGTAAGTTCTGTGGGCTCTCCGCTGACTTTCATTTTGTTTCCGGTGATTTCATTCACACGTTGAAGGCTGATCCAGGTCATGGAAGTGGACATGGCGACGGCAGACATTCCGGCAAGGTCGTTGTAGGACTTAATTTTTTTTGCTGTCTCAGATGCCGCCAGAAAGACAAAAGCAGATTTGAAAATGGGGTCGGTGTAGTGCAAAACTGTTTCCCGCTGGCGAGAGATGGCGAAAGGGCCGCCGCCATGAGCCGCACCATTTTTGATCATGTCCAAAGCGGGACGCATTTGGGCAATTTTGAATTTGCAAGTGAGTTTTTCTTGCGTGCAGATTTCTTTCATAATGTCAAAAACGGCCCCTTGAATTCCGACAGAACCTTCTTTGAAATAGAATGGTTCAACGTCTTGACCGACAAAGGTGAAAGGTGAGTTGTAGCGTGCCTTAGCGGGACTTCCAAAACACAGAAGGGTCAAGGCGAATACACGGAAGTACTTCATGGGTGCCTTCCCAACTCAGTTAGATTGAGTTTGTACTTCAGAGCAATACTCTTCAGAAAACCGGATTTCCTCAGTTTGGGAAATGCTTCTAAGAGGCTTTTCATTTTCTCTGGGGGAATTGCTTTCTTTGAAAATGCAAAACGATAATCTAAGTTTTCGCTCAAGTTGGGAATCTCAACGATTTTCGAGTGATTTTTTGCAATCCATGAAATTCCACCATCGCGGTTAATATAGCCCAGAGGATATTGGCGAGAATCTATTTTTTGCATCAAAGAAGAAACACTTTTTTCCTCTTTGATAGTGAGCGTTCCATCGACAAACTCATTCACGGCCTCAAGGCTGACTCTGGTGCCAGATAAGACCAAGGTTCCGATCTTGTATCCTCTGAGATCCTCATAAGAAATTATTTCTGCAGCAGTTTTCGGAAGTCCGAAGAATGCATAGGTGCTCGAGAAAATGCCCTCACTAAAACTGAGGACGGACGATCTAGGAACGGTAAAAACATAGGGGCCACCGCCATGAGTTTCGCCTTTTTTTAATTGGTCTATGGATTTCCGAAATTCACTGATTTTAAAAGTACAACGCAGATTTTCAGTACGACAAACTTCCACCATAATGTCGTAATAAGCCCCTTGTATGCCTTGAGGACCCTTATAATAAAAGGGTTCAATGTTCCATCCGGCGAAGATGAAAGCATCATCCGGTTGGGGGGCCGAGTAGAAGAAAGCTGACAGTGCACAGCCGATAAAAATCGACAAGGCCGCGAGGATTTTGGCTACTTTTTTAGTCATATACTGAGGGTACATCAGGTGAAGGCTCATCCGAATGGACGTTTCTCTGATTGCGGAAAAACAACTCTGATTGAAAATTGAAAATCGATTTTGGGAAGCCTAAAAGTGTCACCAGTCTATCAATTTTTCCAAAGAGTCCCCTTCAAATGCCTTATATCAGCTTCCAAGCGGCCGACAAATTGCTGATTGTTTGCTTATGATTAGGAAATTGTTGTTTTTTATTTTTGTCAGCGTCTCTTTACAGGGTGTTCAGGTCTGGGCGGATAGCTATGAATACTCCCGAATCTTTGACGTGACCTTTAAGGTCATGATTCAAAAAGATCTGTATAAGGCTTTAAATGAATCTATCAGTGTGCAGAAGAGCAACCTCACACAAAGTCAGATCGTTTATCTATTGCAGAAGAACCCCCAGTATATGCCATTGCTAGAGGAAGCTTTGCAAAAACTGACGGAGCTTCAGACGCAAACTCCCGAGGCCTACACAGAGTATTTTGCGAAGGTGAAATCCCGTCTCAAAGAAGAAGTGCAGGCCCCATCTTTCACAGAACAATTGCAAAAACATGCGAATCCAGGTGAGCCTGTAGTTTTGAGTCTTGAAAAAGAAGCGCCAGGATATAAAGCTCTGAAGCTGTATATCAATCATCCGCATCTAAAGAATGCCACAGATCCCAATAGCAAAGTTTTACCGGGAGATGACCTGCGACAATTGGTTTTGGACTTTATTAAAGGTTCCGAGCAGGAACTTTGGTACAACGTTTTCGACTTCGATTTAAAGGTGATTGCGGAAGCCTTGAAAGAGCAGCACCGCTCTAAAAAAGTTAAAATTTTAGGTGGTATCGACGCTGGAACAATATCAACTCGCCCCGAGGTGAAGGCGATCTTTGATGATCTGACGGCGTTTGAGAATGACAACTTTAAAACAGTGGCCGTTCGTTCTGTGGGATTGAACCATCAAAAAATTATTGTGCGTGATCCTTTTGGGCCGAAAGCGGCAGTGCTCTTTTTATCGGGGAACTTCACGCAAAGTTGCATCGGTCCTGAAGGGGATTTGGCAAAAGTTCCAGCTGCAGAGCGACCTGAAATATCAATTCCCAACGCCAATCATGCTCTGTTAGTGATGGGGGCCTTGCCGGCTCAGATCACTCGATCTGAACTAAAAAAGACGTTGGAATTTAAAATCCGTGGGCAGAGTCAATATCCTGTCAGTGGAAGCTATAAAGTTTTTGGCGCAAAGAAATCACCGAAAGAAGAAGCTCCGTTTATCATCATTTCCTTCTCACCAAATGGCGGGGAAGGGGATGTCAATAAAAGTATCTTTGTGCCCTTGATTGAAAAAAGCCACGGACCTATTGAGGCTGTACACTTTGCTTTTTCATCAAAGGCCATTCAAGACGCTTTGGTGAAAAAGGCAGAGACTGAAAGTAAAGAGTCCGGCCATTTTCAGTTCAAATCGGTGGGCGATACGCCCTTTGCAATGCGCGAGTGGAGCGTGTTCTTGAATTTGTCCGGCTTAAAGAAAGATCTGACTTCGAATAAATATTCCAGCGATGCAGAGGCACCAATTCTGAAGGCCGTGGGCGATCAGGGACTGCAAGATTTGCAGAAGAATATTCATGTGGCACCAGCCGTATATGGTGATCGGTCTGTGCGTCTTGCTGATGGCACAGCCGCCAAAGTGACGTCAAAAATCCATCATAAAGTTTTTATCTTTCCAGAGGATGAGACGGCAGTCTTGGGTACTTCATTCAATCCCAGCGAGAACGCTGAAAATAACAATGAGCAGATTATCATTGTGAAGGATTCGGCCATCGTCAGCGAGGCGCGCGGCTTATTTGCTTATCTTTATAAGAATGGCGCAGGATCTGTCCTGGAAGAGGCTAATAAGCGCAACCTTCGTGCGGTGCCTGTGAACGAAGAACCTGCCAGCCCGAGCGAGCGCGACGAGTAGTACCTCTCTTCGGCCCCTGTCAAAACTTTAGACAGTCTAGGGGCCTCGATTCAATACCTTAGAGCCTGTTCCGACAGGCTCTGTCTTTGCAACTTTCGCTTCAATATGAAAAAACTGACGGGCCTTTGGCTTTTACTTATATTGGCGATAGCTCCAGCGGGGCTGGTGTGGGCGGACGAATCTGTGGAAACAGAGGTGGTCGAGACCCTTTTAGATCCGGCCAGAGTTGCCCAACAAGAAAAGTTGCTCATTAAGCTGAGTGAAGACAAGGTCTTTAGCTTCGACGCGATTCCCGATCGCGAGCAAATGAAAGAAGCTCTGGGGTTGAAACTTCCTGAAAAGGTGAAGGAGCAGATCATTGCGCGTGGCGGATCTCTTGAAGAGATTGATCCTCTGCAGCCTTATGAAAGTATGGCTCCAGAAAGTCGCCAGAAGTTCCAAGAAATGCGTATTCTGTTTTTGACGAACGCGGCTAGAATTTTAAATTCCACAAAATTTGTTTTTGGTGCAGGCAGTGTTGCCGGTGATGTCCTGAGCTTTGTTAAAGTAAAGACATTGAAAGCCATCGGAAAGAATCCCGAAGTAGAGACCAAGGCACAACGAACCTTTCAGCAACGTAGTCATGAGGCCGTGGCTTCTGTTCTTAAAGGTATCGACTACAAGCTTTTCTCTCAAGCTCCCTTGGTGATTGAATCCAATGAGTTTGGTATGAGCGTTTCAGCGGGTATCGTCGCAGAAACGGGTGTTTTACGTAAAGGTGGCGGTGGCGCCGAAGAGCTGGGATTCAGTCTGGCCTTTAACAAAACGAAAAGGGCCTTTGTCTTTGAGATTTTCCACAATTCAGAAAAATTTGATAATACCAAAGCGGCAGTGTCTGTTGTTGGCCTTGTCGGAAAAGCTGGGATTACAATGGGTCGCAGGGAAGGCGCTGAGACTCTCAAGGGGAGTTCGTTCTATCCGCCAGCGGTTCCTGGATACAGCACTTCGTCAGCAGACTATTTTTCTGCCGGTTTGAGTTCAAGCTTGGGATTGCCACCACCGCCATTGGCCGATCTTTTAACTTTTACCAATAAGTCGGAACGTAATGCTTTGATTCGCGTGACGGTTTCTCCGATTGTGAAAGGTTTTGTCCGTCTTCAATTTGGTGACGTGCGTGGTTCTATCAGATTGGTGACAATGAAATTTGTCGATGTCTATACGGCTGTTGCTGATAAAGTGCGCGCGATGGGGCGACGTTCTTGCGGACCAGTATTCGGGTAGGCGGGCAACACTCCGCCTTCGGCTGAGTGGCTACTTGCACTCCGCCTTCGGGGGAGTGGTTTCTTTCACTCCGCCTTCGGCGGAGTAGCTATCTATGCTGCAAAAAGTATTTCAATCCAAAGCCAAGCCAAATATAGAAGCCTATCGTATTGAAGATCACCGCTAGGATCAGGCGTTGGCGGGTCACTCTGGATAATGGACGTTCCGCTGCCATCACTCTCCAGCCAAGAATCATTGAATAGAAATTGCAAATTACCGGAATGAGCACACAACCCAGGACCGCATTGATCAATGTCTTCTTCGCCATATTTTGGGTGAGTGCCAGTGCGACCTCTTTCTGCTGATCTTCCTCGTTGTTTACTAAATGCAGGTCACCGCGTGATTCTAGAGACTCCAAAGCTTGCGAAGCATCCACAGCCTCTTCCTCGGGAATTTCAATGATCAATTTGCCCAAAAGATTTTGTAAATGGGGAGCGACCGCGCGCATTTGTTCGTCACGAACTTTCGGATGAAAGCCCTGAGAAACGAGGAAAGACTTCACCACTTGGGCTTCACCAAAATCTGCACATTCAGTTAAAAAGACATACGAACTCATGCATAAAGCTTACTGCCATAAACTGGAGACTGCAACAATCACCGGGCCCCACAGCGTCAGAAGGATATTTCCGAGAGCATAGGGAAGGGTGAAGTAGGTCGCCAGCACCTTACTTCCCGAGGCGTCTTGTAGTGCATTGAGTGAGACCATCACCGTTTGCGCACCGCCAATGGTGGCTAAAGTTGTTGCGCCATTTTGTCTTAGGATAAAACGGCCCACCAAGAAACCAACAATGGGACCAACCAGGGTTGCAATGGCTCCAGAAATGAAAATCTTTAGGACCATTTCGAAGCCACCGGCTTGAATGGCCTCAACGGCGTGGGGACCTGATTTGAGGCCGATGACAGCGATAAATACAATCAAGCCGATATCAATGAGTATTTGCTGCGCGGACTCTGGAATCGAACCCACTTTAGGAAAGCGTTTTTGTGCCCATCCCGCGATAAGTCCAACTACCAAAATTGATCCACTGGCTCCAAGACCAAGGGGCACGTTTTTCAAGTTGAAGCTGAACATTCCCAGAATGATGCCAACGCAAATGCAGGCTCCGATAAAGGCAAGGTCAGATTTCTTTGGATCTGACTCTGCAAAACCTAAAACTTTTGTGGCTCGGTCGAGATTTTTTGGAGATCCCATCAGATACACCACATCTCCCCGATGAAGTTCTAAGTTGGGGCCGACGGGGAGCTCGACAGGACCGCGAGTGATTTTTTTAAGAAAGAGACCGCGACCTTGCTCGGCCAGCTGACCCAGCTTCATCCCGTCAATTTCCTTATTTGTGATAAAGATCTTCCTGACTGAGGTTTCTACAGACAACATGACATTACTGTCCACTTCGGGGCCCAAGACTTCGACTCCATGTATGAAGCCAGAGCGCCATCCGGAGATTGTCACAATGTCGCCCTTGATGACCTTGAGCTCGGGAGCAACTTCTAAAAGTTTTCCGTCGCGCATGACTTTATCGATATAGACCCGAGTGTTGGGGAAAGACTTTTCAATTTCCTGAATGTTCTTATCAAAGAAATTGGAATTGCTGACGATGTAGGCGCGAATGGTTTCTTTATTGGGAGATTGGAAAAAGCTGTCGGAACTTTCAGACGAATTTTTCTTTAAGGCTTCTTCCAGAATTTCACATTCTTTGCGCAAATCGATTCTAAAAAGGGCGGGCAAAATCATAACCAGCATCAACATCAAACCCAGGTCCCCAAATACATAAGTTAAAGCATCGGCGATGGGCACATTCGCGATGAGTTTGTTTTTTTGATCATCGGGAAGAGGCAGCTCGTTGAGAGCGCTAATACCCGTTCCCAAAGCTGCAGATTGAGTCAAGCTTCCAGATAAAACACCCACGGTGGTCCCTTGATCAAAACGGAGGAAATAGCAGCAGGCAATGACTGCGAGAAGCCCACTGACATTGACGACCACGGTGACAATTATTTGTGGAATCGCAGAGCGCTTAATACTTGAAAAGAATTGAGGTCCCACCGAGTAACCAATCGCGAACAGGAAAAGGTCGAAGAATGCCCAGCGCACAATGTCGGGGATCACGGGTTTGGCAACAATACCTACCACCAATCCTGCGATCAATGTGCCAACCACGGGGCCCAGTGAAAAGTGCCCGATCTTGGCTTTGGCGACCAAGTGACCTAAAAGAATTGAAAGAAAAATTGAGATCTCAGGATATTTGGTAATGAGGGCAACCCAGTCCATGGGAACTCCTAAGTTTTGTTGAACAGATGCGGAATTAATTCCGAAGCTCCATTCCAGATAATTTGAATACCCAGACAAAGCAGGATGAAAGCAGACATACGAAGAATAACAAGAGTGCCAATCTCACCGATGCGTGCAACCAAACGGTCTGCAAAGCGGTAACAAATATAGACGATGACCGAGACAATGAATAATGCCAGCAGGCTTGCGATCAAAATGATTTCTTCTTTATTGCCTTCGCTCTTTTGATTGGCACCCAAAGTGATGGCAACCGATACGCTTCCTGGTCCTACGCTGAGTGGGAAAGTAAGAGGGTAGAAGGCACGGCGAGAATACGCAGCCTGTAGTGCCTCGGGATTTTCGATAACTTGATGGGGATCTGCAAACTGAGTGCTTTGGGCTTCATTGGTTTCTAAAAGTCGCCAACCCGTCATGCTGACGAGAAGACCTCCACCAATCTGCACTGCTGAAAGTGAAATGCCGAAGAACTTCAATAAGTAGGTTCCGATGAGCATGGAACCGATTAAAAGAAAGAAACCATATGTGGCAATTTTTTTGGCGAGGATTTTTCGATCTTCTTTCGGAATATCTTGAGTCAACGATAGAAAAATTGGCATTTGGCCCATCGGATTGATTATGGGAATTAGAGCCGCAACCACTATAAAGAGATCTTTAAAAAAGATCACAAAATATTCTTTGAGCATCCCTTACAGGAGAGCTTTAGGAGAGGATACTGTAAAGGGAATGTCCGGTTGGCTGCAAAAGGACAGGGGAGCATGAAATAACACGGTGTATTGCCAAGAATTCTCATGCAACTTCACAGCTCGTTTGCTAATCGTTTGTGCCATGAAACTTGAAATGACCCCACTCCCAGACCGCCTAAATAGACCTGAAGTTGTAGAGAAATCATGGGTTGTAACACTTTCTGGAAGCCGCTTTAGTATCTTGAAGCCGGAGCCAGAAGCGGTGAAAATCGAAGACATCGCATGCGCATTAGCTCGACAAGCTCGTTTCAACGGACACACTCGATTTTTCTATAGCGTGGGTCAGCATTCTTGCTTGGGCGCTCAAGTCTCGCCAACCAAAGATGTGGCCTTACAGATGCTTTTCCATGATGCAACGGAAGCTTATGTTGGGGATCTGGTTTCACCTGTAAAGGCTTTATTGCCCGATTTTGAAATCATCGAGTCGCGCATTCACTGGGCCATCGCGCAGAAATTTGGTTTGGAATATCCAATGCCAAAAATCGTAAAGCAAATTGATCGTCGTTTGCTGGCAACCGAAATCCGCGATTTGATCACCAAGGATCTTAAATCATGGAACATCAAAGAAGACGAACCCTTCGACTTCCCAATCATTCCATGGCCTCCAGAGGTCACCGAAGCTCGCTTCCTGGAATTGGCTCGCGAACTTATGAAATAGGTACGGACACACTTATGGTGTCGCAAGTGCGTTATTGATTGTTGAATAAAAAAAAGGTCGGTGATGAACCGACCTTTTTTAATTTAAAGATATGAGTAGGACAAAGTCTTTGTGTGACGCAACTGCGACACCATAAGTGTGTCCGTACCTCTTAAGCGCCTTTTTGTTTTGGCACTTTCGATTCGTCAACTGTGATTTCGATTTCAACGCGACGATTTTTTGCCAAAGCATCTTTCGTCTTACCAGCATCTACTTGATTTTCAGAGCCCATGCCGATTGATGAAACAGTGGCTTGCGGAATGCCTGCAGCAACAAGTTGCTCGCGAACGGCGTTAGCGCGTTTTGCAGAAAGAGGCTTGTTCACTTTGTCTGAACCAGTGCTGTCTGTATAACCTTTGATCGTCAACACGTTCTCTGGATATTTTTTCATGATCGCTGCAAGTTGATTGATGTTTTCTTTCGCTTGCGGCTTCAAATCAGCTTTTCCAGTGTCGAACAAGATATCGCTTTTAAGCTTAGTCACAAGACCTTGCTCTGTTCTTTTTGTTTCTGCGATTTTCTCAAGTTCTTTTTGTTGCTTGTCCAAGCGGTTGCCGATCAAACCACCCACGCCAGCACCCAAAGTGGCGCCGATCAAAGCACCTGCATCGCGGTTGCCAGTTTGATGGCCAATCACGGCACCAGCAATACCCCCAGCAAGAGCACCGATTCCAATACCCGCCGTTGTTTTCTTATTTTCTTCCATCGTTGCACATGCACTAAGTAGCAAAGCAATCGCACTGACCATAACAATCATTTTTTTCATTTGAAGGATTCTCCTTAATTTATTGAGCCTTAACATTATCTGGAATTTAACATATCGGACGCAAGAGGAAGAACGCCGCGTCCAGACAGATGATTCAAACTAATACAATTGCGGTCCAACTAAACTTTGCTTTATCGTTAAGAGGGCCGGTCTAAACTCCAGAGTTCTTTTTTGGAGGGGCTAAAATGAAAGGGATTTTATGAGAAAAGCTTTAACATCTTTGGTGGTTTCGCTAGCGACCTTCGCAAGCCTGGCACATGCCGACGAACGTTTGATCATCGTTGGAGGAAGCGCTGAGAAAAGTCTGGATCCTAATATGGTGATCATGAATGTAGAAGTCTGGAGTAAGGCACCGACGGCTAAACAGGCGCAGCAGTTGGCTGCGAACCAGTATAAGCAGGTTAAAAAAACCTTCGACGATTTCAAAATCAAAAAAGAAGACATTCAGACTGATAATTACGCTTTGAATCCGGAATATATTTACGATCAGAAAACTCAGCAGAATAAAATGGTCGGGTTTCGCGTGGTCAACAACGTCATTGTAACATTCAGAAAAGTCGACGAGGCAGGAAACTTCCTGGATGCGCTGGTTGTTGAAAAGAAGGGGACAGATTCTGGCGTGAATGTGAACAACATCAACTGGGATTCAGATCAACGATCCAAAGTTGAAACAGCAGCCTTGGCGGATGCCGTTCGCGCAGCTAAAATCAAAGCAGAAGAGATTGCAAAAGCGGCCGGTGTGAAAATCAAAAATGTTGCAAGAATCAGCCACGGAGCGACCAACATCAGGCCTCCAATGCCTATGGCTCGCGGTGGATTCGCAATGAAGGCAGCGATGGCAGACAGTGCTCCCACAGAGCTTTCCGCAGGGCAAATCAAAGTCCGCGTCGACGTAACCGCAGAATACGAAATCAACTAGAGGTACGGACACACTTTTGGTGTCGCTCGTGCGTTACTAAATAATGAATAAAAAAAAGGTCGGTGATGAGCCGACCTTTTTTATTTGATAAACGAGAGAGAGATACTTTTTTCATGACGCAGTTGCGACACCAAAAGTGTGTCCGTACCTATTTCGCAACAGCTTCTTTTGTTGGGAACAGATAAGTGGTCGTCATGGCATTTTTCTCTGTGATGGAGTGGATCTCGTAGATCTCGATCAAGGCGCCATCTTGTTGAAGTTTGTTTTCCTTCATGAACTCATTCACGCGAGGATAAACTTTCAATGGTCCAATGCCAGGGGAGCCCGTGAAGGTTGCGATCACGTATTTCTTCGCAGCAAACTCGCCAGTCTTGAAATCTTCTGGCAAATTCTTAGGGTATTCGTCAACGATACAGCCGGCTTTTGCGCGCAGGCGAGCTTCTTCAGTTACTTGTGGATCGTCCATGTACTCGCCGAACGTTCTGCCGCAAGGCTTGCCTTCCTTAACGAAGAACTTTTCCACAACTTCGATGTCTTTGTTCATCTTGTGGTAAGGACCGATGTGATCGATGTAAACGATCTTGAAGGGACCTTGTTCACCTTGAGTGATATCAACGCCTTTAAAAGCGCCAAGATAAGTTGAAAGATAAACGCCAAAGGCGATGATAGCGGCAAGAACAAATACCAATACGTATTTCATTTTACTTCCATTTAATAGAGCAGCCCATTGAGGCTGTCTGGTCTTCAGACACTGTTTGGCCCTTGAGAAGGGTTTGTACAGCATCGTACAATTCTCTTTTAGTAACACGAGCGGCATCTTTCCATGAGTCATCAAGACGTCCGCGATAAACTAATTTCAAAGCTCCATCGTACACAAAGTAGTCTGGAGTGCAGACTGCGCCAAAAGCATGGGCCACAGTTTGCGATTCATCATGCAAGTAGGTGAACGGGTAGTTCATTTCTTTCGCACGTTTTTGCAAATTCTCGAAGGAATCTTCAGGATGATCGGCAGCATCGTTAGAACAGATTGCCACCACATTGACGCCATCTTTTTTAAGATCGGCACCAAGCGCTATCAAGCGCGATTCAATAGCTTGAACATAAGGGCAGTGATTGCAGATGAACATCACCACCAAAGGCTTCCCATTTGAGAAATCCTTAAGACTGTAATTCTTCCCATCGACTGCAGGCAGAGTGAAGTCAGGACATTTGTTTCCCAGTTCAGGAAATGGAGTGAATGTCAGTGCCATCGGAAACCTCCGTCTACAAGCTCATCCAGTTGATTTTTTTAGTCGCTGTGAACAAGCTGCCATCGGCTTGCATTCCTGTGTAGATTTCTTCCAGCAAAGGATGCAAATTCAAAGCTGTCAGCAAAGATAGTTGATCTGTAGGGCTCAAAGGCTCTTCGCAATAGGAAACGGCGATCGTCAATTCAAACAACAAGCGATCCAAGAATGCAGTGTAGTCTTGACCCAATAGAGGAGCACCTGGTGGCAGCTCTTCAATCAAGCTTGTTGCCGTTTCCACAGATTCTGGAGAAGACGTGACGTTGAGACCCAGTCCAATGATCAAACGCACTTCATCGCCTTGGATGACATTCTCAACCAGGATGCCCGCGATTTTTTTATCGCCGATATAAATATCGTTGGGGGCTTTTAAATTCCAAGCAAGGAAGGGCCACGTTGAAGAGCAGGCTCTGTAAACTGCCAACCCCACCAAACAAGAAGTGGTCGGTTGAGGCTTTGTCGCCAAAAGATAGGACCATGAGCTCAACAATGAACTTCCTGGGCGGCTGTCTGTCCAAGTATGAGTGCCACGACCGCGACCCGCAGTTTGGTGGTCTGTGAGATAGAGACATAGAGATTCCGCTAGAAGCTCTTCTTCGAAGGCTTCTTCTTTGGCCAGATTATTGGTGCTGTCTACTTGTGGTTGGTAGGTCACAAAGACATGATTGTTCTCCGCCCACTGCGAAGTCACTTTACCAATTTTGATATCTGCTAAAGGCGTTTCCACTATTCCTCCCAGGCGAACACAAGACTGACGTCAGCCACGGGTGCTGAGTGAGTTAACGCACCCACTGAGATATAGGTCACACCCAACTGCGCCACAGAGTGCACGCGATCCAAGTTCATATTGCCGCTGGCTTCAGTGACCACGCCCTCAGGAATGATCGCCAAGGCTTGCTTCAACATGTCGTTGTTCATGTTATCCAAAAGGAGGTGAGTTGCATTCAATTCAATGGCTTCTTTGACTTCTGCCAAAGTGCGAGTTTCCACTTCAATTGGCAAATTGCTATGTTCACGCACGCGAGTCACAGCCGCTTTCAGGCCGCCGGCCAAGGCGATATGATTGTCTTTGATCAAGATCGCCGTGCTGAGATTCATGCGGTGATTGACACCGCCGCCGTGAACAACAGCGCGCTTTTCAAGATCGCGGAAGCCGGGAGTTGTTTTACGAGTGTCGAGAATTTTGGTTTTTGTGCCTTCCATTTTTTTGACAAAGCGACGAGTGAGAGTCGCGATACCAGAAAGATGGCCCAGGAAATTCAAAGCCACGCGTTCAGCTTTCAAGATTTGCACAAGATCGCCTTCGATCGTGCAGATGATTTGACCGTTCAAGATCTCATCGCCTTCTTCGAAGTGCCATTTCACGCGAGAGTTTGGCTCAAGCAATTGCATGGTTTGTTCAAATGCAGCGGCACCTGAAAGAACGATGTCTTCCTTGGCTTTTAAGCGGGCGCGGCCAGAGCGAGGTTTTAGCGCCAAAGATTCAGTAGTGACGTCACCATGTGGCATGTCTTCTTTGATAGCGGCGCGAATAAGATCAATTAAATTCATTTAGGACCTCTGGTCTGCACTCCGACTTCGTCGGAGTAGTTTGCTGACGCGAGAGGCGGCGACAGCCTTAGATAGATTTATCTGTGTCGCGAAGGATTTTGTTAATCTCTTCACGCACGATGCGTTCTGCGATCTCGGGAATGACTTTCCAGCAAATGGCTTCGATCATTTCGCGAGCTTCCTCTCGAACAATCTTTTCCATCATATCGGCTTTCATGTCACCTTGAGATTGAGTATTGGGCTGAGCAGCAGAAGGACCCTTCTTGAGGGATTCCATCATTTGATCTTTAACTGATTTAGAGACAGTAGAAACCAAAGCCTGGGCAGACACAGGTTGAGCTGTTCTTGGTGTCGCTGCTCTTTGACCTTGCGCTACAGCGGACTCGCTTGCCGGAGCTTTAGCAGCAGGGGCAGGCTTCGTTGCAGAGGGCTTCTGAGTCAAATCCGGTCCCATGGCTTCGTTTTCGTGGAAGCTCACTTCCTCGAAATCGCCTGAGACCTCAAAGTGCGCATTCGCAAGATCATCATCTTGCGGAATCACAAATTTAGAAGCGAAGTCTGAGCTTTCAGCTTCTGGGATATTGATTTTGAATTTTGTTAAGTCTTGATGAGCCCAGCCACCTTCATCATGCTCTTCTTCCGCTTTCGGAGAAGTCAGTGGGACGGCAGAAAACTCTTCATCGGGAAGTTCCAAAGGATTGACGTCTTCATCCTCAATAACTGGGATGGCATCAAATCCAGCAGCGCTATCCTCTGGAATAGCATAAATTCCAGACTCTGTGTTCACTGCAGGAATTGCTTCAGCCGGCGTTTCTTCAAAGTCAGGCATATCCGGAAAGCTCAAGAAGCTGCTAACAGGGTTGGTGCTGGCTTTTTTAACAAGAGTATTTACAAGATTGCGCAAGTGATCCGCATCGAAAGGCTTTTCAAGGCGGCCATTGGCTCCAGATTGGGTGATTTTGCTTTCATCGACTTCCATGAAACCACTCCACATCAAAACGACGGGAATGTTGGCTGTTTCAGGGTCATTTTTTAATTCAAAAGAAACTTCATAGCCGTTCTTTTTGGCAAGAAGCACATCGGCAAACACAATATCTGGTTTGAAACTTTTCGCGACACCAAGCACGTCCAAGCCCACAGGCACAGACTTCACATCGACTGCGAAATCTGACAAAGCCAGTTGCATGACCTTTTTAATTGTGGAACTCTCATCTGCTAGCAAGACGCGTAAAGCCATAAGGAAAGTTAAATAGTATTTTCACATTGAGTCAAGACATAATACCAGTATGAACCGCATCGACCGTTACACATCATGGCTTTTTTGGGGCTACTTCATTGGTGGCCTTTTGGTTTTCTTGACGCTTTTCACAGCAGTGGATGCAATGTCGACGCTGGCTTCGTACAAGGCCGTAACCCCTGAGACTCTCTTTAATTATTATATCTACTCATTCCCAGAAATCATTCAGAAGCTTTTGCCCGTCGCCTGTTTGATGGGCACAATTCTGACCCTCACGAATTTGAATAAAGCCAATGAACTCGTAGCGTTATTTGCCAGCGGAATGAGCCTTTTGCGCATTTCGACGCCCATCCTGGCGTGGGTGATTTTGTTATCAGGCTTGGGGTACATGGCAGGGGATCGCATTGTTCCGACGGCGATCAAGCAAAAGAATTATATCTTTTATTATGATATCAAAAAAGAGCCGCATCGCTTTTCAACGGTGAAAACTAATAAGATTTGGTACCGCACCAAAGACGCTATTTTTAATATCAAAACTTTGAGCGCCAAAGGTGATAAGGCTCAAGGCCTCACAATGTACTTCTTCAATGACAATTGGGATCTAGTGCAGATGATGACTGCCCATGACGTTGAAATTAAAGGCAGCCAATGGCTACTGCAAAATGGAACTGTCACGGTCTTTAGCAAGGACTCCAGCTTCCCTCTGACCAGTCAGTTTAAGAATAAAAGCATCGTGATGGCGGAAGATTCCAAGGATCTGCAGAGCGCCGGTCAAACAGCCAATATGATGACGCAAAAGGAATTGGAGCACTTCATCAATAAGAACAAGGACGCGGGTTTGGACACGGTGGCCTATGAAGTAGATTATCATTCCAAAATCAGTTTCGCCTTTGCTGGCCTGGTCATGTGTCTTTTAGGCATCCCTTTTAGCGTTGGCAGAGCCCGTTCTGGCGGGACGATGCTAAACGTGGGTATTTGCCTGGGGCTGGTTTTTGCTTACTACGTCCTCTATTCGTCGGGAATCACTCTCGGGCAGCATGGAACCTTGCCTCCGTTGGTGGCAGCTTGGGCCCCGAATTTGTTAATGGGGCTCTTGGCCTTGGTCCTTCTCAAACGTCTAAAACGCTGATATGATGGGGCCTTCTTTGGAGGTCCTTATGATCATGAAAATCCTCACATTCCCTGACCCACGTCTTCGCGAAGTTTCGAAGAAAGTGGAAACGTTTGGCCCGCATTTACAAAAGCTGGCCGATGACATGATCGAAACAATGTACGATGCCCATGGTATCGGTTTGGCGGCCCCGCAAGTGGGGGAGTTGATTCGTATGGTGGTTATCGACACTCGTCCTAAGGACGACAAAGGTCGCCGCTATAAAGATGAAGAGATGTCTGAGCTGGAAGCTTCTGTGAAGCAACCGTTGATTCTGATCAATCCTGAAATCGTTAAAGGCGAAGGCAAGACGACCTATGATGAAGGTTGTTTGTCAGTACCTGGTTATTTCGAAACTGTTGAGCGCAATGTTGTCGTTGAGTTGAAAGCTTTTGACGTGAACGGCAAAGAATTCCGCGTAAAATCAGACGGTCTTCTTGGCATTTGCATGCAACACGAATTGGATCATTTGGAAGGAACTTTGTTCATTGACCATTTAAGCTTCGTGAAGAGCAACAAAATCAAAAATCAAATTAAGAAACACGGCTATCCACCTAAGAAAACCGAAGAAGGTGAAGAGGGTGAAAAATCCAAATCATCTGATTCAGAAAAGTTGGAAGTGTGAGTAAGGTCCGCGTCTGCTTTCTGGGAACCCCAGAATTTGCTGTTACATCTTTGAAGGCCCTTCTTGCAGACGAACACTTTGAAGTGGTCGGCGTTGTCACTCAACCGGATCGTCCTGCGGGAAGAAAGCTTCAGCTGACTCCCAGTCCGGTGAAACAACTGGCTCAAGCACATAATTTAAAAGTATTAGCTCCAGAGTCCTTAAGAAAAGATCCGTCCATGTTGCAAGAGATTCGCACATGGGGAGCCGAAGTTGCCGTCGTTGTGGCCTTTGGACAAATCCTCACGCAAGAATTCCTGGATGCCTTCCGCTTTGGCTGTGTAAATGTGCACGGTTCGGTGTTGCCACGTTGGCGTGGTGCCGCGCCCATTCAGCGCGCGATCGAGGCGGGTGATGTCGAATCTGGCGTGACCCTGCAGAAGATGGTTAAGAAATTAGATGCCGGTGATATCATCGGCATTCGCAAAGTCAAAATCACTCCCGAGATGAACGCCTTGGACCTTCATGATCGTTTGGCAGTTCTCGGTGCGGAACTACTTAAAGTGGAATTGATGGATTATGTGCGCGGAAATCTGGCGCCGATTCCTCAAGATGAATCTCAGGTGACGATTGCGCCTAAGATTGAAAAACATGAATCGCAAATCGATTGGTCGACATCGGCCAAGGCGATTGACGGAAAAATCCGTGGCTTCGTTTATGGCCCGGGCACTTATACTTTATTGCAAGGTAAGAAACTGAAACTCCATAAGGCGACCCCAGTTTCTGGAGCGGTCACGGTGGAGCCTGGAACAGTAACCTCCGTGCATCCGGATTATTTCTCAGTGGCGACCGGCGATGGCATTTTGAAAATTTATGAATTGCAGCCAGAGTCTCGCACGCGCATGTCGGTTGTTGATTTCCTAAAAGGTCACAATCTGAAAGTGGGAGACAAAGTCGGTGTCTAAGAAAATGCCAACTAAAAAACTGGTTGCTCCCTCTATTTTAAGTGCGGACTTTGCAAATCTTGAAAAAGAGATCAAAGCAGTTACAGAGGCTGGAGCCGACTGGATTCATGTCGACGTGATGGATGGACATTTTGTTCCCAATATCACGATTGGTATTCCGGTGGTGAAGTCTTTAAAAAAGGTTTCATCGATTCCTTTGGACGTGCATTTGATGATTGAAGAGCCTGAAAAATACATTGAGCAATTTGTAAAAGCGGGTAGTGATTATTTGACGATTCATGTGGAGTCGACCAAAGATCCTGCGGCAGTATTAAAGCAAATTCGTGCTTTGGGGGCTAAGGCGGGAATCACTTTGCGTCCTCGCACGGCGGTTTCTGAAGTTCTTCCTTTGTTGCCATTGTGCGATTTGGTTTTGGTGATGACGGTGGAGCCAGGTTTTGGCGGGCAGTCTTTCATGCATGATCAGATCGCGAAAATTTCAGCTCTTCGTTCTGAAATCGAAAAGCATCAATTGAATTGCTTGATTGAAGTGGATGGCGGGATCAATGCGGAAACAGCAAAGCTTTGCCACGAAGCCGATGTGTTCGTGGCGGGAAGTTTTGTTTTCGGCAAGGACTACAAGAAAGCCATCGTCGAATTAAAAGAAGGCTGATTGCCATTTTCCAAATACACAATCGATTTTCCATCTTGAAGTGCCAGTAAGGCACTCTCAAGTCTGCGTGCGGCCGCAACGGTAAGCATTGAAATGGCCTTTTCAATATCGACAAATTTGAAGTCTTTGTAGTCAGTCGAGATTTTGATTTGCTGGACCTGATGTTCGGTCAGTTCTTTGACCTCGAATAAGAATTGAAGGTATTCGCCTTTGACGTCTCGATTGGGAATATAGTCCACCGCGATCAGTTGCAGGGGGTCAATTTTTAAGTTCAGTTGCTCTTTAATTTCACGATGAAGGGCCTCGAGCGGGGATTCTTCGGCTTCTACAGTGCCTCCAGGAAGGAGCCACTCAGAACTATATACAGGCTGCATGATCAGGATCTGGCTTCTATAGAAAATCAGGGCTCCTGAACCCACTCGCTTGCGAGGCAGAGAGGCATAGTATTCACTGTCATTGTCATACGGATGCTCCATAAATACCTCCTTGTATTCGAGACCAAGGGCTACCTAGCCAGTGAGCCAATTTGCTTCGTCATTTGCCTTCTATTGTTTGACGATTGCCATGCTCCTATTCAGAATTGTAAAGGAATCTGAACAGCTTTTGGGTTACAAAAGGAGAAACAATTTTTATGAACAAGTTATTAATCTCTCTGGCTCTTATTCTTGGGTTTTCTGGTGTTGCACACGCGAACATCATGATCGAGCCGTATCTTGGTTACGAAACTGGAAAGAATACCGATCCAGATGGAAAAACCAGCGGTACTGTTATTGGCGGCCGCTTGGCTTACAAGGCTCCTGTTATGTTTTGGGCGGGTTTAGATGGTGCTTTTGAAACGGGTACAAATAAACCGGATTCAAATGCGCTCACTAACTCTGATTTTAAGCGTACAACTCTTTACGCAGTTGTAGGTGTTGATTTGCCAATTTTGTTCAGAGTGTGGGCTGGTTATGGCTTCTCTGATGAACTAAAGCTTGAAACGACTCCTTCAATGAAGGGCACTGGAACCAATTACAAATTTGGTTTGGGTTTCACGGCATTGCCATTTGTTTCTTTGAACGCTGAGTACATCAAAGGCAAACTCACTGGCGGCGACATTCATGACAACTTCCCTGACGCTCAAAACGAATCAGTGGTGCTGTCAGTCTCTTTGCCACTCGTTTTCTAGTCCAAAACTAATAAATTGCGATCACCAACAAAGGGAAGGCCCAAAAGCCTTCCCTTTCGCATTTCTAGGGTACGCCGTACCTTTTTGCGATGCGGTGAGTGAAGCAATTGGTGCCAGGCACCTTTTGCTTGATGCGGCGGGCCTCAAAAAGGTACGGCGTACCTTTTTGCCATGCTGTGCGCTAGGATGCCGACTCTAGTTTTAAGGAGTTTGGATATGCAGATCACTGGTGAAAATATCACTTTAGAGAACCTCTATGCGGCAGCTCACAATCCTTCAGAGAAGGTGGAGTTGGCAGCTTCGGCGAAAGCGCAAATGCAAAAATCTCGCGACTATATTGAAGGTCGTATTGCGAGCGGTGAAGTGATGTATGGAGTGAATACAGGCTTTGGTGCTTTTTCTTCAGTGCGTATCTCTGATTCTGAAATCGAGCAGTTGCAAAGAAATTTGATTCGCTCTCACTCCATGGGGATCGGTGCTCCGTTTACGAAAACGGAAACTCGCGCGATGATGATGCTTCGTGCGAATGCTTTGGCTAAAGGCCACAGCGGTATTCGTCCCTTGGTTGTTGAAAAGATCTTGGAGTTTTTGAATAACGACATCATTCCGGTGGTGCCATCGCAGGGTTCTGTAGGGGCGAGCGGTGACTTGGCGCCGTTGTCTCACTTGGCATTGACTATTATTGGTGAGGGCGACGCTTGGGGCGAAGACGGCAAGATCGTTCCGGTTCAAGAACTTCTTAAAAAGAAAAACATCACGCCTCTTGAGTTGAAAGCCAAAGAAGGTCTTTCCATGATCAATGGTTGTCAGGTGATGACTTCAATTGGTTTGCTTTCTTTGTGGGAGGCTCGTCGTCTTTTGTGGTTGGCGGATTTGGCCGGGGCGATGTCTTTAGAGGGTTTGCGTGGTTCACGTAAAGCCTTTGATCCATTGATCTCTGCAAGCCGTCCGCATCCAGGTGAAGCGAAAACTGCACGTAACTTGATGAAGTTGATGGGCGAGACGAGTGAAATCGGCGAGAGCCACTTGATTGCGGATACACGCGTTCAAGATGCTTACTCTCTTCGTTGTATGCCAGCGGTTCACGGAGCGGCAAAGGATGCTCTTCGTTACATCGTTAAGGTTTTAGAAACTGAAGCAAATTCTTCTACCGACAATCCTTTGGTGTTTGCGGACGCGAACAAGGTTTTGTCATGTGGAAACTTCCACGGGATGCCAGTGGCGCACGCGATGGATTTTGCGGGGATTGCATTGAGCTCTCAAGCAAGCATCAGTGAGTGCCGTATTTCTAAAATGATCTCGACACAAATGAGTGAGTTGCCTCCGTTCTTGACACCAAATGGTGGTTTGAACTCAGGTCATATGATCGTGCAAGTGGCGGCGGCATCTTTGGTGAGCGAAAATAAAGTTTTGGCTCATCCTGCAAGTGTGGATTCAATTCCAACGTCTGCGGAAAAAGAAGATCACGTTTCTATGGGAACGATTGCGGCAAGAAAGTTCGCGCAAATTCTGCGCAATGCTGAAAACGTCGTTGCGATGGAGTTGCTATCAGGTTGTCAATCATTGGATTTGATTGCTCCGTTGAAGCCGTCAGCAGCGGTGAAAGCAGCGCATGACCATATTCGTAAAACAGTTCCATTCGCTAAAGAAGATCGTATCTTCTCGAAAGATGTCGAGGCCATCAAGGCGATGATGACTTCCAATGAGCTTTTGACTGTTGTGCAAAACGCAGTCGGCGAATTGGAATGGTAGGCTGGTCTTAAATAATAGATTTTGAAATTGAAGGGGGAAACATGTCTCGCGTAGTAAAAGCTCCTACTGGAAATAAAATGGTTTGTAAGGGCTGGTTGCAAGAAGCCGCTTACAGAATGATTCAAAATAATCTGGATCCAAGTGTGGCAGAGCGCCCAGAAGATCTTGTTGTCTATGGTGGTATTGGTAAAGCGGCCCGTAACTGGGAATGCTTTGATAAAATTTTGGAAGCTTTGAAAGAGTTGGAAAACGATGAAACTCTTTTGGTGCAGTCTGGAAAGCCTATCGGTATTTTGAAGACTCATGAGGATGCTCCGCGCGTTCTTCTTGCGAATTCAAACCTTGTTCCGAAGTGGGCAACTTGGGAAGTCTTCAATGAGCTCGATAAAAAGGGTTTGATGATGTACGGCCAAATGACCGCAGGTTCTTGGATCTACATTGGAACTCAAGGCATTATCCAAGGGACTTATGAGTCCTTCGTTGAAGCCGGTCGCCAATACTTTGGCGGAAATCTTAAAGGCCGCGTGATTTTAACAGCAGGCCTGGGTGGAATGGGTGGCGCCCAACCTCTAGCGGGTGTTTTCGCAGGCGCTTGCGTGCTTGCAGTTGACGTTGATCCTACTCGTATCGAAAAACGTCTTGAAACAAAATACGTTGATGAAGTGGCGACAGATATCGACGATGCGATCGCTCGTATTCGTAAATATACCGCGGCAGGGGAGGCGAAATCCATCGCTCTTCATGGCAACATGGCCACTGTGATTCATCAATTGATTGAAAAGAATTTCACTCCGGATCTTTTGACGGACCAAACTTCCGCACATGATCCACTCGTGGGTTATATTCCTGAAGGTTACTCTGTAGAAACTGCGAAAGAGTTCCGCACCCGTGATCAAAAAGCTTATCTAGAAGCAGCTTATGCTTCGATGGCAAAACATGTTCGCGGCATGCTTGAAATGAAAGATCGCGGTGCCGTGACTTTCGACTACGGTAATAATCTTCGTGCACGCGCTTTGGAAGCGGGCGTGACAAATGCCTTCGACTATCCAGGCTTTGTACCGGCGTTCATTCGTCCATTGTTCTGCAAAGGCAGCGGTCCTTTCCGTTGGGTGGCTTTGTCTGGTGATTCTGAAGATATCAAGGTGACGGATCAAGCGATGCGTGAACTGTTCCCGCACAAAAAAGATCTTCTTCGCTGGTTGGATATGGCGGAAGAGCGTATTGCGTTCCAAGGCTTGCCAGCTCGTATCTGTTGGTTGGAGTACGGTGAGCGCGCTCAAGCGGGCTTGATGCTCAACAAACTTGTGGCTGAAGGCAAAGTAAAAGCACCTATCGTGATCGGTCGTGACCATTTGGATTGCGGTTCTGTCGCTTCACCAAATCGTGAAACAGAAGCGATGAAGGACGGTTCAGATGCGGTTAGCGACTGGGCATTGTTGAATGCAATGGTGAACACAGCTTGTGGCGCAACATGGGTGAGCTTGCATCACGGCGGTGGTGTGGGCATGGGTTACAGTCAGCATGCGGGTCAAGTGATCGTCGCAGACGGGACTGAAAAAGCCGCGCGCAGACTTGAAAGAGTTTTGACTGCGGATCCAGCAATGGGTGTCTTTAGACATTTGGATGCGGGCTATGAATTGGCGGCCCAGGTCGCTAAAGAGCGTGGCGTTCACAGTCTTTGGATTTAGAATTCCTTGTCTCTGATTTCGTCAGAGAACGGGATGTCCAAAAAAATTAAAATTATTTAGAGCCGATTCCCTGAGTTGTTTACAAGGGGGATCGGTTTTTTTGTATGCGTCTAAACATAAATTGAAATCAAGAATCTACTCACCACATGGGACCGTGTAAACTTAAAGTCCCAGGAGGTTGTCGTGGTGAATTTCAATATCGGTAACAAGCTTGCCTTGTTTTCTTTTGCCCTAACTTTTTCCCTTCAAGCCCCAGCTGCAGATTTGGTTCGAGTGGGGAATTTAAAGTTCGCCCATTATGGAGCCATTAGCTACATGGCAGAGATTTGCGGCAAGTATGATTTGAAAATTCAAGAGCGGGTATTCGCTAAGGGTCTCGACATCATGCCAGCGATTATTGCTGGCGAGATCGATGTCTCGGCCAGCGCTGCGGATGCGGCGATTGCCGGGCGCGCGAGTGGTGTTCCCATCTTTGCCGTGGCAGGATTTGCCCAAGGGGGCGCACGCATTGTGAAGCGTCCTGATTTGAAAATTGATTCTATCAAAGATTTTAAAGGCAAGAAAGTGGGCGTCGCCCGCGGTGGAGCCCAAGAGCTTTTACTTTTAGCCGAGCTGGGCAAAAACAACCTCACTTGGTCTGATAAGCCTGGCAAAGATGTTCTGATCGTTTACATGGCGTTCGCCGATTTGAACCAAGCCTTGATGCAAAAAAATATCGATGCGATGGCACAGAGTGAACCTCAAGCGTCCCAAGCCATAAATAAAGGTTTTGGTGTGGAATTGATGAAGCCCTACGACACTCCGATGGGAGAACCAATCAGAACATTGGTCATGACTGAGAAAATGTACAAAGAAAAACGTCCGGTGGCAGAACGCTTTATGAAGTGCTTTGTGGAGGCGACAAAAACCTTCATCGAAAAACCGGAGGTGGCGCAAAAATTCGTCGTCACTAAAATGTTTAAAGGCCAGATCACTGATCAGGATTTTAAAGATGCGATTGGAAATTCCCCTTACACCTATGATTTGACAATTGAGCACATCCAAACGACCACGGACTTCATGCAAAAATACGGAGTCGGCCGTATGCAAAATCCTCCAAAAGCCGTCGACTGGGTGAAGTTGGATTTATTGGCAGAAGCCAAGAAGGCCATGGGCGTAAAATAGATCGAACAGGCTAAGGAGTGTTGAGATGGGCAGACTTAAAGGTTTTATTGTTCCTGCCATCGCGGTGATTCTTTGGGAGATAGTGGTGCGTGTGGGGTGGGTGAATCCCCAAGTGTTGCCAGCGCCGTCAGCGGTCTTGGTGCGGTGGTACCAATATCTAAAACCTCTTCAACCTTACGATCCGGCAGAAGGATCGTATCTGGCCTGGCTTTTTTCAGGTGAATTGATCCACGATTTGTTGGCCAGTTTCTATAGAGTGGCCGTGGGCTTTTCAATTGGCGCGGGACTGGCTTTGCCACTCGGGCTTTTAATGGGCTCCAGCAAAAAGGGTTATGACTATTTTAATCCGCTGATTCAAGTGCTACGTCCGATTCCACCGATTGCCTATATTCCTCTTTCAATCCTGTGGTTCGGTTTGGGAAATCCTCCGGCGATTTTCTTGATTGCCCTGGGTGCCTTCTTTCCGGTTTTGATGAACACCATTGTCGGAGTTCGATCGGTCGATAACATCTATATACGGGCGGCACGCAATATGGGCGCGGGATCTTATACCATGTTTACCAAAATCATGGTTCCGGCGGCCATGCCTTATATTTTGAGCGGCATGCGCATTGGTATTGGCACTGGATTTATCTGTATGATCGTTGCAGAGATGATCGCGGTGAACAGCGGGCTGGGCTATCGCATTCTTGAGGCACGTGAATACTTTTGGTCTGACAAAATCATTGCGGGAATGTTCTCAATTGGATTGTTGGGGCTTGCGATCGACACGGCGGTTGATCGCTTGAACAATCACTTGCTGCGCTGGCATCGAGGTCTGGAGTGATGGCACAAATTGAAATTGATCATGTTCATAAAGTTTTTAAGACAGCGGAGCAACAGGATGTTGTTGCATTGAGAGATATTAATTTCTCAATAAAAGAAGGGGAGTTCATCTGCCTTCTGGGGCCTTCCGGTTGTGGCAAGAGCACTTTGCTTAATGCCATCGCGGGATTCTCGTTGCCCACCGAAGGTGATGTTCGGGTTCACGGAAATATCATCAAAGAGCCGGGCCCGGATCGTGGGATGGTCTTTCAAGAATATGCTCTCTTTCCGTGGATGACGGTTGAAGACAATATTGTTTTTGGTTTGAGGATTCGCAATGAAGATCCGACTAAAATTGAAAAGACACTGACAGAGTTGTTGCAGAAATTGAAGCTGACAGAATTCCGCAGTCGTTTCCCTAAAGATCTCTCTGGTGGAATGAGGCAGCGTGTGGCGATTGCCCGTGTCTTGGCTTTGGATCCACCGATTATGCTAATGGATGAGCCTTTTGGAGCACTTGATGCATTAACTCGACGAAGCTTACAGGATGAGTTGGTTAAAATTTGGAGTGAAACCAAAAAGACCGTTGTCTTTGTCACTCACAGTATGGAAGAGGCCATTTATTTGGCGGACCGAATTGTGGTTATGACCTATCGGCCAGGCACCGTAAAAAAAGATATTGCCGTCAATATCCCTCGACCGCGCAATCCGACAGACACGAAGTTCAATGATCTAAAAAAAGAGCTGACAGAGTTAGTGATGGCTGAACAAAACCGCTTCCAAGAAGCTCAGGTCCGCGGCTCCACTGGGGACTAAGTCCCATCACCTGTGGGCGTTAATCTTCAGTGATGTTGCTGGTGGTAATGCGGCTGCGACTGGCACGCAGGGCTTTTTTAAAGAAATGTTTAATGATGAATCCCAAAGTCGTGAAGAGAGCCCCTAAAGCCATGGTCGTCAGACTGGAAACCAAAGCCAATTTGGCAAAGTCATAAATAGATGGAGCCTCTGCATAAGTGAGCTTTAAAGAGTTTCTAATGAGCAGGGGAAGAATGTATCCCATAGTCACCAAGACTGAGTTTTCAATAATGTTCACGAAGCGATGAACATGCAGGCCGTTCAACAAGAAAAGAAGACAAAGAAAATTGACAGAATCACCAACCAGGGTGATCGGGATGGCTTGATAGACCAGAACTAAAGATCCGGAAAAAAAAAGGGCGTAGTATATCCATAAACTTCTATCGTGCAAAAACGAGCCGTTTTTTTGCATGGGCCCTCCTCTGCTAACTACTCTAGCAGAGGCTTTGTCGATTGAAATAGTGTGGCTAGAACTTAATGCAACACCAGACCTAGGTCTAAGGGCACTGACAGTCTTTAAGACGGCAAGATAAAATTTTATTTTGATGAGTGTATTGGAATTCAAACACGTTGTTATTGTGAGTTTCGAGTGTGACCGTTCCACCATCTTTTAAAAGAAGTTGTGATTTCACTTCATGGCCTTCGACTTGTCCCATAGCCAGCAAAGAATCCAGTGTCTCAGTCCCTTTCAAAGGTACTGGTTCTGGATAACCTTCAGCATCGACGCTGAATAAGCGGAGCTCTTTTTTGTTTTTAGAGTTGGTGTTGTCGGAGTCGACAACGTGGATGCGACGTTTCGATCCATCTTTCAAAAGCAGATGAAAGTTTTCAACCGAAATGTCTTCACTTTTTACGCCGATAGATTTGCGCAGATATTCAATCAATGCTTCCGGAGTTGCAATCGCTTGTGCGGCAATTTCAGGAGCGCAAGTTTTCAATGAATCCAAGAATGTGTCTTTGTTTTCAGCCGCAGATTCTGGAGCAGAATCGCCCGTCGTTGGCGTGGGCTTCACTTGCTCCTCATAGGCACCAGTGTTGGAGTTTGAATCGCGAATAACAGCGGCAGCGGGAACGCTGCCATTTAATTGCTGTTGTTTCTCTTTAAAAAGAAGATGCAGGAAATAATAGTCTGCGAGAACGCCCAAAACAAAAAGTACAACTACTGCAGTTATCCAAGTTTTAAATTTGATCGGTCCCATATTCCCTTTTTAGTTTTGGTTCAAGTCAGGAGTCCAAGAGTCCCATGACTGACATGATTTTGCACGCTGCGAAGGTCCACGGAGGTCGCCCCAACGGTATGACCCTTCATCATGGGGATTGTTTGAAATGAGGCCTGCCGACAAACGGCGTTTGAACTCAGCCACATCCATGCGTTTTCCCGGAAGATATTCCGTCGTGCAAAGAGATGCAGAAGTGATTCCTTGCGGGGCCATGTTCTGAGTTTCAGCGGCGATTGAGCTTTGAATCATCGGATAGATTTTTCCAAGTTGCGCTTTCATCTCTGCAGACAATTGATTGCCACCGTTTGCTGCCAGGATTTCGCGGTAAGCTCTTCTTAATGCAACGAAATCATCGAATGCACGTTGGTCACGGTTTGGTGTTGAGTAGGTGTCGTAAGTTGCATAGTCCATGCACTTTGGATTCTTCTTCAAATAATTCAAACCATCATTGACCGCGGTCACACGACCCGTAAGGTCTTCACAAGTTGTGTTCAACATGCGAGTCATCATTTGCGTGTCAGTTTCTTGGCGCAAAGCCAATTTGCTTTGCACGGTGCGCACCCATTTTCCAAGTGGAATTTTGTACTGCTCTTCGCTGTAGCCTGGAGTTTTCCAAACAGGTTGGTTCAAATACTCTGTCGGTCTCCAGTAACGGAAACCTGCATTACCAGCCGCTGTGAAGTTTTCTTCAAAGACCCACTCAGGATTTGGCCAAGATTGACGTTGTTGCAAGCCTGAACCAGAACTTGCGCCGACAGTGGAATTGTAAACAAGGTGAGGCACACCAATAGACAAGATTTCTTTGATCGTCCAAGAGTGGTGATTTTTTGCGACAGTCAAAATCAAAGAACCTGAATGAATCGCATCGCGGTTCACAGCCACTGGGTAAGTGTCGTTCGGAAGAGAACGCGTGCTGACCGTTTGGAACATGAACACCAGGAAATTACGAACGCGGGAAGTTTCGCTTTGGCCATCCCAACGGCTCATTTTATTAGACAGGGTTTTGCCTGAAGCTGTCGGATCTTGAATTACAAACGGAAGACGATTTTCATAAGCGAAAATCAATCTCATAGAATAAACCGTATCCGCGCAATCCAAGCGAAGACCTGCATAAGGATTGCTTTGTCCGTTCGGTAAAACCGGGCGAGAGAAGAAGTCGACCTGCCAAGAACTGCGAACCCACTCAGCAAAGCGAGCCTCCCAAGTTGGAGACCATTGGTTAACTTCAGTCCAAACGGCAGCTTCGGCTTTGGAGCCAAGGCCCAGAGTGAAGGTGGCAACGAGTGCGAAGGCCAAAATGAGGGAACGAATCATGTCTCTCTCCTAGGTAGTATTACACGCATGGAGGGTTAAGTTGCGGGGGTGTAAGAATCAATGAAATTAGTATATTTCGCTCTGCGCACACTCGAAAATACCGTCGCGGGGCATTATAGTTCCGCGCCTATGCCTAACGTTATGCGAAAAATACGGCTTCTATCTTACATTGTCTTACTTGGCTCGCTGCTTTCCTGTTCCGCGAAGGAGCAACCGGCAACCCGTGAATCAGCCCTCAGCAGCGGATTTAAGATGCTCGATCGTCAACAATATGACGAAGCGATTCAGTACTTCTCAGGGCTCGCTGAAAAAGATCCGCACTATCAAGTCAAACTGGCTTGGGCCTCTGCTTACGCGGCTCGAGCTGGTGTCAAAATTGAAACGATATATGCCTTTGTGACCGCCAAAAATTCAGCGGTACCGAATCTGCAAATTCGCATCAAGGAAGTACCGCTCGATCATCAGACGCGGGGACTGTTGGCGAACCTCAGCACTTACGCGGAGATTTGGAATAAGATTCCCTCCGTTGGGCAGAGCGCCCGCGAAGACTTGCAAAAGGCTGTAGCCATTCTCAAGCAAGATCAAATACCTGGAGTTCGCCTTTATAGCGCAGCTCTGCGCGTAGTGATTTTAAAGTCTTCGATTGAAGAGGGGCTGCGCAATTGGGATCAAAACAGTCGTCGTCGTTTGTGTCTGCATGACGTGAAACCCTATTGGGATTGGGCTCTGCGAGTTCTAGACGGTCTGACTCAACTATCACAGGATTTGGAAGGCGCCTTTCCCTCAAAAAAAGAATTCTCGGAAGCTCGCGTGAATCTTGAGCGCTTACGTTCTGATGCTGCGGCATTGCCGATTCCTGCGGAGGATCAATGCTTCTAAGACTTTTAGTTTTAAGCATTATCTTAATCGGCATTGAGTGGGCGGAAGCCATGGAACTGCCATCTTTTATGCGTGATGGGAGTTCACGCTTTCTATCGCGCTCCTTGGGCAGCGCTTGTTATTCCATGGATAGTGTGGAGCGTGGTCTTCCATGTAATCCTGCGTTTGTCGCCAAATCTCGCGATCCGCGTTTTGATGGAGATCTTTTTTTAGGAAGTAACGTTGAATATCTCAAAGAGGCAGAAAGACTTCTTGGTGGAACGGCAACAGAGGCCGATGTCGCAAGGATTGCGGCCCGCAGAGATTACGCTCAGGCCGAAGCATCCTTAGAGGCTTCCTTTCAGGCAGCAACCTGGGGTGTCTCCATCGAACCGTATCGTTTGATTCTTTATTCTCATATCGAAAATCCATCTTTGCCGGCGGTTGATTTTATCGCCGCTGAACAACAAAGTGCGAAGGCTCAGATCGCAAGCTATGTCTCTCAGAATTTCTATGCTGGTTTGCAATTACGCTATACCCACGTGCGCTTCATCGGTCAGTTTTTTACGGTCAGCGAGGCCTTGGCGGAAAATTCACAGGAGCTCTTTGAAGCACAAACTCAAGAGTTGATCTTCCTGGAGCCGGGCTTTCTTTATGCGTGGGAGGACGCTGCTTGGCAACCGCAAATTTCAGCAGTGCTTTCACAGTGGGGTGTGACCAGTCATAAATCAGAACAGTTTCCCATTAAGCCCGAAGGGTTGTTGGGGGCGTCAGTTAAGCCCCTGGTTCCTTTGGGGTTGCTCGAGGTTGGAACGCAATTCTCTGTGAATGCCAATACGGAAAATCTTCGCGATGCGATCAGGGCGGCGGTCTCATATAAATTAGGAATATTGCAAGCGGTGGTGAGTGCTTCGGAGTTTGATCAGTCAGCCGGTTTTCTTGTGGGCTTCAAGAACTTCACCAGTGGCCTGTCATATTGGAATGAAAACAATGAGCGCGGTGTTTTCATTCAATTTGGAGTGACTCTATGATCCGCGTTTTTTTAGTTTTTCTGATTCTGGCTTTATCTTGTGTGGGCCATGCCAGAGAAAGACAAAACTATTATGATGGCAACGCTCAGTGGAAAGAGTTTCAGCAGTTCGTAGCTGAACAGCGTGCTGAAGATGAAAAGCTGGGCCTGAGTTACATGATCTCAGGGGCGGTCGCCACCATTGGTGGTGTCTATGGTTATTATGCCGCCGAGGAAGTTTTCAGCCGAAGTATGTTTGCGATCACCTCCACGGTCGGTCTGGCTGCCATCGGTTTGGGAGCGAGTTATTATTGGACGGGGAATGAGTATGATTCCCTTTACTATGCTCTGGAAGGTTCTGGTCTGTCCTTGAGTGAACGCAATAAGGTTCTGCAACGTTACCTTGAAAAAGAAAAAATTGAACGCGAGAACCGCAAATGGATTCGCGTGGCGACCCATGCTGTAATTGCGGCTGTGAATTTCTATAGTGCTTCACGAGAAACTAATGACGATGCGAAAACAGTGTTCGTATTTTTGGGCGGCGTAAATGCTCTTATGGCCGTTACTTACAGTTTCTAACTTCTGTTTAAAGTTCCTCCTCATCTGTTTGAAATCCTACTCATCGAAAGTCCAGAACCAACTCTGAGCGGTTTTGCCAGGGGCTAAACCAGTCCGCTTCTAGACCTTTAGTCCTTCAGTTTTGCCCCATATAAGCAGATAAGTCATTGAGTGCTTGCACTCCGGCTTCGCCGGAGTAGGGCCACTGTTCAAGGAGACTGATATGCAACATCCTGGCCGTACATTTTTCGCGTATACATTCTGCTTTTTAAGTTTCGCCGCCTTTGGATACTACCATATGCAATTCAATACGGATGTGTCGGTAGAAACTGTCGACATGGCTTCGAATGTGGAGTTTGAGACGGCGGCTCAATGTGGCGACGATCGAAATTATTTTGAACAAGATCTCAAGAAGATGCCTAGTGACTTTACGAAGACACGTAGAGATGTCGACTCATCTCAGCCACCACGTCAGTGTGTAACCTATATTATGAAAAACTTTATGCCCCTGGATAAGGTATTGGAGTTTCGAGGAACATGTGATTCATTCGACAAGTCTACCAATGCTTATTTAAAGGGCCCACAGAAATTTGCAAAGGCCGCTTGTGTGACAGAGCCTTACGTAAATTCTATTTATAATTCTCTTGTAGATGTGAGTGATTGCTTCAACATCCCTCTTAAAGAGCTTTTACCGAAGCTCTTTAATGAAAGTGGCCTACATGTAAATACCTTGGGCCGAGGTGGTGACGCTGGTGTAGGTCAACTTACAATGGGAGCATTAAAAGATGACGTATTCCAGGAGTATGACAATGCTCAAAACAAACAAACTGAACGATTAACTTCTTATGAGTGGATTGTCCGTGAGATGGGCAAGTCAACCAAGCCTTCTTGCCAAAGGATTAAGGCAAATAAGGATGCTATCAATATTCCTTTAAAAGTAGGGACTCGTTTGTGTTCCAAGGAACAGTTGGCAGAAGAAGAGAAGAACGGAGTCGCAAAAGGAGCGTTACCGTGCTTTGCTGCCTTTACTTACCAAAATAGATGCCTGTTCATGAATGGTCATGAAAATCCTTTAAGAAATTTAGTTGCGATGGCGGTCCTATATAAGAACAATCAACGGAATCTAACTGGCGTTGAGTATATTGCAGGGGAAGATCGTTTGAATTCTCAAGTGTATGTTCCAGGGACTCCATATGGTCGTCACTTTGGGACAAAAAACTTTGTGGAACGCTTTAGACGTCTTGGCATTTCGAATCCCGATCAAGAGGTCATCAGACAGATCATTTTGAGTTTAGGATTTAATATTGGTCTAAGTTATCCAATTAGCTTTATGGATAAATACCTAGATCAGAGGGAGTCTTTGAACCTAAAACTCTCTTCACAAGATATAGATTTTCAAAACACTCAAACTGGTGATTGGGCAGTCTTCACCAATCTAGGGACTTTCTGGCAGGGGCTTTCTGGCAGCGATACTGAGTATCGCGCGGCCTTGAAAAGCTTGGAGGTTTCTTCTAAAGTAAAAGTTGGATATAAAGGCTTGCAGGATGAATACGGGAAGCTGCGCAACAAAGCTCAATTTGAAATAGCAAGACTACCAAAAAATCTAACTGAAGATGAAATGAATAAAGAGCTTCAAACCATCATGCTAAGATACGACCCTCCTCGTCGTGCGATGTTGGATCAAATTTATGCGAAAGCCGGAGTCCTGACTCTGCCAGAGTTTTTCCGAATTGCTCAGGCTAAATTTGTTTCTGGCGGGTCGTTGAAATATCTTTGGGCTTTATCTGAGAAATATAAAGAATTGGATAGAGTATTAGGTCGTGGTGTTTGTACTACGCCAAAATATCTGAAGTTCTAAAGATGCAACCTGCGGCACATAGTGCCGTGGAGATTTTAATAGTCATCCTTCTTTCGTGGTTCAAAAGAACTAGCACTCGGGCAGTCATAGGGGCGATCAGTCCGACCATAGACCATAGAGAAGATAAAGCAATCGTCGGTAGTAACCGCAATTGACTCTTGGTGATAGCCCCCATTATATAGGTATTCCTCTTGCGATTGGACGATTTTGTCGCGGTGATTTTCCAAGAATTTATTAAGTGTTTCTGGTAGAGGCTTTCGATAGTCAGTAAATACTTTTTCTGGATTCACCTTCACCCAAAGTTTTCCAACATAGTTGTCTTCAATATTCAGCGAAGTAGTAGGGAAACGGTCTAAGATGAAGTCTAAGATATGGGTCTGATCACTATCTGCAATCAAAAGGCGTAGCCATTCGAAATTATAGATAATTCTTGAGAAGCCGCTGTTGGATGATGGAGCGCAATGGGCCAGTTTAAGGAACTCATATGCTGTCGATTCTGCGGTTGAAACTTTGGTACCAGCTGACGGAAACTGAAAGCTTTCGATAAACATGGCTGACAATAGATTGCAGCTAATTATGTTCTTTTTCTGAATTTTTTGAATGGATAGAAGGTCATTTTTTTCGAGAGCCAGAACAATTTCTTTAAAGATCTTTTCGTAGACTAACTCTAAAGGGGTAGGATTCGCTTTATAGCTGAAAAAGGAGTCGTAGGCGTAAGCATGACCAATTAATGTATCTGTTTCTTTTAGCTTGGATAGGTTAAGTCTATATCTTGCTGTTAATAGATTATTGATATCACTATTTTTTGTGTTTTCTAAATCCCAAAAAAGTGAAGCCCCGTATTTAATCAAAATATCGAAATGGTGATCTGTGGTGCGACTGACTGCAATTTGCAACGGGCTTTTGCCATTTTTGTTTAGAAAGTTCAAATTAAGGTTTGGATGTTGATTAAGAAAAAGCTCTAGCTCAGCTTCTTTGCCAAACTCTACGATATCAAATAGATCATTTTGTTCTGATGTTAAAAGTGGCAGATCTGAAGTTTCATTTAAAATGACTGATTTTTTTGTTTGATTGCTGTCTATGTCCTTTCTGAACGTGCAGCCGGAAAGGATGAGAAAGGTTATAATGAAGCTTACTATTTTTTGCATGTGACTTCTTCCGAGTGAAGAATGTTGTCATTAATTTCTTTATTGACGCGAATATTATGGGATTCAATTGATTTGACAGCTTCTGGATCAAGGCATGCGCCAGGATAAGGATTTCCTGTTATTTCATTTGCGTCGTCGCAGTCGTAAAGGCGTAAATCATAATTCCTATGTCTTAGAAGTGATGTCGTAATAAATTTTTGCCAGGATTTTAGCTGAAAAGGTGAAATGCAGTCCTTCTTTCTATCTAGGAAAATCTGAGGATCAGCATCTTGAATTGACTTGTCTTTAATATCCAATACGAAAAGAAGTGTCGAAATCAAGGTTAAATCTGAAAAGTCATTATTATACTGATAGATAAACTCATCTGATAAGAATGCATTCTTCTTTCTGTCATCGAGAGACTTGAGAATAGACCGACATATGTCGGAATTTAGAACTTTCTGAATTGAGTTTTCTAGTTGGTCACTATCAATTTTATGACTGCTAGAATTTGAAATTGTTCGCATATTCATTAACTGTTGAAAAAACCTTTCACAGGTTTCCTTTGGATAATTCTTCGTTGTAATGAGAGATAGTTCGAAAGTTCCTTGGGCGATTGCTTGATCAATTTTTAGAATTTCTCTTTCTTGGTAGGCGTTGAGGAATGAAAGTGATTCAGACTTATTGAAGAAAAATGGAGAATATCCTTTTTTCTCAAGAATATTTGCTAATTCATAGTCCATGTTCTTTGCAATTAAATCTAGAAGACCATTGCCATCTTGATCCTTCAGCTGAGTCAGTTGTGTATTTGAGCTTCTATTTATAAATTCAATCTGCTCGTTCCTGGTCCTCGAGTTGAAAAGCTGATCTAGAGTTGGATCGTTCTGCTTGTCCATAATCACAATTTTGATGTTTTCGCTATCAGATTGCACGTTGGGCTTTTTGCTAAAAGAGCAAGCGCCAAGCAATAGGGGTGTGATTAGAAGAGCAATCATATACTTCATGCTTTCAGAAGGTGCAAAAAGTGGGTCGAATTGGGAGTTAATACGGTCGTTTAAGCTGTCTAAGAATTGAACAGTAACATATTTTGACCTGCCTATTTATCGAGAGTTCAGAGCTTCCAATACTCCAATTTGTTACTGCACATTCGGGGCGTCTCCGATTTGAATTTTCAGAATCGCCCTAGCGATGAAGCTTTGAGTTATTTGATGAGGTTTGTATTTTTCTCTTGCGGGTAATTGTCGACGTCCCCGTTGCCTGTTTATTTGACGAAACTTTTTCTCTGACGGCGCGGGCTGTTTGTTGGAATTAAATCAGTTCCGGCGTGGCTTATAGCGATTTCCGAATGAATTGGTGACGGTTTGAGCTGCGCAAGTGCAAACGGAAAACCCTCAAAAAATTGTTGTAAAAAGCCGTGGTAGGATGCCTTCAAATTTGGAGGTGGCTGATGGATCTCAAGAATATTTCGAACCATGAATTATGTTTGCGAATGGAGAAACTGGTTCGTAGCGAGCGTAAAATCACACATTTGATTTTGATGCATATTCTTGAAATCGAGTCGCGAAGACTTTATGCGGATCTTGGATTTGATGGAATGTTTTCTTATTTGACTAAAGGGTTGGGTTATTCTGAATCAGGCGCATATCGTCGCCTGCAGTCTGCGCGGATTTTAAAACAGGTTCCCTCTGCTGCTGACAAGTTGGAAACTGGCGCTTTGAATTTGTCTCAGCTTACCCAAGTTCAGAAATGCCTCAAGGAAGCGTCCAAGCTAAATGCTGCGGATTGCTCTAAGGAAAGAACTCAGGCATTGTTGGAAAAGATTGAAAATAAGAACACCTTTCAAACTGAAAAGGTGTTGGCAATCGAATTCAATAAAGCTGTTCAGTTGCATGAGGTTGTTAAACCTCAAGGCGATGAGTCTGTTCGATTGGAAATTACCTTTTCTAAAAAACAATATGAAGAGTTGGAGCAGGCTCGAGCGCTTCTATCGCATGTTTGTCCAGATGGAACTTGGTCCGAAGTTCTTGCGGTGCTAGCGCAAAAGTTCAACCAATCTAAATTGGGCAAAAACTCGACGCAAGGCTTCGCCGCTAAGCAGGAAAAAGCTGTGGCTCCTGCCGAATGCATGGATGCGGCTGGAATTGAAAAAGTGGAAGCCGCGTCTTCAGTCAAAAGTGGAGCGGATGAGGGAACTGCAAAGACAAAAACAGGGTCAATGGCAGAGCGCAAGTATCTTTCAGTCAAGATCAGAAGAGATTTGTTCGCTAAAGCTCAGGGTTGTTGTGAATATCGAGACGCTAAATCTGGCAGGACCTGCGGTTCGACTTATCAGCTTCAGGTTGATCATATTTATCCTCGTGCATTGGGCGGGGGTGATGAGCAGACTAACTTAAGAATTTTATGCCGTAGTCATAATCTACTTATGGCAAATAGGCTTGGCATCTCTAAGAGATAAGACTAAGGCTTCGTGGATGCTAGGCGCTTGGAAGAAAAGGGGGCGGGGGATAGATGGATGATCATATTGAAAAAGCGGATAGTCGGGATAATTGAAGACGCTCGATATTTGAATGAACAGATAGCCGGGCAGATTTGATAGATAGATAGATAGATAGATAGATAGATAGATAGATAGATAGATAGATAGAAAAGTAAGTTTCAGGAAGTGATATCAAAGGCTGAGGCAAGCTTTGGAGGACCTTAGAAAAGAAATCCTCCGAACTCAGCTTCCAAAGACTTTGAAATTCTAGTGCTTGCTTTTAGCAGCGGGGAGAGAAGCTCGCATGGTCATTTGATCGGTGCATTCTCTCTCATTGTACTTCATTGGGATGCTGAGAGACTTTCCATCGACATCCAAATTTAGCGTCAACTTGTAAGAATTAAATTTGCCTACTGAGGTTTTCTCCATCACCAGTTCGCTATCAAAGTGCCAGGCTTTGACTTTATGGCCTTCAATTTCTTGAACCTCTGTTGAGCCTGCACATTGTGAAACCAAGTCTTCCTGTTTTTTACATTTATCTCGTGGCCATTCAAAGCGCATGTATTCGCCCAGGCTGGAAAGAATCTGGGCTTTTTCAGATAGAATGGCGACATCATTCGGAGTCGCCACACCGTCGAAGATCGGCATGTATTTAGTGCCGTTGTGATGGAACACTTCTAAAACAGTCGTGTCTTCGATATCGCGGACAACGAAGGAAGTTGAAGGAAATTCTGTCATACACAGAAGATCCATTTTTTCTTCAGCTTGAGCAAATGATGCAAGAAACAAGATGGTTGCAATTGCGAGTCTTTTCATGGTGATCCCCTCAAAACGTTCTATATTAACGGTAACAAGCTTAAAAAATTGCGAGTAGTCCGAGTTTGAATCTCTAGACTTATGAGCGGTAGAGACTGGACGATGTTCTTTGTCTGCCTCGGGGAGGTGCGTATTGAAAAAAGCGCTTCTCTGTCTAATATTGTGGGGGTGCGGAGGTTGTTCATGGCACTGTTAAATTCGAAGGTTCAAGTCATTGGTGCTGTGTTGCTTATGGTTTCTGTCGCATCGGCTGGAAAGAAAGAGATCCCCGTGGTCAGCGGTCGTTCTGTTCGCCTACAAGTGGAAAGCTTGGCAGAGTTAATGGAAAAGGAAATCGTCCTGGCTAAGACCACCAAAGAGAAGTTCCAACTGCTAGGGCGGGCCGAGGATCAAATCATTTCGTTGAGAGAAAATAACAGCCCACAAAATGCCCACGATGAAGCCTATATGGATTTACTGATGGCGGTTTTTGGGGTGATTCCTGAGCAAAAGGAATTTAAAAAGAAGGACTGTGCTAAGTATGAGGCAGATCTTTTGAATGAATTTGAGCCTGCGGCAGAAGATGCTCCCACAGAACCTGCGGTTAAACCCGGTTGGGCAGCCTTGCAGGCTCTTTGTAAGTAATAATTCATATTTCAAGCGACATGCGCGCTGCGCGAATTTGTCTGAATTGAGTTAAAAAACGTTTTATTGTTGCCACTTTCTAACAATCCATAGAATAACTTCCGGGAGTTTCCGTATATGTTGCGAATAGGGCGCAACGTTTCTACCAGACACCAAACAATGTCTGTCTATGGAGGGGTTTATGAAGGCAATGTTCTTGTCTGTTCTCGTGTTGTTCTCGGTACTTATCTCAAATGTGGGCCACGCGGCTCTGTCATCTCAAGAAATTCCATATTATGGTGAAGAGTTCTATCGCGATCTAGCGACAGGCGTTTCAAATGAGGAACTTGTAAGCAGATTGCAGACGGTTCTTCGCAGCTCTCATCAAGCGGTTTCTGGAACTTACGATCAAATCTCTGATAACTGTACAAGCCAAGGTTGCTACCAACATATCTCTTTGGGATATGACCGCGCACGTATCTTTATGATGGGTGTTTACTATCTAGTAAAAGATGGCAACTCTTATGCAATTCCTGATTTGTATTGCGGTGGTTATAAGAGATCAGCTGACTTCACAAGCAATCCCCCAGGTCCCAATCAAATTCCAGATGGCAATATTTTGAATACTGAGCACACTTGGCCACAAAGCCGTTTCACTGGCAAATTCAACAAAATGATGCAGAAATCAGACCTTCATCATTTGTATCCAACAGATTCAGAAATGAACTCTATTCGTGGCAACAATGAGTTCGGTGAAGTAGTTAAAGACTCTAAAAACTTGAAATGCCCAGTATCTCGCACAGGTAAACCTGCAGGCGGTGGGGCTGAAGTGTTTGAACCACCAGTTTCACACAGAGGCAACGTGGCTCGCGCTTTGTTCTATTTCTCGGTCCGTTACGGTCTTCCAATTGGCGAGCGCCAAGAAAACACTCTTCGTAAGTGGAACAAAGAAGATCCTGTAGACGAAGAGGAAGTTCGTCGTAACGATGCGATCCTTAAAGTTCAAGGTAACAGAAATCCATTTGTGGACTACCCTGAATTGGCTGATAAAATCAGCAACTTCTAGTTTTTATATTTAATTTAAAGGGTTCCTAATAAAGAGCCTGAAAAAGAAAAAGCCCAGTAGGTGATACTGGGCTTTTTTTATTTATAGTTTAAAGCCGCTCCGACAAAGTCGGAGTGCCAACTGACTTGGTCAACTACATTTGACGTGCACGTTTTTCGACAGCCAAAGCCGCTTCACGCACCACTTCACTTAAAGTAGGGTGGGCATGGAATGATCTTGCAAGATCTTCGCTGCTTCCACCGAATTCCATGCAGACGATCACTTCGTGAATCAATTCAGAAACTGATGGGCCAACCATGTGAGCACCAAGAATTTTATCAGTCTTTTTATCAGCGATGATCTTTACGAAACCCTCAGTGAAGCCTTTCGCTCGAGCACGGCCATTTGCCAGGAACGGAAACTTCCCAACATTGATCTCAATGCCTTTTTCCTTCGCTTGCTCTTCAGAAAGACCCACATTTGAAACTTCAGGATGAGTATAGATAACTCCGGGAACTGTGTCGTAGTTCACATGTCCCGCACCGCCAGCAAGCATTTCTGCAAGAGCGACACCTTCTTCTTCAGCTTTGTGCGCGAGCATAGGGCCGTGAATCACGTCACCGATCGCGTAGATTCCTGGCACTGTAGTTTGATAATGTTTATCGACAACGATACGACCTTGAGGATCTTTTTGAACGCCCACATCTTCGCAGCCGACGCCCGCAGAGAATGGTTTGCGACCTGTCGCCACAAGGACGATGTCTGCTTTTGTAGTTGTAGATTTACCATCCGCCAAAGCTTCATAGGTAACTTCCACGCCATCAGCCACAACGTTTGAGCCAGTGACCTTCGTAGAAAGAAGGAACTTCATGCCTTCCTTCTCAAGGTTTTTCTTAAGAACATTCATGCAATCTTGATCTGTGGTGCCACCAAGACGTGCTGTGTATTCAATCACAGTCACTTCAGCACCAAGACGTTGCCATACTGATCCCAACTCCAAGCCGATCACACCGCCGCCAACGACGATCATTGTTTTCGGAACTTGTGGAAGAGTCAGCGCGCCGGTATTGGAAACAATTCGTTTTTCATCGAACTTCAAGAAGGGCAATTCAACCGGCACAGAGCCCGTTGCGATAACGATGGATTTTGTCGTCAACACCTGAGTGTTGCCGTCAGCACCTTTAACCTCCACTTTGCCAGCGCTCAGGATTTTGCCGAAGCCATTGAAAGAGGTGATTTTGTTTTTCTTGAAGAGGAAAGCAATGCCTTCCGTATTTTGTTTTACGACTTTGTCTTTGCGGGCCAACATTGTTGGCAGATCCAATTCAACTTTAGAAACTTTCACGCCGTGGGCCGCAATATCATGTTGTACAGCTTGATAGTGTTCAGAGCTTTCAAGCAAAGCTTTTGAAGGAATACATCCCACATTCAAGCAAGTGCCGCCGAACGTTTTATCTTTCTCGATAACTGCAGTTTTAAGTCCTAGTTGAGCTGCGCGAATCGCGCCCACATAACCGCCAGGGCCAGAACCGATAATAATGAGGTCAAATTGATTGTCTGCCATGAAGAAGTCCTTTGAAGAAAATAAGCGTGCACCTGAATTTATACGCCAAAAGAACCCCTTTGGTCACTAAGTAGCTTCAAGTGTGAGGGTCTTTCAACACCAGACTTATGCCTGCTAGACGCATGGCCTCCAAAGAAGGGCTCGGAATAACGAGCCCTTTGCCACTTAAATAATTGATTTAACTAGACCCCCATCCGCGCGCAGGGCCGAACCGGTAATAGCCGAGGACTCTTCGCTGGCCAGAAAGGCGACAAAAGCGCCGATTTCTTCGGGGCGGATAAAACGTTTGATGAGTGAAGTGGGGCGCGCGGTTTTGAAGAAGTTCTTCTCAACATCGGACTCCGTGAGGTGATCCTTTTCGGCAAGTTGTTTGAGGAAAGTGCCAACTCCTTCCGATTTCGTTGGGCCCACTAAGACAGAGTTAACGGTCACATTCGATTCGCCGGCAACTTCGGCCATACCGCGCGCCAGGGAAATCTGCGCTGTTTTTGAAACTCCGTAGTGAATCATTTCAGCGGGAATTTGCAGGGCGGATTCGCTTGAGATGAAGATGACACGACCGTAGTTTTTCTTAAGCATTCGTGGGAAGTAATGACGGGAAAGACGCGCTCCTGACATAAAATTTCCATTCCACATTTTTTCCCAATCAGCATCCGTGATATTGGCGAATTCCTTGGGCTCGAAGATTCCGAAGTTATTAATTAAGACATCCACCTCGGGAAACAGCTCCTGAACTTTGGCAATGCCTTCAACCGTTGTCAGATCCGCAGCCACTCCATGGAGGGATTTTTTGCTCGCGCCTTTTTCGAGAAGTTGATTGATGGCCTTGTTGACCCGCTCCTCGCTGCGACCGTTGATAATCACGTCGAAGTTCTGGTGAACTAATTTTTCTGCAATCGCAAATCCGATTCCAGCGGTCGATCCAGTGACTAAGGCTAATTTATTGTTTTTCATATGAGGCTCCTATTTTCTAATCAAGAAACGGTCGATGGAGAGACCATTGTAAGTAAGAGTGAAGGTCAAAACTGTGTAGAGAAAGATATAGATCATTTGAATGCCAACAATTTCCCAATTTTGAATGATGCACATGCCAGCCATCAGTCCGATCATCACCAGAGTGCCACCAATCAAAGCGGGAAGGGTGAAGAGACCGAGAAGAATAAGCAGCCCGAAAGTGACTTCCAGAATAGGGATGCTGTGAGCAAAGGCCTGAACAGCGAAGCTGGGAAGAGGGGTGTTTTGAAAAAGGCCTGTCGTCCAATCGATAAATTTTTGATAGTTCGATCCCAGACGAACGGCTCCATGCAGGAAGATATTCAATCCAAGTGCGAATCTCAGCAGGGTATAGGCTAATTCTTGAGGGCTTAGTGTTGTCATTGTAGTACTCCTTATGCGCCCAATTTACATCCTTTCCAAAGTGATGATAATACCTTGTTTTTGACAAACATATTTTCTAAAATAGAAAATATGAAAATTCAGAATTTAGAAGATCTTTCCGCGTTCTTACAAGTTGCCGAAACAGGTGGCTTTTCAGGGGCGGCCCGCCGTCTTCAGGTGCCAGTGTCGGTTGTTAGCAAGAGAGTGGCGCGACTGGAAGCCGCTTTGGGGCAGCGACTTTTTCAAAGAAGCACCCGCGCGGTGAATCTGACTGAAGAGGGCAAGGGGCTGGTTCCGAAAGTGCAGCGCCTATTTGGTGATTTGCGAGAAATGGAAGAGCAGTTTGCAAACTCTCAAGACCTTAAAGGACCGATTCGACTGACTATGCCTTGGGGGTTAAGTCAGGGCCCTGTCGCAAAAATTTTGACAGAGTTTCGTAAGAAGCATCCTCTGGTCGAAGTGCAGGTTCACTTTAGCGATGCGCTTGAGAAACTTGTGGAGGGCGGATTTGATTTGGCGATTCGTTTCTCTACCATGGAAGACTCTTCGATGGTGGCAAGACGACTGGGACCGAACTACTTAAAGATGGTTGCGACTCCGGCATACTTGAAGAAACATGGGACGCCCAAAACAGTGAAGGATCTGAAAGCTCATCCGTTACTGATGATTCCCCAGCATCGTATGCGAAAATTTCAGAAAAGTGGAGTCACTTTGAATGAGCTGCAGAGCACTCCATCTGTTATCACCAACAACGGCCTTTTTCTTGTGGAGATTGCCAAGGCTGGTGGAGGAATAGCGATTCGCTCTCACTGGGACGTTGTCGATTTGCTGAAGAGAAAAGAGTTGGTGGAAGTGGTGGTCAATGATCGTCTTGAATCCAGTAACGATGCCTACATAGTGACACCATCGAATCGCTACATGTCACCACGAGTGCGCGCCTTGATGGATGCCTTGGTGGAAGAGTTTCCGAAGTTCCTAAAGACCGAGCCGAATTAGCTAAAATTTCCAGTCTTCGATGAGCAGAGCGGCTTGGAGCTTTCCTTGGCGGGTGAGGCCGCTCAAGCTTTTGATTTTATAATCAAAAGAGTAGTTGCTAAAGGACTCTTGCTCAGTCACACGGTGATGAGGGAAGTCCAGGCGAATCTTGGTGAACTTGATGAATTTAAGCGCAGTGGAAGCCAAACCAAAGAGGGCGTAATAAAACAAGTTATCGCGAGACCACAGGTCAAACCACGGGCGCGTGGTGAGTTGTTCTAGTGTGAAAGAGCAGCGCTCGTAGCAATCCAGACTGCGGAAAATCTGCAATTGGTCGCGACTGTAGATCTGGATGTATTTTTCATTGCGAATGGAACCTGATAAATCTTCCGAAGGCAGAATGCCCATGCGGAAAAGGAATTGCAGAACAAATTTTTCGCCAGAGAATTGGCCACTCATGTATTCGGATTTTAAAGTTTGCAAATAGATATTAAGCGCTTTGCTGACATCAGTTCTTTGATTGGATGGAAGACTTTGGAAGTCGGGAAGTTCGGCATCGCGATAGGGGACGATGTTGTAACCGAAGCATGCAAGAAGAGCAGAGAGCTCTTCGAGGTCGCTACGATAGTTTAATAGTTGTGGGTCGATCTGAACTTCTAATAATTCCATATCCAAAAACGTCCTAAACAGAAATATTGCTACTTTTGTTGTAATGGATTACTGGCGAGGAGGAAAGAAGGTTTCAAATTTGTAAGGAAATACGAGTATAAAATTCCTGTAAACAAATTGATCACTAGCTCGGGAAATCAAAAAAAAAGCCCGGAAAATCCGGGCTTTGCAACTACACTTCAAGAAGAAGTCTTTCAGGGTCCTCGATAAGCTCTTTGATCTTAACCAGGAAGCTGACGGCCTCTTTACCGTCGACAATTCTGTGGTCATAAGTCAGAGCCACATACATCATAGGGCGAATCTCAACTTTACCGTTGATTGCCATAGGGCGGTCTTGGATTTTATGAAGACCCAAGATCGCAGACTGAGGAGCATTCAAGATCGGAGTTGAAAGAAGGGAACCGAACACGCCACCATTTGTGATGGAGAAGGTGCCGCCGCCCAAATCGTTCGGAGTGATCTTACCGTCTCTGCCTTTTGCAGCAAGGTCGCGCACTGCGATCTCAATACCAGCCAAAGACAAAGTATCAGCGTCTTTTACGTTAGGGACCATAAGACCTTTTTCAGTCGATACCGCAATACCGATATTGTAGTAGTTGTGGTACTCGATATCGGTGCCAACGATCCATGCATTCACAGCAGGGAAGGATTTTAAAGCCTCTACAGACGCTTTCACGAAGAAGCCGTTGAAGCCCAAGTTCAATCCAAATTTTTCTTTGAATTTGTCTTTGTACTTCGCGCGAAGGTCCATCACTTTGCCCATGTCGATTTCATTGAAAGTCGTCAAAAGAGCTGCCGTGTTTTGGGCTTCTTTTAGTTTTTCAGCGATACGCTTGCGAATCGTTGTCATCGGAACAAGCTTTTTATCGCCTTGTTTCGATGGGCCGGTTGCCATTGGAACAACAGTAGGTGCCGCTGCTTTGGCTGGAGCTGCCGCTGGAGCTGAAGGTGCGGAAGAAGCCGTTCCCGCTGGTGCGCCAAGAACATCACCTTTAGTCAGGCGACCATCTTTGCCCGTGCCTTGCACAGTTGAAGTATCAATTTTGTTTTCAGTCACGATTCTTTGAACCGCAGGAGAAAGATGTTGAGAAGCCGCGCCAGAAGCAGGCTGAGTTGAAGCCGCTTGTGCCGGAGCTGCTGGGGCTGCTTTAGGAGCTTCCGCTGCGGGAGCTGCAGATGCCTTAGCATCAGTATCAAGCGTCGCTACTGTCGCACCGATTTGTACAACTGCGCCAGCTTCGCTACCAGGAAGGATCGTCAAGACACCGTCGTTTTCAGCGACCACATCAACGCTGGCTTTGTCAGTTTCAAGAAGCATCAAAACTTCGTTGCGTTTTACGAAGTCGCCGGATTTTTTTGTCCAGCTGCCAATAGTGGCCTCAGTAATCGATTCGCCAACTGCGGGAACCTTAATCTCTTGTTTCATGATGGAACGCCCTTCGCTGTATGCACTCCAACTTTGTTGGAGTAGTTATATGGATTCTGAATGCATCAAAATCCACTCTGACTTCTTAAAAAGTCAGAGCCAGTTAATTAGTCAGTTAATTAAAAATGCTCTTAATAATATCTGCTTGTTCAACTTTGTGTTTGTGGATTGAACCCACCGCAGGGGAGGCCTTTTCAGGACGACCCGCGTACTCAAAGCGAAGTTGCAAACCTGCTTTTTGCACAACATCTACAAACTTGAAGTAGACATTTTGGAAAGCACCCATGTTCTTAGGTTCTTCCTGTGCCCAGATCAAAGTCTTCGCTTTAGGGTAAGACTTCAACACTTCAGTGACTTGTTTAGCAGGGAATGGATACAACTGCTCAAGGCGAACCAAGGCGATGTTTTCCTTTTTAGATTTTTCTCTTTCATCCAAAAGCTCATAGTAAAGTTTGCCAGAGACAAACACCACGGTGTCCACTTTTGATTTGTCGACTGTATCCGCGATCACTTCTTGGAAAGAACCTTTGGCAAGGTCTTCAATAGAAGAAACTGCGCGAGGATGTCTCAGCAAAGATTTCGGAGTCATGACCACAAGTGGTTTTCTGAAGTCTCTGCGAACTTGACGGCGAAGAGCATGATAGATTTGCGCCGGAGTTGTTAAGTTCACAACCTGCATGTTGTACAAGGCACAACTTTGCAAGAAGCGCTCAAGACGGGCAGAGCTGTGCTCCGGTCCTTGGCCTTCGTATCCATGTGGAAGAAGAAGAACCAAACCAGACATTTGCTGCCACTTCGACTCAGCCGCAGCCAAGTATTGGTCCAATACGATTTGCGCGCCGTTAACGAAGTCGCCGAATTGTGCTTCCCACATCACAAGACTTGTTGGGTCTTGAGTGGAGTAACCGTATTCATAACCCATCACGCCGTATTCAGACAAAATAGATTCAGCAACCAACAATTGCGCTTTTGGATTTAGATCCGCAAGAGGGAAGTAGCACTTGTTGGTTTTAACATCGTACATACCCGCATGGCGGTGAGTGAACGTGCCGCGCACGCAGTCTTCACCCGTCAAACGAACTGAAGTTCCTTCAGACAGCAAAGAACCGTAAGCCAGAAGTTCTCCCATGCCCCAGTCGATCATTTCCTTGCCTGCGCCCATGTTTTTACGAGCTTCAAGAAGTTTGATCAATTTTGGATGCGGAGTGAAGTCCGCTGGGTAAGAGCCAATCTTTTCGCCGATTTGTTTAAGCTTCGCGAGATCGAAAGTTGTATTGGCAGGTTTTTCCATGTCTGCCTCAACACCTTTGCGTAATCCTGCCCAGTTGCCTTCGAATTTAAAATTCTTAAGCTTCGGTGGGGATTTCTTGGTGTCTTCATAGATCTGTTGCAAGCGATCCATCGCCGCTTGGTAAAGATCGTCGGCAGTTTTTTGATCAATGCTGTTTTCCGCCGTCAATTTTTTAACATAAAGTTCACGCACGGTCGCATGAGCTTTGATGAGGTCATACATCAAAGGCTGAGTGAAGGCAGGTTCGTCGCCCTCATTGTGACCGTATTTGCGGTAACAGATGAAGTTGATAACAATGTCTTTGCCAAATTGTTGACGGAAGCGAATCGCGATATCTGCAGCGCGCACGCAAGACTCAACATCATCACCGTTACAGTGAAGCACCGGGGTGAAAGTCATTTTTGCAGAGTCAGAGGCATAGCGAGTTGAGCGGGTGTCTTTACCGCTGGTTGTAAAACCAACCTGGTTATCAACGACGATGTGAACAGTACCACCCGTGGTGTGCGGTTTCACGTTTGCAAGTTGCATCGTCTCTTGGATAATACCTTGACCGGCAAAAGCTGCGTCCCCGTGAATCAAAACAGTCACAACAGATTTTCTGTCGCCGCCGTTTTTATCCTGAGCTGCGCGCGCCATTCCCAAAGCCACTGCGTTCACAGTTTCCAAGTGAGAAGGGTTGTAAGCCATAGTGGCTTTCAAAGAACCCGTTGCAGTTTTCTTTTCGACTTTGTAGCCCAAGTGATATTTTACGTCGTTGTCGAAGTCTTCAACTGGTTTTTCAAGTTCCAATGGACCATTGAAATCACCGAATACATACTCTTCGCTTTTGCCGAAGAAATTAACCAACATGTTCACGCGACCACGATGGGCCATACCCACGAACATCTCTTTGACTCCGTTTGCAGAACCTTTGTTCACCAAAGTGTCCATCATCGGAAGCATTGAATCCGCGCCCTCAACAGAGAAACGCTTCGTGCCCACGTAGCGAGTGTGTACAAATTTTTCTAGAGACTCTGCTTTGGTTAAAGAAGTCAGAGCATTTTTCTTTTCATCAACTGAAAGTTTGAAAGCCGCGCCTTCAAATTCTTGCGTCAACCATTTTACTTCAGCAGGGGAGGCATCCGCCGCCTGCAAAGCAATCTTACCGCAATAAGTTTTTTTCAAGTGCGCGATGATATCGGCCAAAGTCACATTGGCTTTTCCAACCAAAGAACCGATTTGGAATTTGGCAGTCAAATCTTTGTCGGAAAGATTGAAAGCTTTTAAAGCCAAAGCATCATTTGCTTGAGGAGCATAGAGAGGATTTAGATCAGCTTCAAGATGTCCGTTCGCACGGTAAGCTTGGATGAGTTGGTAGACAGAAAGTTCTTTGTCAGACATTCCGAATTTACCTTCTTGGGCAAACTCGACACCTTCAAAAAAGCTTCTCCATTCCGCTGCAAGTGAATCAGGTTTCACCTTAAAGTCAGCGTAAAGCTGTTCGATGTACTCAAGGTTTGAACTGTTGATGCCATTATTGTTCACGATGTTCCTCATTGTCTTGATCGATCTAATATTAACAGGACCAATTTTTCAAAAACTCGGGACTTTGTAACTTGTTAATGCATAGCAAAATCAAGAGTTTTGATATTCTCAGAAAGCCCTGTCATGATAGCCCTATTCTATTAGGAATTGAAGGAGTTTAAGCGTGTATAAGTTGGTGCTAATTAGACACGGTGAGAGTGTTTGGAACCAAGAAAATCGGTTCACTGGATGGCAAGACGTAGATCTTTCTGAGAAAGGTCGAGCGGAAGCTCTAAAAGGTGGCAAATCTTTGGCTGAAAAAGGGTTCACTTTTGACATTGCCTACACCAGCGTTCTGAAAAGAGCGATTAAAACTCTGGATTTTGTCCTCGATGAACTCGATCAGGTGTGGCTTCCTGTCCACAAAGACTGGCGTTTGAACGAAAGACACTACGGAGCCCTACAGGGTTTGAATAAGTCTGAGACTGCGGCTCGTCATGGTGAAGACCAAGTTAAGATCTGGCGCCGCAGCTATGATATTCCGCCTCCACCAATGGAAACTGCGGATCCTCGTCATCCATCCCATGACCCACGTTACAAACATGTGGATCCAAAACTACTTCCTAGCCAAGAGTCCCTGAAAGACACTGTCGCGAGGTTTTTGCCGCTGTGGAACAACACCATTGCTCCCAAAATCAAAACTGGGGAGAAAGTGCTGATCGTAGCCCATGGAAACAGCTTGCGTGCTTTGATCCAATATCTGGAAAACATGACTCCGGACGAAATCATGGCTGTGAATATGCCGACCGGGATCCCTCTTATGTACGAATTGGATAAAGACCTGAAGGTTCTTAAAAAAGAGTTCATTGGGGACCCTGAAGAGGTGAAGGCGGCAATGGAAGCGGTCGCAAATCAGGGAAAAGCCAAGTAGTTTGTTTCAGTTTGGGACAGAGGGACACTTTCTAGTAAAGGTCCAGCGGTTTTGTGTCGAAAGAACTTATAGGAGTTCCTCGAATGAAACCACCTCTCGAGCAAACGGGACAATCTAGTCGCTCATCCCATATGGGGCGATCTATAAGATCGCAACAAGGCAGCGCTTTCATCCAAGCGCTGCTAGCTATTGGCGTTGTCGGCATCATGATTTACTTCTTGGCGCCGACGGTGATTAAAAATCGCCAGCAAGTTACCAAGTCAGCCTCTATCATCACCACTCGTTTGGCTCTACATTCAATGCTGGATTTCACCCTTTTAGGCGTGAAGCAGCGTTGGTGCTTTTCAGATTCATGGATGCCTGAAAATTGTGGAAAAAGTGCAACTCCCACAACTCAAGAGATCTTGAATCACCCGCGTTCCATTGAACGAATTTTGATGAAGAAAGAAACCGTGGATTTCCTGGCAGCGATGGGCTATCCCAACGCTCTTCAGCTTTTGGACAATCAGAAGATCTCCGCGACGATTCCAATTGGCAATTTCTCAACTCTTCATCCAATCTACAAAATCGTTTCAGATCTAAAAGGCTACCGCGTTTCCGCGTTCAGCGTTGAGATCACCAGAAATACACAGGCCTTGATCCCTGAGTATGGTCGTGAAGTTTATCTCAAAGTGACAGTGAAGTTGCTCGACGATAAGGGGGCGGTTATCAATGTTGGCAGCAGCCGACTTGAAGCAACGTCCTTTGTCGGGGTTTACCCACGCGAAGTGGGTAGTTTTGCCTTGCTAGTCGCCAACGATCTCCATTTGGACGTTTCCACAAATGGATCCCAGACTGCCGGTGACTCTTATATCAAAAAGTTTACTTCGAAAAACGCGATTAAGAACTATGCGGGGATTGTCTTTGATAGCCCGGTATACGTGAATGGCAATATCATTCTTGCAAATGCCTCCACATCACATGATGGTGACACTTCTTATGCGCCAGTGTCTTTTAATGAAAAAGTGATTTTGGGCGACGGTATGATTGTCCGCAAAGGCAAAGAGTTTACTCCTGTCTCTGCGGGTGGTGAGTCGGATCAGTTCTGGTATAATATTGCAGAGTTTGGCGGCTTTAGAAAAGGTGTCGACGTCGATGGCGGCCGCGATGGTGGCCTGGACAACTTGTCTGGAAAGCAAGCGAGTACCGCGGTCGATAAAACTTTGATGCAGCAATGTATCGACAGAACTTTGGCGATGACCGATTTGCGTAAAACTTTGAACAGTACTTTAAGAGGCGCAATCACGAAGCAATCTGAAAGCAAGTTTGACTATCGTTTGGGTCTGACCGACGGCAATGTTTTCACCCGACAAAGAAATGAAATCTCGAGTCCAGCGGCGAATCCTTCATCTGGCTTGGCAGGCTATAAATATGATTATAGGAACAACGAAAAAGCGGGTCCTATTGCTAAGTATAAACTGGAATTCAACGGTTTAGAGGTAAAAGGATCGATTCCAGAAAATGGTTCTATCACATTGGAGCCGAAGATTGATCTGACTGATTTGAAGAGAAGTATTTCAAAACAGTTGAGCGACGCCCAGGAAGATCGTGATCGCCTGACTTCGGATCTTTCTCGCCTTGAATCACAGATTTCCGATGCGGAACGCGATGTTGCCAGTGCTGAGAGCAGTTTGGAAGCTGAAGAGGCCAAGACTCCTCAAGACAAAAATAGAATTGCAGATCTTGCTGCGGACTTAGATCGTGCGAACAATCGCTTGGATGCTTTAAAAGCGCGAAAAGCAAATAAAGACAAAGAACTGGCAGATGCCAAAGCAAAGATGGACGATTTGCAGAATCGTTTGGTCAAAGTGGAAGCTGATTCAAAAGTTCAACCGAAGATCAAGCTGTCAGTGGATGTGCCAAACCCTGATAACACCAATCCAACATTTAAAGACTTTCACGTGGAGTTCGAGCGTGGGGACCTGCTTGTTGATGGTATGGGGAATCCTAAAGACATCTCCATTTATTTGCAGGCCTTTGATGTTTCCTATGACCGCAGCTATCCTCTTCGCCCTGAGTTCCTGATCAAGACCAATGGTTATATTAACTTCAAAAGAAATGGCTCTGCGTTCATCGCTTACAGCAGTGTTTCTGATAGTTCCGGAAACTCCAAAGGAGCCTTGCCTCCAGGGGATATCAACCAGGATTTAGAAAAACTTTGTGCGACCCAAGGTACCAGCTCATCAACAGCCTTTGGTGGTGTGGATTGGGGAACTTCATTCACGGGGACCTCAAGAAACTCTTGGTCATTCACAAATTCTTTTGATGAACGCACGGACTATACTTTTAATGGGACGAACGCCTCAAAAGCGAATGGAACGGCTACTTTTGTGGTTAAATCCATGGCGAAAAATTGCATTATCACCGGCGACGCGGATTTCGTCAGTGGCTTCCTGGTGTGTGATAAGTTGATTATCAAAAACCGTTCGACTCCACTTCGCATCATTGGTTCTGTTATTGCCGTCAATGGCTTGGAGATTGATGATTCGGCTTACCAAGCCGGCATTCGTTGGAGCACGATTTATCACCCACAGGCAACTTTTGAGTTGCGCCAGGCGGGTATTTTAAAAGCACAAAACAATACGGACTGCACGCAGATCAATCGTTTCCCGGTATGGCATCCAAGTCCTTCGATCGTAGATCTTTCAAATCTTTATCGTTGTAACGCGATCTCATTGCGTTCAAAGGCCGATCCATTCCGCTGGACAACGGTGGATCCAGACTGTGGCGCCGTGCCGGGAGTGAGTTCGCATATGTGTAAGAACCGCATGGTGCGTTTCTTTGTTCTGGAAGTTTCAAGGGATTCAGGAATATGAAGTTAAACAACAAAGGTTTTTCAATTCTTGAAGCGATGTTGGGTTTGGCGATGCTGACCCTGGTGGGATCATTTTTCATATCCGGAATTACGGACATGAGAAAAGTTGCCAAAGACAGCGGTACGAAGAATGCCCTCTACAAGCAGATCAATGACGTGATCGAAAATATTCGACCAAATGTTCGTATGTATCAAATCAACTATGGAACCAGCGATGAAGATCGCGATCGGGCCCTGGCTGTCGACAAGTTGCCGATGGCATGGGGAAATGGTTCTCTTTCGACGGCAGAAAAATGCCCGGCTTGCCCAGGTCGTTATGGCTTTGTGATCCAAGCCTATCCCAATATGAAGGGGCTTTACCTGGTGACTGTTCGAATGAGTCACAAGGATTGGGCGCAAGGTCAACAGACTGAAGAGGGGAAACCTATAGCAGTCGGTGGTTATGGATATCTTGACTATCAATTTGTGGTGAATGCGCAATGAAGCTAAATCAAAAAGGTTTTTCTCTTTCTGAAGTTCTGGTGGGTGTGGCGTTGATGTCCATCGTGGGCATGGTCGCCGCTTCATTTTTTGTGTTTTCAAAGAAAGCCCAGACCGAAATTACCAACGAGATTGAAGATAAAACCGACAGTATCATTGCCGAGCGCATGCTTCTTAAAGACTTGAAGTACTCGGAGCCAAGTTTCAATAACGTCTTGGTTAAAGACGATAAAGGTTTGGCGTTTTTTGCTTTTGACTCTGAACGCTCATCAAGAACTTTGGATGACATGCCTCGCATGTTAACTTTGCAAATGGCAGGCAAAAAAGAATTTAGCTTTTTGATTGTCAATGACAAGCTGGGCGGTTCTTTGATGTATACACCAAGTGCCGCTTATAATATTCCTTATGTTCCTAAAGACCCCAATGTTGCAGCACCTTTGAACTTTGTTTCTTTGAATAAAATGAACAATGGAAAGAACACGGTCAAAAGTGCCAATGCGATGCTTTGGAATCCGGGTGTGATTCTGATGTTGGATACTCCGGCCATGGTGCGGGAGATGACGCAGTTTGGGCCCAACTACAGCAGACCTGCAAGATCACCTATTTTTGTTGGTGTGGTTCAAGGGGAAGGCGAAACGAGATTGGCGCCGATTGCTCTTACTGAGTTTATCGATAAAACAAATCCCATGTATCCAAATGAGACAATTGAGAATGAAGATTCCTTCTTAAGAGAAATACCGCCGATGGGAGGCGCAGCGCCTCTTGTTCGCTTGAAGGCAGTCTCAATTATAAAGTACTATATAGAGCAGGACAATAGGACCGGAAAAGTGAATCTGTGGCGGAGCATGTTTGACGGAAGAAACTTCACGGGTGGAGCAATGATTGCTTCGGATATCGAGAAGATTGAGTTCTCCCGCAAAGATCCGCACGACTCAGTGATTTACTTTAATATTGTTCGCAAGGGGAAATGATCTAAAGGGGGCTTGTATGTTGAAGTGGACTTTAGCGTCTATTGCTATGAGTTCAGTGGCTTATGCTGGAGATCCAGGCACGGTGAATTCCGGAGCTGGAGCATCCGCAGGGTTTCAGGGTGTTGTCTTATCTGGACAAGTGACCCGATCCAATCTTGACGGTGTCAACATTGTCGTTACCAACAGTTGTTTTGGTACCAATCTTCGACATGTCACCAATCCGATTTCTCCTCTTGGTAAGGTTAAAATGAAATTGGTCATCAGAGACCACGGCGCCGAGAAAACATTCATCGTTTCTTATCCCGGTTCCTTGGTCGTCGAGGGCGGTCTGACGGATGCGAGAGCTATTCCCGCAGGGGAAATTTCGAATCCAATCGGCTTGACTGCGACGGGAGCGATTACGGGCAATGTGGTTCGTGTGAATGTCCCTGTGGCTTCGCAGGTCACTGTTGATGAAAATGGAAATATCAATCAAGGCAGTATTGAAGCGGAACTGGTGTCTGTTTCGTTCGCACAGGTTTTCGATTGGACGCCTACAAATGCGGACTATCAGAGTGGATATTATAAATTAGACACCCACCATGGTGGCGGTAATGTGGCGGACTATCGTGGTTACACGGGACCGCTTTCAGCCAGCGTTTATACTTCAGGATCTAAAGATAAGAAAACCTATAACGTCGCGGCCTATTTCCCAGGGGAGTTTGGTTTCTGCGGTGGTTACTTCTCTCCATTGATGGTGTTCTTTGATGAAGCTCGTCCGCAGTTCTCTGCTAACGTTAGTTTCCCGCTCAATCCTACAGGCAAAACAATGTGGCCTGAGGCTGGTTCAAAAGGGGCCTTCGTCGCCTTCGACCGTGATGGTGACGGGAAGATCTCGAAAGCCAATGAGTTGTTTGGCTCTGAGGAAGGGAAATTTAAAAACGGGTTTGAAGCTCTTCGTGAGTTTGATTCCAACAAAGACGGTGTGATCGATAGCAAGGATAAAGATTTCGCGAAGCTCATGCTGTGGTTTGATAAGAATGCCGATGGAATCAGTCAAAAAGAGGAGCTTGTTCCTTTGAAAACGCGCATCAAGTCGATTTCTTTAAAATATGACAGCTCTTCGACGAACGGAATTGGCGCCCGCGCTGAGGTTCGCGAAAGAAGTGAATTCGTGTTTGTTGAAAAGGGCAAAGATAAAAAAGGCCAGGAAAAAAGAGGTCAGATCCTTGACGTCTGGTTTGCTCCCAACGCGAAATAGCAGAGCCGTTAAGCTCTCGCTCCAAAAGCTTTAATTCTTTTATTTCTGGGGCCCATGTGTTTGAATCAGCACATGGGCATTCTTTTAAAAAATATCTCGACATTGTTGACTCTGGAAGGCGCTCGTCGCAAAGAGGGTCGCCGTATCACTGAATCTGATCTTGGGTTGGCGCAAAAGCAGTCTCTCTTGATTGAGAAAGATAAAATCGCCTGGATAGGTCCCCAGGGGAAGCTTCCTAAAGAATGGGCCCGAAAAAAAGGTCTAAAGGAAATAGATATGAAGGGCAGAACAGTTCTGCCTGGATTTGTGGAGTGCCATACGCACTTGATTTTCGCAGGGGACCGCGCGGCTGAATTCGAAATGCGCAATCAAGGTGTGAGCTACCAGGAGATTGCCGCCAAAGGGGGCGGCATTCTTTCGACAATGAAGAACACCCGTGCTTCTTCTTTACAGCAGCTTGTGAATCAAGGTCAAAAAAGAGTGAATCACTTTATCAGTCAGGGTGTGACGACGCTCGAAGTGAAGTCCGGGTATGCGTTAAACCTCAAGGATGAACTTAAGGTTTTGCAAGCGGTGCAGAAGCTTGACGGTGTTCGCACGGTCAGCACATTTTTAGGCGCCCATGCTTTGCCGCCGGAATTCAAAACTTACGAGAGCTATTTGGAATTTTTGGCAGACAAAGTTTTGCCGGAAGTGAAAAAGAAAAAACTCGCTCGTCGCGTAGATATCTTTATTGAAAAAGGTTTCTTCCCTGCGGAGGCCTCAGAAAAGTATCTGCGTCGTGCTCAAGAGATGGGCTTTGAAGTTCTAATCCACGCAGATCAAATGTCCCTAAGTGGCGGTAGCGATGTGGCGGTGAAACTGGGGGCCCTTTCGGGGGATCATTTGCTGCAGATCACAGAGAGGGAAGTTAAGTCTCTGGCAAAGTCCGAAGTGACCTGTGTGATGTTGCCAACAGCTGATTTGTATACGCGCACAAAATATCCTCCAGCCAAAGAGTTGATCGAAGCGGGAGCGCGAGTGGCGTTGGCGACGGATTTCAATCCGGGGACTTCACCGACTCAAGATTTGAACTTGGTAGGGTTGCTGGCTCGCTTGGAGATGAAGATGAGTCTTCCGCAGGTGATTGCAGGCTACACAGTGGGGGCCGCTTATGCCTTGAACTTGCAGAGTGAGATCGGTTCACTCGAAATTGGCAAGAGTGCTGATTTAATATGCACAACTCAGGACTGGCAGTGCTTGTTCTACAGTGTCGGGGAGAGTGCAGAGAAGACAGTTTTCTCTCGAGGGAAGAAGATTTTTGATAATCTAAAATGATTGAGTGCGTTAGGAAATTTAAGAATCTTAAAATTTCCTTTGAATTAATGCCCTCTTTCTTTCTAGTCTTGGGTTGTGGTGAGGGGGAAGCTACAAAATGAGATCAACGTATTCCACTTTAATGCAGTCGAAATATTTCAATCCTGCTTTTAACAGTGCCATCTTTGATGGTCCCGTTCGAATCTACTTTGCACAGTTTCACGAAGCTTTGGCTTTGAAGATCTATTTCATGGTTCAGCAAAAGTTGACTCAAGAATTGGTCGTGGCGAAAGAGCGTGCAAAAGCTTCCGGCGCCAATATCATGGTGATGATCTACCCAACCGCTGAAACCTTCGAGCTTTCATTCGATGCCGAGGGCGCTGCTGGCTCTATCAAAGGTCCTTTTGAAATTGAAAAATGGAATGAAGATGTCGTTATTGGTCTGCGCGGACCTATTGAAGATGAAAACCTAGATCTTTTGGTAGAAGCTCTTCGTCTCACTATGGAATCTTGGCGTCCAGCTGAGCTTCTTCGCGCTGTCGCTCCTGCGGAATTATGATATCCTTTTAAATATGAATAATAGAGGTCAAATCGTGGTGGAGTACATACTCCTCCTCGTACTAGCGGTTGGTCTAGCCGCACTTCTTACAAAGAATCTCGTCAGCCGCGACCCGGAAGATGCAGGCATTCTTGTGACCAAATGGGATGCCGTCCTAAAAACCGTCGGCGCCGACGTCCCCGATAAACGCAAATAAATCAGGTACAGACTTACTTTTGGTGACGAAGGCGCAGCACGAAGTGATGCGACTGCGCCAAAAGTAAGTTTGTACCCGTCGCAAAAACCAAAAATCTAAAGAAATGCATTTCCGCGCTTAGAAATCTCTTCTTCGATAGCAATCTGCATTTTTTCCTGAATATCCTGAGCAATCTCGTGCACCAAATCAGCATCATTCACAGAAGACGCCTTATAGGGAAGTTGAATTGGCTCCAAGAAGCGAATTCTCCACTTTGCAGGCAGAGGCAAAATATTGAGTGGCAGCGGAATGACCGAGCCTTTTAAGAACTTCGTAAATTTTAATTTCTTCAAGTTGATATGAGTTTCTTCCGCGCCCAAAACAATCGCAGGAACGATCGGGCATTGAGCTTCCAAAGCCATACGAATGAATCCGCGTTTGAATTCTTGCAGCTGATAGCGCTCAGTCGTGGGCTTGAAGTTTCCTTGTTCCCCCTCGGGAAATAAGACAATGGCATTTCCTTTTTTAAGAGCGTTGAGTCCATTTTCGTAAGTGGCCTCAGTGAAGCCCATCTTTTGCGCGGGGATCGCCGTCGTCTCAGTCAGAAACCAAAAGTGATGAGTCAAAACCCGGGGAACTCGTTTGGCTTCCTCTTGGATAACATGCCCCAAAAGAAAGGCATCAAAGCCGGAATAGCCGGAGTGATTCGGGGCAATGATGACAGCGCCACGGCGAGGGATGTTTTCAGCTCCTTCGACTTCCAGGCGGAAGTATTTGCGTAAAATCTCCAACAAAAAACGCGGCAGCACTCGATAGATCAGGGTGTCTCTGTCGAGAGATTTCAGGCCAAAAATTTTTTCGTTGGGTTTCGGCAAAAAGTTCTTCATGATTAACTGTACTCATTCTGTCAGGAGTAGTTATGTCGTCTTCTTCTTTTATCATGGCCATCGACCAAGGAACAACCAGCTCACGAACTTGCATAGTCAATCAAGCCGGAGGTCTCGTTGCTGAGGCGCGTGAATCTTTCAAGCAGATATTTCCGAAGCCAGGTTGGGTGGAGCATGACCCTGAGGACATTTGGCATTCGACGCAAAGATCCATGCGACTGGCGCTGGAAAAAGCAAAGATCAGCGGATCACAAATCGCGGCCATTGGCATAACCAATCAACGTGAAACTGTCATGGTCTGGGATCGTAAAACTGGAAAGTCAGTCTACAACGCCATCGTTTGGCAATGTCGTCGCACGCAAGAGATCTGTGAAAAGTTAAAGAAAGCAAAAAAAGAAAAGATGATCACTGCCAAAACAGGTTTGGTATTGGATCCGTATTTTTCTGCGTCAAAAATCCAATGGATTTTAAAAAACGCACCGAAAGCCATGCAGAAAGCTCGCGCCGGTCAATTGGTTGCGGGCAATGTTGACACGTATCTGTTGTGGAGATTGACAGCTGGAACTTCTCACAAAACAGACGTGAGCAATGCCTCTCGCACTATGTTGATGAACATTCACACCGGTTGGTGGGATGAAGAGTTGATGAAACTGTTCAATGTTCCGCAGGGAATACTTCCTGAGATCTGTCCAAGCAATGCTGATTTCGGTCGCACGCAAGGTCTTGGTTTTATGCCGGATGGAATTCCAATAACGGGAATGATCGGGGATCAGCAGTCAGCCTTGTTTGGTCAGATCTGCTTCGAGGCGGGCGAATCCAAATGCACATTCGGCACGGGCAGCTTTGTTTTGCTAAATACGGGAAAGAAAATTGTTAAATCCAAAAACAAACTTCTTTCAACCGTTGCGTGGAAATTGAAAAATGAAGAGATGACTTACGCCCTGGAGGGGGGAGCTTTCGTTTGTGGTGCGGCGGTTCAGTGGCTGCGCGATGGCTTGGGACTTTTCCAACAATCTGCAGATGTTGAAAAACTGGCAAAGACAGTTGAAGACACTCAAGGCGTGGAATTTGTTCCGGCGCTGACAGGCTTGGGTGCTCCTCACTGGCAGCCAGAGGCTCGTGGTTTGATTTGCGGGCTGACTCGTGGAACGACGAAGGCCCATATTGCGCGAGCGACCTTGGAGGCGATGGCCTTGCAAAATGTCGACGTGCTGGTCACGATGCAAAAAGATTTGGGTAAGAAAATTAAAACTCTGAAAGTCGATGGCGGAGCTGCTGCCAATGATCTTCTTATGCAGATGCAAGCGGACTATTTGGGCTTGAATGTTATCCGTCCGCAAAATCTGGAAACCACGGCGATGGGTGCGGCTTTTATGGCTGGTCTTGGCGCTGGCTTCTGGAAAGATGTGAAGCAACTCAAGCGCATTTGGAAAACCAATAAAGAGTTCAAAGTGAAAATGCAGTTGAAAGCGCGCAAAGAACGCATGCAGCGTTGGGAAAAGGCTTTGGAGAGAGTCTAATGGCGGAACAGGGACAAGTGATTTTTAAAAAAGTAGGTGTCTCGGATAAGAAGATGCTTTTTCGAGAGATCGCTTCGGATCGCATTCAAGTCGCGTTAAAAGGTGAGAATGATGAGATCTTTCATCTGATTGCCATTCAGACTGAGAAAGATGAAGATCTTCTGTGCCATCATACGGCGGATTCGAAAAAATTTGAAAGACCACAGAAGGTCATGGTGAACTTTCCGTTTAGGAGTGAACGCTATTTCTTTCAGTCGGAACTGAGCTTTCATTCTGGCTGGGCTGTTTTGAAAATCGACAGCGATCTTTTTCAACTTCAACGTCGCGCCAATGCTCGTATTGATCTTCCTTCACGTTACGATGCGGTTTTCACTTTGCATTTGCATGGCGGGAAAAATTATTTTCTCGAAGGTCGCATTGTCGATGTCAGTGCCGGTGGGATTAAGGTTGAACTGCCTTTCATCGCTCCAGAACTAGTCTTGGGAGAGAAGATCAAAGGGACCATGCGTTTGGGAATTCGCCGCCCCATGGAGTTCGAACTGGAAGTGCGCTTTGCGCAGAAGAAAGACCTTCAGGGAAAACCATCACAAGTGGCCGGTTTGCAGTTTCTCGATGTTGACCACACCATGGAAAATCGGCTGCTCAGTTTAATGATGGATCTGCAGCGAGAGATATTTGTGAAGTATGCTGGTAAAAGATGATGGCAGAACGATCTCCAACGGCAATTTTTCATCAAAAAACCAGATAGAGTATTTGATCTAATTACGTCAATAACCATCCAAAATTAAAAAGAATACACGAATTTGCAAATTTAAGATTGTTTCGGAAGAGTTGGAAACACGAATTCATCCGAACGTCTGACTTTGTGAATTTTAGTCTAGAGTTGAGCAACCCTCCTGTTCTATACGAATGCTGATTGCGGCGAAGTGTTTTGTGTGCGGAGCAAGGGGGAGCATCCTTTTTGTGAGCTCTCCTAACTTAATTGAAACTTGTTCTGATTGCGCTTTATGTTCGCTGACAGATTAGTTTGTTGGATCTTCGATGGCTTTAATGGACGACGAAGAATTTGTGGGTGCTTGAGCATGCAGAGTGATAAGAAGATCGATTATCGAAGTTTCATCCTACGCGAGTATGAGAAGCGAAAGAAAAAGAATCCGCGCTATTCGATGCGTGCGTTTGCCCGTGATATCGGAATGAATTCCTCGCGAATGAGTGAGATGTTGAGTGGTAAGGGCGGGATTTCAGAATCGCGCGCGGTGAACATCGCAGAAAAGCTTAATCTTCCAGCGGGGATAAAAGACTATTTTGTCGATCTGGTAATTGTTGAACATTCTCGGTCCGAGCAAGTTCGTGAGAACGCGGAAAAAAGACTTCGCAATCGCGGTGATCACTATTTTGAAATCAACCACGACGCTTTTAAAATGATATCCGAGTGGTATCATGTCGCTCTTCTAGAATGCTTTCACTTGTCAGGATTCCAGCCCAATCCTCAAAGCATTTCAGACAAGCTTGGAATTACCATTGAACAGTCTGAAGAAGCTTTTCAGCGTTTAACAAGCTTGGGTCTGCTCAACCTGACTCCAGAAGGTGTTTGGGAAATATCACATGATTCTCATAAAACCCTGCAAGATGTGCCCAATGAGGCGATCCGGGAGTTTCACCGCCAAGTTATTGGTAAAGCAGTGGGGTCCATTAAAGAGAACAATGTCGACAGCCGCGATTTTTCAGCGGTGATGCTTGCGACCAGTAAAGAAGGCCTGTCGTATGCTAAAACGCGCATCAGAGATTTCCGCAGAGAGCTGACACAAGAGTTGGAGTCCATGGCTGATAAAAACTCGGTCTATTGTATGTCCATTCAATTTTTTGAGGTTTCCGGTGAGTAATATGTTTCTCCTTCTTGCGCTTACTTGGGGATGGTCTGTCTCTGCATTTGCCGGGACGGAAGTGCTGAATGGAGGAGGGGGCGTCTGCTCTTCCGGTGTTTGTACAACATTTGCTTCCTTTGAGGTGGGTCTTAAAGGGCAATCATTGACCTCTGAAAACCTGAAAGCATTGGAGCTGTTGAAGCGTGAACTCATAGATCTTCCAGTGAGTGAAGAGTTTAAGATTCGATTGACCAAAAATCTCATGCCATCGGCACAAAGAGTTTACTACTCGAGCAATGAAGATCTGCTTTCTGAAGCTGAAAGAAAGAGTATTTTACAAACATATGCAAGCATCACTGGTATCAGATCAGAGTCCTTGAAGTTGTTTGCTTTAACCAGCATTCACAGAAATGCCACCTATCTGCTGCCGGACTTTTTTAAGTTGGGAGTGATCGAACAAGAAGTTTTGCTTTTGCATGAGCAACTGTGGATTGTGGATCCCGCATTAAACTATCGTGATGTTGTTATCTTAGAAATGGCCTTTCAGAGCTATTTGCAAAGCCACGATGAAAATAGAGAAGCGCGAAGAAATTTATTTGTTAAAAAGCTGGCGCACTTAACTGGTCACGATGAAGAGGTTCTTTACGCGGACTTAAATAGGCTTCAGGACGCTTCAAAAAAGGTTCTTCTTGAAGAGATCACGGGCCGGGAATTTATTGAATGTCTTTATGAAAACCAGTGGCGCTTTTCCCGTTATGCCAACTTCACCTGCAACAGTAAACTCCGTATGCATTTGTTAAAAATGTCTGAGGCTGATCAATACTATTCAGCAGCGGAAGAGTTGCTGGGTCTTTGTGAGATCAATCGCGACTGCGTGAAGTTGGACTCTCCGGGGGCTGACGGGAATCATCCCCTTTTGCTGTGGATTGATGTCGACAGTTTTGATGAGTTTGAACATTCCTACACGATCTCTGATGAAATGAACGCTCCAGTCGGGGCATTGAAAATTCAATTTCCAAACTAAGTTCTTCTAAAACAGTTCAATTAAAACAGACTTATAACTAGCGTGAACTTCGCATGATCAGTGCGAGGTTTGTGCATGCCTATCACATCGACCAGTCATGGAGAGTGGGGGAGCGGTAAGACAGCCGCTCTGTTGAATCGCACAATCCTCATTGCCAATATAGTATTACTCACATTGAGATTCATTGATTGGGGAGCATAGGGGAGCAGTGACTTCTTACGAGGCTGTAATGAGTGGCGAAAATTATGAGCGATCTTCCGATAGATAAGACATGGAAGTGTTTAGGAATTTTCGCGGAATCATTTTGTTAGCATTGGCGACTGAGCTTCTTTGCTCGTGCAGCATCGAGGCGTCGCTCGAGCAACTTATTCCGCAAACCTTTAACACCCCAGAAGCAACTCCCACAAAAGTTTCTACAGCGCGAGCAACAGGAACAGTGTTTGTCTCAAAGTCAGCTTCTGGTGATGGACGGTACATAGTGAAGAGTGCAGTAGGACCTATGGTCTCTCATAGCAAGGTACGTAGCGGAATTTATGATGTGGACTTAAACTAGGCGGTTGATGATGAAGTTACTTCTGATCACTTCAATACTGATGGGATTATCAAGTGCACAGGCCAACCCTGTTGGTATTCACTTGAGCGGACATATCAGTAATAGCGCGACAGGGACATCGTTGACCTCGGCAAATGTCGACTTCGTTATTAAGGTCCTAAGCCCGGGCGGCTGTCTTCTTTATTCTGAAAATCATTTAGGTAAAAACCTTTCTTTGACTGCTGGAAATTTTGACATCGATATTGGAACTGGGACAACAGCTTACAATGTGTATGATAGCGTAACTCCACAAAGCACAGATTCCGTCGTTAAAGTTTTTGATAAAGCAGCACCTTCATTGTCTGGTTTGACTAATGTAGATGCCGGTGGGTGCCCAGGCGGGGCTTATACTCCGGCAGCGAATGATCTGCGTCAGGTCCGCATCGAGTTTGATGCTCATGATGGTTATGGTGTTCAGATTATTCAGCCCTATCACCGGGTGACGAATATCCCTTTTGCGTTGTTAGCCGAAAAGTCCAGCGATTCTGCAAGTCTGCAAGGAAAAGTACCGAGCGATTTTGTTTTGAATTCTGATGTCGCAACGGTTGTTCCGGCAAATGAAACCGATCCTTCGGTGAAGGCTTTTGCGAAAGCGAATCTGCCTTCTTGTAATGTGGGCGAGGTGCTAAAAGCTTCAGGTGGAGTTCTGAGTTGCGTGAGTGCCGGTGGTGCTGTTGCTTTGGCAACGACAACTTCGACGGGCATCGTGCAAGCGGGCAGTGGCCTGGCTATAGATGGCGCCGGTGTTTTATCCACTGACAATGCTGCGATCAAATCTGGCTTGGGCTTGGGAATAATGGATGTCTCAGGCTTGCAAACTGCTTTAAACGATCGCGTTTTGTATTCTCAAATGCCGACTTGTACAGCGGGACAAACTTGGACATTCGTTTCCCCAGTGGGTGGATTTGTTTGTACTTCGACCTCGATCACCGCTTCGCAGGTGAGTGATTTTAGCGCGGCCGTTGATGCGCGAATCGCTGCTGATGCCACAAAACTACCTTTGAGCGGCGGCACCATGACTGGTGCTATCGATATGAATGGTCAGAACTTAACTCTGACCGGTTATATTACGATGAATCCTTCGAAATCTTTGCACTTGTCTAACAACGCTGTGGATCCAGTGGGCTTGACTCCTGCAGACAAAGGTAAGATTTGGTTTAACTCGACAAGCAATGAAATGAAATACTGGGATGGGACTCAGGCCAAAGTTATTGGGACTGCGGGTGCGGGCCTGCAGTCAATGAATGGTTTGAGCGACAATGCTCAGACTTTTGCTTTGGGCACGAGTGGTACTGACTTTAATATTAATTCCGCTTCTGGCGTGCATACTTTCAATTTACCAAGTGCTTCTGCTTTAAATCGTGGTCTTTTAACCGCAGCGGATTATACGACATTCTCTAATAAACTTTCTGCGGTCAGTGGCAGTACTTTGCCTTCTGCCCAAATTTGGGTTGGTAATGCCGGTGGGAATGCGGCCGCCGTATCACTCAGCGGTGATGTGACAATTGATATTGCGGGTGTTACAACTTTAAAAAACACTGGCGCTGCTGGAACTTACTACAAAGTGACAACGGATGCGCAAGGTCGCGTTTCAAGTGGTGTCTCGACACTGGCTGTTTCAGATGTAACAAATCTTCAAACTGATTTGGATGCGAAAGTTCCATACGCTCAATTGGCAACTTGTACTGATAATCAAACTTTGAAATTTATTTCACCAGTGGGTGGCTTTACGTGTGTGAACATTGCAATCACCGCTTCACAGGTGACTGATTTCAGTACGGCTGTGGATGCGCGAATTGCCGCAGATACGACGAAGCTGCCAGTTGCTGGTGGCACCATGACAGGTACCCTCAACATGGGTGCCCAAGATATTACGAATGCGGGAAATTTATCTTTAGCTTCAAATAAAAATCTTCAATTGGGCTCTTATGCAGCGGATCCATCAACGGCAGGTTGGGGAGCAACGGAAAAAGGTCGGACTTGGTTTAATACCACCAGTAACCAGATTAAATATTGGGATGGAGCTGCAGTGCAGGCTCTGGGTATTTCTGGTGCGGGTCTAACTTCATTCAATGGTCAAGTAGGCTCGACTCAAACTTTAGCGGTGCCTGGCACTACGGGGGCAGCACCAAATTGGTCTTCTGCAGGGAATGCTCATACATTGAATATCCCGATGGCATCTTCTGTGGGAACAACAGCGGGTCTTTTAAGTAAAACTGATTACGATTCTTTCGCTGGTAAACAGGCGGCCGGTAACTATGTTACGGATCTAACTGGCGATGTGACGGCCATGGGGCCTGGCTCTGCGGCAGCAACGATTGCTGTGGGCGCTGTTAATTCTTCTAAAATCTTAGATGGCACTATTTTAGGTGCTGATATGAATTTCACTGGCGTCAACAATGCGACTTCAGGAATTGTAGTCGTTGATTCAGCGGGTAAGTTTAATAACTTCACCTGTGCAACCGCAGGTCATGTCGCAACCTGGACCGCGACGGGTTGGACATGTCAAGCTCCAGCAACCAGTGGAACGGTCACAAGCGTAGGAACAGGCACGGGACTAACGGGTGGTACGATCACTGGCTCTGGCACTATTTCATTAGCTAACACCGCGGTGACTGCGGGTTCTTATGGTTCAGCAACTCAAGTTGGAACTTTCACAGTCGATGCTCAAGGTCGTTTGACTGCAGCGGGCAATGTGACGGTGACTCCGGCGTGGTCTTCGATCACAGGGACGCCGACAACTCTTTCGGGTTACGGCATCACAGATGCTCAGTCTTCCACATTGGCGGATGGTAAAATTCTAGTTGGTAATGCTTCGAATGTAGCAACGGCTCAAACGATGAGCGGTGATGCCACACTATCTAATGCTGGAGCGTTGACATTGGCCTCAAGCGGTGTGACTGCGGGAACTTATTCTAAAGTGACTGTCGATGCAAAAGGTCGCGTGACTGTTGGAACGAGTATCGCTTCAGGTGATGTGACAACGGCTCTTGGTTATACGCCGCTAAATAAAGCGGGCGATGTGATGACCGGAAACTTTGGTCTTAATGGTGTGACCTCAGATCCGGGCGGTCTTGTCGCTGGTGATAGAGGTAAGATGTGGTATCGCACGGATACCAACGAAGTTAAATATTGGAACGGAACAAGTGCGGTTGCTCTTGGTGTTTCCGGTGCCGGTCTTACTTCATTGAACGGTCAAAATGGTTCCACTCAAACATTTGCAGTAGGAACGACGGGCGCAGCGCCAGCATGGTCATCATCTTCCAATACTCATACATTGAATATCCCATTGGCGTCTTCTGCAGGAACAACAGCAGGTCTGTTAAGTAAAACAGATTACGATTCTTTCGTAGCAAAACAACCAGCAGGTAACTATGTCACAGCGTTGACTGGTGATGTGACTGCGGCGGGGCCAGGTTCAGCGGCAGCGACGATTGCTGCGAATGCAGTGACGACTGGTAAAATTCTTGATGGCACTATTTTAGGCGCTGATTTGAATTTCACTGGCGTGAATACAGCAACTTCAGGAATTGCTATCGTAGATTCAACGGGCAAGTTTAATAACTTCGCCTGCGGAACTGCGGGCCATGTTGCAACGTGGACGGTGACTGGTTGGGCCTGTCAGGCTCCGGCAACAAGTGGAACTGTGACTAACGTTGCGACGGGAACTGGATTGACTGGTGGTCCAATCACAGGGACTGGTACCATTTCATTGGCTAATACCACAGTTACGGCAGCGTCTTATGGCTCTGCAACTCAGGTGGGAACGTTCACCGTAGATGCTCAAGGTCGCTTGACTGCTGCATCGAATGTGACGGTGACACCAGCTTGGACTTCGATCACGGGCAAGCCGACAACACTTGCGGGCTATGGCATCACAGATGCTCAGTCTTCAACTTTGACAAATGGGAAAGTCTTTATCGGTAATGGTTCAAATGTTGCCGCGGAACAGACTGTCTCTGGCGACGCGACTATATCAAATACTGGCGCTTTGACACTTGCTTCAAGTGGTGTGACCGCGGGAACTTACTCGAAAGTCACAGTGGATACAAAAGGTCGTGTGACTGTGGGAGCGAATATCGCTTCTGGAGATGTAACGACAGCGTTGGGCTTTACTCCTCTAAATAAAGCCGGTGATGTGATGTCAGGGCTTTTGGGTCTTAACGGTGTTGCTACAGATCCAGGTGGGCTTGTCGCCGGTGACAAAGGTAAGATGTGGTATCGCACGGATACTAATGAGATTAAATACTGGAACGGCTCTACGGCAGTTGCTCTTGGTGTTTCAGGAGCAGGATTGACATCTTTAGGCGGGCAAACAGGTTCTGCGCAAACGTTTGCGATTGGAACAGCGGGCGCTGCGCCAGCATGGTCTTCAGGTTCTAATGTTCACACTTTGAATATTCCTTTGGCGTCTTCTGCGGGTACAACTGCAGGTCTTCTTAGCAAAACTGATTACGATTCTTTCGTAGCGAAGCAACCAGCAGGTAACTATTTGACAGATTTAACTGGGGATATAACTGCCACGGGTCCAGGATCTGCAGCTGCGACGATTGCGGCAAATGCTGTAACCACTGCGAAGATCAACAATCTCGCAGTCACAGATGCAAAAATTAATGATGTGTCTGTCAATAAGATCACCAGTGGCTCAGGAAAATACTTTACTTATGCACCCAACAACATGGCTTGTACAAACGGTCAGACGTTGTCAAAAACAGCAAATGGCTGGGAGTGTGCCAATGCGAGTGCTGGCACAGTGACAAGCATCATCGCTGGTACGGGCTTAACGGGTGGAACAATCACAAGCACAGGCACTATTGGTCTGGGGACAGAACTGACGGGGGTAAACGGATTGGCGACAACGGGCTTCGTTCAAAGAACGGGCGCGGGTGCTTACTCTACAGTGATTGGCAATACGGTCGCTTCCAATAATACAGTCGTTCAGCGTGATGGTTCCGGTGTCAGTGGTTTTTATGGTGTTGGAATTCAAGGTTCCACAAGTGGTACTGCGACGATTCAGGCGCCAACTTCTTTCACGAACTATACTCTAACTTTGCCAACGACGGCGGGGACTGCCAATCAAGTTTTGCAAACCAATGGATCTGGTGTTCTGTCCTGGGTGGCTCAGTCTGCGGGTGCTGATAATTTAGGTAATCATACGGCAACTCAAAATATTCAATTGGGTGCAAACTGGCTTAGTGGCGATGGTGGCAATGAAGGCATTCGTGTTGATGCAACTGGAAATGTTGGTATCAATGCGGCAACGCCCGGCGCTCCTTTAGATATTCAAAATGTCGGTGCCGCAGACAGAATTAGAATTTCTACCAACGTGGCTGGAAACTATAATGCGATCGGAAACTACAATACCAATGAGATGTACATCCAGCCGTACAGTGTAACCAGAATCTTGCGTGGATATCTGTATACGGCGGGAAATCAGAAAATGACGACCACGGATACGGCTATTTTGGTTGATAATAATAACGTTTCTTTGGCGGTCGATAAAGGTTCTGTGGGAATTGGCACAAGCACTCCTGCTGCTCCTCTTGATGTGATCGGTGCTGCAACCACGTCAAATTCTTATGTCAGGGTCATGTCGTTGACAGATACGACGGCGATGGCAACCGATGTGGGTGGAAGTATTTCCTTCCTGGGTAAATACACATCAGGTGGCGCTAGCACTGATTTGGCCGGAATTAAAGCCGGTAAAACAAATGCTACGACAGGTGACTATAGCGGATATCTTTCTCTCTGGACACGCAATAATGGTTCGACACCTGCTGAACGCATCAGAATTGATAATACTGGTAAGGTCGGAATTGGAACTGTAACTCCATCTATTAAATTGGACGTAGCCGGTGCGGTTCGCGTCGGTACGGATGCGACGGCTTGTGCGGCTGGTATCGCGGGTGCGATTCGTTATAACGCCGGCAATGTCGAGTATTGTAACGGAACAGCATGGACGGCCTTTGCTGCGAGTGGGGCTGGTATTACTTCGTTGAATGGTTTGACAGGAGCTACACAAACTTTTGCGACGGGAACATCTGGAGCAGATTTCAATATCAATTCCACTTCAACAACACATACCTTCAATTTCCCCAATGCCTCTGGGGCAAATCGTGGTCTTTTGACTTCTGGCGACTGGAACACCTTCAATAGCAAATTAGGAACCGGATCAGCATTTTCTGGTGACGTATCTGGAACTTCCACAACAATGTCCGTTGATAAAATTAAAGGCACAGCGGTTAGCGGAACTGCACCTACTGATACTCAGTTCCTAGTCTATAACAACGGTGCGACTCAGTATGCTCCTGTGAGTATGTCGGGTGACGCAACGATGGCTAACACGGGCGCTGTGACTTTGAAAAGCACCGGTACTGCTGGAACTTATACAAAGGTAACAACAGACGCTCAAGGTCGCGTGACTTCTGGTACTACACTTGTTGCTACGGATATCCCAGGATTAGATTGGGCTAAAATTACCTCTGGTAAGCCAACGACACTGATTGGTTACGGAATCACTGATGGCGTGCAAAACACTGGTGGCACTCCAAGCATGCAAACAGGTCTGTTTGCTTCTCGTCCCGCATTTGGAACTGCGGGCAGAATTTATATCTCTTCTGACACGAACACGATCTATCGCGACACGGGTTCAGCGTGGGTTGCGATTGGTGACGGTGCTGGTGCAGGTACTGTGACTTCGATCACAGCTGGAACTGGTTTAACGGGTGGTACAATCACTTCAACGGGAACTATTGGTTTAGGTACAGAGTTGACAGGATTGAACGGACTTTCAACGACGGGTTTTGTTAAGCGCACCGGTGCAGGAACTTATACTACCGCGGCAGCGAGCTTAACGGCCGATGTGTCTGGAGTTTTGCCGATTGCAAACGGTGGTACAAATTCTTCGACTGCTTTGACGAACAATCAGCTGATGTATTCAGGTGCGGGTGCGATTAAAGAGCTGGGCGTAATGAATGACGGGCAAATCGTGGTCGGCAAAACTTCGAATGCGCCACAAATCGTTACGATGAGTGGCGATGTGACTGTATCGAATACGGGTGTGACGACGGTTGGAAAAGTGAATGGCACAACAGTCACGGGTGTGGGTTTAGCAACGAATAACATTTTGCAAAACACAGGTGCTGCGATCACTGCGAATAACGTGTTAGTAAGTAACGGAACTGCGACGGGTGTGACAGCACTAACAAGCCCTGCAAGCGGTGTGTTGACTTCTTCGGGTACTGTTCCTGCTTGGTCTACATCTTTGCCGGCGACGATGGGTGGTACAGGGCAGACGAGCTTTGCAATCGGTGATTTGCTGTATGCTTCGACAACGACAGCAATGTCTCGCTTGCCAGCTGCAACATCTGGTTATGTTTTAACAAGTAATGGTGCGGGTACTGCTCCTAGTTGGCAGGCAGTATCAGGTGTTATCGCAGGATTGACTGCGGGACGTGTGACTTTGTCTACGGCTGCTAATTCGGTGGGTGATAGTCCGAACTTTACATTCAACTCATCATCTGGCGCGTTGGCGATCGGTGGTACTACACCAGCCTTTACATCTGCAGGTGCATTGACTGTGCAAGGTGCTGCAGGTTCAGCGACGACTGTTGGTAACTCGGGCACGACTTCTAGCTTGGTATTGCAGTCTGGTTCCGGTGGTATTTCTCTTGCCGGAAACACTTCTGTTTCTGGTTCGAATACCTTTGCGACTGGTACCGGTGCGGTAAGCTTGAATGGTGCGACGACAGTTGCAGCCAATCAGAACTTAACGATGGCTTCTGGCACGGGGGTTTATACTCAAACCTTCACTGGGACAACAACGGATGCGGCCTCGATCATCGCGAATGCATTGACGACAGGAACAGCGCTGAATTTGACTTCTTCAAGCGCAAGTTTAAATTCAACTGATGGCTTGTTGTATGTTGCGAACACAGGTGCTTCAACTTCTGGAATGGTTGCTAGAATTCAGTCGAACTCTACAGCTGGCACAGGTTTGACGGTATTGGCAAATGGCAATGTCGGTGCGGGAACTGCAGCGCCCACATCTGTTCTTGATATTAACGGTGCAGAGACTATGCGTGGTATGGCAGCTCCAGGGCTGTCGGCTGCGGGACAAGGAAGAATCTATTTTGATTCTACTGCGAATAAGTACAAAGTTTCTCAAAATGGTGGAGCCTACGCGGACCTAGTTCCTGCTGCAGGTGGTGGAGCACTTTCTAGTATTACCCCTGCAACGACTACGAATACCATCGACAACTTGAACTTCGGACAAATCTGGAACTGGTCATCAGCCACGACTCAAAGTCCAATGAGCATCAGTGCGAACGCTCTGACTACAGGTAGTTTGATGAGCCTGACTACTTCTAATGCGACGGTGAACTCTACGAATGGTTTGTTGTATGTAGCGAATACAGGTGCTTCAACTTCAGGAACTGTTGCAAGAATTCAGTCGAATTCAACGGCTGGTACAGGGCTTACAGTTCTTGCGAACGGCAACGTCGGTATTGGAAATGCCTCTCCGACATGGCTACTGGATGTTAACGGCGCAGCTCGGTTGAAAGATACATTAACTCAAGAAGGTGTCAGTTCTGCCTCGGGAGATTTGAATTACCATCAGCTACTCATGGATACTCATAATTATAATATTAATCCAAAATCGGGAATCGCTTTTGGCGGATATTACAATGCAGTTCCAAGCACCACGTTCTTTTCTGGAATCAATGGCGGTAAGGAAAATGGAACTTCAGGCAATACTGCTGGATATTTAGCATTAGTTACACAGCCGAATGCGGGCAGCCCGACAGAGCGTTTGCGCATAAGCTCCACTGGTTACGTCGGAATCGGTACGACAGCTCCATCATCAGTTCTCGATGTTAACGGTGCTGTAACCGTGCGCGGAATGGTGGCGCCAGCGGTCTCTGCTGCAGGTCAAGGAAGAATCTATTTTGATTCAACATCGAATACTTACAAAGTTTCTCAAAATGGTGGAGCGTATGTGGATTTGATTAGTACTGCCACAGGAGATTTCAAAGCAGATGGTTCCGTCAGCATGACCGGTCCATTGAAGGCCTCTACAGGATCTGCGGCGGCGCCATCGCTTACCTTTAGTTCAGATCCTAATACCGGCTTTTACTCAGGTGGTGCTGGACTGCTAGAGATGACTACGACTGGAGTTCAAAGATTCGAAGTGAGCAGTGTGGGTCTTATTTCTCCAAACGCAAATGGTCCTAAATTGACTTCCACCGCTGGAACGGCGGCAGTACCAGCCTTTGCATTCAATGGAAATACCAATTCAGGAATGTGGTCGCCTGGTTCAAATGCATTGGCATTCTCTTCAAATGGTTCAGAACGTATGAGAATTGATTCGAGTGGCAACGTTGGGATTGGCACTACTTCTCCAAGTTACAGTCTCGATGTGCAAAAAGATCAGAATGCTGCGACCTCACTTTACGTTCGTAACTGGGTAAGCAGTGGTGGTTCCGCTGCTTCTACTGTCGCAGTTTCAACTTTTGACGTTGGTGGTGGTCTATGGGCCTTTCCTTCGTTTGGTACTAACGCCGACCTCCAAAAGCGCAACAAAGTCGTATTGGAAGCATCAACTGGTAACGGCGTTTTGATCACAGCAGGTTCGGCAACAGGTACTGTCGGATTGCGAACAATAGCAAGTACGTCACCGTCATTGTTGGTAGATACAACTGGCAACGTCGGTATCGGCACGACCGCACCTAACAGCAGACTGGAAGTCGCCGGTGGTTCTCTGACAACGGCTTACTCTGTGATCGCTTCTTTAACTGTCGACTTTTCTACCGCAAATACTATTGCTACAACGGCGGCAGCAGGCACCTTGGTTTTAAATAATATGCGCGACGGAACAAGTTATACTTTGATTGTGCAAAATACAGGTAGCTATACGTTGTCGGGATCAAGTGTCTCTACCTGGCGTTGTGCTCCGACTTGTCCTAGTGCGGTTGTTTCAAATAGTTCGGGGCATGTTCTGATTACAGTTTTGAAGGCTGGCACGACAGCTTACGTGAGCTATATCACTGATATGCAGTAAAAATATTGGGAAAATATAAAATGCAGATAGGAATTTATATTTTAATTTCAACTCTTTGGGGAACTCTTAATGCATTAGCTGGTGGAGTACTTCCTGCGGCTATGTGGAATCAGCAGAAATCGCTCAAGGTGAAGCAAGTGTCAGTCGGCTCTAATCATGTCTGCACCCTGTTGGAAAATTCCAAAGTGAAGTGCTGGGGATATAATGCCAATGGCCAGCTTGGATTGGAAAATCTAATATACAAAGGTGACGGAGCGGGGGAAATGGGCGACAGTCTTGCCTTCGTTAATTTGGGAACAGGTCGCAGCGCTGTTCAGATCGCAGGAGGTGGGATGCATACCTGCGCTCTATTGGATAATTCAACAGTTAAGTGTTGGGGAGAAGGCAGCAGTGGTCAGCTTGGTCAAGGGAATGGGAACTCGCTAGGTTGGGGGGGCGGTCAAATGGGTGATAGCTTGCCAGCTATCAACTTAGGTACCGGGCGCAGCGCTGTGCAGATCACGGCAGGCTATTCGCATGCTTGTGCTTTGTTGGATAATTCGACGGTGAAGTGTTGGGGCGAAGGCAGCAGTGGTCAGCTTGGGATTGGCAGTACCGCAAAAATGGGTGATGGAGCTGGTGAGATGGGTGATAGCTTGCCAGCTATCAACTTAGGTACTGGTCGCCGTGCCGTACAGATCTCGGCAGGCTATTCGCATACTTGTGCTTTGTTGGATAATTCGACGGTGAAGTGTTGGGGAAATAACGGCTTTGGACAGCTTGGCCAGGGAAGTACAACAAATTTGGGCGATGGCGCTGGCGAGATGGGTGATAGCTTGCCAGCTATCAATTTAGGTACCGGTCGCAGCGCTGTGCGGATCATAGCAGGTTACTATCATACTTGCGCTTTGTTGGACGATTCGACTGTGAAGTGCTGGGGCTATAACAGCACCGGCCATCTTGGGCAGGGCAGTACTTCAACTTTAGGTGACGGTGCTGGAGAGATGGGAGATAGCTTGCCAGCGATTAGTTTAGGCACTGGTAGAAAAGCTGTGCAGGTGGCGTTAGGTAATCAACACACCTGTGCTCTGTTGGATAATTCGACGGTGAAGTGTTGGGGAGACAACTCCTTTGGTCAACTTGGTCAGGGGAATTCTACGACATTAGGTGATGGCGCTGGTGAAATGGGCGATAGCTTGCCTGTGATTAATTTGGGAACTGGTCGTGCAGCCGTACAAATATCTTCCAGTGGAAATCACGTTTGTGCTCTATTGGATAATTCAACAGTTAAGTGTTGGGGGAGCAATAATTATGGTCAGCTTGGCCAAGGGCATACTGCTAATTTGGGTGATGGCGCTGGTGAGATGGGCGATAGTTTGCAAACAATAAAACTTGGTATGGCAACATCACGACTGGCGAAAGTATTCGGTGGGAAATTTTCAAAAGTCAGTCAATTGGTGAGTGGTCCTTTTAGTGTTTGTGCAATTTTGGAAAATTCTAAATTGAAGTGTTGGGGGCGAAATGACTTTGGCCAACTTGGTCAAGGCAATACATTGAATTTGGGTGATAGTGCTGGTGAGACAGGAGATAGCCTGCCCTATGTTGATTTAGGTACCGGTCGCACCGCCGTGCAGGTCGCAGTGGGCGACTCTCACACTTGCGCCATTTTAGATAATGCTGCTGTGAAGTGTTGGGGGAAAAACAACTATGGCCAACTTGGCCAGGGAAATACGAACAACTTGGGTGATGGCGCTGGCGAGATGGGCGACAGTTTGCCAACTATTGATTTGGGAACAGGTCGCAGTGCTAAACAGATTGGTGTTGGTCTCGAATATTCATGTGCTTTGTTGGACAATTCAACCGTGAAGTGTTGGGGAGTGAATTTTTTAGGCCAACTCGGGCAGGGCCATACCAATAATCTAGGTGATGGGGTCGGCGAGATGGGGGACAGTTTAGCGGCGATAAATTTTGGAACCGGTCGTAGTGTTGTGCAATTGGCAGTCGGGTCACAGTTCAGTTGTGTCATTTTAGATAATGGTGCTCTCAAGTGTTGGGGGGTAAACTCATCGGGCCAACTTGGATTAGGTACATCGCAAACGATGGGAGATGGTCCTGGCGAAATGGGCGACAGTTTGCCTGTCGTTAATTTGGGAACGGGTCGTAGCGCCGTGCAGGTTTCCTTGGGAGGAGCAGATGGTTGTGCGCTATTAGATAACTCAACGGTAAAATGTTGGGGATATAACTTTGATGGAGAGCTTGGTCAGGGCCATACCAATAATCTAGGCGATGGGGCTGGTGAGATGGGAGATAGTTTGCCAGCTATTAATTTGGGTACGGGGCGTAGCGCTGTGCAAATCGCTAGTGGTGGCTATTTGAGTTGTGCATTGTTGGATAATTCAACGATGAAATGCTGGGGCAGTAACGCTGCGGGAGGCCTTGGGCAGGAGAGTACAGCAAATTTGGGCGATGGTGCCGGAGAGATGGGAGATAGTTTGCCCGCGATTAGTTTAGGAACCGGTCGCAGCGCTATATCAATTTCGGCCGGAAGCTATCATGCTTGCGCTGTGCTGGATAATGCGACAGTGAAATGTTGGGGGCAGAATGGATACGGCCAAATGGGTCAGGGCAACACTACAGTCAGGGGAGATCAGGCTGGAGAGATGGGTGACAATTTGTCGATCGTAAACCTTGGGACAAGTAAGTAGTCTCAGGTTTGATGCTGTTTACGCTATCTTTAATTTTTTTGAAGCCACAATAGTTGAGGATCCGGTTGTTAAAAACCGGGAATTTTTCACCGTATCAGCGCAAATTTTTAGATGATGTGTTCGCGGAAATTTCAGCAGAGCTTTCGCGACGCCGGGGAGCCTTCTGGTTCGCGTGGCAGATAAAGGTTAATCCCTATTTCCATGGCAAACATCATTATATCTTTTTTAAGTCAAACTTACGCAGCATTTCGTCAGCCCAGGCTTGAGGCAGCGCCAAAATATTTTTCGTGATGATTCCCGGGTAAATATTAAGAGAATTTTTGTTGAAGTTATCGGTGTTAAACAGAGGTGGGAAATGCTGATAAAGGATGTATCCCCAAGATCGCAGAAGGTTTTCTAAATCCGGAGCTATATCCGTTCTGTCATTTTCAACATACAAAACAGGCTTTAAACGACGAATGGTTTTTTCTGCCCCGAACAAAGCCTCCAGCTCCATGCCTTCAATGTCGAGCTTCATGAAATCCAAGCGATCCAGCTCGAGCGAATCCAGAGTTACCATTTGTATCGTTTGATGGGGATCTTCTGAAGATTGGTCTAGCTTCAATTCCAATGCGCCAAAGTTGCCAAGGCGAGAATATTCCGGCGTTTCGATCTTGCGAGAACTGTTCTTCTGCGCGAGACCTTCTTTTCGAACTTCAACTTGAGTAAGATTTTGTAGAAAACAGTTCTGGCGATTTATGGTCCACAAGAATTCCTGAGGTTCATAGCAGATCACTTTGCCCTTGGGACCGACAAGATTTCCGAAGGCAACGCTGTGGGCGCCCAAGTGCGCGCCAGCTTCAACAACAACCATTCCTGGCTTGATCAGTTCGGAAAATAAAATAACTTCCGCTTGCGAATATTCACCATATTCTTTGAGTGCGCGGCCAACGAAAAAATCTGTAACAACGGTTAGAAAAGGACCTTGTCGCGTCTGCACCAGATCAATCACACCACCTGTGGATGAAATATTATTGGGATGATAGATGGCATCACTTTTTATTCGTTGGTCTTTAGGCCATTCTTCGTTTTTAAGGAACTGCAAAGAACGTGTGATTGTTTCCTGCCATTGGCCCCACTGCGTCTGATGTAAAATTCGCATTGAGTTATACCAAGAGGAAATTTGTGGTTGAGTTGTGTCTGGCTCGCATGAAAAGGTAAACCAGCCCATGACTCGATTGAGTAAAAGCACGGGGACTCCAAGAGCCCCAGCTAGATGCGCAGGTCCTGAGTCGACAGAAATCACCAAATCCATGTTCATTAAAAAACCCGCCAAATCTTCAGGTCCACGAATATAAGAGCTTAGATTTTTGAGTCGGGAATCTTTAAGTCCGTTGTGACTGTGCTCTGGATACACGGTGAAAAATTCGAACTGATCGCTTGAATCCAGCAAACCTTTTATGACATCTGCGGGGACACTCCTGAGATAGTCTTCCGCAAATTTGGTGTTTCCTTGCCAAGCTAAAGCGACCTTTTTCTTGGATGATGAAGTTAATGACTTCCAGGATTCAACAAAGGGATTTAGCACCTGTAAAAAAGGACTTCCATCAATCTCAGACAATGGCAAATTTAAAACCCGTGGGCAGCTAAGTGAAGGCAGCCAAAAGTCAAAGTCGACTTGATCCACACCCTTGATTTCCACCAAGGCACTGACGCCGCGTAAAGATCGCAGCAGCGGAAATATTTCCTCTGGAGCTGCCAAAATAACTTTTGCGCCTAAAGTCTCAAAGTAGGGGGCAAAACGAGAGAAACATATAATGTCCCCCAGGCCACCTTCGCAGGCGATGAGCAGGGTCTTTCCCCAGAGTGATTCTCCGGACCATAGAGGCTTCTTCTTTGTAACGAGTTCCCCACCGAAGTGACCAGAGCCTCTGATGCTGTCAAAGAAAGCCAATCCTTCTTGCCATTTTCCAAGGGCAATAGAGAGTCTGGCACGGTAAAAGCGAAGGTTTACGTTTTCCGGCTGATGCGTCTGCAATGCCGTCACTAAGTTGTAGGCTTCCTGATATTTTTGCTGATGGGACTTTAAAATCATCCACAAATAAGCTGTATTAAAATCGCATGATTCCAAAGGGAATTGGTTTAAAATCTCTTCAGCCTCAATGAGTTGAGTTGCTGCAAGAAGGCCAACGATTTTGTCACTTAGCTGAGAGTCCATGCTAAGAATTTAAACAAATCTTAGTTCGTGCTGGCAATCTATTCCTTCGGGAAAGGATATTAAATAAGCATCCCTTGTTGTTTCAAGGCTTCAATGTGTTCAAGATTAAGCAATAGGAGGTCAACTCCAGTGCCACGTTCCATAAGAATTTTGGTGGCGGACAGAAGATTTTCAATGCTGACGAAATCAAGAAGTCTATTTCTAGGTCGCTGAAGATCTTCGACAATTTGAAAGGGAAAGTAGGAATTCTTCTCAATAAAGGCGAAAATTTCAAACACCGAATCACCAGCGGCGGATATGTGGCGGGGAGAGTATTCCACCATGATCGCTGGCTTAAATTTTTGAATGGTCTCTTTCAGACCTTCCAGTATTTTGCATTCACTTCCCTGAGCGTCGATTTTAATAAAATCAAGTTTTGTGAAACCAGTTTCTTGGCTGACTAGTTCATCCCCGGTTAAAACTTCAACTTCGACCAAGGGTCTTTTGTCTAACAGACTTTGTGGATCCAAAATATGATCGCCAAAATTTCCCCCGGATAGAGACAAACTTCCGTGGCCCTTGTAATTGGAAAGGGCCGCCCGCACACACTTCACCTGTTTGAGTTCATTGAGGGTGATATTTCTACTCAGAAGCTGGAAGTTCTTCATCTCAGGTTCCACAGCCAAGATCAGACCCTCGGTCAGATATTTTCCCATGGCGACGGTGTGCCAGCCTAAGTTTGAACCAACCTCAAGCATTGTAGAATGAGGTTTTAAGAGTTGGCGAAATACAACGAGGTCGTTGAGTGAATAAAATCCTTTTTCTCGAATGATCTCTGAGAGGATTTCATCTTGATCGTGTAGTAGAAGCTGAAAATTTTCGCCCGGAAAGATTTCAAATGAATGCATGGCTGATCTTAGGATGAACAGAGTTTTGGTACAAGAATGAATAGTGGATTGAGTTGGTATTCTGATTGGAGAGGGTTTCGTTTGACGGAGCAAAGGGGAATAGTCAGGCCAGAAGCAGTCGGCCTGACTTTAATAGACTTCAATCGATTATCTGTTTGAAAAACTGCTGTCCATCTCGCCAGTTTTTAAAATATGCTCAAGTTGTTTGATACCCAGGCCCGTCGTTGAACGAGCGCACAAAGTCCAACCAGCATCGACCATTTTATTAATATAAGGCAGATATCCTTTCGCGCCGGCAGTCATGCCGCCCACATTTGTCCATCCAAAAACTGTTAATTTGTTGAAGGCTAAAAGGGCAAATTGCTTTTGATCGTTCGGATTCACTAGCGTTACAACAGATTTGTTGGATTTGAGTTGCGTCTTCGCCTCGTCAGCAAAAACCCAGAAGTAGTCTTCTACATTATAGAGAGCATAGTCTGTATACATATGTCCTTGAGGACAAACATCAGAAACGCGACCCGCAAGACCAGAGGCAAATGATTTAGTGGAAGCAAAAATAATCAACATGGCAAAAAGGGTTTTCATTTAATCTCCTGAGTGATTCCGGAGTGACCGGATGAGTTTATATTTTTTGAAACAGCACTGGTTCTATAAGACGAACGGAAATTTCGCTAATTGCTAACCTGTCATGAGAAAAAAGTGAATTGCTATCTAAACCATCGACAGCAACCTCCGTTTCGGTTGAGCTGCGAAACACGCTCTGCACGCGGATCCTACATCCGTTGGGTGAAATCTAAATCACTTATGGACGGAAGACTGCGGAGCAATAACGGGTCGAGGGTCAGTTGAAGGTGTTGAGTCTTTTGTGAGGAGTCCTCCAAAATATGTTGGAGGTCATATGGATTCAACTAAAGAAAAAGTCAGTCAAAAGCTCAGCTTGGTATTGCACAAAGTGATTCGGGAAATGACTGGCGCTCCCGATAATGGCGTAAACATTGAATTTATGTTGGGAGAGAAAACCATAGTTTTTAAGATCAATCTAAATCCCGAACATCGCGGACGGCTGATCGGTTCAAAAGGCAAAAACATCACGGCATTAAGAGATCTCGTGTCTGCAATGTCGGGCAGCTACGGTCATCGCGCGGTCATCGATCTGGTCGTTTAAAATTTCATTTTGTTGAAGGGGTTTTTCATTGGGCGAACCAAAAGATTTACTTGTTATTAAAAAGGCCAGAAGTGTGACTCAGGAAGGTCATCCGGCTGAGCCAAAGCATGAGTCCGAGAAAATTGTCGGTGAGCTTCTTGCGCTCCTTGTGAATGAACTCCTTGCTGGGGTAGGAACGGCCAAGGTCAGCTATCAAAGTCTTGGTGAGGTGACCGAGTATAAGATCACGGCTCCGGTCGATGAGCGGGGGCGTATTGTTGGCCAGGAGGGCCGAACCATTCGAGCTTTGCGAACTGTTATTTTTGCCACGGCTCGCGTTCGAGGATTCAAAGCCAGTCTGTGTGAAGTTTAGATAAACTATAAATTGATTGCTCGGGTAGCGTCGCGGAGCAAATAGGCCCCCTTGAATCTTACATTGCAGGTATGTAAGTGGATCGACGGCCTTTCAAATGCTTAATCATACTCATGTCACTAATTTTGAAGCTTATTTTTACTACACAAGTTCTGTTCGGAGTTGCTCAAGCCAAATCTGAACTTAGAGTGGCCATCATTGATTTCCCTCCTTTCTATGGAGTCGATGAGCAGGGAAAAGCCACAGGTGTTTTGTCTGCGCGGGTAAGAGAGCTTCTCAAGGCTTCCGGGTACAAAATGAAACCCGTTTTTGTTCCAGCAAAAAGGATGATGACTGAAGTTGCGGCAGGAACCATCGATGTATGGATGGGGGTCAGCAGTTTTCCAGAATTCAAAGAGACCACTTTGATTGGCAAGGAACTCTTTGTGGAGATGAAGTTGTCACTTTGGGCGTACTCTCGTGAAAGTTTTCCAGAGGATATGACCGTCCCTGATTCAAGGAAAATAGCGCTGATCTTTGGCTATTCTTATGGCGGTCTGTTGAATGAACTAAAGCGCAAAAGAAGTGTTTCCCTCGTTGAAGTGAAATCTGTGGATCAAGCCAGCCTGGTGTTAAAGAATCAAAGAGCCAGCTATCTGTTAAATTATGATGTAACCATGGAGCATTGGCTTGCCAATAATTCCCATGAAAAAATGGTTTCTAAATCTATTAAGGTTATTCCCTGTTATATTGTAGTCTCAAAGAAGCATCCCCAAGCCGGAGAAGTTCTAAGAAATCTTGAGCTGGCACTGCGAGATATGAAAGCCAAAGCCAACTCTGAGGAATTTATCCAAGGGGCGGTTCCCTAGAAGTTTTAAGTGCTTTGATTTTCTAATTTACGAATGCTGTCTTCAGCTTCTTTTAAAGCAGCCGTTGTGTTTTTCAAACGTTCGGCAAAAGACTTCAGCATGCAGTTGGCCCAGACGGGAAGTTCTTCCAAGAGTTGCTGAAAGCCTTCTTCAGAAACACGCACCAATGTCACTTCAGTCGCAGCGACCGCAGAGGCCGAACGAGGTTTGTTTTCTAAAAGAGCGAACTCTCCGAAAGATTCCCCATCGCGAACCTGTCCCAAAACCACAGCCTGGCCTTGGCGATTCATCGTACAGATAGAGACCACACCTGATTCGACGATATAGAAATGTCTTTCGATATCGCCCTCGAAGAAAATATAATCGCCAGCAGCATAAGTTTCTTTTACGATCGCATCAGCAGACATTCAAAATTCCCTCAGATTAATTTACGCAGCTCATGCACGTTTTTGACAAATGAAATCTTCTTGTCTTTAGAGATTTTTATATCAGCCAGATGCCTTTTATTGGAAAGAGGCATGACGAAGTGCTTGAACCCAAGCTTATCGGCTTCCTTCACGCGAGCTTCAACAAAAGAGACCCCACGAACTTCGCCGGTCAAACCGATTTCGCCAAAATAGCAGGTGTGAGCGTCAAGATCCCTGCGGCTCTCTGTCGATAAGATGGCGGCTGCAACAGCCAAATCCGCAGCGGGTTCAATCAATTTCAATCCGCCGACCACATTGATGAAGATATCATTATTGCCCAAACGAATATCCAAATGACGATCCAAAACTGCCGTCAACAAATGCAGACGGTTCACATCAATACCCAAAGCGGTACGACGAGGCATTGGCATCGGACTGGACAGAGTTAAAGCTTGCACCTCACACAATAAAGGTCTTGTGCCTTCCATCGAAGCAAATACTGCTGAACCGATCAGTTGGTCCCCACGTTCTCCAAGGAACAGTTCCGATGGATTGGAAACTTCTTCCAAGCCTTTTGAGTTCATTTGGAAAACGCCCAATTCTTGAGCCGCCCCAAAGCGATTTTTCAAAGCGCGAAGCAAGCGGAAGTCATAGGAGATATCACCGTCAAATGAAAGAACGCAGTCGACCATATGTTCAAGTACTTTAGGACCGGCGATATTGCCGTCTTTAGTGACGTGACCAATCAGAATCACAGTGATGTTGTCGTGTTTTGCCAGGCCCATCAAATGACCGGCACACTCACGCACTTGTGAGACAGAACCAGGCGCCGCCTGTAGATCTGACAAATACATGGTTTGAATGGAATCGACGACTAAGACATCTGGCTTCTTATGACGAGCAAGCTCCATCACATTGTGCAAATTACTTTCGCAGCCAATTTCGATAAGCGGGGAGCGAATGCCTAAACGATGAGCACGAGAGCCCGTTTGTGAAACGCTTTCTTCTCCAGAAATATAGAGCACCTTGTGCTTGTGATCGGCGAGACCGCCGGCCATTTGCAGTAAAAGAGTCGATTTACCGATGCCCGGAGAACCGCCCAAAAGCACGAAGCTTCCGCGCGCTAAACCGCCACCCAGCACGCGATTCAGCTCTTCGAAGCCGGTGTCGAAGCGATCTAATTTGATCTCTTCAAGTCTTTGGTCCAGGGAGACAGGTTTGTTAGCTGTACTGGCTGTGTCAGTACCACCGGTCGACCAACCTCTGGTTTTAACCTCTGGTAACTGCAATTCCTCTACGTAGGAATTCCACGCGCCGCAGTCAGAACATTTTCCTTCCCACCTAGGGCGTTGGGCTCCACAATTTTGACAGGTATAGATCGTTTTCGTCTTCGATTTTGCCATGGATATTCGGTATCATTATTAAAGTAGAGATACAATCCTCCTTCGCGCTTTCGCGCTACGGCGGACGGTGTCCTGCTTCAGCCCGGACGGGGTTGATGAGTAAATAGGGCAGTAAATAGAGCAGCAAATAGAGCAGCAAATAGAGCATAGAAGCTCTTGTTTTTTTTGAATGGAGTGGATGGACATGATGACCTCCCTGAAACGTATTTTTTCTTCGAGTGTTCTTTTCAGCTCTTTGGCTGTATCTCCGGCTTTTGCTCAATCTGGTAAAGATGAGCTCAATTCCTTTAAAGCAGCTCTTGAGCAGTTTAAAGCCGCGAAGTATGAGCTGGCCATCCCAGCCTTCCAAGAGATCGCAAATCAAAAGACCGATTTACAAGAATATGCGCATTTCTACCTCGCACAAGCCTATATGAAAACAGGCAAGATGGATGAGGCAGAAAAAGAATTGGTGCGGGTTCAAGATCTTTCGCCGAACGTGAAAATGAGCATTGATGCTTCAAATCTTGCTGGCCAGGTGGCGCTTGAAAAAAAGAATTTCAAGCATGCTTCCGCGCAATTTGTGAAATTGGAAAAAAGAACGCGCAACACAGAGGCTTATCCCGATGTGATCTACAATTTGGCGGTGGCTGAAAAAGGTTTGGGTCATCACTCCCAAACTTGTAAATGGCTTGTTAAGCTGTATGAAAAGTATCCGGCGTATTCAAAAGTGCAAAACTGGAGCGTGGATCTGGCAGCCAATGAATTTGAAGGCAAGCCCTCAGACTGCCAAGTGACGACAGAAAATTTCCGCACTCGTGTGAGATATTTGCTTTTCGCCGGTCTTGATCAAAAGGCTCAAGGCGAAATCAATGTTATGAAAGAAAAGCTTGGCAAGACGGACAAATACTTAGCCGACAAGTTGCAAGCGCAGTTCTATCTTCAAGAAGGTGAATTGGTGAAGGGCGTGCAAATTCTGACGCCTTATTATGACAGCATGAAAAAGAACTTCGACTATTTGATCTTGTTTGCTTCTGCGACAGCCAGAGCCGGCGAAGTTCAACAAGCGGTGGGTTCTTATTACTCAGCTTATAAAATGAGCCCGCGCTCTAAAACCGGTCGTCAGGCACTTTATCAATCTGCCTTCCTGAGCTATCAGTTCCAGGATTACGATGGTGCCGCTCGCAGATTCCAAGAGTTCATGAAGGTGTATCCAAATTCAGGATTGAATCGCGATGCAAAATGGCACTTGGCGTGGTTGAAGTATCTGAAGGGTGACTATCAAGGCGCTTACAAAGCGTTCTCTGATTTGCAAACTTTGAAAAAGAAAAATAAAAAAGTTTGGAAGGCCTTCCCGAATGATCGTGTGACTTACTGGATGGCGATGAGTCTTTTCCGCCAGGGGAAGACAGAAAAAGCCCGTTCTATGATGGAAGGTTTGGCGAAGGACCCATTATTGGGTTACTACGCGATTGCCGCTCAAGCCCGTCTTAAGAAAATGGAATCCATTCTGCCAGCAAAACTTGCGCAAAGTCCTTTGCCAATTCAGCCGCGTGTGATCTCCAGATTCTCAGCGAGTGAGTTCTTGATGCCTTCAGTGGAAGACTCTTACCGTGGTGACGAGTCCGAATCCGAAGAGAACATGATGATCACGCAGTACTCTGCCGATGATGAAAAAGGTGATGAAGAGGAAGCGGACGGGACGGATGCAACAGACAGCCAGTCTGTTGAGGTCGTGAAAAATGACAGTGAAGTAAATTCTGGCGACAGCACGGCATCTTTCTCAAGTCCGATTTTGATGAAACGCTTCGAGCGTGCCCGCGACTTGATGATTGTTGGTGAAAATGAATGGGCGCGTTGGGATCTGTACGATATCGAAAGAAAAACGGCCAATCGTGAATACCTACGTACTTTGATGACAGAGTACAGTACTGCAGGTCACTTCAATCGCTCTTCTTATATCGCGCAGGTGACTTTTGGTGGTCAAAGAGCCGCTAACGGAGTGGATGGGGTTCGTTATTTGTGGGAACTTGCTTACCCGCGTGCTTATGGTGATTCAGTAGAAAAGTACACTAAAAAGTTCTCTGTGCCAGAAGAGTTGGTTTGGGGAATTATGAGAGCGGAAAGCAGCTACCGCAGAGATGCTATTTCTCCAGTAGGCGCTTTGGGGTTGATGCAGGTCATGCCATTTACCGGTCACAAAGTTGCAAGCATGTTGGGTGATAAGGATTTTAAAGCTCCCATGCTTTTGGAATCCGAAACGGCAGTCAAAGTGGGTTCTCGTTATTTGAAACGCCTTATGGACCGCTTCGATAACACGATTCCATTGGTCGCAGCTGGCTACAATGCGGGACCTCACAGAGTTAAAAACTGGTTGGTTTCATTTGGCAGCCTGGAAACCGATGAGTTCATTGAGCACATTCCTTTCCTTGAAACTAGAAACTATGTGAAGCGCGTGGTTTCGAATGCTTATGTTTATGCAAAATTGTACGGCAACAAAAAAGATCTTTTCCCGTATTTGTCAGAACCGGTTCCTGTGAAAGTGAATGCGGAGCTTGTGGGTAAAGAAAACTGGGATGACATATAGGCAACTGGCTGAGATTTCTTTTTAAGAAGACTTTCGAAATAATAGCGTCGCTGGTGTTCCTAGCGACGCTTAGCTTTTTGTTGCTCAAGCTTTTGCCCGGCGGTCCTTTTGATGACGAAGCGGCTCTCAATCCTCTGGTGAAGGAAACCCTGACAAAGCAGTGGGGTCTTCACGAATCCACGCTCACACAGATTGTTCGTTATATTTCTTCAGCCTTGCGCGGGGATTTTGGCATCTCAATGATGCATCCAGATCAAACGGTTGGATCTATTATTCAGCAGGGCCTTGGCAGCTCTTTAAGTCTTAGCCTTGTGACTTTGTTGTTTGTTCTGCTTGGGGCGTTCTCGCTGGCACTGGTTTCTATTCGGTTCCGTGGGACCTGGTTTGAAAGCCTGGTGGATCAAACTATGATCGCGATGCTGTCATTGCCAAGTTTGTTCTGGGGGCCTTTTCTGATTTATCTTTTTGGATTTTATTTCAATGTTCTTCCGGTGGCCTTTCTTTCAAGTCCGATCCATTATGTTTTGCCTGTCTTGACCTTGGGTTTCCGTCCTTTGGCAACATTGGTTCGTCTTTTGAAAACGTCCTTGAACGAAAACCTGCATTTGGATTATGTGCGAACGGCGAAAGCGAAGGGTCTGGGAACCTGGGGAATTTTAGTTCATCATGTTCTACGCAATTCGATGATTCCGTTCTTGAGTTATGCGGGCCCGCTGATCACCGGCCTGCTTTCAGGTTCATTTCTGGTGGAAATGCTTTTTGCCATCCCTGGTTTGGGCAGTCAGTTTATTTCCTCGCTGAATGACCGTGATTACACGTTGATTGTCGGACTGACCTTATTTTACGGCGCCATTTTGATTATCATCAATTCGCTAATGGATGTGTTCATGCGTCTTTTAGATCCTCGTTTGACGGAGGATGCGTGAAGAAGATTTTGCTATTCATTGCCGGATTGTTTTTGCTGTTGCTAGCAGCTGCCACCTTAGGCAGTTTCGTTTTTGTTCCTACAGGCGGAGTCCCTCAGGACGTCAGCACCATTTTGGCAGGCCCGAGCTGGGCGCATATTTTTGGAACAGACACCTTAGGCCGCGATCTGTTTGCCCGAGTTTTGGTCGGTGGGCGAGTCTCATTGTTGATTGGATTTGTTTGTTCGATACTTACTTTTGTATTTGGCTTTTTCTATGGCGCGGTGGCGGGATGGTTCGAAGGCTTCACAGATAAATTATTTATGAGAGCCTGTGACATCTTTATGGCCATTCCAAGTTTTATCCTGGTGTCAGTGATTTGTCTTTCGATGCAAGTGATCCTGCCCTTTGAAGATCCGCACTTGGTGGCGGTTTTGGGTTTATGCATTGGCATCTCGGCAACACACTGGATGAGTCTAGCGCGAGTGACAAGAGGCATGGTTTTGGAAATCAAAAGAAAGCCTTTTGTCGAAGCCGCCATTGCCTTGGGTGGAACACGTCGCCATATCTTGGTCCGCCATATTCTGCCAAACATGATCAGCACTTTGTTGGTCTTGATAGCCTTACAAATTCCCACCAATATTTTGTATGAAAGTTTTATGAGTTTTATTGGTTTAGGAGTTCATCCACCTTACACCAGCTGGGGAATTCTAGTTCGCGAGGGATGGAAGACGCTTTCCAGCTTCCCGCATCTGATCCTCTTCCCATCTTTGGTATTGTTCCTGACTGTCTGGAGTTTCCATATCGTCTTAGATCACTTGCGTGAACGAGATATGTAATTTGCCGCTGGATCTGAGGCTGTCAGTTTGCTGAGCCTATTATGAAGATATGATCTGGAAGAATATCTTCATTCTATTTTTTCTTTGTGCATGGGTCTCTATCGGCCGCGCTGAAAGTGTGCGGGAAACTTGGAATATTGTGGTCGATGAGTTCCCGCCCTTTACCTGCGTAAGATGCCCAGACGGAGGCGCAGGTATCAAAGCTTTGAGTGAAGCTTTGCAGACGGTAAATATCGATATCGTGGTGACTTATCTGCCCTTTGTTCATGTCTTAAGAGAGGCCAGATCCCAAAAATATCTAGGATATTTTTCCTGGCTGGCCAGTATGCAGTCTGGGTACGCCAATCCAAGTAAGGCTTTATTCCTGTCGCGGCTGACTCTTGTAGAGCAAAAAAATCACCCTTTAGTGTGGAAAGAATTGTCGGATCTCAAAGGCAAACGCATCGGTCTGTACGAGGGTTCCGGATATTTCGAAGAATTTATGGATCTGGTGAATAGGGGAGTTATCACGGTCTTGCTGTATCCTGGTGATGATGTCCGAATTCGACTTGTGGCCCAGGGAAAGTTAGATGGAGCATTGATGGACCGAGACAATGCGATTTATCATATTAAACAATTGCAGTCTTCAATTCGAGAAAAAGTGCAAGTGAGTGAGCACATCCTTCACACTCAGGGAACCTATTTTGTTATCCAAAAAAAGCATGCCGAGAAAATGAAGATCCTGGAAAAAGCCTTGGGGAATGTCGACACTCAAAAGATAGTCGACGACTATCTTTTGAAGTATCAACAATAGAAATTTTTATTCTTTTGGAGGCACCCAGCCCCCAAAGGTTTGCTCTAAAAGTTCTGCGCATCCCAGGGTGAGGTGATCATTCATAGAGTTTGCCACCACTTGTACGCCCAATGGAATTCCTTCTTCGTTCAGTCCCATAGGGATCGAGGTCGCTGGCATACCCAGAGTCGTAAAGATTCCCGTAAAGATAAAATCAAACGGAGACCACAATGGCTCACGATGTTTCGGAGCCACGCGAGGGTGCGGTGGTAAAATCAGGATCCCGTTAGGTCCCAGGATTTTACTGAGATCGTCATGCATTTTCTGTAGAGCCTGAAGTTCTTCAGCCAACTTCTTTGGCGAATCTTTTGAGCTTCCTTCCAAGATTTCCGCCAACGAGACAATCAGATTCGGGAAGATATAGCGACCTTTTCCAAAAGCCAGTTTGAAAAGCTCTTTACCGACAGAGAATTTTTCTTCCTTACCTTTAAGAACCTCAAAGAAGTTCTTATTCTTAGTTTTCTTAAGAGCCGCAAACCATAATTCTGTAGAGCGAACAAAAAAGCGGGGATCGAGTTCGATCACTTCAGCACCCAGCTCCTCAAAAAGTTTGCCGCAATTTTTGACCACTTGGACAAGTTCATAATCGGTCTGACGAGCCGTATGAAAAACCGGATCCGCACAAAGAACGACTTTAACTTTGGACCAATCTTTGGGACGCTCTTTGAGTTTTGCTCCAGCCAAAGTCGTCTGATCGTAACCATCAGGACCCATCATGATTTCCATCATTTTGTAAAGGTCGCCAGCTTTGCGGCTCATCGGCCCCAAAGTGGTGTAGGGATATTTATCGCCGACAAGAATGGTTTTAACTTCTTCTTTTGAGTAAGGGAAATGACCCGTAAATGGCAAAAGATATTGAGAAGGTTTGTGGCCAAAGATTCCACAGAAGGTTGCTGGCATGCGAATGCTGCCACCAATATCACTGCCCACACCAATCGGAGATGCGCCAGCACCAATCAAAGCGCCTTCGCCACCGCTGCTGCCACCGGGTGTTCGCTCGAGACTGTAGGGGTTGTTCGTGAGTCCGTAAACTTTGTTGTAAGTCTCAAACCAAAATCCCAACTCAGGAACATTGGTGGAGCCCATCGGAATAGCACCAGCATGTTTAAGACGAGCCACGATCGTCGCATCCCAATCCATCACATCGTTTTTGTGATGAACACTGCCACCAGTGCGCTTCATTCCTTGATAGGCGAACATTTCTTTGACGGTAAAGGGAACACCAAAAAGGGGAGGCAGAGGGGAGTGATTTTTTGACAGGATTTCGGTTTGCTCTGCCGCCAATTTTCTGGCGCGAACAAAATCCTTTTCCACCATCGCGTTCAACTGAGGATTTACTTCTTCGATGCGCGCGATATGCGCTTCTAAAACTTCTGTGGGTGTCACTTCTTTGGCAGCAACTTTTGCGGCGATTTCCAAAGCAGAAAGTTTAAGTAGTTCGTTCATTGCGGACCTCCGAATGGCCCAAGGCAAAAAAAAGGGCCCTTTTACAGGACCCTCATTCGAACATATTAAACGTTGAAACGGAAGAACAAGATGTCTCCGTCTTTAACGACATACTCTTTACCTTCGACGCGGTATTTACCAGCATCTTTAACAGCCTGTTCAGATTTGTAAGTAAACAAATCTTCGCAGTGGTAAGTTTCTGCTCTGATAAAGCCTTTTTCGAAATCCGTATGAATCACGCCCGCAGCCTGTGGAGCTTTTGTGTTTGCACGAATCGTCCAAGCACGAACTTCTTTTTCACCTGCAGTGAAGTAAGTTTGTAGACCCAAAAGTGTGTAAGCTTCACGAATCAAACGATTCAAACCTGGTTCTTCGGCGCCCAAAGCAGCCAGGAAATCAGCACGATCTTCCGGTGGAAGGAGAGCGATCTCTGCTTCCATTGCAGAACAAATCAAAATCGTTTGATTGTTTTCTTCAGCAGCACGTTTTTCAACTTGCTTCGTCCAATCATTACCGCCAGCAGCGAAATCAGCATCATTGACGTTCATAGCGTAAAGAACTGGTTTCGCAGTCAAAAGATGCATCTCTTTCATGAAGGGAGCTTCTTGGTCATCCAAGGTCACTGAACGAGCAGGAAGACCTTTGCTCAAAGCTTCAACGGCTTTTTTGGAAACTTCGTATTCCATTTTGATTTTTTTGTCGGTTGTACTCTTCGCCATTTTTTCAGTGCGCTTCATACGTTTTTCCGCAGAATCAAGATCGGCCAACATCAACTCAGTATTGATGATTTCGATATCACGAAGTGGATCCACGCTGCCCGCAACGTGAATGATATTTGGGTCGTCGAAACAGCGAACCACGTGAACGATCGCATCAGTGGCGCGGATGTGAGAAAGGAATTGGTTCCCCAAACCTTCACCTTGCGAAGCACCTTTAACGATACCTGCGATATCCACGAATTCCATTGTTGTTGGAATCACTTTTTGAGGCTTAATGAAAGTCGTAATTTTATCCATGCGTGGATCTGGGACTGTAACCACGCCGACATTGGGATCAATCGTACAGAAAGGGTAGTTAGCGGCTTCAGCTTTTGCAGAAGTAAGCGCATTAAAAAGGGTACTTTTACCAACATTAGGAAGCCCAACAATACCAACCTGAAGTGCCATAAATCCAATCTCCTTAAGGGGGGGAAGTTGCCTTTTTGATTTTCTCTGCGTTGCTCCTCGTCGACGTACTTGCAGTACGCCTTCCTCGTCGCGCCTTGATAAAATCAAAAAATCAACTTCCTGGGGTGTTTGAGGTTTGTTCTTACTAAGAAAAACTCAACGCCCTTGTAACTAATTTGGGAACTCTATATTAACCGTTGAATTTTGTCGAAGCTTTTTGGATGCCATCAAGAATGATGCTCTCGAGGGCGTCGCAGCCTTTATTGAGGAAATCCGGAAGAACAGTGGTCTCTTCTTTAGTGAATTTGCCCAAGACATAGTCTGCCACAGGGAAGTTTGGATTGTCAGGGCGACCAACGCCGAGTTTAAGGCGAGCATAGTCTGCGGAGCCCATCAAACCTGAGATGCTTTTGATTCCATTGTGCCCGCCGTGACCGCGGTTTTTGTGAATTTTCATTTGATTGAAGGGCTGATCAATATCGTCATGAATAACGATCAAATGGTCGAGGGGGATTTTATAAAAGCCCATCAAAGGCTGAACAGATTCGCCAGACAGATTCATGAAAGTTTGCGGCTTACAGAAGATGACCTGATGGCCTTTGAACTCTACTTGAGCGATTTCAGCTTTGAACTTGTTTTGCAGGCGAGGATTGCCGACACCTTGGAGGAAATAATCAACAGCCATGAAGCCGATGTTGTGACGGGTGAATTTATATTCGTTACCTGGATTGCCAAGACCGACGACTAACCACATAGAACCCTCTTAAAAAACAAAGGCAGCTCGGGTGAGCTGCCTTGTCTGTTTGCACTCCGACTTCGTCGGAGTAGAACTGTCTGCACTCCGGCGAAGCCGGAGTAGAATTCCTTTTGGGAAAAAATAATTTCCCCGTAGGAGATTACTTTTTCGCAGCTGGTTTTGCAGCAGCAGGGGCTTTCGCGCCAGCAGCAGCAGCAGGAGCTTTTGCACCCGCAGCAGGAGCAGCAGCCGGAGCCGCAGCAGCTGGAGTAGCAGCAACTTCTTCGTCTTGAGCGCTAACAACCGCAATTGTCAATTCGCCACCAGAGATAACTTTAACTGTAGAAGCAACTTTCAAGTCAGAAACGTGAAGAGCATCGCCCAAAGCCAAACCAGAGATATCAGCAGTGATGAACTCAGGGATGTCTGTAGGAAGAACTTCAACCTCAACTTGACGGTTAACAACGTTCAACAAACCGCCTTCAGAAAGACCGATTGGTTTGCCTTCAAGTTTAACTTCAACCCAAACGCGAACTGCTTTTTTAAGATCCAAAGCGTAGAAGTCAACGTGTTGAGGACGGCGAGAAAGAGGGTGAACGTCTACTGATTTAACAAGTACAACGATACCGTTTGCGTTTTTTTCAGATGATTTCAAATTGAATAGAGCATTTTCGTAAGCACGAGTGTTGTACTTAACGATTTCTTTTTCACCAACAGTTACGTTGATAGGTGATACTGCTCCGTAGATAACTGCAGGAACTTGACGATTTACACGAAGTTCACGGCTGTTGCCTTTACCAGTTTGACGAGGTTCAACTGTTAGGTCGATTCTGTTTTTCATATTTTTTTCCTTCTAGTCCAATAGAAAGGGTTATTAAAATGCCACCTTGCGGGCGGCGCTATTTCTTTGCGCTCAGTGCGCTTTAAAATCTAAGCATCAAACAATGAACTGACAGAATCGTTGCCGTGGATTCTCTTGATGGCTTCCGCTAAAACGGGAGCGACCGAGACCACTTCAATTTTTCCGCAATTCTTCGCAGCTTCCGATAACGGAATCGTGTCGGTCACCCATACTTTTTCGATACGGCTTTCCTTCAGACGGCTGATAGCAGGACCCGATAAAACGGGGTGCGTTGCGACGGCGAACACCTGTTTTGCCCCATTCTTGTAAAGGCTGTCAACTGCTTGTGTAAGGGTTCCAGCGGTATCAATCATATCGTCGACGATCACGGCCGTTTTGCCGGTCACATCCCCAATTAAATGAAGCGCTTTGGCCTCGTTCGGGCCAGATCGGCGTTTATCGATGATCGCCATCGAGGATTCAATGCGTTTGGCAAAGGCACGGGTTCTTTCGACCCCACCTGCGTCTGGACTCACCGCGACAAACTCAGAGCCTTGGCCATAAGCCTCTCTCCAAGCGCGAGCTAAAGTCGGAATAGCGAATAAATGGTCCACGGGAACGTTAAAGAACCCCTGGATTTGGGCGGCATGCAGATCCACGCAAACGACGCGGTTGGCTCCGGCCGTGGTCAGAAGATCAGCCATCAACTTGGCAGTGATGGGGGCGCGGGGAGCCACTTTGCGATCTTGGCGAGCATAACCGTAATAAGGAATCACGGCCGTGATCGACGCGGCAGAGGCTCTGCGAAGAGCATCCAGCATCACAAAGAGTTCCATGTAGCTTTGATTCACCGGAGGGCAGGTGCTTTGGATCACAAAGACATGCTGTCCGCGAACGCTTTCATGGACTTCAACTTGAATTTCCCCATCGGCAAAGCTGCTGACTTCACAGAAGCCCAGCTCAACTCCGGCTGCTTCAGCAACTTTTTTGGCGAGGTTTGGATTGGAATTTGCGGTAAAGATTTTTAGGCCCTTCATCACTCGAGTCTCCAGAGGTTGAATATACTCCGACGTCGTCAGAGCAGGCGTTTGCAGGACACTAACAAAGGGCCCGAAAAGAGTAAAGTTCGGAAATGGAAAAGGCGTCCTGAGAGACGCCTTTTTACATGCTTTTGAGGGGCTTTTTAGAGGGAACTAAAATAATTCAGACAAAAGGTCACGAAGGCCGCGTTAATAAAATCGATAAAGCAGGATCCAACCAGAGGGACAACCAGATAAGCCCGCGGGGCGGGGCCATATTTCTGCCTCAACGAAGACATATTGGCCATGGCATTTGCGGTCGTTCCCATCATAAAGCCAACATAGCCCGAACTCATGACCGCCGCCTCATAATCCCGTCCTGCCATCCAGAACGCCGGGCCTAAAGCTGTGATCATAACAAGAACCACCTGCACCGCTAAGAATACCAGAATCGGCAAGGCCGCATGTCTGAGCTCTTCCAGCTTCAATGTCATAATGGCCATGGCAATGAAGAAAGTTAAAGCGACGGAGCCGATCTCCTCAATCCAGTTGGCTTCAATCTTAAAGGTCGGTTTGAAGTCTTCGATATTGCGAATGACCGCAGCGACAATCATAGAGCCGATGTAAATAGGCAAAGTCACGCCTTGATTGTTGATCCACGCACTGAGGGCCGTGCCCACTCCCATAATCACTGCTAAAGCCAAGAAGTGCAGCAAAAGATCTTTCCCTGACCTTGCACGCAGGTTGTGATCTTCATGAGTGGCTTCGCGAGACAGGTGAGGATGGTGGAGCTTCTTTTTGTTAATGAGGTGAGTGGCTAATGGAGTGCCAACGAGACCTCCCAAAAGAATTCCTCCCATGGCTGTGGTTAAGCCAATCGCGGAGGCTCCGGAAACGCCTGCCGATTCAAAAACGGGCCCGAAAGCCAAGGCGGTGCCTGGGCCGCCCGTAAGTGAAACCGCACCCGTCAGAACGCCCATCAAAGGAGGAAGGCCCATGAGTTTGGCGACACCAATGCCCGCGAAAATTTGCAGCAGCAATCCACCGACTGACAAAATCAGAAAAAAGACAACCGCTCGTCCGCCATCTCTGAGCAATCGAAAAGATGCGGCATAACCGACAGAGGCGAAGAAGGCGATCATCAAACCTTCCTGCATGGTTTTATCGAAGGCGATTTCAAAAATGCCATAGGTTTTAAGGACAGCCAAAGCAAAGGCCACCAAAAAACCGCCGATCACGGGCGAGGGAAGATTGTATTTATCAATGAAATGAATTTTGCTTTTAAGAAATTTGCCGAAATAGACAACCAAGGCTGCGAATGCAATTGTTTGAATAGATGTAAGTGTCATGCATTGAGCTTAAGCGAGAAGAGTTCAAAAAGAAAACTCTTCTTCCACTTAAACCCGAATTGAATTCCTTAAAGTGTGCGCCACTTCTCCAGAAAAGCTTTCAGAGCATTCGCGCGATGGGAGTGCTGTGTTTTATAACCAGTGCCCAGTTCTGCCAAAGTTTGCGTTTGCCCTTCAGGAATGAACACGGGGTCATAGCCGAAGCCATGCAGGCCTGCTGGCTTGGAGGCAATCTTGCCCTTCATTTCGCCAGTGAACACCCACTCTTCACCTTCGGGAGTGTAAATCACCGTGGAAGCAACGAACTTCGCATTGCGATTTGGCATTGGGCGGAAAGACATCATCTTGATCAACTTCGCGACATTTTCGCTGTCAGAAGCTTTCGGTCCGGCATAACGTGCAGAGTGAATGCCCGGAAGATTATTTAAACCTTCCACTTCAAGACCGGAATCTTCACCCAGCACCCACACGTTATTTTTAACGGCGCGCAAAGATTTGGCTTTGATGCGTGCATTCTCCAAAAACGTTTTGCCATCCTCGGGGCGAGGAGTGAACGAAGGAATGTCTGCCTGCGAGAAGATCTTGAGATCAGCAATCTCGCTTAAAAGAATTTTATACTCTGTGAGTTTACCCTTATTACCAGTCGCAATCCACAAATCCATTTTTAGTTCCTAACTACTTGCCGGCGATTCTGTAGATTTCGCCCATTACTGCTGCTTGGTGGATGAAGAGTTCGCGGCAACCTTTGTCTGCGACTTCCATCATTTTGAAAAGTTGATCGCGTGTGAAAGGTGTGTGCTCTGCTGTGCCTTGCACTTCGACGAAAGCTCCTTTGTCGGTCATAACAAAATTCATGTCGGTGCCGATGGAAGAATCTTCTTCGTAGTTCAAATCCAGAAAGATGTTGTCGTTATGAAGACCCACGCTGATCGCAGAAACGTAATTGATCAAAGGCATGGTTTTGATTTCGCTCACGGCATGGAGCTTCTTCAGTGCCAGAGCCAATGCGACGAAGCCACCAGTTACAGAAGCCGTGCGAGTGCCGCCGTCAGCGTTGAGCACGTCACAGTCGATGATGATTTGTTTTTCGCCGAGTTGTTTTAAATCAACTGCTGCGCGAAGGGAGCGGCCAATCAAACGGGAGATTTCTTGGGTGCGTCCGCTGTTCAATGATTTTTCGCGTTTGTTACGAGTGTGCGTGGAGCGGGGAAGCATGCCGTATTCTGCAGTCACCCAGCCAGCGCCAGTTCCTGCCAACCATTGAGGGGCTTTGCTTTCGTAAGATGCTGTGCAAAGAACTTTGGTTTTTCCGAACTCAACCAGTGCTGAACCTTCAGCGTATTCAGAAACATTAGGGGTGATTTTGACGTTACGAAGTTGATCGAAAAGACGGCCGTCTGCGCGCATGGGAGCTCCTTTACTTTGCCTACTCCGGCGAAGCCGGAGTGTAGATCAGCCCCGGCGAAGCCGGAGTGCACACCAGTTGTGAGCCCCTAATTTAGAGTCTTGGCCTCAGCCTTGTCCACCTTTTCTTTGTAGGACACGAGGGCGGTGTAGATTTTTTGAGCAAGATCTGACTGATAGTCTGCCGAAGTGAGGCGCTTTGCTTCGCGAGGGTTTGTGAGGAATCCTACTTCAATGAGGACAGAAGGCATGGAGGTTTTTGAAATCACATAAAACGGGGCTTGCTTAATGGTAGCTTGCGAAGACCTCACATCATTTTCCCAGGTTTGCGTCAAAGTTTGCGTAAGGCGCAGACTGGAGGTGATGCGATTTTGACGACGGAGGTCCTCCACGATGGCCGCGACGTCACCTTTTTTGGAAAGATCATTGCTGGTGTCATCTGTTGCATGCATGGAATTTAAGACGGCCTGGTTTTCCTGACTGGCGAGGAAAAGACTTTCTTCGTCAGGGGGTAAGTTGTTCTGAAAGAAAAACTCGACACCTTTGGCTCTTTGATCGGAAGCCGCGTTGGCGTGCAAGCTCACGAACAAATCAGCCTTGGATCCTTCCGCAAGTTTCACTCGATCGGGGAGGCTGATATTGCGGTCCGCCGCACGGGTCATGGTGACTTTGAATTTTTCATTTTTCTCAAGCAGCGCTTTGAGTTTGTTGGCGACCTTTAATACCAGATCTGCCTCTTTGATATTGCTATGAACAGCGCCTGTGTCAGTGCCGCCATGGCCGGGATCTATGACGATATGAAAGGCCGATGCAGGTCCAGCCCACAAGCCTGATATCGCGATGGCGGCAATAAGCTGTCTCAAATTGAGAATATTCATTTATGTAGAGTAGAAATTTACAAGGCTTCCTGTCGAGTCCAGCTTCTTGAAATCACTCAATATGTGCCCGCTAAAAGAGCAGGAGCTGTGAGATTGCGAAGTTCAAAGCACAAATTGCCAGCGCCAATTGTCGGTTTTCGTCTAAATCCTCGACAGAGGTTTTGCTTTCCCTGTGAGTTGTTTTGGATTTGACGAACATTTGGTCTTGGCACCTCCGTTGCTTTATAGACTGGTACCCCCCCCATGGCGGCCAGGAGATCCCCCCCCCCAATCCTGGTCGTCTTTTTTTTTGCCCAAACATCCGATATTCTATTGCTTGTTAACATCGACCGGGAACACCAATAGGAGACATTCAATGTATCTTAAACCACTTAGTATTCTTCTCTTAGCTGCGCTTGCAACAACGGGAGTTTCTCAAAGAGCTTTCGCTCAAGCTGATTCAAAACAAATTGAAGCTGAGGAAGCAACTGCGGACGCAGAAGGCTCTAAGGCTGAAGCGGCTGAAGCCAAACGTCGCGCCGAGGAAGATCGCAAACGTCGCGACAAAGCTCGTGCGGAGGCACAGTCTGCTATTAATAAAGCTCGTTCGATGGAAAGTGATGCCAAAAAAGAGCAAGCTGAGTCCGAGCGTGAATCTGCAAAGCTAAAGGCGGAAGCAGCAGAGCATGATCGTGAACAGAAGAATGCGGAAAAAGAACAAGCCGCTGCTTCAGCACGCATCAAAGCCGCTCAAGAAAAAACTAAAAAGGCCATTGAAGTCCGCGACGAAGCGCAAGCTCGCCGTAAAGTGGCTGAGAAAAAAGAAGACGAGTTGAAGAGCCAGGCGAAAGATCTTGAAAAAGAAGCAGCTTCGGCAACGGAAGCTGGATTGAAAGCCACGAAGGAAGCTGAAGAAGCTAAGCTCGCAACGCAAAAAGCAGAACAAAACTTGGCGAAGACAAAGTTGCTCGTGCAAAAAGCCGTGGCAGAATCCAAAGCCCGCGATGCCAAAGCAAAACAAGAGATTGCTCGCGCCGAGGCGGATAAAGCCAGAGCCGAAGCTGAGACCGCTCGCTTGAAAGCTCAAGGGGAGCAGTCTGTGGCGATGACTGAAAAAATCGAAGGCGAATTGAAAAGCGCCCTTGCCGCTTCAAAAGACGCTCTTTCTCAAGCAGAAAGTGAACGTAAGAAGCTGAACGATGTGAAGTCGCAAGAAGAGAAGTCAAAACAAGCGGCTGCCAAAGCTCGCCAAGAATTGAATAGCAATCAGAATACTTTGAAGAAAGAGCAAGCGACGGCGGCTTTGGAAATTGCGAAAGCGAAAAAAGCAATCGCGGAATTCGAAGCAGACACCGCAAGATCTGAGTCCGAGCTGAAACGTTTGCAGGGTGAAGCTGAGAAGGCAAAGCAAGAACGCGAAAAATTGGAAAAGCATTTGGATTCAGCAAAAAGCAACGCTGAAGACGCAAAAATCAAAATGGAAACAGTGAAAGCAGAAGCTGAAGCTGAAAGACATAAACTGGAAGCTGCAAAAATCCGCGCGGAAGGCAAAGTTGCCACAGCCGTAGGAGCTGCGGTGGAAGAAAAAGCGACTCCGAAGAAGAAAAAGAAATAAGAGTTGTTAAGTGAAGATTAATAAAAAAGGGAGTCTGACGACTCCCTTTTTTGTTTTAGATCTTCAACATCTGGATTGATAAGAAACCCAGGATTGCGGCTGCAACCAGAGTGAAGATCGGTCCCATTTTATCAGAAAGTCGTTTAGCCAAGTAAAGTCCAACCAAAGTCGCTACGAAAGCCCACAACCCAATGGACGCCAGGAAAGGGATGATCGGTTTGTTGGCGACTCCTAAAGTAACGCCGACGCCGAACGCGTCGAGACTTGTTGCGAAAGATACGATCAGAACCTTGGTAAAGCTATGAAAGTCGACTTCTTCCGCCTCCTTGTGGGGATGACGTAGACCCTCAATACCTTCCATCGCCATATGAATAGCGACAGCGGCAAGCAATCCGAAGGCGATCCAATGATCTATGGAAGAAATCATGCTGATGATATGGGAGCCTGCTAAGAAGCCAACCAAGGTCGCTATAAGCTCGGCTCCGCCGGAACTTAATGCAAACTTGAGAGCATCATTTTTGGTAAAGGGGCGTGAGCCCATGGCAAGAGCGGCAGAAAATGAATCGGCACTAAGAACTAAACCCAAAACGAGTACTTCGAGAAGCATGCAAAAAATCCTTTAAGTATGTGCCGTGAAGTCTTTTTAGAATAGAGACGACACGGCGTTGTTAAACAGTTGTTTAAAACTCCAGTGTCAGTCTCATCAACAAATCCGCTTAATCTCATAAAGATGGCGGTTTCGCGAATTGGCCGGGGTTTAATCCCAGTGTGTCGACCAATTCCTCAGCAGGGGCTGCTGAAAGATTACTCCCTAACGATGAGGACAGTATATGGTTTGAGCCTGTCAGTGTCAAGGGTGGGTCACTGTTTAATCGAGTTCCAAATTAAGTTCTAACAACCCCGAATGTCTTTTCAGCCCGCCATCGGTTGTGGCTCGCGCAAAGTAGCCTCAGATTGGACTCGGTCGTTTGTCCACCGAGGGCAAATGGCACGATGTGATCTATTTGAATCTGATATTTTGAATCGCAGCGTTTTTTGCTTTTTGGATCAACATAGGAGCAGCAGGAGTTATCGCGTTTAAATATGAGTCTTCTTAGTGCTTCTGGTACATAGCGGTTTCTTTCGGCTTTCGAGTTTAGCCCCATTTCTTTTGAACTTACCCCCATTTTTACTTTCGGCGCCGGTGTCGCTCTGCTTCTTGGTTTTGTCTGTTCTGGATCAAGTTGCAATAAAGCTTTTGAACTGAGGTATTCAATAAGTTGCTGATAGTTCATTTCAGGATGAACATGCGAAAGCAAAAGCTTTAGTTGATCCATCTTTTCTTTAAGTTCAGCGGGAATGACCAGACGAATTTCTACGCGAGTGTCTGAGACTTGTTTAACTTTTTCGCCAATAGGAAGGTTGTTGGGATTTAGTTCGAGTAGATGTTTTTCAACCTCTCGTGAAGACTTGTTTTGGACTGCTTGCAAGACTTTTTTCTTGTCGAATCTTGGGGGCGTCTGATTGTTTTTCTGCTCATTGCGGAAGAAGGCTTGAACTTGAGCCGCCGAGGTCAAAGTAAGTGAGCCGTCGATAATTTGTTTTTCTACTTCAGGAAGATCCTTGAGTAGACGCATAGCTTGAATTCTTCTGTAGGCCGAGCTTTCACTATAGCCCAGTTCTTTGGCAACGAAATCAAACAAACTGCCATAACCGCGTTCAAGAAAGAGCTTTCTTCGCTCAATCTCTTTGAGATAGTGAAGCAATTCAGCTTGTATATGTCGCTCCTGTGACACCAGTTCTTGAGTTTTTCGAAGTAGTTCCTCGCTATCGAGGTCGTTGAGTAGCTCCATAGGGTCTCCCGTTCAACTTTAAGAAGTGAGTTGCAAGAATCGTCACTGATTGATGTTCGGTATACGCCTCTTTAACGGATTTGATGTGCGGGATTCGGACAGTGGTTGGTCCGGAGGATTTTGCCCGAGGATTTTGATTGGGTTGTTTATTTTATATTGGTTGTGATTTGGAGAGGAGCCGAAAGTCGGTGCGGAAGTCGGTGCGGAAGTCGGTGCGGAAGTCGGTGCGGAAGTCGGTGCGGAAGTCGGTGCGGAAGTCGGTGCGGAAGTCGGTGCGGAAGTCGGTGCGGAAGTCGGTGCGGCGATTAAACAGTGCGACACCGGCGCAGGAAGTAGAACTGAAATTTATCCAATTGTTTGCGAGTGTTTGCGAGCGGTTTTCCCGGGAGGTATTGATTTAGCTTTTGCGCAGGGACTGACTCAATTAGAACTGGTTGCGAGGCATTCAAAGTGCAACCCAAATTATCTTTCAACGAACAAATTCAAAATTCAAATTCCAGCTTTCGCTGGAAAGATTGTGGCTGAAGGCGGGTGGTGGTTGTACAAGGCCCACCTTCAGCACTAAAAAATTATTTTGAAGCGATCTCAGAACAGAAAGGAACGGTGAACTGAGTTTTATCCACTTTGATAGCCACTTGGGACTTCATCAAATCTTTCTTGGAAAAACTCAAAACACTATTCACCTCAGTCGCGGCCAACTGCGGTGCTGGGCGGCCCTCTGAATCCAAGTGAAGTTGCACACCCCACTCCGAGTAATTAACTTTCAAAAGGGACTCTTGCATCTTCAACAAGCTTTCGCGAGAAGCAGAGATACACTTGGGTTTAAAAGCAACTTTCGCAATCGCCATAGTTGCATCCCCTGTATAAGGGATATCTTGCTGATCCGTTTGCCATTGCAAGAAGTTCTTGGTCTGCTCATGAAGTTTTTTATACTGCTCGCCAACGTTCTTCGCAAAGTTAGGCATCAAAGGATGAACAGCATCGCGCACAAGCACACCCGAAGCATTGCGGATCGCCGCGCGGTCCATACTGTCTTTGCAATCAGAACCCTTACTAGACAAGCCCAACTCTGGAATATTCAAACAAGAAAAATTCGAAGCAAAGGCCACACTAAAACGATCCGCATTGACAGGGATGTCGTCAGGAAGTCCTTGAGAATTGATAATGGCTTTAACCTCGCCCGAAGCAGAAAAAATCGGAGAGCCCGAATTGCCAGAAACAATATCACAAGGAACCAAGCTAATCACAGAGCTTTGCGCCGTTAAGAACAACGGATTCAGCATCGACTTCTGGGCGGCCTTGCAGGAAGTCTTTTTTAAAATACCCACATCTTCATGTGGATCGACTTTATAGATAGTCAAAGCTTCATTATTCGCCACGCCCGTGGTGTTGATCACCACCGGTTTGCGGGAAGCCTTTTTCGTAAGTTTCAAAAAAGCATAATCAGGAGTCAGGGGAGTGTCCTTCAACTGACTGGATATAGAAAGGACTTGGTCGCAATCAGCAAACTCTTGCGACTCTTTTTTATTCTCAGGGAATGTAAAGCTAATGCGCCCTTTGCAAGAAGCGCCTTCTTTGCGCATGTTCTCAGGCACGCAGTGCAGATTGGTGGCGATGATATCTTCCCGAACTAAGACACCCGTGCAGACATTGGATTCATCATTTAAGATGCCCGCCACTGCAGAGTGACAGTCGTCTGGGTTTTCGCAGACAACAAAGTAACGACCAAGATCGTTCTTTTTATTAGAGGTTGGTTTGCTCCAGCTAGTAGCAGGTACGAGGAAAGCTGGAAGGACGATAAGAAGAGCGGCTGTCAGATTTCTTTTAATCATGAAGCTCAGTATGGATGTGATCCGACAGCACTGAAAGACTTCTGGACGTCCTATTTTTTACGCAAAAGTAATATGTAATCTTACACCGGCCAATTTTAAATCAGCCGGTGTTTAAGAAGCTAGCCTTGGGCCCCGCGGTAGTAAACCGTATTGGTTGGATATGCGAAATCTACTTTCAATTCAGCAGCAATTTTCACGATCTCTAGAAAAATACGCTGTTGATGCGCGAGCTCTTCAGGTCCCGTAAACACCTGCAAGTGGAAGTTCACCAACACATCCAGGCTTGAAGAGTTGAAGTTATTAAAGGCAACAGTCACCGTGTCAGTAATGACTTTCTCATCTTGTATAATCAAGTAACGAACGCGATCACAGAACTCTTCAATTTTTTCAATCGGAGTTTCATAAGTCAGTCCCAAGATCTGACGAATACGACGAGCCGGGCGCACGCCCATGTTGTCGATCGTTTCTTTGGCCATCGTTCCATTTGGAATCGTAATTACAGAATTATAGAATGTACGAATGCGGGTCGAGCGGAAGCCAATCTCTTCCACGGTTCCTTCAACGTCTTTTACTTTCACCCAGTCGCCAATTTTACAAGGATTATCGACCAAGATCGTCACCGAGCCAAAAAGATTCGCTGCCGTATCTTGCGCAGCCAAGGCGAGGGCCAAACCGCCCAGTCCCAGACCGGCTAACAGCGACATCACGTTCAAGCCAAAGCTTTGCAACACCGTCAAGAAACCCAGAACGACGACAAGAATTTTTAAGATCTTGCTGGCGAAGGGAACCAACTGGTCGTCCATAGTTGATTCCGTTTTCGCTGCGATATCCGCGAACACAGAACCAAGAGCGTCAACTGCATAGTATATCAAACGAATGACGTGGATCGCGATGAAGGCCTTTAAGAAATGTTCGTAGTAAGTTTGAAACTTCCCAGTCAGTTCAATGGAGTCACCACAAGCAAACCAGATCAGTCCCAGGATAACCCAAGCTGCAGGTCGCTCGATCTCGCCGCGAAACAAATAAGAAGTAAAGCTCTTCGGAAACTTTTTAGTCCAAGGATTGTGCAGTTTGATTTCCTTCAAACCAAACTGAATCAAGGGGCGAATCAAAACTCCGATAATAATGAACGCCACCAAGGCCAGCCATTTCCAGTTGGGCATGATCAGCATCGTGTGTTTTAGAAGGGCAGCAATTTCTGCCGAAAAAATATGTGACTCTTCAAAAAGAAACTTTTCCATTTTAGATCCTCAAGGCAATGAACTAACCAAGATGCAACTGATGGCCGGAGTAAATTAAAACCAAAATCACAACACCCAAGACAATGCGGTAGTAGCCGAAGCCTCGGAAGCCGTATTTAGTGACAATCCCCATAAAGAATTTAATCGCAAGCATCGCCACGACAAAGGATACAAAAGTTCCCATCGCAAGAATGCCGATCTGTTCTGGTTGAATCGTTTTATAGATTTTCAAAAGCTTATACAAAGTCGCGGCGGCCATTGTTGGAACAGCCAGGAAGAAAGAAAACTCTGCCGCTTCTTTTTTCTGCATTCCCAAAAACAAACCGCCCATGATTGTAGCGCCAGAGCGGGAGACTCCAGGAATCATCGCGATGGATTGGAACAGACCTAATTTGACAGAGTCCTTGTATGTCAAATCACTCGTCTTGCGACCGACTGCGGTCAAGTGCGCGAATATTTTATCGGACCAGACCAAGACGAATCCCCCCAAGATCAAGGACCACGCGACGACTTGAACGCTCTCCAAAAGTTGATCAACGACATGCTTAGCCGCGAAGCCGATGATTGCGGTTGGCAGGAAGGCCACGAAAAGTTTTTTATAGAAACCCCAGTTGGGAAGAAAGCGTCTCCAGTAAAGGACCAGAACTGATAGGATAGCTCCGAACTGAATGATGACTTCAAAGGCCTTGGTAAAATCGCTTTCGTTGATGCCCATGATCGAGCTTGCGATCACCATATGACCGGTGGAAGAGATCGGCAAAAACTCCGTGATGCCTTCGATGATTCCAAGAATGATCGAGTGAAGATAACTCATACTGCCTCGCTGTCGAATGCTTAGTTGTTGAAAGTCTAATTGTTGAAAGTCAGCCGCTGGGCTCAATATGTCCAACTCAGCGTGCGAAGTCATTCTTGAAAAGTTCCCAGGTGTGTTCAACTTTCGATGAGGGGTGTCAATTAAATAAAATCCATTTTGCAGCTTAGTAGTGCAGCCAATGGAGCAAATCTGAATATCCTTGAGGACACCACGGAGGGGTTTTATGAAACGGACGATTCTATTGAGTGCGTTGCTATTCGGCTCCCAGGCATTCGCTGGCGAGTTCTTAGTAAAGTACACGAACACAAACGGTCTTAATTTCATCAACAATTTAGGCGTCGAAAAATCAATAGGCATGCAGGTCATGGATCACAATCCAACCGCATCCCTGGTGAAAGTCGACATCGCCAAAAGCAAGGAAGCGCAAACATTGGCAGAGCTTTTAGCCACGCCAGGGATTGAGTATGTTGTTCCGAATTTTAAGCTCAAAGCTTTCTCAGCACCGGTTAATGCCGCAGCTTTGCGAGATCAATGGGCCATCAACAAAGTTCAAGCTGAAAAAGCCTGGAAACGCGCGGGAAATCGCGGCAATAAAAACGTCATTGTGGCGGTGATTGATACGGGCGTGGACTACAAGCATGAGTCTCTCGCTCCGAATATGCTCCAAGGATATAACTTCAAAGATAAGAACAACGATCCTATGGATAAAACCAGCTTTCAAAATCCCGGACATGGGACTCATTGCGCGGGAGTCGTTGGCGCCACAGGGCTGATCGATGGCGGAACAATCGGAATGGCTCCGGGCATTTCCATTATGCCGCTTCGATTCTTGGATGAAAAAGGATCTGGCGACCTGAATGACGGTATCAAGGCGATCGATTATGCCATCGAAAAAGGTGTGCATGTGATCTCGGCTTCTTGGGGTGCCAGCGTGCCTCGTTCAACAGCGCAACCACTGCTTGAGGCGATAAAGCGCGCGGACGATAAGGGCATCATCTTTGTGTCGGCGGCTGCGAATGATGGCAAAAACAATGACTCCACAGAGGTTTATCCAGCCAACAATGGCTATCCCAATTCTATCACGGTGGCAGCATCAGGTCCTTCTGACGCGAAACCTTCTTGGTCTAATTACGGAACCGCGATGGTGCATTTGGCATCACCGGGGGAGGGGATTGTCAGCACCTTGCCTAAAAATAAATACGGAGATCTTTCCGGAACATCGATGGCGACTCCTTTAGTGGCGGGCCTGGTGGCTTTCTTGAAATCCCAAGACAGTTCTTTGACGGGTTCGCAGATCCGCGCCATTTTGCAAACAACTGGTGCGAAAGTGTCAATTCAAACGGCATGTAACTGTCGCATTGACGCTTTTAATGCTGTGGACGCAGTTTTGTCCAAAAAGATGTTTGTCGTACCTGCGGCGGGAACTTTGAGTCCACAAGGGACCTTGAACCTTTCTGTTTTGAACGGCAAGGCACCATTTAAATATGCGAGCAGTAACTCTTCAACAGCCACAGTCTCTGATGCGGGTGTTGTGACGGCAGTTGGCAATGGGAAAACCTCTATCACGGTGACCGATGCCGATGGCAAGACTGCCAGCACTTTGGACATCAACGTGGGAAAGTCGCAAAGCCCCCCAGGAAATGATCCAGGCAATCCGGGGCAGCCTGGGCAACCACCTGGTGACGGCTCATGTCCAATTGGCGATGCCTCTCTTTGTCAGATTATCTGTCAAATTAAGCCTGATCTTCCATTCTGCAAACAATAGCTGTTTTTGGGGGTAGGGACTGATCACTTTAAGTTAGAAAACGAGGGGGCTTGAGACATTCCATCAAGGCCCCCTTTTTAGTTGTCTACAACTAGGTTTCTCCAATATCCTTTTGATATGAAAAGAAAACCTTGGGCCATTATCATACTCGCTATTCTTCATATTCTTGCACCCATCGGAAACTTGATCGCCAATGCTCATCGAGCAGGAAACACGCCGCTCCAACATTGGAACTATTGGGTGCACTTCATGCCAATGCCATTGTTGCTTAGCTACACGGTGTTGCCGATTCTTGCTGGGATCTTCATCTTTATCTGTAAGCGTTGGAGTTACTGGGCTTATCTGGGCTGCCTGGTTTTGGTTTTCGCATCTAACTTGTATGGCTATTCAACAAACGCGAACACAGCCAATTTGATCTTCTTAATCACTCTTTTGCTTGTCGATCTTTTGGCGGTGGCTTACTTCGTGGTTCCAGCAGTTCGTAACGTGTACATGGATCCAAGAATGCGTTGGTGGGAGGCCGCTCCTCGTTTTACCTTTGAAAACGCGGTGGAAATTAATGGTTCGCACGAGTCAGGTCAGATCAAAAATATTTCTGAAGGCGGACTTTTCGCCTTGTCTTTGATCAACCTGAAAGAGGGCGACAATGCTAAGCTTGTTTGGAACTTTGAAAACACGGTTTATCAAGTAGCCGGCAAGATCGTCTACAAAAGCACCCGTGCCAAAGCCGAAGGTTTTGGTATTCAATTTGCGCACACTCCGGAATCACAGAAGCAAATCAAAATGCTTTGTGCCGTTTTGCGTGAACGTGGTCAGTTGGTGCCGGATCGTTTGCCGGGACCTGAAGACAGCTTCGGTCATTGGTTAAAAAATCTTCTTGTGAAACACGAAGGCCTTTTCCCTAAGAGATAATTATGAATTTCTATGCTCCTGATTTTGCGCATCTCAAGGTGACTCTGAAGGGTCACCAGTTATGGATCACTTTAAATAACCCCGAGCAAAGCAATGCGATCAGCTATGAAATGACGGACTCTTTGGTTTCCGTCTTAAAGTACGCTGATTTTGATCCGCAAGTGCGTGTGATCGTTATCACCGGAGAAGGAAAGAACTTCTGCGCCGGTGGTGATGTGAAAGCCATGGAAAATAAAACCGGTATGTTTCAGGGCGAAGCCAATGAGTTGCGCATGAGATATATGAGCGGCATCCAGCAAATTCCTAAATGCATTGAAGAGCTTTCCACTCCGGTGATCGCAATGGTCAATGGCGCCGCGATCGGGGCGGGTTGTGATCTGGCGATGATGTGTGATCTCAGAATCGGTTCCAACAGCTCCAAATTTGGAGAAACCTTTGTGAAGCTGGGGTTGGTCCCGGGCGATGGTGGAAGTTTCTTCCTGCAGCGAGTGATCGGATTTAGCAAAGCGATGCAAATGTCTTTGACCGGTGACTTGGTTGCCGGAGAAGAAGCCCATCGTTGGGGTTTGCTCAATTATTTCGTGAATGAAACAGATCTGGTTGCGGAAACTGAAAAGCTCGCGGAAAAAATCGCAGGCAATGCGCCGGTGGCGGTGCAGATGACCAAGAAAACAATGAAGCAGGCTTACTTAAATGACCTGCATAGTGTTTTGGATTTGGCGGCGGCTTATCAAGGTATCACGCAAAGAACAGCGGATCATTTCACAGCTTTGCAGGCCATCAAAGAAAAGAAGAATCCAGAATTCCAAGGCAAATAGTTGAAACCCTAAGGGGACATTTCGCCAACAAGGGTGTGCAGAAGGTCTGCGGCACCTATTTCATTGCGCGAATGGTTCAGTTGATCAAAGGCTGCCCCAGCCCATAAAGAACAATAATCAGAAATTCCCAGCTCAGCAGATTTTTTGCGAATATCCTGAGTTAAAGTATTCTGGATCGGGAAGGGCAAAGGCCTTTTGCTCTTCGCTTTAAACTCTTTCATAAATTGATTCAGCAAGCCTCTAGCCCGGTGCCCACTAAAGGCATCAGTGATTTCCGTATGCTTTTGCGGAGAGTGAGACAGCAAAGCGTCCCGGTAACATTTGGAAGTTCCCGCCTCTTTACACAGCAGAAAAGCCGTTCCCAATTGCGCCGCCGACGCGCCGGCCGCCAAAGACTTATGAATATCGAAGCCGGTCATTAAACCACCGGCGGCAATCACCGGAACTTTGATTCTGCCACGCACGCTTTCCAGCAAAGTGAAAAGCGGAATTTCAAAGTCCTGATGACCAAAAAAGACGCCGCGATGTCCGCCTCCTTCAAAGCCTTGCAGAGTGATGGCATCTACACCGCTGTCTTGAAGTTGTAAGGCCTCTTCCAAAGTCGTCGCCGTTCCGATTGTTTTGATTCCGGCATTTTTTAAATCTCTTAGATAGTGAGTTCGCAGAAGACCGAGTGTAAAACTAAAAACCGGTGGTCTTTCTGTTAAAACCACATTCATTTGCTCTTCGAAATTATTCTTGGTCGGGGGAATTTTTTCTAAAGGTGTCAGGCCCAGTTTGCGACGAAGATCATTGGTATAATCCAGCATCTCTTGAGTTTCTTTGGCGGCAGGTTGCGCGGGCTCATAGGGAACAAAAAGATTCACCGCAAAGGGTTGCGAGGTCAAAGATTTGACTTTTTGAATCTCGGCCGCGAGGCCCTCTGGGGAAAGATAGTTGCCACCCAAGGATCCCAATCCGCCAGCATTCGAAACAGCTGCAACAAGTTCGGGGGTACTGGGGCCGCCGGCCATGGGGGCTAGGATGATTGGATTTTGAATGCCCACAAGTTTTGTAAATGCATTTTCCATCGCGCAGCCATCCTTTTTGGAATGATCTTTATTGTTGTTCTAGCTTTTGTTTGGCGGCTTCCAAATGTTGTCGGATCAATTCTTCTTTGTGCTCTTTCATAATTGTCTGACGAAGTAGGATGCCTTCAAAGCCCAAATACATAATAAAGCTGACTGTCAAACCAACGCCTTTTAACAAAGCCCAATTTGTCGTGCTCCACGCTATGGCAGCCCAGATAGCGAGTGCTGTGTGAATCGCAAAAAACAAACCGGTGCGCAAAGTGACGCCCCACATTTTGTCTTTCAAGACGTCAGGGAATTGCTGACCTTGTTGCTCGGCTAAGTACACAATCAAGGGCTTTCCAAATAACAAAGATCCCCAGCAGAAAATGGCAAAAAGACCTTCCATCAAGGCGGGCTGCAATTTAAACCAAATGCCTTCCGAAGAAATCAAAGAGATCCCACCCAAAACCAGCAACATGCCGTTACCGATCCAAGTGATCTTTTGGACTTTTTTATGTTTATAAAGTTCCCAGCTGATTTCACCCACACCAAACACCATGCCGGCGATCAAGCCCGCAATGGTGCCGTAGTACTCTTCAATAATCGTAAAGGCGATCACCGGCAGAATGCCGGCGACAAATAAACCCATGGCTTGAGTTTTCGGTGAAGCGGATTCAGACGACATTAATTTGTACCCTCAAAATTCACGGGCTGACCTTGCGCGGGCATTGTCACTTGATCATCTTCCATCACAACATGGCCGCCAACGATGGTATGAGTCACCCAGCCGTGAACTTGCATACCATGGAACGGAGTCCATCCGCATTTGCTGGCAATCCAGGAGTTGTCGATGGTTTTAACTTTTTTCAAGTCAACGATGGTGATGTCTCCGTCAAAACCTTGGCGAAGTTTGCCTTTGTTTTTCACGCCGAAAACTTGGCAGGGATTCACAGTCACCAGCTCGACAAATTTATGTAAACTCAAGCGGCCGTCATGAACGTGATTGAGCATGATCGGCACCAAAGTTTGCACTCCCGGAACTCCTGACGGAGATGTCGGATAGGGGCGATCTTTTTCCTCACGAGTGTGGGGAGCATGGTCAGAACCAATGACATCGACGGTTCCATCCAGCAATGCTTTCCATAAGCGATCCAAATGCCTTTTCTCACGGATCGGCGGATTTTGCTGAGCATAAGTTCCCAAACGATCATAACAGTCCGGAGCATACAAAGTGAGATGTTGTGGCAGAACCTCAACAGTGACTTGGGCACTGACATTACCAGTGGCGTTGTCTTTGGCGTCTTTTAAAAGATCCATTTCTTCCGCGGTCGAAACATGCAGAACGTGAATTTTTCGTCCCGTCTTGCGGGCCAATCTCAGCAGGCGAGTTGTCGAGCTGACGGCCGTTTCAACGTCTCTCCAGACAGGATGATAGTGCGGATCTGCTTGTTCGACGGCGATATGCTTTCTTTCGCGCAGACGCATTTCATCTTCACTGTGAACGATCACGCGACGACTTCCTTGATTGAGGATTTTTTCAAGGCTGTCGTCATCCTCCACCAAAAGATTCCCGGTTGAACTGCCCATAAAGATCTTAATCCCCGAGCAGTGCGGCTGTTTTTCAAGTGTGGAAATTTCAGCGACATTGTCATGGCTGGCCCCCATAAAGAAGGCATAGTTGGCATGAGCACGACCTTTGGCTCTATTCAATTTGTCTTGAAAGGCCTCAACGGTCGTAGTCGGAGGGTTGGTGTTTGGCATCTCAAAAATACTCGTAACTCCACCCAAAATAGCAGCTCGTGTTCCCGATTCGAGATCCTCTTTGTGAGTCATTCCGGGTTCGCGAAAGTGAACCTGGCTATCTATAACTCCCGGCAGGACATGCAAGCCATGGGCATTGATAGTTCTGAGGGCGGGCTCATTGATGCTTTCGCGGATTTTGACGATGCGGCCATCTGTGATAGCGATATCGGCCGATTGCTCAATCAGGCTTTGGTCTGAAGGATGGGGCAGTAGGCAGGTGCCGCCTTTTATGAGGAGATCATAGGGTTGTGAAGACATCGAAAGCTCCTAATTATTAGACCAGTCGTTATCCAAACCATAGCTTGGATATATTCGCAGGTCTAGCATTGACGACCCCTCGCTGATGGGCGAGAATTTGAATTGTGACAATCGAACATTTTCTAACAATATGGAACCAGCACAATACAGTCATCATTGAAGGGCTTGTTGGGCTTATTATATTACTATCCTTGTTTCTCGGATACCGATCTTTTTTCGGCAATAAATCTGCGGGCGGGGAGCATGGTGTTGGTGGCAGTCTTGATACTGCACAGTTGGAAAAAACACTGCAAAAAATTTTAGATGCTCAAGGGACCGCGGCGAAGCACACTGGCGCTCATCATGAAGACGCGTCAATGGATATCGATGTCGCAGGCATGAGTGAAAAATCCGCATCAGCCGTTTCTGCGGGTGCCGCAGGTGGCGCTGTTTCTGCCGATGTAGAAAAACTCAGAAGCGTTGTTTCTGAAAATCAAAAAACCATCGAAGTTTTGCAAAGTCAGTTGGCAGAAGCCAAAGCTCAGGCCGCCTCAGCGCAAGCCGGGGCTCCGGCAGCGGCGGACTCTGGCATGAGCAGTGCGGAAAAAGAAGATCTCAGTGGCAAGATTCGCGATTTGGAATCTCGCCTGGCTGAATACGAAATTATCAGCGAAGACATCGCCGATCTTTCTAGATATAAAGACGAAAATGAAGCCTTAAGAGCTGAACTTGAAGCTCTTCAAAAGGCCGCGGCAGCAGCTCCGGCGGCAGCACCAGTGGCTCCGGTTGTAGCAGAGGCAGCTCCGGCTCCAGAACCAGTTTCGACACCGGAACCTGAACCGACTCCAGTTGCTGAACCTGTAGTTGAAGCGGCTGCATCCACTGAAGATATGGTCGATGCCGCACTTGCAGAGGCTGCAGCACAGATGGCTCCAGAGCCAGCTCCAGCAGAAGCACCAGGTGCTGATTTGATCGATGACGAACTGATGAAGGAGTTCGCAGCCGCAGTTGAGGGTCAAAAGACCATCAGCAAAGTTGGTGAGAAAGCCGGTTCGGGTAAAGTGGCTGCTGATAAGAAGACTGACGAGAATGAGCAGTTGATGAACGAGTTTGAAAACTTCGTGTCTAAAAAGTCCTAAACCTTCGGTTTAAGAAAATCCTAAGCCTTCGGCTTAAGAAAGTCCTAACTCGTCGGTTTAAGAAAAAGCTAAGTCAGAAGCTTAAAGCCCTAAGCCTTCGGTGTAAGAAAGTGCTAAACCTACGGTTTAAGAAGAAGCTTTCAGCGTAAGAAGTTCTAAGTGGTCCGTTTTTGGAAAGAGTGAATCAATGAAAACTAAAATTGTCGCCTCTCTTTTAATTGCAGGGTTTTCTTCAAGTGCTTTCGCAGCCCTGACTAAACCTTCATCCAGCACTTTAACTTCTGCGGCTGAGATGTTGAAACTTCCCACAGAAAACCGCAGAAATGCGTTGATGGGGAAGGGTGATAAGTTCTATAGCTCATTCATCTCTATCGCCTTTAATGACGCCCAACCCATGAGCCTTCGTTGGAGAGCCTTGATGGCAGCAGCGGAAGCGGGCGGCGATAAAGCAACGGCCGATTTGATGAAAGCCGGCGATCATTCCCAGTGGTACATGAGAAACGCAGCCTTGGTTGCACTTTCTGAAGTGAACCCATCTCAAGGCGTAAAGCTCGCGCAAAAGTTGATCAAAGACAAAGCCCTGGTGGTTCGTTCTGCCGCGGTGGAAGTTTTGGACAAAAGCGCGACCGCCGAAGTGCGTGACCTTTTGTGGGAAGAACTCAATCAGACCTACAACTTTAAAGGCGCCCAAAGTCTTTGGATTCGCCACCAAATCGTGGAAGTTTTGGCCAAGAAGCCCAAGGATCACGAACTTAAAATCTTCGCCAGCCTGCTTTCAGATAAAGACACGCGGGTTCAATTGCCAGCGGTGGGCGGTTTAGAAAAACTGACCGGCACAAAATTGGGCGAGGGTCCCATGAAGCAATCAGAGCTGATCGGTCTTTGGAAGAACTACGTTAAGAAAGAAAACATCGCTCTTTAATTGATGACAGAAAAATGAAAGTGGAAAAAGGAAGCTGAAAAGCTTCCTTTTTTATTGCCGCTTTGAGCGGTGTCGCAGGGTGTGGCTCGACATCTAAGCCCTTTAAAGAAGACACCTTTTGGGCACGTCGTCTAAATCTGAGACAGCCGTCTTACTCTTAAACACGGTTTAATTGCTCCTAATAAAATTTAAGACAGGCATATTAATTGGAGGAAGGCTCTCGACTTTAAAACTTGAAGGAGCTTTTCATGAAACGCTATTTGATCGCGTCTGTTCTTGCGTCCCTAACTATGATGCAAATGCCAGCTCATGCTGAAATGTTGGATTTGCCGGATCCAGGGTTATCTGCGGTGCCGTCGCTTCCAGTAAGCCAGCCGCAAGCACCAGTAAGCCAACCGCAAGCGGCAGTGCAGTCCGAAACTGTTCAAAGAGAGCGCATGGGCTCAGTGGTTGTGAACTCGATGACAAGACAAAGCGGTGGCGAGATCTATCGTATTGATCTCAGCCCTTCGTTAAATCTTAGCAGAGTCGAAGTCAAAGTTTTGAAGAGTCGCCTAAAAATCAGCAAGGCAGAAGCCGTGATGGCCAGCGGTCAACGCATTCTTTTGCGCGAATTGATGGCAGGGGCGGCGGCAGAAACAGGGACGACATTGGTCTCTGAAAGTATCAATGCTGAAATCAAAGCTCTTGAAATCACCGGCGAGTCTTATTCTGCGGAAGCAGATATTCGTGTAACCGGAGTGTCCATGGTCGGTCAGCCTGTTTTGACGCTTAAAAGAGCGCCGGTCGTGGTGAAGCCCGCAAATCCTCCAGTTCAAGATTCTTGTCAGGTGGGTCGTTCTGACGAGGCCTTGCTGAAAACACACCTGGATCAGATCGCTTTGTGGGGCGGACGTGCACAGGCGGCGTTAGCTGGCTCGGCGGTGCAGTCATTTGCGATCAATGAGATGGATCGTTCCGTGCAAAATGTAGTTTCAATTGTTGAGTCGCAGAATCTTAAAGCCTCTGCGGAATATCTTCAGCAGCTGATGGATTTTTATACACAAAAATTCGCCGAGGCTGCGGCTGGCAGCAAGGTTGAAGCCAGATACAAAACACTGCGCAGAGCTTTTGCCGGGGCATTTGAGTCAGCTTCAAACATGGCGATGGATTGCAAAATCAGAAATATGCGTGGTACCTCAGAAGAGTTGATTACTCAGACTCAAGTTTATTACGAGAAATACACGAAGACCCCGAACGGATCTGTAGAGGAAACTCTGTACCGAAGACTTGCTCGTGCGGCGGCAGATAGAGTTTTGCCTGCTTACGATGCGGAACTCGCCCGCAATAATAGTTTCAGAAAGTTAGAAAAGGAATATCAGTTCAATTATTCAAGATATACGAAGGTTCCAACTGGAAGTATTCTAGAGAGTACTTATAGAGCAATGGCCCGTAAAGCCATTGACAGAGCCTTGGTGGTTCTGGCAAATGAAGTGCGTTCTATGGATGCCGAACAAAAATACCGATTGCTTGAAGAGTACCAAGGAAAATACCAAGCAACGGAGGTGGGCAGTATTCATGAAAGTTTTGCGAAAAGCGTTTTAAGAACTGTCGGCAACTAAGCAATCGGCACTCTAAAAAGAAAAACGCCCGTACCATTTTTGGTGACGGGCTTTTTTTATTGAGCTTTCTTCAAAGCTTCCAAGATCACCAGTTCGCGCTCGATGCGATAGAATAAGATCTTCTCTTCCAAGCCATCGCTTTCAATAGGTTCCGGGTCCGAGAAGAAGTCGCGCAGGATTTCCATTTTCTTATCAATCGTCACACGAGTTGACTCACGTCCTTCCGCCGTTCCCTTGGCAAAAGTGAAAGTCAGCTTGTAACGAATACCGCTGGAAGGTGGCTTCGTGGTCCCAGGTGGCAACCAGCCGTCGACGCCCTTGATGTACTCTGTTTCGATAATGCCCGTGTCTTGATTTTCTTGAGCGATCGGATATTTGATCACGGCATGGGCTGCGCGCCAAACATTGTCGTAAGGGGCGAAGAACAATTTCTGTTTGTTGATTTTTGCCATGCTGGCATGAGCGGAGGGTCTTTTATCAAAAAGGCTGCAACCCAATAGGGTGCAGCCTGTGATGATCACAAAAATTAGAACGATACGCTTAGTAAGAAATTGAGCTGTGTGTGACATGTGTTGCGGCTTCAATCATAGCTGGACCAAGCTGCGCTTGTGAAGCAGTTTGTGAGCCAATGAAGCTGACTTCCCAACGCTTCTGGTTAGCTTTTGGGCCATTTCCTTTAGATTGAACTGGCCAGTTCGGAAGCTTCATGTTCGTCACCCATTTAGAAGCATACACTTCCCACTCTGGATTCATGATTTTCACTTTCGCCGGACCTTGCTGAACTTCGATCTGAGACGAGATCACAGAGTAAGTCGCAATCGGGTTTACGCCATCAATAGAGTTAAACTGCGGGAAAACCACTTCGTTCGGTCCGATCAAAGAAGGATCGTTGATCAAAGGAAGCATTTTCGGCGCCGTTTGTGCTGCGAAAGGAAGCAAAGTCGCGCTCATACGGTCGTTGCTGGCTTTCAAATCCGCAGTTCTTTTAACCACTGACAAGACAAGTTGATCAGCATTAGCCAAAGTTCCTAGCTCTTGTTTCTTTCCAGACGCGACACTTTTGATATCCGTCGGGATCATGTAGCCAGATTGGTTGGCCACGCCCACCGCAATAAACATCTCATCGCCACGCACTGAAGGGGCAATAACAGTTTTCTTGTCAGTGAAGTTCAACTCTGTCGAAGGGATGTTCAATTGTGAACTTCCGTTTTGCACATTCAAATCACGAACGCCGCCGCCAGAGATCTTGAACATATTGATAAGCTCATAGAACTCTTTCCCGCCGCGCATTGCATCGACTGTATCTCTGAACGGGAATCTGCCGCGGATAGAAACCAAGCGGTTGACGCCTTTTTGACCGAAGTAAGTGCGGTACAAAGGTTTATCCAGGTTGATTGTGAAGAAAGAGTATTTCTCCCACTGTTTAGGGATCGAGATGTTTGACGGAACAGAGATGTCCTGACCCATTGCCGAGATCGTGTCGTTCTGCGGGCTGATCACGTTGTTCAAATCAAAGCTCAAAAGATCCAGCTTCGTGAATGCTGACATCACCAAGCCGAAGTCGATTTGGTCATCGCCATTTTTTACCGGCAAATCTTGGGAAGCACCTTTCACTTCATACTGAGTCGTGCCGTTTTTCACGGGACGCAAAGTGATAGTCATATTGCCCGGCATTTGCGCCATATAAGTAGAGCGGATAAAGCCCGCGGCTTGCACCGTCACTGAAGCGGGTTGATTCCAAGCTGCAGGGATTGTGATCTGTCCTGCTGAATTTGTAGTCAAAAAATTCCCAGCAAACGGGGAGTTCAAAGCATCGCCGATAAGGATCTGAGCATTCGCGATTGGCTGGTCATCAATAGTCTTGATCGTGATGACATTGGACTGAATCGTCCAAAAAGCCTCAGCATTGTCAGTAGCTTGCTGTGAGTGTTGTTTATTGTGCTCACTACATCCGAGTAGGAGGGCAGGAACCATGGCTGCCATAAGTAGATGTTTCATTAGAATCCCTTTCCGTGGTTTTCTTACTAGAACTGTTATTCCAGTTTGATAAAGGGAGGCCGTCAATACCAAAGCCGAGGGGCTCTAATCTTTTGTATTTTTCTTCGACCGACGCAGAGCGCATGATTGACTTAAGGACGCAATATCATTAAAAATCGCAGTTCACGTTTCGAAGAGTTTCTGTACTTACTTGTTCTTCGACGCGTCATGGATGGTGGGGTAGCTCAGCTGGTTAGAGCAACGGAATCATAATCCGTAGGTCGGCGGTTCAAGTCCGCCTCTCACTACCAATTTTCTCTAATTATCCAATAAAATCAAATAGTTAGAGTTGACGACCACCTACCCACGGGTAGGCGGTGTAGTCATTCCTCATTACGTTTGAGTTGAATCTGGCATCAGATTTTGCAAACTAGCTCCCAAGTAAGCCTTGGGAGGCGATTTTGGGTTCCTATTATCTCAAAAAAATTAAAGAGAGCGGTTGGACTTTGTACAAGCAGGAGTACAAAGACGGAAAGCGTTCGCAAGAGCGAGTGCCAGTGCTTGCTTATCTTGATCTTGGGATCTCTCCCGCGTGGCCGTACATCAAAGCCAGTGAAGCAGTCAAAAATCTAAACAAGTCTAATTCTGTTGAAAAAGAAAAGATCAGAAATGCAGCGAAGCGTGCCGTTGAGTACGTTTCATTAAATGAAGATCTCTTTCCTTCAGAACTCATGTCTAAATTTAAAGAAAAGTTAGAAGAAGAAAATTTTGGTTCCGATGAGCATTTAAAAAAACTCTATTCACACTTTAATTTCATTCAGCAGATGGCCATTGAACTTCGTTTGGATGCTCGTGACTACAAAGGTTCAGCAAAGAAGATCTACAAGTATTTTATCCAAAGAAAAATCTCAGTAAATTACTCGGGCCGTATTCTATCATTGGTAAATCGCTGGGGTGCATTTGTTGCGAAAGAAAGAAATCAATTCTTCGAAGAAGTGCCAGCACCTCGCGGTCGGGAGTTGTCTGCCATTGCCGATGCTCAAAAGACAAAAAGAGGAGTGGAGACTGAGCTAGGGGTCAGAACAGAATCTTTACCTTTAACCGTTGAAATTCTTGAAAGTTCGAAAAAGTTTTTGCTACCTGAACACTACAATTGGTTAAAACTATCCGTTTGGTTCGGTCTACGTCCGGAAGAGGTTGACTTACTAACTGACGAAAGAAGATTTAGACTTGAGATGAGTCTAAAGAGTGGTGTGAAGGTTTTAAATGTTTACCAATCCAAACTACAATCGGTAGCAGAATCAAAACGTTGGAAGCGCATTCCGATTATCTTTGATGAGCAAGATCAATGTTTGCAGATTATTGTGTCTGGTGAGTTTAGAAGACCTTTACATAAAACAGTGCGCAAACATTGCGGTAAAGGGATTACTCTTTATGGCGGCCGTAAGGCTTTTGTGGACATGATGCTTGATAAAGGTCAGAAGATCGAAGACATTTCTCAGTGGTTGGGGCATACATCGCTGGATACAACCTGGGCACATTATAAAAATAAAGAGATCGTAAACTTCGTTCAGACAGCATCTACTGTTGAAGCTAGGCAAGCTTAACCTCATTCGTTCCTCCATCGTCAAATTCCCTGTAGCAGGTGCGCTGCGACCACCTGCGGCCCGCTCTACATATGCCCGCAGGGCATATCGCCAACCATTTTGTATTCCTCTGTTGTCACCCTAGAGGGCACCCTGCGGAATGGTGTATGGGGGAGGGGGCGTTCTTATAAAAGCTCACTGATTTCACCTGCCTGGCGGCAGGCCTCCGTTCCGAGCACAGTTAACTACCCCCACTCTACGAGCGGAGGTAGTTAACTGTGCTCTCCACTACGGCCTGCCACCAGACAGGTGAAAAAGATGATTCTGTGGTTTTAATGAAATGGATTGATGCTCTGTTTAAGAAGGAGTTCATCTAATACATTAGTTCGGGAAATGGGAACCCCGATGTCCCTGCGGGCCATGGAAGAGGGGGTGGGGAGGTTGGTGAAAGGGGGCAATATGATAGGGTTATTACAAATCCGAAAGTTGTTTATAAAGGGCTAAGTCATAAAGATAACCAACCGAAAATATACAATATGATAATCAAAAGAAAAGCGGCGCAAATATTCGTTTTGTTCATGCCAATTGCGGCATGTTTTACTTTACTTGTAGGCCTGTCGGCTTGCCAAAAACCAAAGGAAACCTCTTCTACCTGCGACGTTAAGAAGCATATCGAAGATAATTGGGCTACGGCATGCAATATTAGTTTGTACACAATTGGTGGGGTACCTATTGAGTGGAGTCAAATAAGTTTAATTTACTCATCGAGCAATGTTGTTGAAACGGTGAATAAATATAATAACTCGACCTGTACAGGGACGCCGCAGAAAACTATTACAGTAAATGCTCAGTATCAGTTGGGTAGCGAGACAAATGTATCTACGACCTCCTTTACTCAAATCGACTTCACGCTGACATCGGTCACTGAGACGCCGTCTACCGGTAGTAGTTTTCCAGCGAGCGGCACCGTTTTCAAAAGACTCGTTGCTGTAGGTAACTCTGCGGATCCCAATAGTAGCAGCCCGGTGAAAATCGCCAATTGTATTGGGGACGCCACCAATGTCATGACTTTTAATGGGACGTACGATGCAGATTCTTTAATCACTAGTGGTAATACGGGTGCTTATCCTACCACCGACGCAGGATATTGGTTTGTAAAATACTAATAATGCCTAAGAAATGATTTTTTACTTCGATGATATAACGACAGAACAAAAAAGCTATCCACCAAGCCCGTTCAGGAATGAAGGGGCTTGTAAATTTCAATGATCGTCAGCCGATTCTTCCGCTTAATTCCACATAAACCGCGTCCGCCAGAGCGAGACTTCGAGTTACAGTTTCATTGTCGATCACAACATCCAAGCCTTGAGCATCAGGGTAACGAATTGCTACGGCGTACTTAGAGAGGATTTTTGAGGAATCCAAAAGTTGTGCAAGTCCGGCATCAATCTTTGCCACTAGCAATAATAGCTCGCCAATATCATGAGTTTTTCCAAAGGGCTCTTTATGGAAAGTAAGAAAGGCTTTGATGGACTTCTCTACAGACTGTTGGCAATGAAAAACAATTTCATCGAAGAACTGCTCCTCTAGGGTGAGTGCCGCTTTAGAGAAGCGTAAATCACGTCCTGCCTTCTTAAGCCAGAGATCTACCATCTTTGACTTAGCCAAGATCTAACTCCAGGCCTTCGCGTGAGGCAACCTCGGGGATAGAGCTGAACTCATCCTTCCAGTCGTTAAACTCTTGTTCCGAATAAAAAAAGACATCGGCAGTTACGCCGAGTGGATAGAGAAGATCCGATGCTCGCTGCATTCTTTCAACTTTAGGAAGGGATGAAGAAGCGCCGATTAAGACCAAATCGTAATCGCTGGCAGCGTGATTGTCTCCACGCGCTCGCGATCCAAAAAGTAAGATCCTTTTTGGGTGGAATTCCTTCGTCAGAATTCGAATGATATTTGGGAGTTTTTCGTCAGCGACTGCCATCTCTAAAAATATAGGACTGTCGCTGCCCAATAGTCATCAATGTAGACTCTTGACGCTTGTGGCAATTAGGCTTACGCAGAAAAATGTCCGAGCATCGTTATCCCAAGCAAAATATCGCCTTTCCAAGGTCTGAACAGAATTTGCTTATATGTCGTGTAGGCGGTTGTGATGTGTCCAAAGATGTCTTTTCACTTCAAACGTCAATTTTCATGATAACTACACCACACTTAAAATAGCGATATTTCTAGGCATTTTGAATCTGCAAGAAATTTATTTGTGTAGGTGGTGCGTTAATGCCTCTCACTACCAAATTTTTAAAAACCCGCTTCTGGCGGGTTTTTTTTTGTCCGGAATTCAATTACTTAGAAAAATGATGTTTTTAATGGGCTCGGCGAGATGCCGATTGCGAGGTTCTTCTCCAAAGGTTGGGGTAGCAAGGTAGCAAAAACTCTGTCGATATGATGATGGAGAAAGGCCAAAAGCTTGAGGATGTTTTGCTCTGGCTTGGCCAGGCTTCGATTGAGACCATCTGGTCACGCAATAAAGATAAAGATCACGTTAAGTTTGTTGAAACTTCGGAGACAAAGCGAACGAAGGTCAAAAGCGTAAGTAAGCGAAGGTTTTAAGATGGTGAGCAATAAGTTTGAAGTTAATGATGAAATTGTGGCGATTCAATACACGAAGATGCAGATAGCAAAAGTTCAAATTGAATCAGCAATTGAAATGCTGTTCGAGGGACACCATCCAGTATCGGTTCATACAGTTGGACAGGCTGGATTTCAGATAGTTAGAGATATTGCTAGAGTAAAAAATCTTGATGTTCTCATGAAGATTGAGAGAGCTGACAACAAGTTCTGGAGAAAAGCGAATTATGCCTGGTCGTTCTGCAAGCATGCATTGCATGACTCAGAGGATATATTTCCAGGATTTAAACAGGAACTTAACGAGCTTTCATTGTTTTGGGCAATACATCTTTATTCTCATCTAGGTGGAAAAGTTACGGCTGCAATGGCGGCCCTTTCTTCATTAGTAATGACTAAATACCCGGAGATGTGGAACTACTCTAATCCCAACGTGACAAGTGAGATGATAGAGGCGTCAAAAGGACTAACAAGAGCAGAGTTTCTAGAGGTGGGGAGGCAGATGATAGCATTAGCTAGAGTAAAGCCTGCGTATGCTGAAAATTAGTCTTTAATTTGCATAAGAAGCTGGTCTAGCTTTCTTCGGATTTTGTAAGTCCACTCTCGTGTTGCGATGGATCATTTTACATCATCAGTCCTTACGACTAGATGTTCGCATTATTCACATTCTGGTCTGCCTGTGGCCATTCGTCTTGTGAGAACCTAGACCTACGGGGGACCTAGGTGGCAAAAGCATCACAGAGAGAAAGATTTGCAGCAACAGTTGAAAAACTAGTTAGAAAATTTGATGCCGACAAAGAATTTTATATGTCGAGTGAATACAACGAATCTCAAGCGCGCCTTGATTTCATTGATCATTTTTTCGTAGCTCTCAATTGGGATCTGTCGAATAAAGATGGCGTTCCCTATCATAGACGTGATGTTATTGTTGAGCGCGGTGATACTACATCTCGTGTGCGACCAGATTACACTTTTAGATTAAGTGGACGAGCGAAGTTCTTCGTTGAAGCTAAGGCTCCAAATCAGCCGCTCGATAATATCTATCATGTCTTCCAAGCTAAGTCTTATGCATGGAGTTCTCCCGATGCAGATGTTGCAATCTTAACTGACTTTGAAAGACTTAAGGTGTTTGACTGTAGGGCTACTCCAGAAGTCGACAAGCCGAATAAGGGATTAATTAAGGATATCAAGTATTCAGACTTCTTGAAGGAAGTTGATTTCCTTTGGCAGTTTTCAAAGGAAAATGTTCAAGCCGGATCGCTATCTAAACTCCTTGTTGATAATGAGACTTCCAAAAAGAACAGAGTTAAAGTAGACAAGCAATTCTTAAAATTCCTTATGGAGTGGCGGTTAGATTTTGCTAATCAAATTTGGAAAGGTAATAAAGGATATGATGAATCCAAATTGGATGAAGTCGTCGATTTGATTGTAAATCGAATTATCTTTTTAAGAGTTGCAGAAGATCGTGAGATCCTTACTCGTCCGACATTGATTTCAATGTCTGCTCATTGGAATGAGACTAAAAAGTACAGTCTTTGGGAGAAAATTCTTTCTCATTTCGAAGACATTAATGATGATCTGAATGGTATCTTATTCAAAAAATCAGTTTTGACTGACAAGCTGAGAGTTCCTGATCAGTTACTTTTCGACTTCATTCAAAATCTATATTTTCCAAATAGTCCGTATCGTTTTGACGAAATTCCAATTGAATTACTTGGCACAATCTATGAGCAATATCTTGGAAAGCAATTTGAGGTTAATGGAAAAAATATCGTACTTGTAGATAAGCCTGAAGTCAGAAAAGCCGGTGGAGTTTTTTATACTCCGCAAAATGTAGTTGATACGATTGTTCAGAAAACTTTGTCAGAGTTTAGTAAAGGAAAGAAATATTCTGAACTCTCGAAGATTTCGATTCTTGATCCAGCCTGTGGGTCGGGTTCATTCTTAATTACGGCATTCTCGAAATTGTTGAATCTTCACTTAGATTACCTCATTGCGAATCCAAGTAAGGTTGAGCAAGGTAAATTCTTTCCTGATCTCGTCAAGGATGATCGTGGCGAATGGAAGTTATCTATTGAGAAAAAACGGGATATTCTTCAAACAAATATTTTTGGTGTAGATATAGATCAACAAGCAATCAACATCTGTGTCATGAGTTTGTACTTAAAGGCATTGGAGGGCGAACAGAGACTTCCGACCAAAAAATCTTTATTACCAACTCTCGATAAAAATATTAAGTGCGGAAATTCTTTAGTTAGCGGAAATACAAAAGAGCTCAAACAATTGATTGGCGAGGATTACGATTCGCGAAAGCCATTTAATTGGGTTTTGAATTTTACAAAGGTGCTAAAGGATAAAAATGGTTTTGACGTAATCATAATGAATCCACCCTATGTAAAGATTCAGAAACTTTTGGAAGATGAGACGAATGACGTTAAGTATATTCAAGAGAAATACCGAACGGCTGCAGAAGGATCCGCGGATATTTATGTGGCATTCATTGAAAAGAGTTTAGAACTTTTGAATCCGTCAGGGCAACTTGGATTGATTTGTCCACATAAGTTCTTTCAGGCGGAGTACGGTCAACCACTCAGAGATTTATTGAGTGAGAGCCACTTTTTGAATGAAATAGTATCCTTTGGCGATATCCAAATTTTCGAGAAAGCAAGCACCTACACATGTCTGTTGTATTGCTCCAAACAGCCTCACGAGGAAATTAAGTTCTCTAGAGTTAAGGATGAGGAAAGCCTTCAGCTTTCACTGACGGCCACATTGGAAAGAAAAGAGCGCTTTGAAGACAAGACTTTGGTAATCGACTTCGTTAAAGCAAAAGAACTTAGAGAGTCTGCAGAGTGGAATTTTGTAGTTGGCAGTGAGCGAAAGCCTTTTGATTTGTTATCTTCGCAGCGGGTATTTTTGGGAAGTCTTACTAAAGATATCTACCAGGGAGTCATTACTGGGGCTGATGATGCCTTTATTTTGCAAGGAAATATCAAAAAGAACTCTAGGACAGCTCTTTTGAGATCGCTTGAGTTGGGTACTGAAGTTGAAGTGGAAACAGATCTCTTGATGCCTGTTATGCAGGGCTATACGGATGTAAAACACTTCAAAGTGAACAAACCTTCGGCGTACATTATTCTTCCTTATCAACGAAATGAAGCTGGGAAGGCTCTGCTAATTCCAAATCAAGAAATGAAATCGGATTATCCTCTTACATGGCGCTATCTGAAGGAAAATAAACCGCTTTTAGAAAAAAGAGAAAAAGGAAAATGGGCGGGACCGGATTTCCATTGTTTCTCGAGAAACCAAAACCTTCTGAGATTTCAAGATCCTAAAATAATGATACCTTATATGGTTGATAAGCTATGCGGATTCTATGATGGAGCTGAGAAGCGTTATTTCGTAAACGTAACTACGGGTGGCTACGGTCTCGAATTGAATCCTAACTCAGGAGTTAGCTATAACTATATTCTCGGTTTGATTAACAGTACTGCCATGAACTTTTTTATCAAGAAGATCGGAAGTACTTTTAGGGGCGGATACTTCCCGTGTAGCACTCAATTTCTCAGAAAACTTCCTATAGTCATGCCAAGCACCAAGATGGAAAAAGAAATTGTTAAAAAGATTGAAGATCTAGTAGCTGCAATAAATATTCAACTACTAAAAGGGATTCATTTTACAGATGATGAGGTGTTCGAGAATCAAGCTGAGCTCGATCAATTGGTGAACCAGCTGTATGCGGTAGACAAATTCTACGAAATTATGTCTGTCGCCTAGGTAGGGTCTTCGAAGCTTAATTCTTTTACTCTGAGAATCTCGCCGTCTTTTTCTTGTGTGAAATTGACGGCAGTACCTTCTTTCAAGTCTTTTAAGCGATCCGTAGATACCGCAGAGTAATGCAGAAAGACTAAATCTTTCTTGTCAGTTTCTATAAATCCGTATCCCTTTTTTTCGTCAAACCATTTAATACGACCTGATTTCATACTTATATACCTACCACGGCTTAGATTTTAATGGAAAGCGTGATTCAGGTGCATTTCTTGAATCACCCTAAACTAGACTTTAGTTGGGTTTAATTTCCGGCATTTGAATTTTAAATTCAGAATCCTGATTTATTCTAACGCACCCGGAAATTTGACCTAGCATTCCCTTTACGTAAGGGGGTGCCGCTTAAGCAAGTCCCAGGAATCTGTCGATGATAGAAATTTTCAATGCCTCACGGAAGATCAAGAAGAATTCTCGAGTCATCTCAAGGTATAGCCCTTGATCGTAACTCTCAAATATTGAACTTTTACTGGCAAACTTCTCAATTGGCGCAGCATATCGAGTAAGATTGTGCTCTGCTTGTACTTCAAAACGCCATGCATCTCTAGCTGATGAGTTTCCCAATTTCCAATGCTTCAGCTTCTGTAAAGATCGCTGTGATTTGAAAGTCTAGACGTGTAGGCCCCCAATTCTCGAGTTGAAGTTCATTTTTCGAAAAACTTTTTAGGCTTTTTCTCTCTATTTTTTTTGCTCGAAAATCACTTAATGCCCCGTGGGTAGCCCAATCCCATCCTCTATGCTGGTATAGAATAGAAGCAGAATTGAAGGTTATCTCTGTTAAAAGTTCCAAATGTGACTATTTAGTCTGTGGGTTTCTCAGTCTTGGGTAGATTAATACATTTGCGCTAATTAATATTTTTAAGACATTTACCAAGCTCAAGCATCCAAAAAAATAGAATAAGAAATCGCTAATGGTCTTGAAGATTCTTAACGCCAGTAGGTGAAGTCCGTCGTAGATGAGAAAGTGATTTGTTTCTAAAGGAAACTGTGAACTTGAGAATAAAAATAGTAGTGTTAATAGAGCGCTAAATATTGAGAATGTTACTTGACCAAAAAGTATCTGATACTGCTTAATTCTATCTTCTGATTTTTCGCGCATTACTCGGGCATCATATGTTTCACTAAGAATTTTCTTTGGAACTTTGGCGTCTTGACTTTCGATAAACGTAAAGAACGGAACTAAGATATTAATTAAGAATCCGATGAAAATCGAAGCAGTTGAGATTATGTTGGCAATTTCATTGCTGCTTAATATTGGGCCATCTTTTGTTATAATGATAGAGATTAGAGCAGGGGTGCCAAATACATATAGTATTTCTTTCCACGATAGTTTGCCATTGTTGCTAACTTTGAACCCTTCCAGGTAGTTTGATAAAATTGATGATAATTGCCTTAACATATACATTTTTATACAACTTGGCCTATAGCATGCTCTATATATTGATTAACTATTCTCGCCATTCCAGCTAAGCTAAATCTGCGTCTCATGTCGCGATTTACATCTGCAGATATGTCGAAACTCATATCGAATTTGATTTCCTGCCCCATTCTGACAGTCTTTTTTTGTCCATCCATATCTATGGTGACATCGAACGTAGAATTTTCAATTTCTCTTCCATCTACATACCGTCTAAAGAGTCGCGCGACTGGAACAGATGGATCCTCGGCCTGTATTAAATTATCAAAATTAATTAGGGGATTATGGATGCTTCGTCCAATCCGAACTTCGGTCTCTACAATAATTTGCTCTTCAACTCTACCGCCTCCGGCATTGCGGTCTTCAACTCGGCGAGGAACATATGCTCTTCTCTTGATTTTTTCCACACGAAAGTGGTTATGGAATCGCTCAGCATCTTCTTGGAAGTCCAATTTTAAGGGGCGAATATCTATTTTTAAATGTGGGTACTGCGCTACTAAAAAGTCTTTGAAAGCATTGTGAAACATTGTTTTGCATCCTCTGTTTCCAATTGCATGCAAGGCCAATACCCCGCGTTCTCCACCAGGGGGAAGGAAGAGTTCAAAATAGTGGTCGAATGCTGGAGCATGCTCGGCTGGAATTGGACTTTTCACGCCATTTGCTGTGTTTATCATTTTTCCTTCGTATCCATAGGAGCCTGCTGATAGAAATCCCTTTATTTTTCTTTGAGTACGTAAATAGTCTACATTAGCTGTGGCCGCTTCAATTACCGTTTCATCTTCATCATCCTGATGAAACGTCGAGATATTGTTTAAAAATTCACGAGCGACGTCATAAAAATCTTTTGCTTGACCGGCTCTATCAATGACCATTTCAAAGGGTATAAAGGCTCGATGTGCATTAAGTGCCACGCGAATTACATATAGATTGAGGAAGTGATTTCTAGCCATTTTTTTTCCTTTGTAGAATAATTTTACGACGAATTTGCCTATGAAGCGGCCTTGTTGCTGTCTGTGTTGTTAGAAGTATTTGCTATGGCTTCTGTCATTAGACATTCGGTCGTTGAGGCATCTCGTTTAGATTTTTTTGTCTTCCGCGAAGCACGTTTTTGAGCCTTTACATACTTATGAATCTCCGCCGCCTTGGTTTCGTTCCAACCAGCAATGGCGTCGTTCAAACCTTGCTCTAACAACCAATAAAGGCGATCCGTTAGAATTTCGTGATTCGCCTTGAATTCATGTTCACCGCGAACAAACTTCGCAATGTAACGAACGACATCTACAGACAGAATAGCTTTTGAAAGAGACTCTGGCGAGAACGCCATTGCTTCCTTAGATAGCTCAGGCCAGCTGCTCTCTGTGAATGATGATTCATGGAAATCAAAGAACTCATAGCATTGCTCTTCAACTGATTTCTTAGTGACGTTGATCATGTCGCCATCAGATTTCAAATCGAAAGCTGAAATTTCGATGCCGCCATATTGTGTTTGAGAGAAATCAAAGAGTTTCCACTCAACACCGTTGGTAAGCATACCCCAACGAACATTTCCGATTTGATTTAGATACTCAGCAAGTTGAGTTTTCCCAGATCTGAAGTCTGATTTTGAAAGATCGAAGCCGATTTTTTTGACTTCGACAACGAAGACGGGCTTGTCTTTGTGTAAAACAATCAGATCAGGGCGTGTTTTACCTTTGGTTTCTTGAGCACGGATTGTATAGCCTGCAGAAGCAGTGTAGCCAAGACAGTTTCGCAAGAAGCTTTGCGCCCATCTTTCGACATCAAGTTCTTTGGAAGACACGCTTGCGTCTAAAGTTTTTAATTCATGAAGATGTTCGATTGTTTGATCGAGTATTGCGCGTACAGTTCTATCTTGTTTTGTTTCTCTAGCCATACTGGACTCCTTGATGATGAAGTCCATTTCGGCTTGTTTATATTAAAGTTAACTTAATTTATAAATTAATATCAATTTAACAGTTCCTTGTCGGAGAAATGTTTGGAATTGAGATTTTTATTAAATAGCGAAAGTTTGATAGTGGCTGAATTGGGTTCGAGAATTTGTTTGTGAATGCAGTCGCAAATCCATAAACTTTTTCTATGCACAAAAGCCTTTTCTCAAGCCTAAAAATAGTCGCAATGATGTTAGCGACAGACAACGAACTCCATCCAAAGGAAAAGGCTTGGTTCTTAGCGATTGCAAAAAACTACGGCGCAACATTTCGGGAGCGATCACAGCTCGAAGAATATCTTCGTGGTCGACCAACCGAAAGTCTGGAAGAAGCTCTAAGTGATGTTGTGGGCGAGTTCGACAGGCGCCGCCTGCTTAATTTTGTAAAGATGGCCATGCGCCAGGATGGCATTGTCAGGAATTCTGAAATTACATTTTTCTATAAGATTCAAGAAGCGTTGGGGGCGAATCCGCAGAATGACTATCTTCAATTGGGAAGGTCATTGCTTAAGCGTGATCGAGAGATGAGAGTTTGGAACGAGCTCGATCGCTTGGGGAATGTATGGTCGCGCAAGCTTCCGATATTTGGGATATCAGGTTATTTTTATTATACAGACGGAGTCTTCTGGGAAGCCCTTGGGGATCTTCTTATAAACAACAAGTTTACGATGTTCTTTGTAGGGGCGATCATTGCTGCTTACATCTTTCTGGTGTAGCTATTTTTGCACCTTTGGCGTTCTTTTGGTCGAGTTTTTTATTGGCCATCGCTATTCATCTGGTTTGCTATTGTGGTCGTGTTCGCCGCATCATTTTTAGGCAAAAGGTATCCATTGAGCTGCCTTTTTTGTTTCTAGCCGAAGCCAAATCCTGTTAGCATTTTCACATATGCGAAACATCAAATTTAAAAAAATAGCGATCCTAGCAAGCGTCCTTCTTCTTCAACCCATGTTGAGCCCAAGCTCCTTCGCGTTAGCGAAGAAAAAAGCCCCGATGAAAGCCTACAGCTTCATCGTAGAAGGCGGAAAAGCGTCTCAAGCTGAATGCGACGGCGAACGCAAGCTTCCTAAGCTAAAGCGCCTTAAGGAATATTCTAAAGCCAGTTCATACATGGGATCGGAGCTGCAAAGCCCCGAGATCAAGGGAAAGGCCAATGAAGAGATGTGGAAGCATGTCTTTAAAACAAAAGAAGCCTGCAACTCGGTGCTAGCTAAAACCCCATCAACTTTGGAAAATAAAACGGTAAAGGGTGCCAAGCCAGAACTTCCGCCGGATGACTCTGCGGATTCAGATAATGATGGTGACCAGACTGACGGACCAGATACGGAATAGACGCTTAAACGAAAAAAAGGCAGCCAAGGCTGCCTTTTTTATTATCTAACGTCTGGGATGATCAATTCACTAAAACGCTTTATGAAGAAGCGTAATCACCGTCTCGTCAGTTGTTTGAACGGTCACATGCATAGTTTGATTTTCAGTGTGAAGCACCAAAGCCGCTTCATGACGCGCAATCACCTGGCAGGCAAGTCCTGCTCCAGCAAAGTACAAGTCGACCACTTTACCGCTTTGAGCGTTGGCCAATTCCTCAGCAGTCCATTGAACCGTGTGCTCACTGGGAATCGTTTTCTTTGTCGTATCATGTTTTGAACGGCGAACTGCGATCAACATCGCAGCAAAGATACCGAACGCGATGAGCGGTGACCAAGCGACGATCCATAGATGGTGGGTGATCTTTTTTGCCATGGCGGCATCGAAGAAGAAATCAGAAACAGCCAAGCTGCTTCCAATAATCCAAACTGCCCACAAAGCAAGTGTGCTTACTGTTTCAATTATCTTTCGCATAGGTTACTCCACCACGATCGGGACTGATCCAAGAACTGAATTGGCGTTTTGGACCAAAAAGAACTTTGGGAATCGCCACAAATAACACAAAACTATTAATCATCCAATAGGCAAACGGATACCAAATAGCGACAAAGCCCAAACCCGATGATTTTTCATAGCGTCCGTGCAGGAACAAACCTACCAGGAACTGCATGAAGCTCATCACTCCGGTCAGCAGAATCGCGTAATGGATATTGATGTCGTGCAAGTTCTTACCGAAAATCGCAAAACCAATGGTCACAGGCAAAAGAAACGCCCAGGTCACAGAGAAAATATATTCCAAAAGAATCAAACGAAGACCGGTATCACGGCTTTTTAAAACAGATCTGCCGTGTTTTAGAACAACTTCAAATCCACCTTGAGCCCAACGAAGGCGTTGCTTCCAAAGTCCCTTCAAGGTGTCAGGCATAAGCACGTCACAGGTCGCCTTGGGCTCGTACTTAAGAGCCCAACCAGAGGTTTGCAATTTCCAGCTAATACCAACATCTTCAGTCACGGTATCAGTGTCCCAGTATCCAATGCTTTCAATGGCTGACTTACGGAACATCACCAAAACACCTGACAGGGCAAACAAACGACCCAAAGTTTGATGATAGCGTTTGATCATCCCCACCAGGGCCGAGAATTCTCCGACCTGAAGGCGTCCCACCAAAGTGCCACGATTTTTCACACGCGGATTGCCTGTCACACCGGCGATGTGTTCATCGCGGAAGTGTTCCAGCATAAAGCGGGGAGCCTCAGCATCCAATTCAGAGTCGGCATCGATGCACAAAATAAACTCATAGCGACTGGCCATGGCTCCCAAGGTCAATGCCGCCGCTTTGCCGCGATTTTGGACTAAATTAATAACTCGCATATGAGGGCGCGACATCGCCAATTTTTCTAGAACAGCTTGAGTCTTATCGCGGCTTCCGTCGTTGATCGCAATGATTTCGCATTTTCCCAATGGCAAATGATCCAAGGAGCGAATGGTCGCTTCGACCGTCTGTTCCTCATTGTAGCAGGGGATAAGAATCGTGTACGGCCGATCGGAAAACTCAGAAAGAGGAGCGCGCTTGCGTTCTCTTTTGAAGTAAAAAACAAAGGCCCCCATAATCCAGATCACTGGCAGGACAAAGGGAATGATCATAAACAAGATTTTAATAATTTTAGGCAGATAAGAAATGATCATATTGCCTCTCCTTTGAAAAATGCGGCTGATTTGGACGTCAATTTTGAAAATTTCAGGCCGTGGGGGGAGATCATTTTTTCACCATTTATACGGAGAGCGGTAATGTTGCTGGCAATTCTGTAATCCAAATTGCCCTGGGCGTCAATTGCCATACTTGGGGAGGGGCTTCTTTTAAAGGAATCTCGTAATCAGATAAGTTTTTTTTAATCTGGAGGGGCTTAAATGAATTGAGGCACAGCTGCGACCCCGGGGGCCTAAGGGGGCTGGGGGGAGGGTGTGAAATATTTTTTTGTCTATTCTTTTGCCAGCTTCGGGCTGGGGAGCTTAAAGGGTGGTTTTCTTTGGCCAAAAATGGACCGGGACTCTCCGTGAAGCCCCCATTCTTGTCAGCACCTTCTCAGCAAGTTATATTCAAATAAATCGGTGAAATCCAATGTCTGAACCCACTCTCTCAAAAGCACAAGTCCGTTCCCTCTGGTTGAAGTCCCAAGGTCTTCACGAGTCGAATCCTTTTGGCAGTGGCCCGAAGGCAAGCGTAAGGGCCATCAAGCACCTTGGGTACGTGCAAATCGATACGATCAGTGTGATTGAAAGATGCCATCATCATATTCTTTATTCGCGCATTCCTGATTATAAAAAGTCCCATCTGCAGCAAGCGCAAAGCAAAGATAAAACAGTTTTTGAGTATTGGACTCATGCTCTTGCCTATGTCGCGACGGATGACTTTAAATATTTCATCAACGATATGAAGCGCCGAAAGAAAGATCCCTGGTATTCGTCGGTGACGGAAGCGGATGTCAAAAAAGTTGTGGCCACAATTAAAAAACAAGGGGCTATTTCAATTCGCGATGTGAATGATGAAGTTCTGGTGGATAAGGATCATGCGTGGGCAAGTAAGAAGCCGACCAAGAAAACTCTGCAATGTGCTTTTAATGGCGGGGACTTAGTCATTAGTGAGCGCCAAGGAATGCTAAAGAAGTACGAACTTCCGGATCGTCATTTTGGTTGGACAAAAAGGCCCAAGGCGGCCTCGGCTGCGGAGGTTTTTGAATACCACATTGATCGTGCTCTGCGCTCGCAAGGGGTGGTCAGTGTTGAGTCGATTTCTTACATGCAGAAAGTTGCGCATAAAAAAGAGATTCTTAAACGCCTTGAAGCCCGCGTTCGTCAGGGCGGCTTGATGCCAGTTCAAGTTGAAGGTGTTGAGAAAGTTCAATTTTGGATGGAGCCTTCTCATCTTGATGAGGGGATTGATGACGCCAATGATTTGACGCATATCCTGTCGCCATTTGATCCGTTAGTGATTCAAAGAAAACGTTTTAATATGTTCTTTGATTACGATCATCGCTTTGAGGCCTACCTGCCGAAAGAGAAAAGAAAATACGGATACTTCACCTTGCCCGTGATCATCGGGGATCAAGCGGTGGCTGTTCTTGATTTAAAGACCGACCGTCAAAATCAGGAACTGCTGATTCAGCAGTGGAGCTGGTTGGGGAAGCATAAGTCTCAAGGTAATAAGAAGTTGATTGAACAAGAGCTTCAGCGCTTCGAGAAGTTTCAGCTCGCGAAATAATGAATCTTCGCCGGGTTTCTGGTCCGGGCTTCCGTTTCAACTATCTGACTGACCACCAAGAGTATTGGTTCAAGGGGTGGGGAAAGCCCATCATCATTAATCCTTTTCTAACGCATCTTTTCTTCGCGCCGGTGTTGCATTGCGTTCCTTTGAGGCGCCTGTGGCTTGCTCTGAGATTTTTAATCCCAATCTTATGAGGTGAAAAGTGTTAGGTTTACGACTCCTGGGGGGCTTTGAAGCTCTAAACCTCTAAACCTTATAAGGATCAAAATTGCTTTCAAGCGTATTGGTCCAGTCTTCAGGCTGACAATAGCGGGGAGCAAAGACCACTTCCAGTTTGATTCGATCAGGGTCTTCAAAGAAGACCGCATAGTAATCATCATCTCCGGACGGAGATTTTTCGTACAAACAAGCAATTCCATTTTTGACTAGAACAGTTGAATAAAACTGATCGACCTCTTCTTTTGAAGAGGCATAAAAAGCCAAATGATTTAGTCCGGTTCTTTTGCGATGAAAACCTGCTGCGATGTATTTCTCTTCGGTGGGGCATAGGCAGATCTTCATGGCGCCATCGCTGTAGGTGGTGAATTCCTTTTGGCAGACCAGACGTTTCCAGCCTAATGGAGTCAGAATCAAATCATAAAAACGAATACTCGCTGCATAATTGGAAACATTCAGATCGATGTGACTTAGTTTGGTCATAGTCTCTTTCTGCTCTTTCGAAGATCAACACCCATAGTGTTGGATGATCTTAGCGCAGGAAGAGATGAAAGAGAATAGAACCTGAACCTCTATTTTACTTTTTGCACTGAGTTTTCACTCCATCGAGTTCTTTCTTAAGCTCTTTGTTCATATCACGTAAGTCTTTGAGTTCCTTCATAAGCTCGTTGTTGATCTTGCTTTGCTCGTCTTTGAAGCTCGCAAGCTCTCTGATCGCTTCGATGATCGGTGCAATCAAAGAAGGGTAGTTGACTGATTTGTATCCTTTCTTGTCAGTATCAACAGCTTCAGGGAATTGCTTTTCAACTTCTTGGGCGATCACGCCAAGTTGTTTGCGGGCAGAGAATTGTCTTTCAGGGAACTCCGCTCGTCTCCAGTCATAGGTGACCCCACGCAGAGCCAGTATTTTTTCAAGGGGATGCGTGATCGTCTCGATATTTGTTTTAAAGCGTCTGTCGGAAGTAAGGGCGACACCTGCGGCGCGCACACTGCCGGAAGCGTTGATATCGCCACCTTGAACATCCAGTTTGTAACCTGGGGATAGGGTTCCAATACCAACGCTACCTCCAGCAAGCACAGTGACCCTGTTCGCATTATTTGTATTGATATAAAAATCATGGTTAGTGACAGTTCCAACACCTGCATTGCTCGAGTTCGCGAACAGTCCTGCGTAAGCTCCTCCTGTGTATTTCGCGCCGACAGTGGCTCCTGATGAACCTTCGACCATGCTCGCTGTAGCAGAGGTGCTATAGACATGAAGATTGTAGATCGGATTCGTCGTACCCATACCGACATTACCTGCGTTATCGATGCGCATACGCTCTGCAGGCGCAGCAATGTTATCAGGCTTGGTTTTAAACGCTAAGTAAGCTCCATAGCCATTGGCCCCACCAGCTCCCGAAGCCGCTGATGTGAGGACTGCAAGGTCTCGATTCGACGAAGATCCTGCATTGTTAGCTGTGCTAAATCTTATTTCACCACCGATGGAGCCCGCCGCGAAGGAAGAATAATTTGAGGCTACCGCAAGAACGCCGTAAGAGGACGGGCTGGCGGCGCTGTTCCCTGTGACTGTAAGGAGTCCACCATTGGTATTTGTGCTGGCGACTAACAATCCAGGATTTGTCGAGCCAAGGCCGACGCCCCCACCTGCTGGATTCAACAATAAGCTCCCTTTGCTTGTATAGTCAGCCGAGGATCGAGATTGAATCCAGGCGTTTGGTGAGAAGGTGTCGATTCCCATGTCTAAGACATAGTTTCCTGAACTTTGGTTTATTCTTAGGATTCCATTGGCTGCGGAGCCAGACGTGGCAACAGCTGAAGAAGTGCCGTTCACCTCAAGACGTGAAAGTGGACTTGTTGTTCCAATGCCGACGTTACCTGCGTAATTGATGCGCATACGCTCTGTCGGACTTACAGTGCCAATTGGAGTTGTATAAAACAACATATTTGAAGGAGCGTTTGACGTCGTAAAGGTCTGCTGGGCTGTCACATTAATTCCCGCAGAATCTACGAAGGAGCTTCCAGTGTGTCCAGCAAACCAAAAGCGACCAAGATTATTGCCGGCAGTCACCGCTGTTGGGGCGGCCTTTGTCCCCATGGCGCTATTGATCCAAAGTCCATTATTTCCACCACTACCATAGTCACTAATTTGCATTGCAGTCCAATCACCAAACTGATTGTCAGTGTTCTCAACTGTTGAATACACGGGGCCTTGCGAGCCCGATACAACAAGCTTGTCAGTAGGATTCGAAGTTCCGATACCAACGTTACCAGTAGCTCCGACTGTCATTCTGGTCGTGTTGCTTGTTTCAAGATTCAATGCAAATGCGTCAGTTGTACCAAGGGTTGCAGCTGCGCCAAAGCTATTGCCACCATTGAGGAAGCCATTTGCACCGGTAAGGGCTGTGATCCAAGAAAGTGTTCCAGTGCCATCAGTACTTAAAACCTGACCGCTGGTGCCCGCAGTGGCTGGCACAGTAAGAACCACATTAGCCGCCACAGTTGCTGGGGATCTTAAAGCGACATAGTTTGAGGAGTCAGCATCTGCCAAGCGAAGTTGATTTTGTGCGCTCATTTGAACATAGTTAGTAAAAGCTTTTGCACCACTAATCGTTTGCGTCGAAGTTTTATCAACGAGACCAGCAGTATCGGGAGTTCCGCTACCCCAAGAGGTGATGCCTGTCGCATAGACAACATTTCCTGCGGAACCCGCTGCAAGTGAAGTGACAGCACCGGTTCCCGCACCAACCATCAGATTCCCTGAGCCGATTGAAGTGGCACCAGTGCCTCCGTTGGCAACAGGAAGAGTTCCCGTAATGTCAGTACTGATGTTGAGGAGAGCATTGACCCAGTTGGTTCCATCATAACGAAGAACTTGTCCCGCAGAATAAGCGACGGGCGCAACAGATTTCCCTTTGATTTTATCAACACTCATCGTACTGCTGGTGCCGCTGACATCACCACTGAAGGTGCTAGCAGTACCAAGTTTTGTATTAAAGGCATCATAGTCTGTTTTGCTAATAAGGCCCGCCGTCACTGACGCGGTTGATGCCATGGGAATATTCAAAGTATGAGTGCTTGTCGCCGAGCTAAATGCCGGCGCGGTTCCTGCAGTGCCAATTGCAAATGTTTGAGCGGAAGCTGTCAATCCGCCCAATGATGTAATACCGCCAGCAGAAGGAGTTGTCCATCCTAAGTTTCCGGCGCCGTCAGTTTTTAAAACTTGGTTCGCTGTTCCGTCGCCAGCAGGCAAAGTCCAAACAACGTTACTTGAAGTTGCCGCAGGTTGAAATCCTACATAACCAGAAGTGGAAGCGGTGAATCGCATCGCTCCTTTAACATCGAGAGGCGCGGCAGGGGAGGTTGTTCCGATACCGACATTGCCGTTTTTCAAAACAGTCACAGCATTGGCTTTGGCGGCTCCGCTGGTTCCAATCCCGACTTCAAACAAAGGATCTGTCGCAACCCATGTCGTTGCGTTTCCTCCGCCAACATTAAAACGTCCGATGGCAGTTGAGTACATAGCGTCCGCGCGAGCATTCCCGCCCAGAGCCGTCGAGTAGTCACCGCCCGCATAAGTACTGTCACCTAGAGCTACTGCGGAATAACCAATTGCATTTGCAGTTCTTCCCAGACCAACAGAATTTGCACCTGAAGAGTAGGCGCCGCCCATAGCGATAGAGCTATTTCCGATAGCGTAAGCTCCATTACCCGCAGCAACTGAATATTGTCCTGAAGCTTGCGTCGCATATCCAAAAGCAGTCGAGTAAGTTCCTACGTTGACATCATTCCACTCGCCAGACGCGGTTACTGTACCTGCTCTAAATGCTGCCTTTTTCGGATACCATAGCATTCTTGTGCCGGCTCCTGCTGTTACGAGAGAGGCGCCGCTGCCAAATGTTCCTGTGGAAAGAATCCCGCCGTCGCCACTCAGTGAAAGTTTGAATTCTGGGGTTCCGGTGCCGACGCCAACGTTTCCGCTGGCATCAACGCGAATGCCCTCATTTCCGCCATCGCCACTGAGCCAGAATGAACCTAATTGAATATTTTGAGTCGCGATGTGATTGCCAAGATTGTCAGGGCCTGCAGGCTGATTGCTCCAAGCCAAAGTTCCAGCACCGTCAGTGCTAAGAACTTGTCCGCTAGAACCATCTGCTGCTGGTAAAGTCCAAATTTTATTTGCTGCAACAACACCAGGGGATTTAAAGCCGACATAGTTGGAAGAATCTGTATCTGCAAAACGAATTTCATTTGCAGCAGACATTTGCACATAGTTTGTGAAAGCCTTAGCGCCGCTGATCGTTTGAGTCGAAGTTTTATCGACCAGACCTGCGGTGTCAGGAGTGCCACTCGCCCAAGAAGTGATGCCGGTTGCATATACAACATTTCCTGCCGAACCTGCAGCCAGAGACGTCACGGCACCGGTTCCCGCACCAACCATCAAATTCCCAGATCCGATTGAAGTGGCACCCGTGCCACCGTTGGCGACAGGAAGAGTTCCTGTAATGTCGGTGCCGATGTTGAGAAGAGCATTGACCCAGTTGGTGCCGTCATAGCGAAGAACCTGTCCCGCAGAATAGGCGACTGGCACAATAGATTTGCCTTTGATTTTATCGACACTCATCGTGCTGCTTGTCCCGCTCACATCACCACTGAAGGTGCTCGCTGTACCAAGTTTTGTATTAAAGGCATCATAGTCTGTTTTGCTGATCAGGCCCGCCGTCACTGACGCGGTTGATGCCATTGGAATATTCAACGTATGAGTGGTTGTCGCCGAGCTAAATGCAGGAGCGGTGCCCGCAGTGCCAATTGCAAATGTTTGCGTTGATCCACTTAAACCATTCAATGAAGTTAAACCTGAACCTGCAACTCCAAGAGTTTGCGCGGCGGCTCCATCCCAATATTTCACTTGGTTCGTATCGGTGCGGTACCACATTTTACCTTTATCTCCAGCCACAAGACCGCCTGGATCCGCGGCGACTCCGTTAAGACCCAACAAACCAGTCATCACATCGCCAGCTTTGTTGAGCGGAGTATAACCCAGTGCTGTCGTCACATCGCCGGAAGCGATGTTTGCGCCCACGGTTACGCGACCTTTGGCATCGACAGTGACTTTAGAATAAGTTCCCGCAGTCACACCAGAACTTGCGAGCGTCAATGCTCCGGTATTGGATAAGGTCGCATCGCCAGTCATTGTCTGAGCGGTCGCTACATTCGTACCGCTACCCACTAAGATTTTTCCAGAGGCCAAAGTAGTTGATAGAGCATCAGTGATACCGTAACCCGCAAGAGTTGTTGGAGTTGCAGTGATAGAAGACCAAGCCGGAGTCACAGTGACGTTACTTGCGGCAGTCAAACGACCTTGAGCATCAACCGTAAATGTTCCAACTTGCGTAGCTGATCCGTAAGAGCCGGCAGTTACCGCTGTGTTCGTCAAAGAAATTGTGCCAGAGCCTGTGATCGGACCACCGCTAAGTCCTGTGCCGGTCGCAACACTCGTTACAGAGCCACCAGAATCTGAAGCCCAACCTAAGTTGCCAGCGCCGTCCGTTTTCAAAACTTGGTTCGCAGTTCCATCCGCGGCAGGAAGAACCCAAACCTTATTGGCTGCGACAACACCTGGGGATTTGAAACCAACATAGTTAGAAGAATCCGTATCAGCAAAGCGAATTTCATTGGTCGCATTCATGGTCAAGGCACCAGTCATTGCGTCGCCAGCTTTATTTACCGGGGTGTAGCCCAAGGCTGTTGTGACATCACCTGAAGCGATATTCGCGCCCACTGTGACGCGGCCTTTTGCGTCGACAGTGACTTTAGAATAAGTTCCTGCAGTTGCACCTGAAGCGGCTAACGTCAATGCACCCGCATTTGAAAGAGTCGCATCACCGGTCATTGTTTGTGCAATAGCTGTGTTCGTTCCATCACCCACCCAAATTTTTCCGCTGGTTAAAGCAGGAAGAAGGGGAGTTGGTGCTTGGCAGGCAAAACCTGAAGCCGTCCAAGTTGGAACATGGCCTGCAGTCGCGCAGGCAAAGTTGAAGAACTTACCAGTTGAATCCACGACCGCAATACCCGAAGTCGCAGTGTTCACGCCAGTGAAGTTCAAATCAGCACCCAAGATCGTTCCATCTAAAATTTTCCCAGTTGTCACTGCATTAGCAGCAATAGTTGCTGCCGCAGAACCCGGACCTGCCGCCGTTACATCACCAGTCAAAGCGGTAACGTAGTTTCCTGCAGGTTGCTTCGCCGCGAAAGAATCATAATCAGTTTTATTTAAAAGACCTGCTGTAGTTCCCGCAGAAGAAGCCATCGGAATATTCAGTGTGTGCGTATTCGTCGCAGAACTAAATGCCGGAGCTGTGCCTGAAGTTCCGATGGCAAAAGTTTGAGTCGAACCACTTTGCCCGTTTAGTGAGGTGAGACCAGCACCAGACACACCCAGCGCAACGGCAGCGGATCCATTCCAATATTTAACTTCATTGGTATCAGTGCGATACCACATTTTACCTTTATCGCCAGCGACTAGTCCGCCAGGGTCCGCGGCAACGCCATTAAGACCCAAAAGACCTGACATTACATCACCGGCTTTGTTGAGAGGTGTATATCCAAGTGCTGTTGTAACATCGCTGGAAGCGATGTTTGCGCCCACGGTCACGCGACCTTTAGCATCGACAGTGACTTTAGAATAAGTTCCCGCAGTCACGCCACTTGAAGCGAGTGTCAATGCACCAGCATTTGACAAGGTCGCGTCGCCACTCATTGTCTGAGCTGTCGCGACATTTGAACCATTACCTACCAAGATTTTTCCTGAGGCCAACGTCGTTGATTGAGCATCAGTGATGCCGTAGCCAGAAAGAGTTGTAGGTGTCGCAGTGATAGAAGACCAAGCCGGAGTCACGGTGACGTTACCAGCTGCAGTCAAACGTCCTTGAGCATCGACGGTGAATGTTCCAACTTGTGTAGCTGAACCATAAGCACCAGCAGTGACAGCTGTGTTGGCCAGTGAAATCGTACCAGTTCCTGTGATAGGCCCACCAGTTAATCCTGTTCCAGTTGCGACACTGGTCACAGTACCGCTTGTTGCCGGTGCTTGACAGGTCCAGCCCGTCGCAGTCCAAGTCGCGACATGACCTGCAGTTCCGCAGGCGAAGTTATTAAACTTTCCAGTTGAATCCACGATCGCGATTCCCGAAGTTGCGGTGTTCACACCAGTAAAGTTCAAATCAGCACCAAGAATAGTACCATCCAAAATTTTCCCAGTGGTCACGGCGTTCGCAGCAATGGTTGCCGCGGCAGAACCCGGGCCTGCCGCAGTCACATCACCAGTCAAAGCGGTGACATAGTTGCCAGCGGGTTGTTTGGCAGCGAAAGAATCATAATCCGTTTTATTCAAAAGACCTGCAGTCGTACCTGCAGAAGAGGCCATCGGAATATTCAGCGTGTGTGTGTTCGTCGCCGAACTAAATGCCGGTGCGGTGCCGGAGGTGCCAATAGCAAAAGTTTGTGTGGAACCATTTTGACCATTCAAGGAAGTGAGGCCTGCACCAGAGATGCCCAGGGCTTGCACTGCGGAACCATCCCAATACTTTACTTGGTTTGTTGTCGTGTTAAACCAAGTTTTACCTTTGTCGCCAACTCCATAGCCAGAAACTAAAGTTGTTTCTGTCGCATTAGTGTAGTTACCTAACCCAATGCTGCCAGTCATGACATCGCCAGCTTTATTAAGTGGGGTATATCCCAAGGCAGATGTTACGTCACTCGACGCGATATTGGCGCCTACAGTGACGCGACCTTTTGCATCGACAGTGACTTTCGAATAAGTTCCTACAGTTACACCTGAAGCTGCTAAAGTGATTGCACCCACATTTGAAAGAGTGGCATCCCCAGACATCGTTTGAGCAACTGCTGTATTGGTGCCATCACCTACCCAAATTTTTCCGCTGGTCAAAGCAGGAAGAAGGGGAGTCGGAGCCTGACAGGCGAAACCAGAGGCCGTCCAGGTTGGAACATGGCCCGCGGTCGCGCAGGCAAAGTTAAAGAACTTGCCGGTTGAATCCACAACGGCAATTCCTGAGGTCGCTGTGTTCACGCCAGTAAAGTTCAAGTCAGCACCAAGAATAGTTCCATCCAAAATTTTCCCAGTGGTCACGGCGTTGGCAGCAATGGTTGCCGCGGCAGAACCCGGACCTGCCGCAGTCACATCGCCAGTCAAAGCGGTGACATAGTTGCCCGCGGGTTGTTTGGCAGCAAAAGAATCATAATCAGTTTTATTTAAAAGACCCGCAGTGGTTCCTGCAGAAGAGGCCATTGGAATATTCAGCGTGTGTGTGTTTGATGCTGAGTTAAACGCGGGCGCTGTTCCTGCAGTACCTACAGCAAAAGTTTGGGTTGATCCGGTTTGTCCTCCCAATGAAGTAAGACCAGCACCAGAGATGCCGAGTGCAATGGCAGCAGAGCCATTCCAATATTTTATTTCATTGGTGTCTGTGCGATACCACATTTTACCTTTGTCGCCAGCGACTAGTCCGCCAGGATCCGCAGCGACTCCATTAAGGCCCAAAAGACCTGACATCACATCGCCGGCTTTGTTGAGCGGAGTATAGCCCAATGCGGTCGTTACATCGCCAGATGCGATGTTGGCGCCAACGGTCACTCTTCCTTTTGCATCAACTGTTACTTTTGAATAAGTGCCAGCAGTAACGCCAGAACTAGCCAAGGTTAAAGCACCAACGTTAGACAAAGTCGCATCGCCGGTCATAGTTTGGGCTGTCGCGATGTTAGAACCGTTACCCACCAAAATTTTTCCGTTAGCCAATGTTGAAGATTGAGCGTCCGTGATACCGTAGCCAGCAAGAGTTGTAGGCGTCGCAGTAATAGAAGACCAAGCCGGAGTCACAGTGACGTTGCTTGCTGCAGTCAAACGACCTTGAGCATCGACTGTGAAAGTACCAACTTGTATTGCAGAGCCATAGGCCCCAGAAGTCACAGCTGTATTTGCCAATGAGATGGTGCCAGAGCCCGTGATGGGACCACCACTTAATCCTGTGCCAGTCGCAACACTTGTTACAGTTCCGCTTGTTGCCGGTGCCTGACAGGCCCAACCAGTTGCAGTCCAGGTCGCCACATGACCTGCAGTTCCGCAGGCAAAGTTATTGAATTTGCCAGTCGAATCGACGACTGCAATTCCAGAAGTCGCGGTATTCACTCCAGTAAAGTTTAAATCTGCACCTAAGATAGTCCCATCTAAGATCTTCCCAGTCGTCACCGCATTCGCAGCAATGGTTGCCGCGGCAGAGCCGGGACCAGCAGCCGTTACATCACCAGTCAAAGCAGTGACATAGTTGCCTGCGGGTTGTTTTGCCGCGAAGGAATCATAGTCTGTTTTACTAAGAAGACCCGCAGTTGTTCCTACGGAAGAAGCCATCGGAATATTCAATGTGTGCATATTCCCAGAAGACGACCAAGCGGGAGCAGTACCCGCAGTTCCTGGTGTTGTCAGAGTTTGTGATGATCCGGTTTCGCCATTGAATGAAGTTAAGCCGGCACCGGCAACACCAAGTGCAACGGCTGCAGAGCCATCCCAGTATTTCACTTCATTGGTATCCGTGCGGTACCACATTTTACCTTTATCACCAGCAGCTAAGCCTGTTGGATCAGCAGTGACTTTATTTAATCCCAATGGGCCAGCCATGACATCGCCTGCTTTATCGAGGGGAGTGAAGCCTAGTGCCGTTGTCACATCGCCTGAGCCAATATTTGCACCAACAGTGATGCGACCTTTCGCATCGACCGTGACTTTAGAATAAGTTCCCGCAGTCACACCCGATGCTGCCAATGTTAAAGCTCCCGCATTAGACAGCGTCGCATCGCCAGATACAGTTTGAGCGGTGGCAATGTTGGAAGCATTACCAATCAAAATCTTTCCATCCGCCAGAGCTGAAGATTGTGCGTCGGTGATACCATAACCTGAAAGTGTGGTTGGGGTTGCAGTGATTGAAGACCAAGCGGGCGTCATAGTCACATTCGAAGCCGCCGTCAAACGACCCTGGGCATCGACTGTGAAAGTTCCCACTTGAGTAGCGGATCCATAAGAGCCCGCAGTTACGGCGGTATTATTTAAAACCAAATTCCCCGCAACCATGGCGAGGGGAGCGGTCACACCCGCGGTCGTGTAATTGCCAACACCATTTCGAACGACCAGTCCTGTTCCTGTGATCGAACTCAATTCGGAAGCTTGAGTTCCTTCGCTAATAGTTTTGACGGCGGATCCATCCCAGTATTCGATGGCATTCGAGGCCGAGTTGAACCAGACCTTCCCTTTATCCGCTCCGCTCAGTCCAGAGGGGGCGGTTGCATTGTTCGATAAATGCAAGGTGACGCTAGGATTCATGGTGATATAGCCGGTGTTTGTTAAATGCTGCCCATTCATATTGATGTCACCACTCATAGTGCCACCAGCTTTTGCTAAATAGACAGTGGCGGCGTTATTGATATCATCAACCGCCGTGGCAATCTGCGCGGCGGTTTTTCCGCCAACGGAATTTACAGTCGCAGCCACAGATCCATTTCCCGAAGCAGAAACATCTCCGGTTAGGTCAGTGATGGCGGCACTCAATCCCGTATTGTCAGTTCCACAAGACCAGCCAGTGCCATTCCATTTAAGAATTTCATTGGTGGCACAAGCAGTTCCATTTGGAGCATATGAAAAGTATTTTCCCGCGCCTGATGTGATTTCATCCGCGCCGTGGGTGTGGGCGGAAGGTGCGAAGGCAGTCGGTTTGTTAGCGATAGCAGACCAATCAACGGTGAGGGAGGCAATAGGAGTACAAGTTAAAGAGGTGCCATCAAAACCGATGACCCCAGCGGCGCAGGCCGCGGCAGGTTTTTGCAGGAAGTTGGCGGCATCTACACCGCCCAGCTTTAATGAGTCATTGGCAGAAGTGGCTATATTGGCTCTTTCCGCTTGGCTGGCAAAGGGAACTGAATTGATCGCGATCTTCTCATTGAGTGTATTCCAGGTGGCTCCATCCCAGAACCGTACAGTCAACTTTCTGTTGGCAGTCGCTGATGGGGTATAGGTAGACGAGTTTTCGCAGGTTAAAGCAACACCACTTTGAAAGATCCCGTGAAAGTTTACCGCGCCGGTTGCTATATAGAGGGGGGTCGTTCCGATGACGACGTCGAAGACTCCAGAAGTGTTTGATAAATCCACGCCGTTGACCTGCTCTTTATAGAGAACACAATTGTCGTCATTATCAGCAGTGATACGAAACTCAAAGCTGACGTTGTTGAACGTCAAGGGCGTTTTATCAGACTTCACAATGCGACCTTGATAGCTCAAAGTGCCAGGGTTGGCTTGGGCGGCGGTGCCGAGCGCGACAATTAATAATGAAGTTATGGAAACGAGCTTGATATTCTTCATGCTTAATAGTTCGGTCAATGTGAGTGTTTTTTGAAGTAGGGCGACCATAATAGCGTTGCGGTCGAAATAGCCGGTTGCAACGCTTCGATCTCGGCCTGCGCCGGTTGATAATCGAATGATGTTGCAGGCCTTGCGAACTGGGCAACGATAGTTTTTTGAGGAAGTCTTACTTTGTGCCGATTTGTTTTCTAAACTAAAAAATATGTTCAACATACCTACGAGGCGTTAATGGGTTGTCCAGTAGTTACGAAAGTTCGCAAGCCGGCATCAGTGGTCAATGGTTCTGTAGAGGGTGATGTCCGTGAGGCTGATCGACTTCTTCTGCTAACAATACTCAATGAGCTCGTGAGTGATCCTAATAGCATTCGAGTTGAAATTATGCAGGGCGAGCGCACGACTGTTTTCAATGTTTCGTGCGAGCAAATATGCATTGGGCAGATCATTGGGACACGCGGAAAAAATATTTCTGCAATCAGAAATATCATTGCGTCGATCGCTGGTCGGAAAGGCTATCGTGCCATTATTGAAATTCCGCATTATAAGGCAGAGTAGGAAAGTTTACTTTTTAAAAATTACTCTAGTCTTTCTAGAGCGAGACTCTGTGTCCTGACCTTCCGACCACTTGCATGCTGGTGATCTGCGGGCCATTTTCACCCATAGTTTCTGAAAAACGAACTTCCTGACCGACTTTGAGATCGTCAAAATTTTGATTGAGGACGGAATTGCGATGGAAATAGATTTCGCGTTGATCCTCGGCTAAAACGAAACCGCAGTCTTCGTTGAACAGAAGGCGGATGATTCGTGCGTGCATGGGCTTTGCGATTGTTTTAACTCGGCCAGAGCGAATGCGCATGAAGTCTTCGACTTTTCTTTTCGCCGCATCGAAGGCATCACGAAGGGCCACGTAAACATCTTCATGGGCGTGATTTTTCCCAGGTTCTTTATCAATGATGATATTTGCCCCCCGCATGTGGAGGCGAATCTTGATATGATAGATGCCTCCTTGATGTGATTTCTGTGGAGGTCGATTGATGACCACATGACAGGACATTATTTGATCACAAAGTTTTTCCAAATGTTCTACATAGTCCCAGACTGCGGCTGAGACAGCTTCTGATTCTGGAAAGCCCAAGAATTGAATCTTTAAATCGATCATGAGTGATCTCCGTGAGTAGTGCTTGACGGATAGTTTACCGCAATTGGCGAAAAAATCTCTGTGCACTTCAGCACGGAAAGAAGTGTCAGAATGAATGGAATCAGCTCTCGGTGCGTAACGGTGATAGGAGTGTACCCTGAAGTCGAGCGGCCTGTCGCCATGGCTGAGATGTTGTTGCCTCTTCGGGCCTCAGCAGTTGAAACTAAAGAAAAAGGCCCTAAATATTAGGGCCAAAAAATGTTAACTGAAATCAATTTTATTTACGGACAATTGTCAAATCAGTCACCGCGGAAAACTTCGGCAGTCGAAGAAATATCAACAGCTTTGTCGTCAGAATCCAAACCGACGTTGAAACGAACAGTCGTTTCACCCAGGGGTTTGAATTGAATTGTTAGATCGCATTGTGCGGCCTTTTTGGTTTCATTTCTTTCACAGCGAGTATCGACATGATCGATGTTCGATTTCAGGTCTGTTTCAAGATTTCCACCGTTCATCAAGACTTCTTCGATCTGGCGATAGTATTCTTCAACAGAAGCAACGATAGGAGCGAGCTTTTCGCCCTCACGAATGTCGCCACGAAGAGAAATTTGATCGGCATTTTTGACCAGAAGAGAGTAGGCAGAAGCCTGCATGTCCTGATCCTTGATCGAATCAAAAGCGGAGGCATGGGCTTGGGTCGACAATAAGAGGCTCAAAGCAATAAGGGGACGATTCATAAAAGCTCCTGTGTTTTGAATTCGCAGATAAAACTGCAGGAGGTGTTCCAGGGTCTGAGGCAAATAGAGTGAATATCAGCTGTCTATTTTTTATACAGGAGACGGAGGACGCCTAGCATGCGTCCTTAGGGATTGATTCGAGGGTGCGGGAAATGAAGCTGACGATCACAACCATAGCTGATGGTTGGCTGTGAAAGCAGAATATATCCAACACGCTGCCATGATTTTTTGTCATTGAAATCAGCCTTCGCGGATTTCACCAGGATATCGTACCTCAACGGCTGATCGCTGGCAGATTCAAAGAGCTCTTCTCGGAAGTCGGCATGGTCAGAGGTCTTATTGGAATAGTGAGGTTCGAACTTAATCCATTTTGGTGAGCGCACCAGGAACTCTTGACGTCCTTGCGCATCGAATTGAGCAAGATGATCGATCGGGCGGAAGCCGGGATTTTGATCGGCCTTTAAAAAGCTCTTAAGGACATGAAGACCCAATGGCAGATTCAAACTCAAGCCGAAATCGGGCTCATTCGTCATTGAGACATCGGTGAAATGTCGGATGTGACGACCAGCGAGCATATCGATGGCAAAAATATTTTGCGTCAAAGTCGCAGTATCATTTGTTGTTGTCGGAAAAAGCTTCAGAGCCAAAGCGGCACCTCTTTTTTCGCCGCGACGAACTCCTGATAAAGTGGTGCTGGCGCGGGCAATTAAAGGAATTGCGGTGTTGTTGGCAAAGAGGCCCGAGTATTCCGTAGAGTGGGTGATATTCCAAGTTCCTGAAAAGCAGATTCCATTGGAATGCAGAAGCTTGTCAATTCGAGGATAGTAATCGCGATGATCGTGAAGCGTACGGAAAGTGGCGGCAGACAATTTGTCGTGGATTCCCGATTTGGTCACAGAGAAAAATCTTGAAAAATTAATTTCATAAGTCGGGAAGTGATTTTTAGAATAGGAATTTTTAATCGACCGTTCACTGTCATCGATCAAAGAGTTTTGTGTGGTATCTTGAACAACCTGCCAGACTTCGTTGAATGAAGACTGATCTTTGAAGTCGCTGCTGAGCGCCGCCTGAACCAAAATGCTGGAAAATGTAAAATACAAGAAAAGTAAGATTATTGAATTCTTCATGATGGATCTTCCCTATATTTTATTTGGTGAGTTCAATCCGCACACATTTAGGCCAATTGGGATTCAATGACAAGTTAATAGACAGGCGTGAAAGGCTTATCTGGTAGCCACACATTGCACATTACAAATTGAACAAGGCTCACAGTTTGTTGTGATTTTGTGGCAGACAGAGAGTCGTTCAAACTCAAAACAGGAGATCAGTATGTCGAAGACGGCCGTGATGTTTGCGGGAATAGATGCTCTGGATACAGAGGCTTTGCGTTTTTCCACACTGCAAATCCCCGAAGTCCAAAGAAGGGTCCAACAGGCCCATAAGTTTCTTTGGGAGGAGACGGCGGGACAGGTCTCTTTAAAAGACTATATGGTTTCCTCAGAAGCGGATTTTCAAGCCCAGCTACCTTTGAAGGCCTTTATCTGTGCCGCGGCTCAGATTGGCTTGTTCGATCGCTATCTCAAAACAAACTCTGCCCCTGATTATTTGGTGGGGTGCTCTCTTGGCGATGCTGCTCGAACGGTGTGCTCGGGGGCTATGAGCTTTGAGGAGATGCTCTACGGAACGTACCTGTTTGGCAGGGAAGGGGACAAGGTCACTGATGGCTCGGTGGTCTGCTGTAAGTCTTTGTTAAGTCCGTTAAGTGCTGAAGAGATCCAGGAAATTGAAGCCTGTGGTTTAGATATCGCAGTTTACCAGACACCGGTCCATTTTCTTGTGGTCGGTAAAAATGACGTTCTCCATGCCTGGGCCGCAGACCTAAAAAATCAGCAAAGATATCTCATTCGCCCTCTATGCAATCGACCACTGCATTCTCATGCTATGACCGGGGCTATGACCAGCACCCTGACTCATTTCGGAAGCTTTAAGATCAATCACTGGAACATCCCTATGGTCTCGTCCACTCATCGTAAGGTGATTGAAACCCCAGAGGATCTTCGAGTGGATATGAATAGCAATATGACGGGAGCTGTTCACTGGTCGTCGACCTACATGTGGATGGTGGATGAGCTGCAGGTGAATCGCTTTGTGAATATTGGTCCCGCTAGGACTATGATCAAATTCTGTGAAAGAACTCCGACTGCAAAAAGTGTTGAGTTGATGGACTGCATGGATCTGGTTACTGCGGAGCAATTGATTCCCGCTCTCGCTTAACAAGAGACTTGAACACTATTTATAGAGGTAACGAACGGGCAGGCTCTTTTCGATGCTGTCAAAGATCTCTGCCGCCTTATAGGGTTTGGAAATAAAATCATCCATTCCCTGGGACAGCATTTCTTTTCGTTGATCATCCAAAACCGATGCTGACACGCCAATGATTTTGACTTCTTTTCCGTGTTCCAGTGAGCGAATCTGTCTCGTCGCTTCGAGGCCATCAATTCCCGAAATTCGACGATCCATAAAAATGAGATGGGGCTTGAATTTGCTAAATTTCTCGATGGCTTCCTGTCCACTTTCAGCGAGTTGAGTTTTGAAGCCCGCCTTCTCGAGTAATTTTCTTAGCAGAATTTGGTTCTCAATCTGATCTTCAACGATCAGGACACGGTACTCTGGTTGATGGGGTTCAAGTCCCACGACCCATTTCTTAGAGAGTCCCGTGGCAGAGGGGTTTGTCTTTGCTTCTGGTACGGGGATTTCAACGCGGAAAACAGATCCCTTGTTCAACTCGCTGTGGACTTGAATTTTCCCCTGCATCAAATCCACATATTTCTTTACGATGGCCAGCCCAAGTCCGGTGCCCTTCTGGGTGTTTTTGGGATCGACTTGAACAAAGGGCTCAAAAATACGCTCTTGGTCCTGCGTTGAGATGCCCCGTCCGGTGTCTTCAACTTCAATGATCAATTGTTGCAAAGAATCCTGATTATGAAAGCGCAGGCGCAACATAATCTTTCCCTTTTGGGTGAACTTAATCGCGTTGTTCAGCAAGTTGATCAAGATCTGCCGAAGTTTGCCTTCGTCGCCTTCGATGAAATGGGCTGCTTCAGCGGAACTCTCGAATTGCAACTCGAGCCCTTTTTGTTCAGCACGCAGGTGCATCATGCTCTCGAGATCGCGGATTGTTTCTGTGATATCAAATGGTTTTATCTCAAGAATGGTATGGCCCGCTTCTATTTTTGCCATATCCAGAACTTCGTTGATCAGTTGAAGTAAGTGCTCGCCGCTACGATTGATAATATCAAGATAGGTTCGTTGTTCGTCGTCGATGGTTGTCGAATTTCTCATCAATTCTGAAAATCCCAGAATGGAGTTCAAGGGCGTGCGCAACTCGTGGCTCATGGAGGCTAAGAAGATGCTCTTGGCCTGATTCGCGGTTTCAGCCTGTTTTTGTGCGGCAATGGCGCGAGCATTGGCGCGGCGGATACCTTCAGAGATGAAGGATATCATCAAGCCGATCAGAATGAAGAAAACCAAACCTATCCAATCCGCAAAATCAGAGACGAAGGGACGAGGAGCGAGGAGGGGCCACGCATAGATGACGATGAGACATGATAGCCCCACCGAGAAAAGACCGGAATAGAGTCCTCCGAGAAGTGATGCGATCATGATTGCGGGATAGAAGGTTAACCACGCGAGACTTGCACCCAATACATTCAGTGGCCAGATTCTTAAAGCCGCGGCAAAAATCACAATAAGTGCTGTCGCAAAAATGTTATAGAAAATGGCCTTGGGCTTGTTTGACGGGGCGACAGTTTTTATAAGTTTTGAACTTATGAAACTTGTCATATTTAGATCCTGTCGATTGAAAATGTTGGCAGAAATTTATTTTAATTCCAGGCATTTTTAAAAGCCTAATTAAACTATGTTAACAAAGAGGCGGACCAACAGCATCGTCTTGATTTTCAACAACTGACCTCCTGAAAAACAAATGCAGTCGATAGAGTATTCATAGCAACAAGGGGAGTAGGATATGACTATGCGAAAAATTGCGGTGCTGGGTTCCGGTCCGGTCGGTGAAAGACTGGCGAATGGCTTTCTAAAAAACGGCTACCAGGTTATGCGCGGCAGCCGCGAGCCCTCTAAGTTGAAGGAGTGGAAAGAAAAGTCGCCGCCAGGGGCCTCAATAGGGACCTTCGAAGAAGCGGCTCGGTTTGGCGATATGATTGTTTTGTCCGTCAAGGGGAGCGCCGCAGAGTCAGTGGTCAAGGGACTTCCCTCTGACGCTATGAAAGGCAAAACGGTGATTGATACCACCAACCCCATTGCAGATCTTCCGCCGGTGAATGGAGTGCTCAACTTTTTCACGGGTCCCAATGAGTCTTTGATGGAAAGGCTGCAGAAAGCCGCTCCCGCCGCCAACTTTGTAAAATCATTTTCCTGTGTGGGGAATGAATTTATGGTCGAGCCTCATTTTTCTGGAGGCGCTCCTACCATGTTTATCTGTGGAAATGACAAAGGGGCAAAGGCGATGGTTCTGGAAATTTTGACTCAGTTTGGGTGGGAGACTGAAGATATGGGATCGGTCGAAGGAGCTCGAGCCATCGAACCATTGTGCATGCTTTGGTGCATTCCCGGTTTTTTGCGCAACCAATGGGGACATGCTTTTAAGCTCTTAAAGAAAGAGCGGGCTTAAATATTTTAAGCCCGCGCAGATTGATTACAGAATGACGTCAATAATTTGATTTTGTTTCACGACCAACTTCACGGTCGCTTTGGTTTCCTGGCTGCTCATAAGAGCCTGCAACTTCGCTTCTGGAAAGCTCATCAAATTTTTGATGATGAAAAGCTGTGAGATGCCAGAGACCTTCACCATGGCTTCATTTTCCATGGCTTCAACATGCTCGATAACGCCCGTGACGTAAGTTTGGGCGCTTTCTGCAGCCACAGCAGAAGAAAGGCTCGCAAGAGATGCAAATGAAAAGCTTAATGAAGCAGCCAAAAGAAATTTAATCATAACTACCGTCCTATTCCTCTAATTTGATTTAAGATTAATTGATTATGTCCGTACGCATCTTCCACAAAACGAATTACTCCATCCGAATTCAATTGTGAAGTTACAGGCATTAAATAAACGTAGATTGGGTTCTTAAGATTGACGCGAGTCTCTTGCAGCATGACCTGACCTGGTTTGACGACAAAGTTCTCGATTTGAGGACGGGACCAATCTGTCCCCGCGAGCAAGTACTCAGCCAAATCCAAGGGCTTTTCAAGGCGAACGCAACCCGAGCTGCGCAGACGCTGAGCTTCCGAGAAGAGATCGCGTTGATTCGTGTCATGCAAGTAGATCGCATAAGGATTCGTCATCATGAATTTAACGACACCCAAAGCATTCATGTAGTTGGGTCTTTGGCGAATATAGAAGTCCACATTCGCGGGATTGATGCCCTTCCAATTGATCGTCGTCGGGTCAATGGTTTTTGAAAAGTCAGAAGTATAGACTTCGAAATTGTTGTCAGAGAAGTATTTGCGAATTCCTTCATTATCCAAATTTTTTATCAGTTCAACTTTGTCGTTGATGAATACCGTTGGTGGAACCGTCCAGGTCGGATTCAGAACTAAGTAAGTGACCTTGTCGCGCATCGTAGGCGTTTTGCGTTGAGCGGTTCCATTAATGGTTTTAAAACTCATGACTTTGTTTTGTCCCTGGGTTTTATCCGTCAGAACAAAATGCGAGAACGCCGTGTTCACGAAAATATGGCGGTCTTCCAGTCTTTGTGGCAGCCAACGAAGCTTTTCCATGTCAGCCTGAATTTGACGAAGACGCTCACCATTATAAACCCAGAAGAATCCCCACGTTCGACCACCCGGGGAAATCTTTCCGTCCGGTTTCATTCTTAAATTTGTTTGCACATCATTGATGGCCTGAAGCATCTCTTGGTCGAAAGTGTCGTCCAAGTTTGAAATGGTGTAACCGTGAATTCTTAAGCGCTCTTTAAGCTTTACGATAACTGGATGGCGCACTCCCAATGACAGTTCTTTGTTCACCGGGCTGATACGCTCCCAACCGCCTTTAAGAAAAAGGGGGTAGAGGCGACGAAGGGCTTCGCGCAGGGAAACATAAGCGGAAGATTGAGGCGCCACCTGTTCCAAGATCAGGCTTGCGTTGCCACCATTGGCCACCACCAGCGAGCGGATTTGTTCTGGCGTAAAGAAGTCTTTTCTTTTGATTTTAATATCAGTTGCCAAGCCCTGCGGATCCACGGAGCCGTTGGCAACATCCTTAAGAGCTTTGAGATAAATACCAAGAATGACATCAGAGGATTGCGACAGGGCGCCAGCGCTCGCGGCCTGTTCTAAATCCGCACTCCAATAGGCATTGGGATTTAATCCATGGGACCAGATATTGAGCAAAGCCTCGCGTACAGAATTTAAATCCAAGGCCTGCAGTGCAGACTTATAGTCTTGAGAAATAGCGGTGCCCGCTACTGGTGCCGTCAGGGTCTGAGCATAGGCAGGGGTGCTGAGCCCGGCCACCGATCCAGTTATCACGAGAGCCATTAGAACTGACTTTTTTAGCATAATCACCTCGACAGAGTGGTGTTTGCAAAAGCTCTGCCGTGGTAGATACAATTTTAGACCCTTCAGAAGGGAGCAAAAGAATCAAATTGTTTAATTCCTATTAGACGTTGGCAAATAAGGGCACTGCTAAAAATGCTTCACACTTGATGAATGAACCAGTCTCGAGGACAGCGATAGCGTTCACCCCAAATGCCTTGAGGGTCTCGTTCTCCAACTGAAATCACCATCACCACGCGCTCAAAACATTTCAACCCCAAAAGTCGCTTCACGCGGGATTCATCAAAGCCCTCCATCGGGCAGGTATCGAAACCTTGCGCAGCAATGGCCAGCATGAAGTTCTCTGCGCCCAGGCAAGCTGATTTGATTGAAACCTCTTGAATATCACGGGAAGACCAAGGTCTGCGCATGATGGGTTTCCATAGGCCAATTAAATTAAAAATGAGCCACTTGATAGGAGCCACCATGCGCCACCCGTAGGTGAAAGGAACCAGCTTGGAATAGTATTGTCGAAACTGCGTCGCTGCGGTCGGGGCAACGGGTTGTTGCAAAATTGCCTGGGAGGTTTTTTTCCACAGATCAGGGGAAGCCACGACGACCAATAGCTGGTCAGCGGTTCTAGCCGCGCCTTGATTAAGGCAAGCTTCAGCCAGTTGTTTCTTTTTGTCGGTAGAGCTGACCCAATAGAACTTCCAGGTCTGTAAATTGGAAGAGTTGGGTGCCAAGAGGGCCGCATCTAAAGCTTTGTTCATCACTTCTGCAGGAACTGCAGCCCCGGTGTAACGTCGTACACTTCGGCGCCTATTGACCACTTCAAAAAAGTCCATTTTAAATATCCTTCGCTAATGCAGGTTTTGCCTTCTTAACATACTCAATCAAGAAGGCGGAGCAAAGGAGAAAGATTTTCTATTCGAGCATCATAATGTGGGAGCAATTTAAAATTCCACGGGGAGTTTGGAATTTACGCATATTTCCCCAGAAGTCTTGCGACAATGCAGGATTTTTTCTGATCACATAAGTATTGCCGAAGTATTTGCCATTGATGGCAGGTTGCCACGCCATAAGTTCCTGAGGTTTCAAACCTGAACTTTCAAAAAGACTTCGTTCAAATTCCTTAAAGAAAACATCTTTCCAAAGCTCGTATTTCTCGTTAGGAATCCAGCTGGGATTGTTGTTGCCATGCAAGGGGCCAAAGCCCGCCGCAATCTTGTTAAGAACATTTCCTTTTTGAGAGAACTTCGTCAAAAATTCCGTCGCGTTGGGATGAAGTACTTCCGTCATGTCTCTGTAAATGTAAAAGTCAGCCAGATCGCGCAAGACAATTTTGCCTGTGGGGCGGTATTGAGCGTCCAACTCCACCAAAAAATTTTGGGAGTGAGGAGAATCGAACTGCATACCAGTTCTTGCTGCCAACTCGCCCAGAGCTCGGGCCACGGCTTTCACATAGTGCTCGCTCCAGAACTGGTAAGGATCATTCGATCCGTTCTTGGCAGCGATTTCTTGTCCGGTCTTTTCATGTAAAACCGAAAATCCAGGAACATAGATTTTTCCTGATTTCTCGTTATTGATTTCATTCAAATCGCGGATCACCACGGCCTGGTCAATGGCGCCGATTTTCATGATAGCTGGTTCATCCATGATAATTAAGTGTTCAAAATGCAGTTTTTTTGCGATGCCATCAAGGAAGTCAGCATTCAGACGGGAATCGTCGGCTTCACCGATGGGTTGTTTTTTATCAGCCCAGAAGCCGCCGGTCTTATTGGTGGAGCTTTTTACTGAGAATTGAATTTCCTTGTTTGGATCCTCGACAATGTATGAACGCGAAGCGGTTTGATACCCCGTGAAATAATATTTCTTTTCAAGTGTCAGACCTTTTTCTTTAAAATAGTTTTCAACCTCGACGAACCACTTTGTGTCTTCAGGATTCAAGATCCAGCGAACATAGTTGTGTCCGTCCTTCTGGAAGATTAAATGTTGACGCATGGATTCTGGAAAGCGATCAGCAAAATCCAAAGACACGAGGTTCAATGGAATCTCAAAATGAGGCATGGGAATGGCTTCATTACTTCTTGTCGCGATGGCATTGGATTTTGTTTCGAAATCCACCAAAGCCTTTGCCGCGGGCGTGATCGCACCCACTTGGCCTGAAAACAAAAGACTTCCAATAAGAAGTAACGACATATGTTTTTTCATAGATTCCCTCGCTTAAGAATGGAGATATCAAGCTCTATGCCATGGAGACTATGATTTAAAACGACATGAGGGTGGATGTTCCAGAAGGACTCTGTCTAGAAGTTAGTAAGGTGTTTAAGTTCTATTCAGAGTGCTCTGGAAACGCTTCGTATTTTGCCTTGATGGCTTTTGCTTTCGGAGCGATGCGAATGAGGGCCATTTGATAAGCCTTCACAACCGAACCTGGTACCACCCCATTTGGTTTAAGTATGTCTGAAAACCGGGGCATTCTTCTGTGCATTTAGGCAAAGAAAAAAGGCCACCTAGTGCGTGGCCTTTAAAAAATAATTTTAATTAGAGGCAGAAGTTGTTCTGCTGAAAAAACTGAGAACAAAAGTTTTGCGGGAATCGACATTCTGAAGGATTCATCGAGCTATAGTAACCATGTCGTCGACAGATCTTTTTTCCACCGTCTTTCACAGTGGCCAGAAACTCCCCACGTGCTGTGATCTTGCCTTTGTAGGAAATAGCATAAGTGATTTTGTTGTCCCCCGCGTTCAGTAAAGGCTTTTGCAGAAGCGTGTAAACCCAAAGATTCAAGGCCTTCGTACTTTGCCCAGTTGAGGAGTCATATCCGACGGTTTTGCTGCGAGAACTTCCGTCCGAGTGAGTCGCGGTTAAGGTGACTTCATCACCTTGGACGCGTTGAGGTCCGATGAAGTAGTCGTAGTCTCCTTGAGACAATATTTCTAATTGGCAGCGTGAATAAGTAGTATTGGGTGGGTTGTGCGCGTCGCCAGAACATTGCACGGTGATGTCACCTTGTGAAAGGACCGCTGTACGGTCATTTCCTCTTTTAAAGCCAATGTCAGCATGAGCCATTAGGCTCGCAATAAGAATCGAAAAGACTATTGATGTTTTCATAACTATCCCCCTGTGAATTTATCGTTACACAGTTTAAACACGCTGGCAAAGAACTGTCTGGGGTGGTTAAATAAAAAGTATTCCACCTTGGAGTCGCCAGTTGCATTATTCCGGATCCGGCTCTATGTATCACTGTAAGTAACGTTGTTTTGTATGTAAGGTTCCATGAGACTGCTAATCTTTTTGACTCTATTCTTTGCGAATGTGGCCCAAGCCACAGTTGTTATTTCCACCGAGGACGACTGGGCGCCGTGGTCCTCAAAGAACAGCAGAGGTCAGGCCGTAGGCCAGTCAGTCGAGCATGTCCGTAAAATTTTTAAGATTCTCGGAATCTCCACGGAGTTTAAAGCGGTTCCTTTTTCGCGCTGTCTGATTGAGGCTGAAGAAGGCCGCACCCTGGGCTGTTTCCATACGGCGAAGACAGCAAAAAATATTAAGATGTTTGATTTTCCGCAGCTTCCCTTGGTGGAAGATGATGTTTTGATTTACACGACCACTCCACCGGGGCTAGGGGCTTCGCAACTTTCTGATTTGAAGGGGCAACGCGTGGGAGTAACCTTAGGATATGCTTATTCCCCCGAATTTGATGCGATGGCTGGAATTCAGCGCGAAGAGTCCAAGGCGGATTTGACCTCGTTCCGCCAATTAGTTGGCGATCGAGTTCCCTATATCGCCATTTTTAAAGGAGCTGCCGAAAGCCTGTTGGCGACTCATCCTGAGCTGCACAGAAAAAATCTGCGGTATTTCACTGTCGGTAAAGCTCAGTTCTATTTGGCTTTCTCAAAAAAGTATCCGAACAGTCAAAAACTATTGCTGCAGTACAATCAGGCTGCACAACGCTTTCCGACTTTGCGAGTGCAGCCGCTGCAAGTGACGGTGTATGGAGATCGGGCTTATCCACCTTACTCTTATGTGACTGCCGATGGACTTCCTGCTGGAATCTATGTCGAACTTTTGCAGGAAGTTTTCGCGAATATGAAACAGCATTTTTCTGTGAAGCTGGAAATGGTTCCTTGGTCGCGAGGACTGCAATTGTTGGAGACAGGGGCGGCTTTGGCTCTTTTTCCTCCTTACAGAATTCCTTCGCGGACCTATATTGATGTCTACTCTGAGCCGTTCAATACGGAAAGGGTGGTTTTCTATTGCTCTGATCCCAAGTTGAAAGAGCACGCTCGGTTCCCAGATTCTTTTCGAGGGTTAAAGGTGGCTATCACTCAAGGTTTTGTTTTGGATCGCAGACTGGCGCAACAATTCGAGAAGGGCGCTTTTACACGTGTGGATGTTTTGGATAATACCCAAGGTTTGATTCAATTGGCGAATCACAATGTAGACTGTTATATCAATGATTCTTTTTCTGTTGAATGGGCTTTTGCCAATTTGAAGCAGAGCAAGCATCCCGTCCTGCAGAAGTTCTCGTCCTTCAATCTATCTGAAACATTTGTGCTCAGTGAACAACCCGCATACCTGGCGTTTTCTGAGAACTCTCGCTTTCACGACAAGCAGCAATTTATAAAAGTTTTCAATACTCAGCTTAAGAAAATACTTGCCGAAGGGCGAATGACCGTCATCAAGAGTAATTACACGGCCAAGTGAGTGGGCTTGGCTATCTTGGTTTTAAGTAGGTATTGAAGATGGCCTGATAGCGGCCCGTTCTTTTGAGTTCTTTAAGACCCACTTCATAGTCTTCGGCGACAGTTCTATTTCGAAAAACGACGCGATAGTCTTTCCAATTGGCTTGGGTGAATTCATGTTCTGTGACTTCGTCCAATGCCTGATGAGTCTTTCTTTCGGTTTCGTTGAAAAAGTAACGATAGATATGGCGATCACTCAAAGCCAGATCAAAGCGATTGTGTTGGAGAGTTAAAATCTGTAGGGACTGATCGTTGGTTTCTATATATTTTCCAGCTCTATTGACGGGTTGAAGCCACTCAGGATAGCGCTCTAAAGCTCCGGGGAAGGCAATCACGGACAGACCTTTGAGATCCGATGGTTTATTAATACGCAAATTTCTTTTCTTAAGAGAGATAAAGACATTTTGATAGATCACTGCAGGCTCTGCATAAATTCCGCCATAAGGGGCGAGGTCAATTCCTGAATCAATCATCGCGCCATCTAGATTTTTGGCAATGAAGGCTGTCGAGATTCTTTTCATCGGATAGAAAACAGGGACCAGGGAGTGCCCACGATATGCCAGGGCCTCGCGAATGATTTGCACATTTATTCCAGAGTTTGATTGGGGTAGGCAAAAGGGCTGAAGCTTGTCGCCGAAGCCCATTCGAACCTCAGCGGCAAAGCTGAAAGAACAAAAGAGGCATTCAGAAATAAGCAAAATGACTAGTGAGGTTTTAAGCCATTTTGGCAGGCCCAGTAGTTTCATTTCAAAATTCCTTATTAGCTGAATTTTATCATAAAAAGAGGAGGGCATAAATTCGCATCCTCGAACCTTGGTCGGGCAATGCTAAGTTAAAAATGCCTGGAAACATGGTCTGAGATAACAACGGCTGCGTCACTAATTTTTTTTGGGGAGTCGGGGATCAGATGATGGTGGAGCCATTGCTTCAGCTGACTATGTGGAGTATCGTGGCTAGCATGTCTGATCAAAAAACGCCCTATGAACTTCTCGGTGGAGAGCAGAATCTTCGCCAGCTTACAAAACGATTTTACGAAATCATGGATACCCTGCCCGAGGCAAAGGGCATTCGTGATATGCATCCTGAAAATTTGCGGGGATCAGATGAAAAGCTGTTTATGTTTTTGTCGGGCTGGCTGGGGGGTCCGAATCTTTTTATGGAGCGATTCGGCCATCCTCGGTTAAGAATGCGTCATTTTCCGTTTAAAATTGGTAAGTCCGAACGAGATCAGTGGATGCTTTGCATGGTGCAAGCTTTTGATGATATGAAAATCGAAGAGCCCTTGCGCAGTGAGCTTTTGCATTCCCTTTTGCGTTTGGCAGATCATATGCGCAATCAAGAAGAGCCCGGCGAGGGAAATGTATGAGTGGTTTTTTTAGATCGCTGATAGCTTTCAGTGTGCTTCTTAGCGCTCCGGGTTTTGCACAACAAAAAGAGCTAAGAGTTGCAACCTATGACATTCCTCCGCATGTTTTTGTTTCCAAGCAAGGCGATCTGCCCGCTGGAGCCGCCGTTGATTTCTTCAATTTGTATATGAATCCTCAGCGGAAATATAAAGTGAAGTGGTTGGTGACTCCCTTTGCGCGTTTCCTGATTGATCTGGAGAATAAGAAGATCGATGTGGGGCTTCTGCTGGCAAAAAATCCCGACCGAGAAAAGTTGATTCGTTATTCAAGTCACAGTCTTTATACGACTTATTCCGGGGTTATAGTTTCCAAAGGTTTTAAATTAAAAGAATTGAAAACTCTGACGGATCTCAAAGGTATGACTCTGGGGCATTCGCAGGCTTCTATCACACCGCCATTGCTAGTTAAGGCGGGTGTTAAATTTGATTACCTGAGTGGCGAGCAAGTCATACGCCGAAATATAGAACGGGTTCGATTGAAGAGAATTGATGGCGTCTTTGCGCCCACATATACAAATGCAGAATATTTATTGCAGAATGATAAATCAGTTCAGGACATGCACTTGTTGAAGATACCTGAAAGCCGTTTGGATCTTTATATTGTCTTTAGAAAAGACATTGACCAAGAAACTTTTGAGTATCTCAGTAGCCAGATTACGAAGCATTATTCGAGTTATCCGGCCCTGGTGAAGAAATATATTACTCAGTAGGTCTGCCAGATCTAAATATTGGGTCCGGCATAAGGTTCAGAAGATAAGGTCGGTGCCTCTCGAAAGTTTTTAGGTAGTTCTCCTTTCAAACTTTCCAGGAATGCTTTTATCAAAGACACCTGTTCGTTGCTTAAATCCTTATTGAGTTGCAGTTTCCCCATCCATCGAATTGCAGTATCTAAATCTTTTGCTGAGGCATCATGGAAGTAAGGTGCCGTTTCGGTGATATTTCGAAGCGACGGAACTTTAAAGATATAAAGATCTTCATCCTTCTTGGTGACATCTTGTCGTCCTTTGTCGGGATTCGCGACTTTGGTGATACCCCAATAGTCATGGAAAACACCAAACTTTTGCATCATACGTCCGCCAACGGCAGGGCCGTTGTGGCAACTGGAGCATCCCACCGTGACAAACTCTTTGAGTCCCTTTTGCGCTTGTGCCGAGATAGCCTTGATGTCCCCCTCGAGATATTTATCAAAGGGCGCGCGAGTGGTCAGTGATCTTTGATAGGTGGCGAGGGCCGTGGCTGCATTTTCCAAGGTTAAAGGCTTTTCAGTTTTAGGAAAAGCCTTTGCAAAAAGAGGTGAGTAGCCTGCCAGATCAAGACGTTTTAAGGCCTCCTCTGTAGAGGAGTTGCCCAGGCTCAATGGCGTCGTAAAAGCACGAAGGGCTTGTTCTTCAATATTGATACGGTCATTGCGCCAATGAACAATAGTTTGATACTTGAGATTTAAAATCGATTGGGCATTTCGCGCACCTTTGTTGTTGTTAAATCCCGTGGACTGACTCAAACGGTCCGTGCTGTAGAACTGAGGCTGATGACAGCGCACGCAGGCGGTGCTGCCGTCTTTGGAGAGGCGGTAGTCGAAGAACAGTTTGCGTCCCAGTTCAGTCTGCTCCGCCGTGATCTTGTCAGGGCGTTCTTGTTTTGCGGGAATGATACCAAAAAGGGCTTTCGCAGTTTTTAGAAGGTCTTTGTCATTCGCGGAAGCGGTGAAGGGAGTATTTAAAATCAAGAACAACGAAAGAAGCGTGAAGGACAATTTCATGCAAACCTCTTTTTTCAGGGCAAATTTTCAGCCCGGCAAGGGTTGGTATAATTGTGCCAGTAAAGTAATAGGGCGTATGTTATTTTTTTATTGTTTCAAATCAGGGCACAGGAAGACTGAAGGATCCAGAGCTTTGAATTCGATCAGGTTCTCCAAAAGTTCCTTCGAGGTGTCAATCATATCGCCCAGCTCATCCATGCGATTCGGATCAACCTCCTGCGAATTGCCATGCTCATTTTGTTTTTTGAAAACTTCAAAATCGATTTGAATCTGTTTGAGCATTAAGAGCTCGCGATTGCGCAAGACATTGGTGATCACTTCAAAGATATCCGGGTTGGCGATGAAGAGCTTGGTTTTCTTATTTTCTGATTCGATCTGTTGGATCAGATTGTAAGACTCAAGGTCACGGATGGATAAACTGATGAGTGCCTTTGAGACCTGCAGTTTCTGACTGAGCTCTACTGCTGAAATCGGCTTTGCGGATAAATAGATATGAGTCCACATCTGACCGTGAATCTTTTTAAAGCCCCAATACTCAATAAAATGACCGATTTGCTCGGCAAGGCGGTTTAAGGCCTCTAATGTGAAGTCTTTTTTCATATTGTTCATGATTGCATAAATTAAATGAAAACGAAAGCTTGGAGCTTGTTTTGGCTCATTTATACATAGAAAAACGATGGACTTTACATCTTTATGGAAATAGTTTACGATGGTTTGAACTATTTAGAGGTGAGTAAATCCTGAAGTTTTTTGAGCAGACGGGAGCTTAAATGAATACAGCATATGGCAATACTGTTGTGAGTCTAGTAGGTGGGCTGGGAAAAGTAGGGAATTCCTTTTTCGAAAATAAGCCGAATTACAGCACTGTTTATTTGAATGCCGGTGACGATCTTTATTCCTCGGACCGTTTGCCAGAGGGCTTGTACTTCGTGCAGGCCGGATGTCTGAAAGTCTATCTCCTTGAGGACTCTGTTCGTGGTCGCTATCATTCCGGCGAGTTTCTCGTTCGCCTGGTGACTGAGGGCGAGTACCTCGACAGCAAACTTTTGTCTGATGGTGATTTAAAAAAATATCGCGTGGTTGCAATGACTCCAGCCATGGTTTTTTATTACAGTCCTGCGGCTATCGAGGAAATGCTAAGGACGGCAGACCCTGTTGTCCGTGCTTTGCTTAAGCAACGCATTGATAGCCAAAGAGGGGTGGATGAAAACAGTCACTCCCTGTATTTGGCGAGCATTCGGGAAAGAGTTGCACATCAATTGGTGTTGTTGGCCAATCGCTTCGGAGTAAAAGGTCCTTCTGGAATATCCTTGAATCTTCAGTTGACCAGATATGAACTGGGACAGCTTGCGGGGACAGTGAATGAGTCCTTCTCGCGGTATTTGTCTGAATTCAAAGATCAAGGTTTGGTCGATATAAAAGGGCGTGAGATTATTATTAAGAATCTTGCGGCGTTGGCTCATGAGGCCGGTGAAGTCAGGTCTCGATGAAATACACTCCTGCCAAGCGGATTGGCTTCTTCAGGAAAGTGGCATTGTCTCTTTGGCACTCCGGTGGAGATCCCTCCGTCTATGGTTTCTTGGACTTGGATTTAACGGACTCCTCCATTGAAAAGTCTCCTTTGCCTTTTGTCTTGAAGTCCCTGGCCGAGGTCATGAAGAAGCACCGTGAGCTGAATTCGATTCTTCGGTTTGGTAAGCTCTACTATCGAGAGCAGGTGAATATTTCCGTGTTGGTTCATATTGAGGAACAACAAAGATCGGATCTTTCCTTTGCGCACCTGACAGAGGTCGACAAGATGAGTCTTCAAGAGATTCGTGAATCCCTGGGGGCTTCGATTCCGCAGATTCGGGCTCGAAAAGATCCGCGTCTGCATCGAGCTTTTCAAATTCTAAATGCACTGCCGTCCTTTTTGATGAAGCCCTTTCTGAAGCTGTTTTCCTTTGCGGTTCATGATCTGAATTTGGATTTGACCCGCTGGAGCCTTCCCAAAGATCCCTTTGGTGCGGTGATTGTCACAAATGTCGGTTCATTGGGATTGCGGCATGCCTTAGTGCCCTTGGTGCCATTCAGCAAAGCTGTCATGATGGTCGCGGTGGGGGAGGTTTCGCAGCAACCGAAGGTGATCAATGGCGAAATTGTTGTGCGCAGTATTCTTCCTTTGGGAGTGACTTTTGACCATCGTTTTTTTGACGGGGCTCACGCGGCAAAAATGTTGCGGGATTTTGAAGCCCATTTTCATTTTTCCGGAGGATCCTTGTTGAAGACCTCCAATGGCAAAGAGCAGAAATGAGATTAAATAAGGTTGCAATAATTGGTGCTGGAATCAGCGGGGCCTTCCTTGCAAAACAACTCTCAACCATCGCCGGTATCGAGGTCGATGTATTTGAAAAGTCTCGTGGAATTGGTGGACGTATGTCCACGCGCCACGGGGAGGGCTTTAGCTTTGACCATGGTGCCCAGTACTTTACTCTCCGAGATGAAAATATTCGCAAGATGCTGTCACCGCACTTTGATGATGTTTTGAAAGTTTGGGTGACGGAGGGTGAAAAGGAGTTTTGGTCCTCGGCCCCGCAGATGAATTCCTTGGCGAAGGGTTTATTGCAAGGTGCGAACGTACATCTTCAGTGTGAAGTCTCATCACTCTCGCGCGCTGCCGGACAATGGGTGATTCATTTTAAAGATCAAACCTCGCGAGGTCCCTACGACTGGGTTGTCTCGACAGCTCCGGCTCCGCAAACTTCAAAAATCTTTCCATCGGAATTCAATGGGCATCAAGACATGCGCCAAGTTCGCATCAGTCCATGCTTTGCAGTGATGCTGGGATTTTCAGAGAAGCTCCCATCGTCATTGCCAGTCTATTTGAAACCTGAAAATGCCATCGTTGGTTGGATCGCACAAAACAATAGCAAGCCGGGGCGCAATCAGACGCAAAGTTGTCTGGTGATTCAGAGTACAAACTCTTGGGCGGTTCAGAATCTTGAGTCCGATCTTGAGCTTCTGAAGACTTTATTAAGCCGCGAAAGCGAAGAGATTTTGCAGATTAAATTTCCGGAGTCTCAATACAGTTCAATTCATCGCTGGCGTTATGCGAATACGGAATCTCCAGTAGGCCGGCCGGCATTGATTGATTCCGGTCTGCAGTTGATTGCCTGTGGGGATTGGTGTTTGGGGGCTCGGGTCGAAGCTGCTCTTCTGAGTGCGCAAAGTGTTCTGGACCATTTCAAGAGCCTGCGTTAGAGTGACCTGCTAAGAGGTTTGAATTGGTCTTTTCGTTGAAATATTTTGAACTTTGGATTTTGAAGTTCGGTACTTTTTTGTTGGGTTGCTCTTTCTGTTTCTTTCTGCAAAGCCAGTATCAATTAACGGCAGTGGTTGCGGCGGCGCTCACTGGTTTTTTGGGCTCCTTTATTCCTGATACCAAAAGAATCGAAAGCACTCATGTGCATGCCACGATTTATATGGGGGCTTTTGTGGCCATGGGATCTCGCGTGGTTAATGCCGGCCCGGGGCAAATCCTGTTGGTCTCGTTTTTGGGAAGTTCGATCTATTTTTTTATGAGTCCATATTTTAAAGGCCTGGGTGGGCGGCTAGGGCTGATCGCGTTTATATCATCACTTTTGGGCGTAGCTATACGCTTTTGGGGTTGATTTGTGATGATGCTTTGGAGTGTTCTTCTAGTGGCCATCCTGGGTGCACAAGTAACTTACTTTCTTATTCATAAAGTTCATATGCCAACAGTCAGGGCTTCCAGTGCTTCCACGCTGATTTTTGCGTTGATTGTAGGAGCCTTGAATATTTCCTTTGTCGGGGCATTGCAGGCGGCCTTCTTCGGCGCGACCTTTGTGGGTATGACTGATAAATCGCGTCTGGGATGGAAAAGAGTTCTTCTTGCGAGTCTGATCTTTGGAGTTGTATTTGTTTTTCTGATTCCACTGGCTCAAGGTTTTGGTGGGGGGCTTGGTGCTGCCGCCTTCTTCTCAAGTTCCGTCGTGTATTCTGCAGGAAAAATGTTAAGAAAATCGAACTATTAATTCTTTGTACATATGCATGATCTCCTGGCTGTAGTCAGACTTTTTTCTTTGATATTATAAAGTCTGACCACCTAAGAACTTTGCAATGCAAGGAGGGCTTTATGCCTAACAAGGAAATGCCAAAGAAAAGTTCCCAACCAGGTAAAATGAAACCGAGCTCTGTTCATCGGGCCACGGAGGCAGATGCGGGCTTGGCAGGTCGGGAAAGTTTAGGAAAAGACAGTCAGGAATCCGATTTTGAAATTACCGGAAGGGAAAGTTTGGTTTCAAAAAAAGAAGATAAGAATCGTCCCGCTCGTCGTTGAGCTAGATGTTGAAAGTGACATCGAAGTTAAGCGTTCACAGGGAATTTTAGAAAAGGGTCCCAGGATCCTTTTCTAAATCAACTGGGACGAACGAGGAACAAAAATACGCAGGCTATCAAGCCGAGAGTCACAAGGCCAATCAAAGCGATAACAAGAAGAACGGTGAGGGCTTTTTTATACATGCCGGGAAGCTAACGCAAGCCCCCTGGCTTGTCACGGTCTTTAGAATCCCGAAGTGGAACTCATTTGTCTAAATTCCTTGGCTTCGTTCTTTGCTACGACAGGGCTTACAGATTCAGGAAGGTCATTCCCTCCCTTAATAGTAAAGATGAGCACATCCACAATTTGAGTCAGCTGATTTGCCTGCACTGAAAGTTCTTGGGCAGATGCTGCCGCTTCTTCTGAGGTTGCCGCATTGATCTGTGTCACTTGATCCAATTGATTCATTGCTTTGCCAATTTGGCTGATTCCATTTGATTGCTCTTCGCTGGCTGAGGCGATTTCCGCATTGAGATCAGAAACCTTTTTTGCAGAGGCCACGATCTCACTGAGAACTTCTCCGCTTCTGCTGACCTGCGTGCTGCCGGTTTCAATCTTTTGCACACTGCCTTTGATTAACTCTGTGATGTCCTTGGCTGCAGATGAGCTTCGTTGGGCAAGATTGCGCACGGCCTCAGCCACAACCGCAAATCCCTTTCCTTGCTCACCCGCACGGGCAGCCTCAACGGCAGCATTCAAAGCCAATAAGTTGGTTTGAAAGGCGATATCGTCGATCACGTTGATGATATCTTCAATTTTCTTCGAATCTGATGAAATGTGGTTCATGGAGACAATCAGATCGCGAATTTCATGTTCGCCCTTGGTTGCGATCGTTCGAGTTTCTTCAGAAAGTTTTGCCGCTTGTTTGGCGTTTTCTGAATTGACCCTCACCATGGAGGTCAGTTCTTCAAGGGTGGATACTGTTTCCTCTAAGGATGCAGCCTGTTCTGCCGAGGCCTGGGACAGTCCTTCAGATGAAGAAGCGATTTGGTGCGACGCCTGTGTGACATTTAAAGAGTTGTCCTTTAAGCCGTCAATAACTTGGGAAATGGATTTTCCTAACGAGCGCAAAATGAAAAAAGACATGAATACACCAATGAGCAACGCAAGGGCCGTGGTCATAATGGAAGTGGTGCGGGCCAGTTGGTAGGTTGCAGAAGACGCCTCTTTTTTAACCTCCATTTCCTTTTTGTTGCGATCAATGGACGAATTGATGACTTCTTCGACGGCCAATCTTAGGGTACGGCCTTTTTCCATAATGAGTCTTATGGCGTCTTTATTGTTCCCAGCCTGGGCAAAACCAATAATTTCCTTATCTACCGAAGACCATTTTTCATAGGCCTCCTGAAAGTCATGAATTGTCACAAGACCAGCTTCACTGGCGACTTTTTTTCTTTCTTCAAGCAAGGAGCGGAGTTCTTTGTCTCGGCTTTCGAGGCGCGCCAGAATGGTCTTTCGGTCTTCCGCAGTTTCTTCTAAAACGAAGTCTCGTTCATTGATGACCTGGATCAGAAAGATCTCTTTGAGGCGATGATCCAGATCGATTCGTGGGGCCGTTCTGTCCGTAATTTCGTCTAAGTTTGTGTTGATGGTGCTCATTTTTGAGATACCAACGGCTGAAATGATGACGCTGCCACTTATTAAAAACCCAACAAGGAAGGCCACTTTGGCATTTAGACTTAATTTTTTCATTCCACAATGCTCCTTAAACTTTACTGGCGTTAACCATTTCTTTTGAATACAAAAATAGGTTTACTTAAATTTATGGGCTTATCGGTGAGTTTGGTTGAACCTTAAGACTAAAACGGAGCTTTTCAAGTGGTGTTTGGGGGCATTTCGAAACAGAAAATGACTCCAACAGGCAATAATGAGGTCGAATTGACCCAATATGCCCTCCCTGTTGTATTTAAGAGACCTTGGGCCTACTATAAGCCCACATGAAAAAAGAGATCATTGTTAAAATTATCGGACAAGAATTTGGTTCTTCAGATGTCGCTGAGTTGAATAAGATCCTCAAAGGCAAGGCTGCGCCACAGATTAAATTCAGAATCACTGGCAAAAAAATCGGTCACTTGGGATTCACCGGGCTTATCAAAGCCATTGCGCCCGAAGGCGTGAAAGTCTTTGATGTAAAAAAAGTCAGCCTGTTCAAGTTTTCTGATATTGAGAAAATTGAGAAAGCTAAACCAAAGGTGCCTCGTCCAGAAGCTCCGAAGTCAGAGTCACTGAAGCCAGCAACCCAGAAGAGAGCCGCTGAACCGAAAAAGGTTGAAGACCCGGTTGAGAAAAAAGGGTCTTTTTATGAAGACGATTTGAAGCCTGAAAAGTTCAGAAAGAAAGCTTCTGGCAAGCAGGGCAGCTCCTTCATTCCAAAGTCACGCAAATAGTATTTTTGGGGGATTGCGATGGATTCAAAAAATGACCTCCAGCAGATGAAGAATCTTGTGCAGCAGTTCTGCGAAGAGCGTGACTGGGATCAATTCCATTCTCCCAAAGAGTTGGCTATAGGTATATCCACGGAAGCGGCTGAGTTGCTGGATCTTTTTAGATTTAAATCGAACGAGCAAATTGCAGGGCAGTTTCAAGACCCAGTGTCGCGTGGAAAAATTGAAGATGAATTAGCAGATGTGCTTTTCTTTATTCTTCGCTTTAGTCAGATGAACCAGATCGATCTGCCCGCGGCGTTGGCAGCAAAGCTTGCAAAGAATAATTTGAAATACCCGGTGGAATCTTCCAAGGGATCCAACAAAAAATATAATGAAGTCTAGAGTCATTTCACATTGGCCATCAAGGTCAATTTTCGAATGCCTTGACAGGAAAATTCTGTGCCCTTCTAATAGAAGCACTATGAAACATATTAAAAGTCTTATTCTTGCAGTTGCACTTCTCGTTCCCGCTCTTTCACAAGCACGCATCACAGATGGCAAAGATCATTTGAAACTATCCGGCGGCAAAATCGTTGTGACTTTGGATAAAGGGTTTCACTTTGTGATGGAATCTCCAGCCGGGTTGTATATGGACGGAGAAATGGGTTCTGCAGAGCCTACGAAGAAAACTGAGAATCAAATGGTGTTTGACGTTTCTAAAGTTAAAGACCGTTCCTTCTCGATCAGCTTTTATGTTTGCGATGATCAGAAGACAGTGTGCGAGTCTCATGAGGCTCATTTGAAAGTTGTTAAGAATAAGCTTGTTCCGGTTGAAGCGACGAAAGAGTAGTCTCTTCGTTCTTAAGTAGCCCCTCATGAAGAGCGCAGACTCTAATGTAGCGAGGGGCTGCGTTGCATAAAAAAGTGATCATATTTTTTGTCCCCATCTGGCTTTCCCAATTTTGGCCATCAATAAAAATCACTTCACTTTCATTTTCATATAAACTCTCGTTTTCCAATTGAATTACCGTTCTGGATCTGTAAAGACAGTCTTAATGAAATCATTTGCTGTGATCCTATGCGTATTTGTTGTTTGTGGAATGGGAGCGAAAGCTCAAGCGCTGAGTTTGAATGACCTCACCATTCTTATACCTCTTCCTCGCGTCAATGAAATGGCGCTGATGCTGAGCCCTCAAGATCAGGGTGCGCAGGGATTACTCCTTTCCAAAAAAACTTATATTGAGTTGGTGCAGCTCGTTCCAGAGGTTCCCAACAGCATCACGTATCGTGATTCATTAAAAGTGATCGGTATAAGAATTGATCCATGTTTTACTGAAGGTGTCGGGCCGCAAAATTGTCGCAGACAGATTCGTTTGGTGTGGCAGCCGGTTTTTCATGCCGGGCAGACGGTCAGTACTAGAGATGCCGCCGTCCATAGTTTCTATGAGTTCGACGATGCGACTTTCGCCAAAGTATGGAAAGACTGGCAAAGCCTTTCCTCTGGTTCATCCTCTGACGCCTTACAGATTCATCCCCAGCTTCAACAAGAAGGTTTGCAGGGAGCTTATTGGAAATACCTGCGTGCTCTCATCCTGAAGTATTGTGGTGAAAAGAATATCGTGCGTATGACGGCGATGAATGTGATGTCGGGGGAGCAGCTGTGGATTTTCTCTGGCTTTGATATCAAAAACGGAGAGCCTCAGGCGATGATGATTCCGCGTTCGAAGGGGCGCACTCAGGGAGTGATCTCCAGTTCTTCGGCGTCGCGAAGTTTTACAGGGGGGATGTTTCCTCCTCCGCCAGAAGATCCCGAGTTTGCGGCCTTTGTTCAAGATTCATCCACAACGAAAAAGCGTCTGACCGAGGCACAGATCAAAGCCCTGATGGGCAAAGTCCATGAGTATGAAAATCCGGACCGTCATAATCCTGGGACTTTGGATTGTGCCAGCTGCCATCTTGCGAACACCGCACATCAGTGGGGGCAACTCAATTTCAGACAGTGGGATTGGGCGAATGATTTTAAGAATATCGCGTTCCAATCGAATTGGAATTTGAGCAAATTAAATGAAGGGCCGTTGCAAACCAATAAGCTGAGAGCCTTTGGTTACTTCGTCAATCAACCCGCGATTTCTCAGCGGGTGATTAATGAAACCGCTTCCGTCGCGATGTATTTGAAGATTCAACAGTAAAAGCACTCTAAACTGATCAACCCGTGTGGTGATAGCGCGGGGATTTGACTGACGGAGGGCTTAGTGGCCTTGACTCTTCGGACAGTCCTCGCCACGTGGTGGCTGATCCTGGCTTTGTAGGTCTTTGTTATTTATTTCTTATTTTTTAATGCACTGGTGTCGGGTGGCTGTGGAACTCGATTCAAGGCCACTAAGCCCTCCGCCAGCCAAATTATGCGATCAACAAGGTTTTCTATTTAGAGTAGTTTGTATTGATTGATCTTTGCGATGTAGAGATAGATTGCGAGTTCGAGGTGTTCGGACTGCTTGGTTATGCACCAGGATCTTCGTGCTAGGCGTTTGATATGATCGCGTAGTTTTGCGCAAGTGTGATTGACTGCGAATAGGGGATCGAATTTCTTTTTTTCGGTGGAAAGATATTTCTGCTCTCTGGACTTTTCTTTTTGCTCTGCGCTTAAGAAAGTCTGATGGGTGGAACCTTTAAATATTTTTTTGACATGCGTTTGATAATGGGGATTTTCATCGGTCTTTATGAGAGGGATAGCTCCGGATTGTTCTCTGATCTGATGAAGTAGCTCAGGAATTTTTTTAGAGGTCTCATTAGGGCGAGGACCGTATTTCTTATAAGAGATCGCGGCGAGTAACCCAGTGGCTTTGGTTTTTGCTACCTGTGCGCCGATGATACGATATTTGTCATCAACGGCAAGAAGTATACTGAGTGGTTTTAGCTTGGTGTGTTCAATGGAAAACATCTCGTCGAACTGAAGCTCTTGAATAATAAATCGTTGTTTTAAATGAAAACTTTTTGCCAGTCGGCCAAGCCAAATGGATTTTAAATAAGCGGTTTTATAGGAACAATCCAGAATCCTTGCAGACTCGCGGATACTGACTCCTCCCGTGAGCAGTCTAAATAGAGGTGCATTGAGATCGGATCTGATTTGTTTAAATGTCGGAGAATGGGTGCGAGTGGAATAGGTCTTTAGGCAGTGCTTGCAATTATAGCGAGGGATGTAGGTTTTAGTGCTCTTTTTATAAAAGTAGCCTCTTTTGACGAAGGTCAACGAGCCACAATGGGGGCATTTTCGATGTTGAATAGAGAGCTGAGACATAAGAATCAGCGTTGAATGCAAAGATAGGTCTTAGTGGAGAAATAACCAAGATGGAAAGGGGAGATGCTCTATGTTCGGTCTCCGAACATTTCAAAGATGGTGATTTTCCAAAATCACCACATTAGTTGATCAGTTTCAAAGCACTCCTTAGAAGTGCTTGCCATTTTCATAGTAAGATTCTTTGGCGAGTTCCTTAAACAGCACCACAACATCTTCTTCTTTGCCGACCAGCTCTTTGATGTGGTCGGTAATGATTCGGGCACAGGCGTTCTTGCTTTCTTGAGAGCGCGGAAACCACAAGACTTCAACAAAAGGGTAAGACTTGGTGGCCTTTCCTTGCGTGAAAAACTTTGTCTCGACCAGTTCAAAAGTAAAATTGTCGATGTCGGTATGAACAGCCACTGCAAGTTCCTTGGCAAGAACTCCGCTGAGCTTGGCAACATGTTCTTCGGTCATTGCACGCATGCGGATATGAGGCATAGGTCTTCCTTCCGTGGTTAAGCCGGGTGGACGATTTTATCGCGAGTCTTGAGGAGCTGCGCGATGATGCTAAATGAAATTTCAACCGGAGAGTTCGTGCCAAAATCTTCACCCATAGGGCAATAGAAAGCCTTCAGTGTTCCCTCGGGAATTCCTGCTTTGCGCAGATCATCTTCTAAGCGCAGTCTTTTCTGATCACTGCCGATGTTTCCGACATAGTGAAAGCGACTGCGGTGTTTCATAGCTTCAATTAGAATCGGCATGTCGGTGCCATGACCCATCGTCATGAGTGTCAAATAACTGCCAGCCGGCAAGGACTCCACCTGGTCTGCCATCTTGTCCGTGCAAATTGTTGTGAGCTTGGCTGATTTTGGCAGACGGGCAATCCATTCTGGGCGGTTGTCGTAGCAAGTCACCTGACAGTCGAGCATCAAAAGCATTCTAATAAATTCTTGAGCAATATGGCCCGCGCCAAAAACCACGACATGAAAGGGATTTTTGGCTTGATACAATTCAAAGAAGAAGCTGACCACACCACCGCAGGTCATGCCGATATCTTTTTGCAAATTCCAATCAACGAAGTGATTCGTCAGGTTTTCACGAATCATGCGTTGCGCTTCTATGATAGCGGCATTTTCAACTTTTCCACCGCCCACAGTGCCGTATTCCAGACCATCCAACGAGACGAGGGCTTTTGCACCCACATCTTGCGGTGAGGAGCCCAGTTGTTTTACCAGAGTAACAACAACAAAGGTCTTGTGGCGTTCTTGCAGATCTTTAAATGCGGAAAGAAAATTCTCAAAGTTTTGATGACTCATACTTCGCTAGCTCCATAAGAACGACTTCAGGTGTTGCAGGGGAGATGATCTGTGGAATCGCACCCCGAGATTTATATCTCAAAGCATCCTTAATCGCCGTCCATACGCTGATACCCAACAAGAACGGTGGTTCGCCCACCGCTTTTGATCTGTGCACATTCGCGGTGTTGCCGTTGTTTTCAATGAAGTCGACATTGAAAATACGGGGAGTGTCTTGCACATTAGGAATTTTATAAGTCGTCGGAGAGTGACTCAACAGTTTTCCGTCTTTATTGTGATAAAGCTTTTCTGTTGTCACCCAGCCCATCGCTTGCACAAAGGCGCCGGTCACTTGCCCACGGTCAATTCCGGGATTCAAGCTGCGGCCCAAATCCATCAGGATGTCTGTGCGAAGAACTTTATATTCCCCCGTGAAGACATCAATTTCCACTTCGCTGGCGGCAACTCCATTTGTGAAATACTTAAAGGGAGTTCCCACGCCCTTGGCTTTGTCATAACCAAGGCCTTCCGTTTTGAAGTGAGCATACTCGCCCAAACTCAAGCGATTGAAGTAAGCTTTCATTAGAAGCTCATTCCAGCTCATGGTTTTGCCAGACGGCAGATGTTTAATTTGACCATCTTTAAATTCAAACTCTTCCAATTTCAAAAGAGCTTCATTGAGTGGAGGACATTCGTTCACGTCATCCATCGGTGCACCAGCAAGTGTTAGTTGGAACACCCATGCCAGGCGCTTCTTAATGCCTTCCGCCGCCTTTAAGGCTGCGGCCCCGTTGATATCAGCCCCGCTCGAGGCAGCTGTCGGAGAAGTATTGTGATTCTTTTCAGTCGAGGTCGCCATGACTTTGACTGCGGCGGCGTCAATCCCAAAACAGTGTGCGACAATTTGTTGAATTTTGGTGTTCACACCTTGCCCCATTTCTGTGGCGCCGGTGGAGACTTGCACTGTTCCGTCTTTGTGAACATTGACGCTGGCATTCCCTTGATTCAGGAAGCGCGCAGTGAAGGCGATACCAAATTTAGTCGCCGTCATGGAAAGCCCGCGAACTTTGTGAGGATTCTGACGGTTGAACTCATCAATGGCTTTACGACGTTCACGATATTCACTGTCGGCGGTGAGCTTGCTGAAGAGTTCTTGCAGCGGCGTGTTTTCAAGCTTTTGACCGTAGTGAGTGACATTGTTTTCCGGACGATAACAATTGCGTTCGCGCACGGTGAGGGCATCTATTTTCAGATAAGTTGCGATCTCTTCAATGATGCTTTCGATGGTCATGGAGCCTTGGGGGCCGCCGAAGCCGCGGAAGGCGGTATTGGAATACATATTCGTGCGGCAGACATGGCCTTCGATATAGGCATTCGGCAAATAGTAAGCGCCATCGATATGGAAAAGTGCACGATCTAAAATGGAACTTGAAAGATCGGCATAGGCACCGCCATCCGCATAGAGATGCGCTTTCAAGCCAAGGATATTGCCTTCGTTATCGAAAGCCACATCGTAGAAGTTTTTAAAAGGATGTCGTTTGCCGGTCATCGCCATGTCGTCGTCTTTTGACAGAATTAAACGAGCTGGAAGTCCCATTTTTTGTGCGACAATGGCTGCCATCGCGGCAAAGGGAGCGGCCTGACTTTCTTTACCACCGAAACCTCCGCCCATGCGTTTTACCACGCAGACCACTTGATGCAGGCTCAGTCCCAAAGCTTCCGCAACGACATGTTGGGTTTCGCTGGGATGTTGCGAGCTGGAGTGAATCTCGATCTGACCATCTTCAAGGGGATAAGCGACGCAGGCTTGAGATTCCAAGTAGAAATGTTCTTGGCCTCCGCACTCGAATACTCCAGACAGACGGTGAGGAGCCATGGCCATCGCTTTATCGATATCTCCACAGCGCATCGGGCCTGATTTGCAGATGAAGGACTGCTTGGCGATGGCCTCATCGATGGAAAGAATTGCTGGAGCCTTCTCGATTTCAAAGGTGACCAGACTTCTCGCTAACAACAACTTTTCATAATCATCGCCAACCAAAAGTAGTGCGGGCTCATCATAGTAACCGATCTTGTCACTGACTAAAATCGGCTGTTCTTGAACAATGGTTCCCCAAATATTGTGATGAAGATCCTTGGCTGTTAAGACGGCTACGACACCCGGAGCTTTCAACGCTTTTTCATAGGAAATACTTTTAAGTGTCCCGCTGGCGCAGGGGACACCGACAGGAAGAACCAGAAGTTCTCTTTGCATGCGGGGACGGTCTTCAATAAAGACACTGGTTCCCGTGACATGGCCCAAAGACGAATCGTGTGGAATGTTTTTTCCTATGGACATACGGCCTCCGCCTTTGACTTATCCGATGACTTACCAGACGGGTTCATCTCAACAGAAAGTTCATGGAAACATTTTTTGAATAAATTGGCAGTGACCAGGCGACGGTACTCTTGGCTCGCACGCAAATCAGAGATCGGCGTGATCAGAGATGCCGCCAAGACTCCGGCCTCTTCAAATGTTTGAAGTTCAAAAGTTTTACCCTGAAGTTTTTGTTCAAGCTCGGTCAAACGAATGACACAAGGACCGATACCGCCCATCGCCAGACGAGCTTCGGCAATGTGGTTGTTGTCCATTTTGATAACTGCCGCAAAGGTCACCGCAGAGATATCCAAATCTTTGCGCATCGAAACCTTGAAGAATTTATGAAGCCAGAATTGTTGGTTTCCAGGTTTGGTTAATGCGGGAATTGCAAGACCCACTGCGATTTCATCGTCCGTTTTATCAAAGACCTTGTAGCCCTTGTAAAATCTTTTCAGAGGAACGCTGCGAGTTCCTTTGGTGGAAGCAAATTGAATTTCAGCTTCCAGCGCCATCAAAGCGGGAATGCTGTCACCAATCGGGGAACCATTGAGAATATTTCCCAGCAGCGTTGCTTGATTCTTAATTTGCGGAGAAGCGAAAATATGCAGAAGGCGTTTTAATTCCGGGTGAACATCGCGGATGAAAGTTTCCACTTCGCTCAAAGTCACTTGAGCTCCGATGAAATCTTGCGTGGCAGAACTTTCCAATTTGCGAAGCTCGGCAACTTTATTCAGAACCAGAACTTCAGATAAAATCATCTTCCCTTTGTTGACGACGACTCCCAAGTCCGTCGCTCCGGCCACGATACGAACTTGGGGGCGGGCGGCTTTGATGGCCAAAGCACTGGCTAAAGTTGTGGGAATGGAAAGGATGCGGTTTTCACCTTGAATCTCGACATCACCATCCAAGGCTTGAAATTCTGTCTTGAGTGTTTCGGTTAAATAGCGACTTGCCAAAGAAACCCACTTCGGAAGCTCAATGTGAGTGGCCGCATTCAAGATGGGCTCATAGCCCGTGCAACGGCACAGATTGCCCGTAAGATAGTTGCGCGCTTTTTTCTCGGTCACTTCCGTTTGGTCTTTGGCGCAGTCTTCAGCCAGCTGAGACATCGAGCAGATCATGCCCGGTGTGCAGAAACCACATTGGCCACCGTGAAACTCACGCATTTTTTCTTGCACTTCACTCAAGGCTTCTTGGGTGCGCACACCTTCAACAGTGACAAGGACGGCCTGGTCAAAAAGAAAAACGGGGGCAATGCAGGAGTTGATTGCGCGAAATGAGGACCATTTAGAATTCTCTAAAGAAGAAGCCAGGACTGTGCAGGCCCCGCAGTCGCCTTCAGCGCAAACGACTTTTGTACCCACCTTGTTCAAAACATTTCGCAAAAACTGCGCAAGAGGTTGGAAGGCTTCATCCCCGCGGACGCAAAGGGTTTCACCGTTAATATTGACTACGATATGGTTTCTTTTTGCTGTTTGACTCATCCTAAATGGCTCTCACGAAAACTGTCGGATTTCAATGAATCCCAGTCGTCTTCAGGCCGTTTGGCACGCGGTGCTAGAAGGGAGTCTAGAAGGTCGATCCAGGGAGTTTTAGGAACTCCAGCTCCTCTCGTGTGGAGGGGCGCCCCAGGAACTCATTACGATAAGGATAACGTCCAAAGCGATCGATGATTTCTTTATGAAGAAGCTCATATTCAAGACTACCCTCCAAGCCAGGTTGTGAGAAGAGGCGAACAGCCTCCTCATGAATCTTTTGGGATTCGCTGTGCATATAGGGCATGTACATGAAAGCTTTGCTGATAGGGGACAGGTGCTGGTCATCGCCGCTTTGCACGGCCTCTTGAGCTAAGGCCAAGGCCAGACGGTCGTTTTCAAATGCGCGGGAATCATCGCGATACATGTTTCTTGAAAATTGATCGAGGACAATAATTTCAGCCAGGCGTCCTTCTGGAGTCTTGCGCCAGTCATAGGTTTCACAGAGCACGGCTTTGTTGTGAATATCAGTGAAACGCTCGCGGATCAGGTCATCGAAGTTGTGATCCTTTGCAAACCACAAGCGACTGTCGATCTCTTCAAACCAAAAATTCAGAATATCCTGAGAGTTGATTTCCATGGCTTGAGCATCCTCTGAAAATCTCCCCGCGTCCAGTCACCCTGCCGACTCACAAGGCACTCACAAGACATTATCGCGCTTTAGGGCGGTATTCAAATCATCGACCAGTTCGTGGAAGTAATCATCTTTGCGCAGCTTGATCTCAATCTGGCTTTCCGGTTTGACCTTTATCAGGTGCAAAATTCGGCGAATGTTGTAGAGAGGTCCGACAATACGACTGGTCAGGCGGTTTAAAAAGTAAAAGCCCACAACTGCACAAGCACTGACTGCAAACAGTTCATAGATTAAGAAGACCACTTTGAATTTTGCGATAAACTCCGCGATGCTCATGGAGCCCAATTCGCCAAGGGCGGCTTTGGTTTCGAGTTTATGTAAAAACATTGCGGCCACAAGAATTTGACTGAGGAAAACGAAGGCGACAAACAGTCCAACATACATAAGAAGGTCGTATTGGACTTCGCGATCAACTATGAGTTTACGTCTTTGATTCAATAATCCCATATATGCACTCGCTCTCAGAAAAGGTTTGTGATCCTGCATAAATTATATCTCACCTGTCGGCAAATACCAGAGTGAGGCTCTCTCTGAGACAGACTGAGAGAGTGCGAAACTCTTCGACAGTGCCGGTTGGGAAGCATGCAATTTGAGCTGCTGATAATGCTGCGAAGTTCCTAGACAGTGTTAAACTTTAGGTCACCCCTCGAGGTGGTTGTTTTCCAAATTTGTAATTTCAGAGGTGAATTTGACCACGACTTTTCTGACGAGGATAACAAAAACAAGCAGTAAAGGAGCAACCCATGTCTGAAAATCGCATCTTAATTGGACGAGGTGATCAGCCTTGTTACCTCGAAGGTCGCTACGCCAATCGTCATGGCCTCATAGCGGGTGCAACGGGCACGGGTAAAACCGTCACTTTGCAGCTTTTGGCCGAAGGGCTTTCTGATTTGGGTGTTCCGGTTTTTCTCGCCGATATCAAAGGCGATCTGGCGGGGCTTTCACAAAAAGGTGATGACAATCCAAAACTAAGTGAGCGGGCGCGGCAGCTGGGAGTGAGTAACTATTCTCATCAAGCCTATCCGGTCGTTTTTTGGGATGTCTTTCAAAAAGAAGGGCATCCGGTGCGAGCCACTATTTCAGAAATGGGTCCTTTGTTGCTTTCAAGATTGTTGAACCTCAACGATACGCAAAGTGGTGTACTCAGTCTGCTCTTTAAATACGCGGACGATAAAGGTCTTTTGCTTTTAGATCTTAAAGATTTGAAGGCGATACTTTCTTTTGCCTCAGAAAACGTGGACGTAATTGGCAAAGACTACGGGGCTCTTAGTAAGCAAACTCTGGGGGTCATTCAAAGGGCGCTTTTAAGTTTGGAAGAGCAGGGGGCGGAAAACTTTTTCGCGGAGCCGGCCCTGAAGCTGCAGGACTTTATGCAAACTTCCGTGGATGGACGAGGGCCCATTCATATTCTTGCGGCAGAGAAACTATATCAGCAACCGACCTTATATGCGACTTTCTTGTTGTGGCTTCTGTCGGAGCTTTTCGAAACTTTGCCAGAGCAAGGAGATAAGGACCTGCCAAAGTTGGTGTTCTTTTTTGATGAAGCGCATTTGCTATTTAATGATGCCCCGAAAGCTTTGCTGGATAAGGTGGAGCAAGTTGTGCGCTTGATTCGCTCCAAAGGGGTGGGGGTTTATTTTGTGACCCAAAATCCTTTGGATATTCCAGAGAATATTTTAGGCCAGTTAGGGAACCGGATACAGCATGCACTGCGAGCTTTCACCCCGAAAGATCAGAAGTCAGTAAAGGCGGCTGCAGAAACCTTTCGCGCCAAAGCGGGACTTGATGTGTCTGCGGTCATCACAGAGATGGCCGTTGGTGAGGCCCTTATTTCAACATTGAGTGAAGGAGGGGTGCCCACTCCTGTAGAGCGTGCGAAGATATGTCCACCGCAATCACGCATGGGCACCATTACTTCAGAAGAACGACAGGCTGTTCTCTCCAGATCACCATTTAAGAATCAATACGATCAAAAAATCGATCGGGAATCTGCTTATGAAAAACTTCAAAAACGCACGGAAGGTCAAGGAGGTGCAGACCCTGCGAAAGTTAAAACTGCTAAGAAAGAGCCCGACTCTATGTGGGAAATTGCCACGAAAAACGTCGTGCGAGCGGCAAGTTCAAAGGTGGGACGTGAGCTAGGACAAAGTCTTCTGCGCGGAATCCTGGGATCACTCAAAAAATAGCTATGGAGCCTGGCTCCATTCAAACAGCCAGTTCGACAAAAAACTAGGATTCTGTTTTTCTTGTATGCTAAAGTTTGATTTCTAGACAGGAGACAGAATGAAGTTGCAGGGTGGAATCAATTTTCGCGATATGGGTGGATATCAAACCAAAGAAGGACGTAAGGTGAAGCCGAAGTTCTTTTTCCGCTCTGGTTCGTTGTCAAAATTGACTCAGGAAGATCTTGCACAACTTCAGGCTTTGTCGATCTCGCATGTCTTGGACTATCGCGACACCCATGAATCTCAAAAAGATCAGGATTTGCTCTGGCACGGAGTAAACTACGAATGTTGTCCTGCGAATCCACCGTCTCATGCAATGACTGCTGCGATGGGGGACTGGTTCACCAAAGAGCGCCTGGAATCATTGCCTGCTGACTATATGGAGTCCTTGTATCAAGCGCTGCCTTTCGGGAACTCAGCCTATCGGCGCATGTTTCAAAAGATGGACTCGTTGGATCGCGGTGGTTTGCTTCAGCACTGCGCCGTTGGTAAGGATCGCACGGGCGTGGGGTCAGCCTTGTTGCTTTCTTCCTTGGGTGTGAAGAAAGAGACAGTTTTGGAGGATTATCTTAAAACCGAAGCGGGCCTATTGCCGTTTAAGATGCAAATCATCGAACGCGTGGAAAAGTTTCTTTCCCCCAAAGCCATGACTCGCTTCGAATACATGATGTCGGCTAACGAGAACTTCCTGAATGCCGCCTTTGACGAAATCAACAAACGCTACGGCAACCTGGAAAAATTTCTCGAAACCGAATACGCCATCACTCCGGAAGTCCGCGAACGCTGGCAACACAAGTTCACCGAATAAAAAAGAAGGGAGCAAATCAGCTCCCTTTTTTAATGCACAGAGTGAAGCAAAAGGTGCCTGGCACCTTTTGCTGATGAAGCCACCTGGTTAGAGGAGGCGAAGGACTTTTGTTATTTCTTCTTCGGTGTTGAAGGCGTGTGTGGAGAGGCGGATGCCCCCGCCACGTCGGGCGAAGTTGATGTGGTGATTGTTCAAGGTGGTGATGACTTCTTCGATGGAGATGTTTTCTTTGGGATAGAAATTCACCATCGGGGAAATAGCAGCTTTGCCGAAGGGATTGAGCAGGGTGTGGCCTTTGCTTTCCAAACCTTCGCGCAGTTTGCTGGCAAGTCTTAAGGCTTCGGCCTCGATGACTTCCACGCCAACATTGTGGATCAGCCTGCAGGAAGCACCCAGAGCGGTGATTTCCAAAACTTGTTTTGAACCGGGTTCGAACTTTGTGGCATCTCTTTTTGGTTCGCATGCAAAGTCAGAAGGATCATCACAGGTCCCATAAGTATAAGCGCCAATCACACGTGGTTTCATGCGCATCGCCAGTTCTTTGCGGATAGCGAGATAACCGACGCCCACGGGGCTCACAAGCCATTTGTGACTACCACCAGCGACAGCATCAGCGCCCCATTGCCAAAGTTTACAAGGGTGAATGCCAAGGCCTTGAGCGATGTCGATGAAAACCAAAATACCGCGTTTTTTACATTCTTTGATGACTGCTTCCGTATCCATTCGAGCGCCAGAGCTGAATTGCACCCAACTAAAGGCCGCGACTTTGGTTTTCTCTGTCAAAGCTTCAAGATATTTCTCAGTCGGAGTTTGTAAATTTGCTTCGGACTTTAAGACCTTCAAAGAAGCCTTCGCCTGATCGCAAGCTTCTTTCCAAGGATAAAGATGGCTGGAGTATTCTTGGTCCCAGATCACCACTTCATCGCCGGGCTGAAGATTCACACCGAAGGCAAATTGATTGATCGCTCCCGCAGCGCTTTGATACCAGGCGATCTCATCATGTTGACAGCCAATCAAAGAAGCCAAGGCGTGGCGAGTAGACAAAACATCCGCCATATAATCAGCATCAGTCCAAAAGCCTTCTTGGTAAAAGCGCTCCGCCCAATACTGAACTTTATCACGAGCCGCTAGGGTGATTGGTGCTAAGCCGGCATTATTCAAATGAATCAGTCCGGGTTTTCTAGCAAATTGCACTTGGAATTCTGCAAGCTTAGCCAAACTCATTTACACGCCCATTTCTTTCAAAGAGTTGCGAATGATTTCCAAAAGGGTGTTTACCTCAGCGAAATGACTTCTGAAGCCCAACAAACAAACACGAATGACAAACTCTTTATTCACCGTGCAGCCACTGAGGAAAATCTTTTGTGACTGATTGATATGAGTCAAAAGTTCGCGCGTCATTGCTGACTCTTTCATCTTGAAATTTACGATCGAAAGTTGCGGCTCCGCCAGAACTTCCAAGTCCGAAATACCGCGCAGCTCATTGGCGAGATATTTTGCCAATTTCATTTTCTCTTCCAAGTTGACCTGGAAGGGACCGATGCCCAATGTCTTAATCGGCAACCAAAAGCGCAGGCCTCGGAAGTCTCGGGATAGTTCTGGAGAGATGTCTGCAAAATCTAAACGACCGTCTTCATCTTGAAGTCCCGGAGATGGTGGCATGTACGTCGGAGCCCCGGTGTAATCATAACTCATCAAGGCGCGATCGCGCACAAGCAAGCAGCCGGTTCCATAAGGAAGCGACAACGACTTATGTGGATCAAGAATAATCGAATCTGATTCAGCAATTCCTTTTAGCAGATTCTGACCCTCTTCCGTCAAAAGGAAGAAGCCACCATAAGCTCCATCAACGTGGAACCAAAGATTGTTCTTTTTCGCAATAACCGAGATCTCAGCCAGGTTATCAATGGCCCCTGTGTTGGTGCTGCCCGCAGTTCCGATCACACAAACAGGTTGAAGACCTTGTGCGAGGTCGGCGGCAATCTGCTTTTCTAGCTCCGGGACATTCATCTGAAGTTTGTCATTCACAGCGATCAAGGTCAGAGCCTCTTTAGGGAATCCCAGGATGCTTAATGATTTTCCAGCGCAGTGATGTGCATGTGCCGAAGCATAGAATCGGGCGCGGCTGAGATCGTATCCTTTGAATTTTGCTTTGCGCGCAAGACTCATAGCGGACAAGGTCGCAAGACTTCCACCGGTGGTGAAGAATCCTGCACTCTGAGATGGATAACCGACCATGTTCAAAACCCAACGAAGGGCCTCGGCCTCAAGGCTGACCAAACCTGGCGACAGACTATAATGACCAGTGAATTGATTTAAAGTCTGTGACAGAGCTTGCGCCATATTGCTGATCGCATTTCCGCTTCCCGCGACATAAGCCATATAGCCTGGATGACCAGGTTGTTGTCCCGTTGGAACCAGTTCTTCCAATACAGTTTTCAAAAGTTTTTGAAAGTCATCGGGGCGATCAGGGAAAGTCTTCACGCTTTGATAAGGTAGACGGAAGTCTTTGGCAACGTCATTGGTGGCAGGATCCAAAGCCGTGCCCATCGGCGAAAGTTCCGCGCGATGCAATTCAAACTTCAAGATGGTGCTTTGAGTTTGATTCCAAAGTTCCTTCATTTCCGTTTCATCCAGCTCTAGAGGCTGATTGACCTTTTTCCACCAATCGGTGTGCTGCATCTGATCGCGCACATTTTGTCGGCGCGGATGAACATAGTCGCCAGCTTGTTTGAGCTTGGTGGATTCGTTGTCAGAACTGCCATCCAAAGTTGCGGCAATACGGAAACCTGCGTGCTGGAAGAAGTGAGGTCTAAAGTGAAAGCGCGCCCATTTGCTGGCTTCATGCCCGCAACTGATAAAGCTTCCGCCCAAGATCATCTGATGTTTTCCATCAAAGCAGGGAGTCGAGAAGTCATCATACAAGGGGTGAACTTTAAATCCATCGAGGGGATTGAATTGATCCTCAGCCCATTGCCAAACATTTCCAAAGAGATCTTTCACGCCCAGTTTATTTCCTGAATAGAAATTCACAGGGTTTGCGGAAGAGAATTGGAAGTTCAGGTTGTAATCAAGTGAGCGCAAAGACTCTGCGCGGTTGTTGTAAGAATCTTTTTGCAAAACAGGGTCAGTGTCGGTCTCACGCAAACGCACATGTTCGGGTTCTGTGATCAATCGATAGATCAGTTTACCGTGATCTTTCTCTTGCTTCCAGTGAATGTAAGCTTGTGCTTCGTGATAGTTGACCTCTGCGGGCCAGCTCCACGGCATGTCAACGATTTCAAAAATTGTTCTAAGCTTGTAGTCGTGAAGTCCTTCCGGTCCATGGGCCACCCAAAAAGTCGGACGTTTGGTGTTACGGAACTTTCTCCATAACAAACCTTCCTGACTCCAATACTTGTCATTGATATAGCCCAAGCCGGCTACAAATTCGTAGTACTCGCCATTGCTGATCAGTTGATTGGTAACTTGGAAGTCCTTCACAGTTTTGGTGCGAGAACCATATTCGTTGTCCCAACCAAAAGAAGGCGCCGAAGGTGGCTTTCCATATTCCACCTTGCCGCCCGGGACTTGCACCCATTCCGCCACTGGATAGTCTTTTCCCGCCACAGGCTTTGAAGGGGTTTTCGTAAGAGCGGAAGGATGCAGCGGAGCCCAGTGCTTGGGCGTTTCCACCAATTCCAGAGGAAGCTCGCGAATAAGTACGCTGGAAGTTTCAAAGTGAATTTTCTCGTGCTCAAAACCCATGAATAAAGACCAGAGCGGGGATGAGGGACCGAGATTTCGTTGTGCGCTTGGCTCCAGGTCAGGGTGAGTTTTAATAACATTCACCACGATATCGTAAATCTTTTTACGATACTCATGCACAGCCTGAACCTTCGGCCACTGCATTTCATTTTTGGACATATCATCCCAGCTCATCTCGTCGACGCCGGTTTCAAGAATTTTCTCCAGATACAAATCCACTGGATTGCTGACGATCCCAGCCAGTCGAAGTTTATTGTAGTAAAGAACTGCGGGATGGCCGTAATAGAAGATCAAGGGATGACGTAGTTCATGATAAGGAGGGCGAATGTAAGTCGCCTCGTTCTTCAAAGCAGAGAACAGAACTTCCGTCAGTGTCCAAGTGTTGTTGAAATAATCCAAGACATCTTGGCGAGTGCAGATTTGCAAATTCACCAAGGGCAGTGCTTGAAGAAATTTTTGCTCAGGATGGTAACCAGCACATTCCTCAGGAGGAAGACCCGTCCACCAGTTTTTACCAAAAAAGTTTTGAACCTCATTCGCGCCAGTGCGGTCGACCTGAGGAATGGATAGATTCGGATTTCTTTGTAGTGAGACAGTATAAGACATTGTGGTCTCCATGTGAAAAGGCACAAGATAGGATATAATTATTCACCCGAATCTACAATGTTTGACACTCCGTTTGTCTTGACTTGCCCAGTCGCTCAGGAACACTACCTAGGCCCCTTAAGTTTATCTAAGCGAAAGTTGAATTAGGTACAGTTGAAGATCTTCATTTCCTTCGGCAATCACCTGTAGATCGCATGCTTTGTTGATTATCAGAGTTTCCTTTGCTGAGACCTTCATTTCTTGACAGCGAAATTTGCCTCGAGCACAGAAAATGTAGTGAGTCTTGTGGGTCAGGGTGAGTTCTAATGCTTGACCAGGCGAGGCCTGCACAAAACTCATCGTCGCATGGACTTTTTCGCGGCGGTATATGACGCCAATGTCTAAAACGGGACCATGAATGAGATCACCTTGGATGGGATCTTCTCCTCGAAATTGAAGGATTTGAGTCGGGCGAAGGTCCTTTTCATTCAAGCGAAGACCTTGGCCTTGGTAAACCGCCAGGTAGCGATCACATCCAGGAAATTGGGAGAAAGGGTTGTTGTTTTGGACGGAGGCAGAACTTACGCGCCACAAAAAACTTTCATCAGAAGAATTTGGGGGGAACTCTGTATTCTTTGGAAAAATATCAATCTGTGCTGTCATGCCAAGGCCATTTTTCCAAGGCATGACTTTGTAGTCGGAATATTTGAGCACCTGCAATGTTGTCATCGCCTTCCAGATTAACACTTAGCCAAAGGTAAACGCAAAAACTTCAACACCCGGGCTTAAGAATTCAATTTCAAAAGTCCTATCTTCCAGTTTCTCGGTCTCACTTCTTTGGCGGATCAGTTGATAGAGGCGATTTTCATTCACAATGCCTTCACCCTTTTCATTGATATCTACTCCATGATCTTTACCAGGGGCTTTGCCATCAAGAGTGACGCGAAATGAAATGGCAGTGCCTGGCGTTTGCGGGCCCAAGACCAAATGCAAATCCCGGGCGTGAAAGCGATAGATGATTCGTCCTTTCGATTTGACCGCCACAGCCTTTTCTTTTCCAATGTTCCAACTTCCAGACATGGACCATTCATTGAGTTTGAGGGGGGTGATATTTTTGTATTTGACCGGACTGTCCGCTTTCACAGCCGGATCAATGTGCAAGTTTTTTGCGCGGGCATAGCCAATGTAAGTCTCCGGTGATTTGACGTCACTGAACTTGGAGGCGGCCAAAGCACCTTCGCCCTGAACCTGTGAAGTCACGAGATCTGATGTGTTCATTTTCTGGCCCGTACCTTCATGAAGCAGTTCTTGGATGACTTGTTCAGACTTTGCATAGCCTCCTTCGCCAAAATGGTGATGACGGATTTTTCCATTGCGATCAAAGAAGTAGTGAGCCGGCCAATAGCGATTTTCGAAAGTATTCCAGATGGAATAATTGTTGTCCATTGCGACCGGATACGTGATTCCCAAATCCGTCAAAGCTTTGGCGACATTTTCGGGATCTTTTTCAAAAGCAAACTCTGGGGTGTGCACACCAATGACAACCAAGCCTTGGTCTTTGTACTTCTCAGCCCAAGCTTTGACATAGGGAAGAGTGCGCAGACAGTTGATACAAGAGTAAGTCCAGAAGTCCACGACAACCACTTTGCCCTTGAGGGACTCGAGTGTCAGGGCTGGGGAGTTCAGCCATTTTGTAGCCCCCGCAAGATTTGGCGAGAGCGCCAGCATGGGATCCTCCTTCGTACCCGCAGCGACAATTCCACTCGAGGGTTTAAAGAGATCAATCAAATGACTTTCCAAATCTTCAGTTTGCAACCGGGAGATTCTAGTCAAAACGGTGCGATCCAGATTGAAAGATATGGCGGCGACACCAAGAAGGACCGCGATACCCAAAGTTGTTTTCACCGCGCGTTCGGCTTTCAAAGATTTTTTCAAAGTTCCTAAGAACTTGCCTCCGGCAACAAGGGCCAACATCAATGAGGTGGCCGCACCTAAAGCGTAGGCGAACAAAAACCAAACTGCTTTTTCGGGAGTTCCTTGGGTCGCGGCTCCAGTTAAGATTAAACCTAAAATCGGTCCCGCACACGGAGCCCATAAAAGCCCCGTGGCAGCTCCTAAAAGCATAGAGTGCGAGAAAGACGACTGCTTTGCACTTGATCCTGAACTGTTGGAGATTTTTGAACCCAGGCGAGTGAGTGGTTCAAAGATTCTTTCAAAAAATTGCGGAAATACCAGAGTCAAACCAAAGATTGTCATTAGAAAGATTGCGATCCATCGTCCCCAATTATTAGCTTGAGCGACCCAAGCGCCACCCAAAACTGCCAAGCTGGAGAAGCCTGCAAATGTGATCGCCATTCCAAGTAAGAGTGGCAAACCACTCTTACGAAATGGTTGATCAGCCTTTGCAAACACAAAGGGAATCACGGGAAGAATGCAGGGACTTAAGATGGTTAATACGCCACCGATGTAAGAAAGTAAGAAGAGTAACATATTGGCTCCTATTTCTTCTTGAACAAAGGCAAGTATTCACCGTATCCAGCGCTTTCAAGCTTGTTCACCGGAATAAACTTGAGCGACGCTGAATTCATACAGTAGCGTTTTCCTGTGGGCGGAGGACCGTCATCAAAGACATGCCCCAAGTGAGAGTTCGCATAGCGACTGCGTACTTCGGTGCGCGCCATAAAGAGGCTGCGGTCCGTTTCTGTTTTCACTGACTTCGCATCGAGAGGTTTCGTAAAGCTGGGCCAGCCCGTGCCGGAATCATATTTGTCTTTGGAACTAAACAGTGGTTCGCCAGAAACAACATCGACGTAGATGCCTTCTTCATGGTTATTCCAATACTCATTGTGAAACGGCGCTTCGGTGCCGTCTTTTTGTGTGACCTCGAACTGTTCATTTGTCAGTTGTTTTTTGAGGTCAGCCTGAGATGGCTTTTTATAGGCACTGAAGTCCTTGGCCAAGACTGTGCTGCTTGCGGCCAGAATCAGTAATGTTAAAAGGGCTTTATGTCCCATAGAACCTCCTAGTACTGACTTATTCGTTGAGTCTACAAAAAGGTTACAGTTGAATTTTCGTATCTCATAGTTAGACTTTCGATGTGGCGATAGTAATAGATATCTCACTTTGTAACTATTCTTAAAGGCCGTGCGAATGAAAGAAGTGAGTACCAAAGAAGTGAAAGGCCACCTTGCCCAAGATAAGGACGAGGCGGAACTGTCAAAACTCATGCGTTTGGCTCAAGGGGGCGATTCGCAGAGTTATCGTCAGGCTCTTCTGAAGATGCGTGAAATGCTGTCAAAGTATATTCGCAATTCTTTCCGAAGATTCCGCATTCCTGCGGAAGACTCGGCAGAGGATGTTCTTCAGGAAGTTTTATTGGCGATTCATCAGAAGCGTGAAACCTACAATCCCGAGCAGTTTTTCCTGCCTTGGATGTATGCGATCGCTCGCTACAAGGTGATAGACTTTTTACGCCGATCCAAAGTGGCTCTTCGTTCGACGGTCTCATTGGATGATGAACTTGAAAACCTGGAAAACTTGATGGTTTTTGAATCAGACTCCTCGTTGGATGCGGACAAGCTCATTGATTTGTTGCCGGAAAAGCAGAAAAAGATCCTGTTGCTGGTCAAAATCGAGGGGCTTTCAATGGAAGAAGCTTCGGCGAAGACGGGTTACTCGGTCAGCGACGTGAAGGTGACGGTGCACCGGGCGATCAAGTCCCTACAAGAAAAGGTTCAGGAAAAAGTTCAAGAACTGGAAAAGGAGGTTCCTCGTGAAGACAGATGATTTGATTTCAACACTTTCTAACGAGTTGAAGCCTGTCACTCCTTGGGCGGCGCCTGCGAAGATGGCATTGAAATATACGCTCTTTGGATTTGTCTTGGTTGCGCTGGGCTTGCTGTTATCCGGTCCTCGCCATGATTTCTCTGTTAAAAGTTTGCAGTTTCATTTTTGGTTAGGCATTTCACTCTGGACTGCTTTTAGTTTTCTGGGGCTTTCGCTGGCATTTAATTTGGCGACACCGGGACGAAAAGTTTCCCCTGGATTGGCGGTGATCTTTTGTCTCAATTTTGCGGGAATTCTTTTATGGCATTTCTTGCGATTGATGGGAATGAACACGGCAGGTTTGTTGGAAGGATTGGCCCTGGACGGCAGTCGCTGTGCATTGGCGACCACTGCGACCGCAGTGGTTTTGGGGGCGGGAGTTCTCTACCGCCTGAAAAGAGGGGCGAGTCGTCGACCCGGTCTTTCAACTGTCTTGATTGGCTTAGCTGGCTTAGCTATTGGTGGTGTGTTGATTACACTTAACTGTGGCGATGATAACGGAATGCATGTCGTGATGTGGCACTTTGTTATTCCGGGCATTATCACTTCGTTAATTGCAGCCGCCTTCATGGGGCGACTGCTTCGGTGGTAGTTTTTTATTTGAGCAGGGTGCAGTTGAACTCTTGGTACTCAGGAGTTTGATCACCCTCTTGGGTCATTAGAGTTCCTGGGTAAGTTCCTTCAGTCGGGGATTGAGCAGTCAAATTCACGCTCAGTTGGATTCCACGGCCTTCATAAACCAGAGTGTCGTTTGCGCGTTCTGTAGTCATTTTTTTGGCGAAATAGCTTTCAGTAACAACACCGACTAGGGTGGAGTGAGAGACTTGAATTTGTGGAATCCCAGCAAGGCCACCTTCAAGAACTTTGATGGTAGTAGAAAGATCTGCGTAGTTTTTGACGGACTTGCATTCAAGACGAGTGATTTGAATATCGCCACCAGGCTGAGCAAAGGTTGAAATGGTAACAAGGGATGCAATAGCAAAAAGAAGGCTTTTCATTTAAATCTCCTGGATTCATCTTTTGTAGATGAGGAGCTTTTAAACGGAAATGACCTTGGATATCAACTTACTGATATGTAGGGGAAGACTTTTAAAAAACTTTTCAATCTGTCCTCAAAATGGCACTGTTCCATCTTGTTTCGGATTTGTTCGAGCGGCCCTCGAATTCTCTCTATTGAGAGGGCCAACTCCTGGTAAGGGAGTTGGCGAGGACTTTATAACTTTGAAACCTTAACTTGGAACTACTGACAAATGATCTGTTGGTACTGTTGTGAAGTGCCAGTGTTGACCAATTGATAGAGGTACAAGCCGCGGCAGTTGTAAACCTGGTTGTAACCAGATTGGTAGCTGCTGCTGTAGTAAACTGTGCTCGTAGAGCTACATTGAATCGTCATCGTTTGGCCGTAGTTATTGCCGTAGTAATAAGTTCCGTTACAAGTATTCGCGCCAGTTGCAGAGTTGCAAAGAGCTGTATTTGTCGTGTATTGACCTGTCGTCGTGCTATAGCATTGGCCGTTTTGCCAAACATAGCCAGTGTTCGTTGCTGAGCTGCCGTTGTCTTTAGAGCAGTTAGCAAGAAGCAAAGTCATTGAAGCCAATACCAAGGCTTTCGCGATTTTTACTAGATTCGTTTTCATATAAAATCCTCTCTCTTAAGTTCGTTTTCAAACTGTGTCTCACTCATGTACATACTCAAGAGACGTGCCATGGGTGCCAGGTGCCTTCTCGAATTAAACGCCAACGCGGCCGTTTCACTTTAAGACACGAACAAAAAAAGCCGTAAATGGGAATACACCTGTAGAGATCTGTGTAGATCTTTTTTCCACATTGCCTCAACAGTTGTAATTTAGATTGAAGGTCAAGAAATCCTGGAGACCTTTATATAGGTCAAATGTGGTCTCATTTTGATGCATCCGAGAAAAGACACATCAGTAATTTAATGACCCGATTCAGCCAGGTTATGACCTTGCTGGGGAAACGAAAATAACAGGTTTTTTAGATACGGTTTCTTCAAAATATTCCGATATTTATAGATAGATATGAAGCGCAACCAGGGTCTCTTTTTAATCGTTTTAGTGGGCGCAGGACTTTTCCTTTGGAGAGGTTTTGGCCATTCTGTTTCTTCTACTGAGGAAAGTGCTTCGTCATCTTTAAGCCGACAGAGTTCTAACGAAAATCATGGGGAAGCTTCACAATCTTCTTCAGCTCCTGAAGAAAGAGCGCAGACTGAAAGCTCGGCACCCAGTGCCGTGGCAAATGAACCGGTTTTATTTCAGGACAATCCCGCACGGGTGCGTATTTCCCCAAATAGAGGCGGGGCTGGAGCTGTTGCTTTTGTGGCACCGACTTCATTGGAGTCTCTTCGTGCTTCAAGCCTGTGGGCTGGGCAAGATTGGAAAGTCTGGAAGGGTGTTAGTGCCGTTCCTAAAGTTTCGTATCAAGGCAGTGAAGGCAAAGAGCTTGGAAGTGTCGGTTCTTTTGTAGTTGTCGAAAATTCGAACTCCGTTTCTGACGAAAATCATTTCTATTCGCAAGCGCCCTTGGCTGTTTTTAATCCGACACGAAATCGGACGGGAATTGTGACTGGCGATATCTCTGTGACCTTGCAGGATGCTGGTGATTTCGAGAGTTTTGTTTTGGATCATGACTTGAAAATAAAGGAAGTCTTTCCTCATCTTCGTCTTTACTATGTGGCAGCGGGAAAAGAACCGGTTGATTTGGTTGCATTGCTGACAAGTCTTAAGAACGATCCCAGAGTAGAAAAAGTTAACCTAGAGATTGTGACACAAAGCTATGCAAAGAAATAAGAAACTGCGTATTCTTATCGCTTTGTTTTCAATGTTCGCTGCAACCTCGGTGATGTTCACCAACTGTTCAGAGATGGGATTTGCCGTTCTGGCCAGCAATACTGGCGATCCGTTTTATAGTTATTCATGGCACCTCCAGAATACTGGACAGAAAGTTTTTGCTTCAAATGCGGGAACTTCCGGAGTCGACATGAATCTTCAACAAACCTGGGCGCAAGGTTATACAGGTAAGGGCGTTATCATCCAGGTTTCCGATACTGGAGTTGAAGACATCCATGAGGATCTTCATGGTAATTTTCTTTATGGTGGCGGATCGAAAGATTACACTTTGAGTTCTCCTTATCTTTCCAATGCCTCGGCACCGCGTTCAAGCAGTGACAATCATGGAACCTCGGTGGCGGGTCTTATTGCTGCTGTGGCTGATAATGGAGTTGGCTCGCGTGGGGTGGCTCCGAAAGCTTCGTTGACCAGCGCTAATATTATTTCCTCGGTCGTGACTCATACCAATTACTCGAAAATCTTAGATCAGGCCCAAGGTTCTTTTGATATTTCCAACATGAGCTGGGGAGCTGATCAAAACTATATCGATGACGACTATGGTGGCTATGCGAGTGCCTACGAAGCACAGCTAAAGTATGGTGTGACTAATCAGCGAAATGGCAAAGGTGCGATATACGTCAAAGCTGCGGGTAATGACTATCAGGTTCAATGCTATGGTTCAAGCAGCTCAATGTGCTTGGGCAACTCGAACTTTGATCGAGATGATGCCAATCCTTATCAAATTGTTGTTGCGGCTTTGGATTCCTCTGGAAGCTCTGCAAGTTATTCTTCTCCGGGGGCGAATCTATGGATTTCCTCTTACGGCGGAGAGCACGGAAGTGATTCACCGGCCATGTTTACGACCGATCGTTCGGGTTGTGGTAACGGAGAGTCCATAAGTTCAGCCAGCACTTCGGTTCTTTTCGAGAAGGGTCAAAAGGGCAATACCAGTTGCAATTACACAGCGACTTTTAATGGAACTTCCTCTGCAGCGCCGACTTTGGCTGGCGCGGTGGCCTTGATGCTGGAAGCGAAACCAAGCCTTACTTGGAGAGATGTTAAATACATTTTGGCGAAGACGGCTCGCTCGGGCACCGAGACGGGAAACTATACTCATCCATATCAGATCTCATTGCCGGTTGGATACAACTGGGAACAAAAATGGATTACCAATGGCGCGGGATTTAAGTTTCATAATTGGTACGGCTTTGGAGCTGTGAATGTCGATGCGGCTGTCGCGATGGCCAAGACCTATAGTTCTGCTTTGGGGACTTATCATGAAACAACTTGGTTTTCCTCAGGCACGGTGAATGCCGCGATTCCAGATTATACTGCCGCCGGAGCTTCGAATGCGATTGCCGTGGGTTCGGATAATGTGAAAATCGAAGCGGTCCGAATTAAACTGCAAGTGACCCACGCCGCTATTTCACAATTGGCTATAGAACTGACGTCGCCCTCGGGAGTTAAAAGTATTTTGGTCAATGCCGTCAATGCTTTGACGAATCAAGCCAACTATAGCGGAGGAGAAGTTTTATTAAGCAATGCCTTTTATGGTGAGAACTCGACAGGCACCTGGACGATTCGAGTCGTCGATGCACAGTCCGGAACGACGGGAACTTTGGTGAATTGGAGTATAAACTTTGTCGGTGGGCAGTAGGCTTGCTGAAGTGATGATGGTTTAGCAAAAAGTTAAAGACAATTGATTCAATCAAGACGAAAACGGAAAGGCGAAGCAGATAGTTTCGCTTTTTTTATTTGTGCTTAATATTTCTTATCTTTTTATCTTTTTATCTTTTTATCTTTTTATCTTTTTATCTTTTTATCTTTTTATCTTCTTATCTTCTTATCTTCTTATCTTCTTATCTTCTTATCTTCTTATCTATCTATCTTGGACTGAGATTGTGCAAAGACTGTGGAGGGTGCTGAAAAAGGAATCCGTTCCCAGTTTGAGACCTCCATTTGTTTTCAATAGTTCTCTTTTAAAGTAATAAAAAAGAGGAGAGTGTCATGAACAACGAAGTCAGAAAAGCACTAGTGATGGGTCTTTCAGTAGCAGCAGTTATGGCTGCTGGTTCGAAAGTTTTTGCACAGCAAGATAGCAGTCAGCATGAAGCCAAGCGGGCCGCTTTCGCAGAATGCGCAAATGAAGTCGGCTTGCCGAAGCCGGAAGCAGGCCAACGACCTCAAGCACCGGATGAAGAGCAGCGTACAAAAATGGACGCCTGTCTGAAAGCAAAAGGATTCGAACCGCCAACCAGATTCGGTGGCGGCAACGGAGACGGAAGACACCACGGCCCACCACCAGAAGAGTCGCAGAACAGCGGCATTCAATAGATATAAGTTTTCAGGAATGCCAAAAGACCCCGGTTGATGACCGGGGTCTTTTTTTGCTGATAAAGCCAAAGCTTAGAATTCTGAATTTCACCAAGCACCCACCGCCACCGCGGCGGTGAATCTATGAATCTATGAATCTATGAATCTATGAATCTATGAATCTATGAATCTATGAATCTATGAATCTATGAATCTATGAATCTATGAATCTATGAATCTATGAATCTATGAATCCGCGATGCTGAGGCGCATGATATTTTACTGCCACAGTGGCGGAGGAAGTATTTATTTTAAATAGTCATTTTAATTGTTGACGCTTTTTTTGGTCGTTTATTTTTTGTTGTGAGCAGCGATCGTAGCGGCCTGATTCATTTTAAATGTTTTTCGATATGATCGCTTCGTAAAGAAGGACGAACGCTTTATGCGAATTGATTTTCAGGGCATCTCTAGCGGGGAGTATTTTGCAAAATAAAAGTCGTGTTATATTGGCGCTCACTGGTGAGGTGAAAAATGAATCTTCGAAATTTAAATCAAACAGAGCTGGATCAACGCATGAAAACTTTGGCGCAGCGGGAGCGAGACGTCCTTTGCGAGATACTTCTGACGATTAAAGAAATTGATGGTCGACGGATGTATTTGGAATTGGGTTTCCCCAGCTTGTTTGATTACCTGACTAAATCTGTCGGTTATAGCGAGGGCAGCGCGCAAAGACGTATCGATGCGGCTCGTCTCTTACAAGAAGTGCCTGAAATGGCGCCAAAGATTCAATCTGGTGAAATTAAGTTGAGTCAAGTTTCATTGGTTCAAAAGGCAGCTCGTGAGGTCGTTCGAACTCAATCTGTTAAAGTCAACCCTAACGACAAGATGATGTTACTCAAACAAATATCCAGTTTAAATCGTTCTGAAAGTGAACTTCAGGTGGCTTCTTTTTTTGATTTACCCGTACGCCAAAATAGTCATACAAGGGTTCAGGCTGACGAGAGTGTTCGAGTTGAGTTGACTCTTTCAAGAGAACTTCATGATAAGATTAAACAGGCGCAAGAACTTTTGTCGCATTCATTGCCTTCCGGTGATTTGGTAGCATTTCTAGAATTCGTCAGTGACAAAGTTATTAAACAAAAAACAGCAGTTAGAGGAAAATCTCAAGTAACCAATTGTGATAGAGCAGCGGGTGAGAATCTTCAGGCGAGCTCTACCGCCACGGTGGCGGTGAGATCCACAATATATAAGCATGTTTTGCAAAAACAAAAGTGTTGTCAGTTCAAGGATGCCTCTGGAAAACAATGCGGCAGTCGGTGGCATTTGCAGATCGATCATGTTCAGCCACGGTGGGCAGGTGGCGGAAATGAAGTTGAGAATCTTCAGGTGCTTTGTGCGCAACATAATCGTTTGAAGTACAGAAAGGAATCTGGGCTTCGAGTCGGATGATTCCAGATGCGATGGCACACCATTCGAGTCTCGATTGAGGGTGCTGAGAAAAAATTAGCTGAGAAGAGAGAAGGAAAACAGAAGAAAGAAGAAGAAAGAAGAAAGAAGAAGAAAGAAGAAAGAAGAAGAAAGAAGAAGAAGAGAAGAGAAGAGAAGAGAAGAGAAGAGAAGAGAAGAGAAGAGAAGAGAAGAGAAGAGAAGAGGCCCTGTTGATAGGTGTGGTGTTTTTAAGCAGAGCAAAAAAATGAGAGCCTTGTGAGCTCTCATTTTTTTTGAATCTTTATTGAAATTTGATTTTTATCGTCCAGTGGCATTGATTGTGGTCGTAGTGCTGGGGACGGGAATTGAAGGTACGACGGAGGTTCCGTAAGTGGAGTAGGAGGTGAGGCCCCCAGTTGGGTAAGTCGTATAGCCACTTGAGGTAAGACTGCCTGTCGAGGTGCTGCCGATATAATTGGTCGTTGAGCCATATCCCGATTGGATCGCTTGCATTTTGTACATCAGGCTGTACATTTCATTCTGCAGTGATGACAAAGATTGATAGCGTTGCATTTGTTGTTGTTGATACTGCTGGTAATATTGCATTTGCATTTGGAGTGCTTGTTGTTGGTATTGCAACATTGAGGTATCACCCATCGTTGAGCCGTAGCCCATTAATGAGCCGGTCATACTTCCGGTCATCATTCCGGAGTTCAACATACCGCCCATCGCGCCTCCCATCATTCCATTCATCATACTTCCGGTCATAGTTCCCATCATATTGCCGTAGCCCCCCATGGACCCCATCATCATACCGGAATTCATAAGTCCACCCATCATTCCACCGAGGGCTCCTCCCATCACAGAACCATTCATCATGTTTCCGTAACCCATCATCGATCCAGAGTTCATCATGCCGCCCATGATTCCACCCATCATATTTCCGTATCCCATCATGTTCCCATAGCCCATCATCGAGCCGGAATTCATCATTGCACCCATACCTATGTTGCCGTACATGCCCATGCCACCAAGGGCATTCATCCCGTTCATTCCCCAAGGGCCCATGCCTGCATTGTAAATCCCGCCACCCATCGTATTCTGTCCCATCATTCCAGACGGATAGCCAAAGGCTCCTCCAACTCCGCTCGAACCTCCTCCACAGCCAAAGCCACCTTGACCAGTGCCACCACCGAGAGCGCCATACAAACTTTGCGCGATATAAGGCATGCCGTATCCCCAAGCGGGGTACGATTGAGTGGGGTAGCCCAACTCTGCGTTGGACTCTGCCGTCATTTTATTTTGTTGATAGCCCATGTATGTCGCAAGAATTCCAGTCATTCCGTTGGCTGCTACATTGGCCCAATCTGTTTGTGGCTTTTGATAAGTGTAGCCATTGCCCGAAGTGATACATTCAACACAAACTCCACCTTCTGTATCCGTACTTGGTGTGTTCAGGCCATCACGTTTCGCTTGCAAGGCATCCTCTTTGGCATCCTTCAGGCGATCCTTTTCGTTTAATATAGAACGATCAAGGGCCGCAATTTCGCGGGTGAGCTTATCTCTTTGTATTTTCTGTTTGCGATAATCAGAAAGAGCTCTTTTGCAGTCTTCAACAGTGTGAGTTCCTTTGTCTTCCGCGCGATACTTGCGCACGGAGCAGACTGAACCGGAAACGGACCCGGATTTATTGCGATCACAGGCTTGCGCCCATTCTGCGACAGCAAAGGGTTCCGAAGATTCAGTGCCGGGAGCTTGCACAGCAGTGCCGCCTTCTTCGCCAGAAGCAATGGTGTCCTCAGCGGTGCCGATCCCTTTGTACTCTAAGCAGCTTCGGCCCGCATCAATATGCGAGATCACAAACTCACTGTGCTCCGAGGAAAGAACGTCATTGATAGTCGCCAAAGAGTCACGAATTTCACGTTTCTCAAGACGACTTTTCTCGTTGGTTTTTTGCTTCTTTTGCTTCTGAAGTTCCTGAATGGCTTGTTGAATCTCTTTAGTCTCATCGTCCTGGCTTTGGGCGCCAGCGCCGGCGGTTCTTTGGTAAGAACATCCTTGGGTGCCTCCATACATTCCGGTACCCCACATGGAAGATTGTTGGGCCAGTGCCGGAAAGGTGGTTAGTGTGACTAAGGATAAAAGTATTTTGCTAAGCATAGAACCCGCCTTTGATAGCCAAAATATTAGCGGGGAACTATTTAAAACTTGTGGAGTGGGACCATCTTCAAGACTCGGTATCAAAGTGGAACGAAAAAGTAAGGACCGCCACTTTTATGGCGGCCCCTGAAGACTTATGGAGTCGGTGTTGGTGTAGGAGTTGCTGGCGGCAATTTTGCGCACATAGCTCTCAGCATTTCCTCGTTTTTCATTTTCTTGAGATCCATCATGCATTTCCAAGCTGGTTCTCTTTGTTCTGGTTTTAAGATGTCATAGAAGATCTTAATAGAAAGCATGCCCATGGCATCGCCCAGATTGTTCATTGCAGTTTTAGCTGCAGTCAATGCAGCGGTCCCTTCATCTTTTGTTGAGTCTTTGCTCATGAAAGTATGGCGAACATCCAGCCAGGCATTTTTCACTTCAGCGCTGAGGGTGTTTTTTTGTTTGGCGAACTCAAAGTAAGCCTGCTTCATTGAGGCCTTCTGAGTATCATCAAGCATCACAGCAGTGCAAGACGCTGGCATTGCAAGTGGGTTGAACAAATTCTGCTCAACCATTGAGACCACCATTTTGCCTTGATCGTCCTGAGTCTCATCAACGGGTGTTGCGGCATGAGCCGGTAGCGCCAGGGCTGCTGTTGTTAGCAAACTGCATACGTAAAACTTCATCTTATTTCCTCCTTGTGGATTTGTGTGAGCAGATTTTGCAGCTACTGGAGAGGAAATGGGAATATGTAAAGAAGTGAAGTGTTAAAAGGAACGATTGTCCCTCGAGTCACTGTTGCTTAACTTTGATTTTCAAAAGTATTACGGACTTTTGTGTGTGTTTTCTTCGGCGCATCCGTTTCGAAAAGCGCGTTGATGTTTTTACATTAGTTCCTAAGTTGGAAAAGGGAAAAATTCCCAGACAAAAAAAAGGAGGGGAGACCCTCCTTTTTCAAATCATTATGATCTATGGCTGCGAATCATCCACGCCGCTTTTTCGTGGAAGGTGATAAGGTCTTCGTACAAAGTCACTGCGCTGACTTCGCCGGCCTCCTCAGCTTCCTCCAAACGCTCTTTGCAAACCTTTGCCACATTGGTGTGGTCTTGAGTCAATGTCTCAATCATTTGATTCGCGTTGAGTTTATCAGCAGGAGCCTCTTGAATAGTCGAAAACGTTTTGAATTCTGCAAAGCTTCCTGGCGCGCGAGTTTTTAGTGCACGTAGAACTTCTGCAGAAGAGTCGACAAACTCAGAAATCTGGTTGTATTGTTCTTCAAAAAGCTTATGAAGAGAAAAGAACAAGGGACCTTCGACATTCCAATGAAAGTTTTGAGTTTTAAGCTGCAGAATGTACTCTTCTGACAAGGTCTTCTTAAGTGATTCAGTGACATTGTTCATGGTGTTCCTCCCATAAATGACGGCTAAAATGATGACTTCTAAACAACAATAGAATAGGCCGAATTTCTCTTAAAGAACAGTCGTCTTTTTCTATGCTATATATAGATTAAATCTATATCGTTCGTGGGTCGCTATAATCGCTACAATACAGGATTTATGGTTTTCTGGTGAGCTGACTTCTTTAGACTCAGTCCCTCAGGAAGATTCTTTTGTATTTCCTCAATGAAAGCCTTCATCAGTGCTTTACGCTGGAAGTGAGGGCCGTGCAGCAAGCTGACTTCTCGAGTTGGGATTGTGCTGGAGAAAGACTTGAGACGTTTCTTGTCTTTGACATCCTGGGCGGCCAGCAAGGGCAGAAGGGTGAAGCCGCTGCCTTGATCGACAAGTTTTTTTAGTGTTTCAAGACTGCCACTTTCAAATGAAAAACTTTTGTCGGATGAATAGGTCTCTTTTTTTCGACAAAGCGCCAGACTTTGTTCTCGGAAGCAATGTCCTTCATTTAATAGAAGCACATCATTTTGGGACAGGTCCTTTTCATCAATGCTTTTCTTATCCGCCAAAGGATGTGTCTTGGAGGCGTAGACCAGGAAAGGCTCATAGAATAGGGGATGGACCGCGATGTTGATATCATCAATTGGACTCACCGCAAGTCCCAAATCCAAGGAGTTGTTGCGAATCTTCTCCAAGAGGGTCTGAGTCTCCAGTTCCTCGATGCGAATTTGCAGCCGTGGATGAGCCTGCAAAATTTTCTTCAAAAACAATGGCAATAGATAAGGGGCTAGCGTAGGAATAATTCCCAGGCGAACTTCGCCAGTCAGATCACCTTTGTTTTCACTGACGAGCTCTTTCAGACGATCTGCATCTTGAATCACCAGGCGTGCTTGCTTTAAGATAATTTGTCCAAGGGCCGTTGGACGGGTGGGCTGCTTGGTGCGATCAAAAAGAATCACTCCCAGAGTTTCTTCCAACTTCTGGATCTGCATGCTCAGAGTGGGCTGAGTGACATGACATTGTCGGGCGGCTTGGCTAAAGCTGCCTGTGTCGGCGACGGCAAGGATATATTCGAGCTGAGTGAGTGTCATAATACAATATTGCCGTTGGCTAAAAATGCTTGCAAGCTTAATTGTGGATTCACGATTAGACACATATCAAAATGCTTTGCTGAAAAAATCTTTGCCGCTCTCTGAAAGAGTGGTTGAAGCATATTATGCTTATCCTCGACATCTCTTTCTAACCGAATACAGTCATGAAGAAGCGTATGAGGATGATCCACTTTCAATTTTTGAAAAACCACCCTTTGTGTCAGCAGCTTCTCAGCCGAGTTTAGTTTTGAGAATTCTTGATTTAATGGAGTTCGCCGAAGGACAACGGGTCTTTGAGCTGGGCTCGGGAAGTGGTTGGAATGCCGCCTTGATTTCTTATTTGATTGGGAAATCTGGTCAATTGATTACAACCGAAATTATCCCCGAAGTTGCCCAGCGGGCACAGAAGATTCTGCGAGAACGGCATGTTACCAACGTCAAAGTTTTGAATGTGGATGGATTTGATGGCTTGAGTGCCGAGGGGCCTTTTGATCGTATCATTCTTACGGCGGGCTCGACGGAGTTTCCACTGAAGCTTTTTAATTCCTTAAACGAAGGCGGTCTGATGGCCTTTGTGCACAAAAGAGTAGGTTTCGGTGATTTCCTTGAGTTGATAAAGAAACATGATCACAAACCAGAGGTGAAGATCTCAATTCCATGTAATTTTGAGTCAGTGGTTCGTGACAATGGAATAGCTAAAAATAAAGAATCCCGCCTGCAAGACGGGACTCTTTAAGTTGAACAGGGCTCGGGAGATTGCACATTCAGTGCGGACTTTTATCCCAGGGTTTCTCTTCGGGTTCTGGTGAACCTTTGGGGCTCAGTTCCAGCACTCGTTCCTTCTTTTCCTTTAAGGGCTCCGCTTTAGCTTCCTTAGGCTCATCATAAAGATGAAATCGCTCAGCCATCTCTTGAACATGTTCACTGGCTTCCTCAATTTTCATCCCAACTTTTCGCTCTAATAGTTCGGCCAATGAAAATGGTTCGCCCTTGGTTTTTTCAATTTCATGCTCTGTGAGCTCATGCCATTTGGACATGAGCTCTCGCTTTAGATCTCGCCATCCATTGCCGGGTAAATTTGTCATAATAACTCCTATCTAGGAGAAAGGGGTTCGACGATGATATCGATACGTCTGTTTTTGGCGCGACCGGAAGCTGTTTTATTGTCACTCACCGGTTTTGCAGAACCGACACCCACTGATTCGACATTGTCCAGTGTTACGGCTCCGTTGGCGACCAGATAGTCTTGAACGGATTTGGCTCTTTGCTCTGACAAGGTCATGTTTCTATTTGGATTTCCAGTGGAGTCCGTGTGTCCTTGTACGATCACTTTGGCCGGTCCGACTTGTTCAATCGCTTCATTCACTTTCTTCATCATCGCCTGATTCTTAGGGCCTAGAGTGGCTTGATTAGGAGGAAATTGAATTGCTTTCAAGCGTACCATCACGCGACCGTTTTGAGTGAATACCTCCGCCTCATTGGGTTTAAACTGACGGCGGATGGAAGCTGCTTGAGTTACCAGGGCTTGACTGCGAGCGAGCTCTTGTTGTTGGCGAGCCATTTCGTTCAGTTCACTTTCAGCGGCATTATTTTCTTTTTTAAGATTTACGATTGCGCGCTGTTGACGTTCCGCCTGTAAGACCAATTCTTCTGTGTTTCCAGCTTTGACCTTACTGGTTACTTCAAGTAAGTGCATAGATTCACGTGTTGCATCTGCGGCCGCTTGATTGATGACTTCCGTATTGCGCGGATTCGCATCAATTATTTTTCTGGCGTTATCATATCTCATGGTCGCAGCGTTGTAAGTTCTAGGAGCGATCTTCTCGGCTTTGTCTTTTTCCGCGAATTTTATATTCTCATCAGCGCGGCCAAGCACTGCCTTGGCAACGGCATCTCGTTCTAGTTTGCGGTATTCCGCAACGATATCAGCCCCTTTTTTGTCGACAGTTTTAAGGCTTCCTTTTTCGAGGGCTTTGGTAGCAGCTTCAAGTTGCTTTCCTGTTTTGGCCCACTCTTTCGGCAACAGCTCATTGGCGCGGGCATTCAAAGCACCACGACGAGCATCTTCGATTTCTGGCATTTGCATGGTTGCCAGTTGCGATTTATTCACGCCATCTCTCAACCAGCTTTGGGCATAAGCCAGTTGCTCCAGAACGTCTTCAGAGCTTTTCCCTGCTTCTTTTTTGCTAATAGCTTTTTTAAGAGCATCTTCCGCCTTGTTGAAGTTTGTAGGAGACAGAACATCTATTTGACGTTCCCGCGCTTCATTGATCATGGCCTGGGTTCGTTGAATTTCTGTCGCGGGGTTGGCCGTGGAGGAAATCGGAGTCACGGTGGGTGGAGTGCTGGCGCATCCGATAAATCCGGTGGCGAAGGCCAACACTAGGATGGCAGGTATTTGTCGAGAGAACATGAATTCCTCCTTGAAGTTGCGATTTTTAGATCTGCTTCAAAGCTAATCCGCCAAAAAGGGGAGGTAAAAGAAATTCAAAGAGACTCAGGATTTGTATGCATAAGAACAGCGATCTAAAATCCCGGACCGTCTAACGGCTGGGCGGAACTGTTGCTGCTTTGAAATTATCGATGAACCTAGTGAAGAAAGACAAAACTGAAGATGGAATAAAGACCGGCAAGAATGAGAATAACACCGGCGATCTTTTGGTGTTTCATAGGTGTCGTTTGAATTGTCTGACGAATCATGGAAGGAAGGACACTAAGGGCGGGCAGGCTGCCCAGCCAGAAAAGTGTCATGACCATCACGCCACCCCAGATGCTTTTTGTTGCAATAGCCGCGGTGACGTAAGTGTAAAGCCAACCGCAAGGAAGAAGTGCGGTTAAAAGACCCACAACAAATCCTGATTGCTTCAAGTGAAAGACCTGCAACTTGCGTAAGGACCGCATTAACGGATGCCCTTCCAAAGAGGGAATAAGTCGAACGAGAAAATCAGGGGCAATCCAGCGAACTCCCATGAAAATAAGGACAACAGCAAACAGCAAAGCTGATATCCAGCGCAAATGAACGAAGTTGCTGTTTAAGAAGAACTGCCCTAAGGATCCAGCGAGGACCCCCAATAAGTTGTATGAAACAAAACGACCGAGGTGATAGGGCAAAAGATTTTTACGCTGGCCCATCAAGGTTGCGATGGGCCCACACATTCCGGCGCAATGCCAACTTCCAAAGAAGCTTGATGCTAAAATTCCCGCTGCTAAGAAGATTGCCGAGTTCACGGGTTCTTCGGTCCAACCAGGATCAACTCTTTTTCAGTTTTGAAAGAACTCTTCAAATCTTCCAGGATGATGCGAGTTTTTAGTTGTCCTGAGTTTTGTTGCATGAGCAAAGGGCTGACGCGAATAAAGAAATACCATTCATGGCTTTCATCCTGGCGAAGCGTGAGTGGGTTCTCACCGACAGTCAGCTGCACACCTTTTGCGAGAAGGTCTGGAGGGAGTTCCAAACGATAGAGGGCGTCGGCGGTGCCTTGATTTTGAATATGTATTTTAAATTGATTGAGAATAACCTCTTCGCCTTGTTCGTTCTTAACATAAGAGTAGGGAAGTCCCTGGCCCCGCAAAATCGCAATATGGACCGGCTCGCGTGACGAAATAGCGTAAGTGAGTCCGGCTGCAAGAACTATTAGAGCGGCCATATAAATCATAGAGCGAGGACGGAAGAGTGAAATTTTTGAAAAATCGAGGGTGTCATAACGAATGAGACCTTTAGGTTTTTTGACCTTTTCCATGATCTCATCGCAGGCATCGGCACAGGCTGTACAAGCGATACATTCCATTTGTAAGCCATTGCGGATATCAATCCCCGTAGGACAGACTTGAACACAACGATTGCAGGCAACACAGTCGCCCTGCTGTTCCTTTGGAACATTGGGTGCCTTGCGGGGTTCACCGCGTTTGACATCATAGACGATGGCCAAAGATTTTTGGTCTAAGAGAAGAGATTGAATCCGACCATATGGGCACATGATCACGCAGAATTGTTCGCGGAACCAAGCAAAATCAAAAAGGATCAAACCTGTGAAGGCCGATACCAGAATGAAGTAAGTCAGATTCTCGTCGGGAGGATTTTGAATCATCTGAATCAAATTTTTGGCGCCGACGAAATACGCCATGAAACTATGGGCAATCAAAGAAGATACGACCACGAACAGGAACCACTTTGAACCAGACTTCAAAAACTTTTCCATAGTCATGGGGCTGGCTTGCAACTGACGGCGCTTTAGATAAGGGCCCTCAGTCCAAAGTTCGATACGGCGGTAGATGGCATCAATGAATACCGTTTGTGGGCAGGCCCAGCCACACCATACACGCCCCCAAATGGAAGTGACAAAAGCCAGTCCCAAAGTGACGAAGGCCAGAATAAAGAATATCAACGGGGCATCATGAGATTTGAACAACATCCCAAACAAGGCAAATTCTCGATCTGGGATATTGAGCAGGATTGTTTGTCTACCTTGGATGGTTGTCCAAGGTAGACCCAAAAAGATCACTAGTAAGACTAACTGAGTCCAGGTCCGATGCTTGCGGTAAAAGCCGCGAACTTCAGCGGGAATGATACCAAGGCGATCACCATGTTCATCAACGGATGTTAGCTTACCAGAATCTAAATCGCTCATGGCACTTCTTCTCCTTGTGGAGCTTTGGCACCAGGGGGATTGCTGCCTTTTTTGCTGAGGATGAATGCAGTCACTGCATAGATCTCCTCTTTTTTCATAACCGGTCCCCATGGCGGCATACCTTTGTCAGCAACGCCCTCGCGAATAACTTTTACGATATCCAGGCGGTTGCCGCGACCGTGAATCCAGAACTTATCCGTCAAATTAGGACCAATTTGACCTTGGAGCTGTTGTCCGTGGCAGGCAGCGCACTTCGCTTGGAAAGTTGAGGCTCCCAAAGCAACAACTCCGTCCTTACCGAAGGCCTCAGTCAGAGACTCTTCTGTTTCCACCGGACTTGCCGCGACACTTGCAGCTTGTTCTTTTTCAAGCTGAGTCATGGCCACTTTCAATTCCTGGGTCAGTGTTGGACCGCCGGCGAATTGGTAGTGAATGAAATAGAGGAACGCGAAGATAATAGTGAGGAAGAAGGTCCACAACCACCAAGTCGGCAAGGGATTGTCATGCTCGATGATGCCATCATATTCGTGAAATTTTTCTTTAGAGTCGCTCATGAGCTAATTCTCCGTCGTTGAGGGGCATGTTTTCCATTTGTTTGTATAACACTTTTCTGTCTTTATGGTTCACCCAAAGAATCATGCCTATAAAAAACAGAAAGAAGATAATCAACCCGAGGGCTGTCAAATAAGTGTCGGTGAAGGCCGCCAATCCAAGTTGTTTCATTACTGTTTTCCTTTCTGTCCTAGTGACTGAAGGTAAGCAATCAAAGCAATAATCTGTTTTTTCTCCAGACCACGAGGAGCGCCGTTCTTTTCAAGATCTTCGGCAATTTCCTTGGCTTGTTTTTGCGCATGAATGTCTGCATTGGCAATGACATCTTCTTCATACGGAACACCCAGGTATTTCATGACAGAAAGTTTCTTTCTCAGAACTAAAAAGTCTGTGTCTTTTTCTGCCAACCATGGATAGTTCGGCATAATGCTCTTTGGAGTGATAGAGCGAGGATCCATCATATGGCTAAAGTGCCAAAGATTTGGATATTTTTTGCCGACGCGAGCAAGGTCAGGTCCAGTGCGCTTAGAACCCCATTGGAAAGGGTGATCGTACATCGACTCTTCAAGCGTTGACGCTTTTCCGTAGCGTAAAACCTCTGAAACAATCGGACGGATTTGCTGAGAATGGCAAAGATAACAGCCTTCTTTGACGTAAAGATCGCGACCAGCCAGTTCCAGCGGAGTGTAAGGCTCGATGATGTTGGCAGGAGTGATGTATTTGTGAAGAGAAAGAGTTGGGTAGATCTCGATCACTGAACCCACGGCAATAGCCAAGAAAGATAGAACTGAGAATGTCAGACCCATTCCCTCTAGTTTTCTGTGAGTGGCTTTGGTGATTTCATTGTAGCCAGAGCGAGAAACCTCTTGAGCCTCTGGAGCCGTTTGTGGCGGAGCCATTTTGATTGTTTTAAAGATGTTGTAACACATCATCAAGAAACCAACGATGTACAGAGTTCCGCCGAGCGCGCGCACCCAATACAACGGCACAATACGCACTACAGTTTCGATGAAGTCTGGGTAAACCAATGTTCCATCTTTAGCAACTGCTCTCCACATCAAGCCTTGTGTGATTCCGGCAGTAACCATTGAGATGTAATAAAGAAGGACGCCTGTCAGACCAATCCAGAAATGATTCTCCAACAGTTTCTTGGAATACAATTCAGTTTTCCAAAGACGTGGCACGAGATAGTAAATCATCCCGAAGACCAAGAATCCATTCCAGCCCAAAGTTCCGGAATGCACGTGACCGACAATCCAGTCTGTATAGTGACCCAAAGCGGAAACAGATTTGATTGAAAGCAAAGGTCCTTCGAATGTCGACATTCCATAGAATGTTAAGGCTGCGACAAAGAATTTAATCAGCGGCTCCGTACGCAACAAATGCCAAGAGCCTTTCAAGGTCAAAAGACCGTTGATCATACCACCCCAAGAAGGCGCCCAAAGCATGATCGAGAAAATCATTCCCAATGTTTGCGCCCATTCAGGAAGGGAAGTGTAAAGCAAGTGATGGGGGCCAGCCCAGATGTAGATGAATACCAAGGCCCAGAAGTGGACAATCGATAAACGGTAAGAGTAAACCGGGCGATTCGCCGCTTTTGGGACATAGTAATACATCAAGCCCAAGAACGGAGTGGTGAGGAAGAACGCCACTGCATTATGGCCATACCACCATTGTACCATGGCATCTTGGATGCCGGCATACACAGGGTAAGAGTTCATCATGCCCACAGGAATTTCGATTGAGTTCACAATATGCAAAACAGCAATCGTAATGATTGTCGCAATATAGAACCAAATAGCCACATACATATGCTTTTCACGGCGTCTGCGGATGGTCATGAAGAAGTTGATCGCAAAAACCACCCAAATAACCGCGATGGCAATATCGATTGGCCATTCTAGCTCTGCGTATTCTTTAGATTGGGAGTAACCCAGTGGCAAAGTGATGGCAGCGGCAACAATGATAAGCTGCCAGCCCCAGAAGTGGATCTTGGATAGCAGATCCGAAAACATGCGGGTTTTCAAAAGTCTTTGTGATGAATGATAAATTCCGGCAAAGATCGCATTTCCACCAAAGGCAAAAATAGCAGCATTGGTATGCAAGGGACGCAGACGTCCAAAGGTGATCCATTCCAAATTGGCATTCATTGGCCAATAGGCAAGTTGAAGTGCTGCAATCAATCCGAATACAAAGGCGGCGAGGGCCCAGATCATCGTTGCAAGAGTGAATTTTTTAACAATATCGTCATCGTAGAATATTCTTTCGATGACATTCCCTGAAGTATTCACGGTTAGTTCCTTTCGTGTTCGTCTTTTAACATTCGGTGTGCAGGTGTCTCGAGGTCATCAAACTGACCTTTGGATGTGGCCCAGAGGAAGGCTGAGACAAAGCCAATTCCTAAAATTAAAGCCATGGGAATCATCAAAATCAAAATATTCATTTAAGCCCCCACAAAGAGGACAAGATAATAATCACGGAGCTGATCGGCATTAAGATCGCGGCCATCATGGGATTGATAAATCCAGATAGAGCCAGCACAGCACCCAGAGTATTGTAGATGAGAGAAATTGATAAATTGCGAATCAAAACTTTGCGTGCTTGTTGAGCAAGGGCGATCAAATCTAAAAGTGGCATGAGTCCGCCACGGGTGAAATAGACATCAGCGCTTTGCAAACTCAAGTCAACGCTTCCTTTCACGGCTATTCCCACATCGGCCTGCTGCAGGCAGAGTGAATCATTGGCTCCGTCGCCAATCATACAGGTCTGTTTATAGCGTTCAAGAATATCTTTTTTGTCTTCAGGGAAAAGCTCGGCGAAACATTGCCCCTCAGGAATATGACAGGATTGTGCAACAGATTTGACGCGAGACTTTCTATCACCCGAGAGCAGAAAGCTGTTAAGTCCCAAAGAATGAATTTTTGCCACAACTTCGGGGGAGTCTTTGCGAAGTGAGTCGACAAAGTAAAGACGGCAAAGACTTTCGTGATTCTTAAAAACTTCAATACCCAGTTCCGAGTCATGAGTGGTTTCCGATAAATGGCGAATTTCATAAAGATCTTCGTCAATCAAACCGCGCACACCTTTTCCCAGGATTTCTTGGGCCTCTTTAATTTCATAAAGAGTCTCGTCATTCTTCCACGCCTTGCGAAGAGCAAAGGCGATCGGATGATAAGAATGAGCTTCCAAGCTCAAGATGATTTTTTGTAGATCAGCAGGAATTACAGTCGGGGCCGTGTGCACCAGGCTTAAGGCGCCTTCAGTCAGAGTGCCGGTTTTATCGAAGAAAATATTTTTAACAGCGAGTATCCGCTCCAGACTGTTCGCATTCTTGATCAACATGCCCATGCTTTGCGCTTTTTTTAACGCAAGGCCAAGAGTGAGGGGCGAGCCAAAGGCCAAGGCGCAAGGGCAGGCCAGGACAATTAATGCTAAAGATCTGTTAAAGGCTTCAGACGGATCGACAAAGAAGTAGATTGCGAAGAAAAGAATCGCCGTCGCAAAGACGGTGACAATCAGTTTTTGTGCCAAGCGATCGGTTAAAGTGACAAAGTTGCTTTTTTGATAGGCCTGTTGATCAAGTTGTTTGAACAATTGACCAACACGGCTTCTTTCGAAGTTGGTAAGTGCTTTGATTTCAATTTTATCATTTAAAACTTTACTGCCGGCAAAAAGAGTCATGCCTTGGGTGAAATCTTTAGGAAGAGATTCCCCATTGTAAAGTGACATATCAAGACTGGCACGCACGGAGATCAGTTCGCAATCAACGGGCAATGTTTGACCAGACTTAACCAGCAAACGATCTTTGGGAGCGATCTTATTCCAAGGAATGAGTTCGTTGTCCATGGTGCCGATGGCGCCGATGGAGCCAGTGCCGATAGCGCCGATGGCGCCAGTGCCGATGCGTAAATATTTTTCCCCTTGAAAAAGAGAAGAGGCGCGAGCGGGAGCCAGATAATTTTGCTGTACGCGTTTTAACAGATAGCGCGCGCTCAAAATAAAGAACATAAAGCTCGCCGTGCTATCAAAGTAAATGGACCCGTCGCCGCGAATTAAATTGTAGGTTGAAAATGAAAAGCCAGTGAGCAGAGCTATCGTGATTGGAAGATCCACATTGGCGATCTTGTATTTGAGTGAGTTCCAAGCTCCTTGATAGAAAGGGACTGCACTGTAAAGTAGAATTGGAAGAAAGAGCAGGAAGCTGATCCAGTTGAAAGTCACCGCGAAAGATCCAGCCAACCCTGCGTAAACCGGAATCACAAAAAGCATGGTGTTACCGGCACAAAAACCAGCAACGGCAATACGCATAAGGAAACGTCTATTTTCCAGTTTGTATTTTTCCTGCAAGTCATCTTGGGGGCTGAGCAGGCTGGGTTTGTAGCCAAGCTCCTGTATGGCTAGAGCCACATTTCCCAATGAAGCGCTGTCATCGAGATTGATGGCCACAGTGGATTGGCCAAAGTTCACTCGGGCGTTTGAGACGCCTTCGCAAAATTGCGGTAGTTTCTCAAGTAAATGCACGCAAGAGGAGCAGTGCAGGCCTTCCGCAAAAAAGAGGAAGTTGTAGTCAGTGCCCTGAGGTTGACGATAAAGATTGCGGAAGTCATTTTGGTCTAAATACGAATAAGGGTTCTCAATAGGGCGCGCGAGGGAAGAGTGAGTTTTCTGATCGAGGATCTCACAGGCAGTGCAGCAATAAGTTGCGCCCTCAGTGAGCGCTCCACAATATTGGCAATTCTGTTTATCTACCACTTCCATAGCTTGTCCTCTGTGATCACTATGGATGAGGCTTATACTTTAAAGTATGATCGGAGTCATGGCCTTGCTAAATTACACCCCGGGAGGAGACGCGCGAATTTTGAGCTTTTCTTTCTCTAAAATGCGAATACTTCGACCATCTGTCTGGTCGATGAGTCCTTCTTTTTCAAATTGAGCCAGTGTGCGAATAACTGTCTCAGGGGTTGTACCAGCCCACTGCGCAATCTCGCGACGAGTCCAATTTTGGTGCGTGAAGTGATCTTGTAAAAACAAGAGGGCCTCAGCAATTCTCTCGGCCGCCCCTTTATCCATCTGGCCCATCCACTTTTCCTCGGCAATCCGAAGGTCCTTGGAGATATGATGAAGAAGTTTGAGGGCCATCTCAGGATGAGTGGTGAAGAGATTCATGATGTCGGCTTTTGAAATGAAACAAAGTTCGCAGTCTTCCACCGCAATTGCCGAAGCATGATAAGGCTCATTAGCAAAAAGGGAGCGATATCCCAACGCGGCTCCTGGTCCCATAAGACGCAGGGTGTGTGCAGCACCCGAAGGTGATGTTACTTCCAACTTCACCAAGCCACTTTGAATAGTGAAAATCCCAAGTGGATCGTTATCCGCATAGAAAATGACCTGACCACTCTTAAAACGACAGGTGACCTTTGCTTTTTGGATGACATCAATAGCATCAGGAAAAGAGCACAGAAGACTTTCGTCTTTCATGTCACAAAATTGACAATTGGTCGTAGCGTGTTTCGGGCAGTCGGTCTTTGGCGTGGACATAAACCTAGAGTAACAAACAATCTCCATCTTCCGTAGAGAAAACGCACATTGGTATGGTGCTCTCCATCTAGATGTCCCTTTGCGTTAGGTAGATGGGGTGAGGATCCAGGGTCCAGTTGTCGGTAGCTTAACAAAAGTCTAACAATATTCCATTTGCCAATAGTCTTAGGTCTGTTTCTAATAGGGCATGTTCCGCACAGCAACAGGATGTTGTTGGCGAGAACAAAAAAGAAAACCAAATTGAACAGCTCTAGATGGACTTGGAGACGTATGCATAAGCTTCTTCTCGTGTTAGCGATCAGCGCGATAGTTTCAAACACTCACCAAGCTTCAGCTCAGGAAGAGCAGAAATTGGGATCAAATCCTCGCTTTGACGACTACTATACAGTTTCCGATGTCGACATGGCGTCAGAGCAAGTGAGTCATCAAGACACCATTAAGAAAATTGGCAAAGAAATCGACCCCCTGCAGTCGGCGCAAAATCTTTTTCTGGAAGCTCCAGAGTGGATGGCGGAGTTAAAAGCTAAAGTTCTGTCTCTGCTTCAGTTCGATCATCACAATGAGAGCTACGGCGATGTGAATGAACCGTACAACCGCAGCAAGCATTTTGGTGGATGGATTAACGATAAAAACGATGACACTTGCTATAACACTCGAGCCAAAGTTTTGATTCGAGATTCTAAAACACCGGTCACGGTCAGCTCCAGTGGTTGCACGGTGGTTGCGGGTTCTTGGGATGAGCCTTATACAGGCAATCAATTGACCAAAGCCAGCGATATTCAAATTGATCACTTTGTTCCTTTAAAAAACACTTACATCAGCGGTGGCTGGCGCTGGGATTTCCGTAAACGTTGCTTGTATGCGAACTTTTTGGGTAACAGCTTTCATCTGATTTCTGCGGATGGTCCACAGAATATGAAAAAGAGCGACCGAACGCCTGAAGAGTATATGCCTCCGAATAAAGCTTATGCGTGCCAGTATCTGGAACAGTGGCTCAAGGTGAAATTGATCTGGGAATTAGGTCTGACGCCGCCAGAAAAACAAGCCGTGGTGTCGCTGATTGAGCAAAATCACTGCGATCTTTCGAAATTCAATTACTCTGCTCAAGATTTGCAGCAGCAAAGAGCCTTTATGGCTGACAATATGAATCTCTGTCAGTAGTACAGAGGAATGTCAGAAGCGCAAATCAGACAAGATAAAGTTTTAGGAATGTTGTGGGGGCTGCACGCCGGAGATTCTCTGGGAGCCCCTCTTGAATTTTTGCCCCCATCAGAGTCGTGGAATTCTCAAACTGAAATTGTCGGCGGTGGGAAGTTCAATTGGAAAGCCGGCGAAGCGACGGATGACACGGATCTGATGCTTTGTGTGATGCGTGCCATTCAAAGTTCTTCGCAATTTTCATTCGATATTTTGAAAAGGGAGATGCTGGCCTGGTATGCCAGCAATCCGCCGGATATCGGGACGACGACGATCAAAGGTTTGAAAAATCTGGCGGCAGACCTTCCTCTACGTGACTGTGGCTTTGTGAATAATGATTTCCAGGGAAATGGCTCGATCATGCGGGTGGCTCCCATGTGCCTTCTGGATGAGCAGGTCACCACCCACTATCAAGGAGAAACGATCGTCTCATCATTGACGGACGTTTTGATCACACAAACCAAAATGACCCATGGACATCAGCACTGTGTCGATTGTGATTTGGTTTTTGTCGCGGCTCTTAAAGCGGCCTTGGCGGGGAATGGGAAAAATGAAATCTTCGCCGTTGCTGTCGAAAAAGCCAAAGAAGTTTCACCGTTGATTGCGGAACGTCTTCAGGGGTTGTTGTCACTTCCCTGGGAGCAGCTTCCAACTTCTGGATTTTGCGTAGATACATTGTGCGCAGGCCTTTATGCCTTTATGAATTACAATTTTCTTGAAGAATCTCTGGTGGCTGTCATCAATCGCGGTGACGATTCAGATTCTTGTGGAGCCGTGGCAGGGGCGCTTTGTGGTGCCTTTCATGGCAGCGCGGCGATTCCGGCAAGGTGGCTTAACAAATTAGAATTTAAAGAAGAAATCCAACAACTGGTGAACGCTTTTTTTGGACAGCACTAAACTTTCCTGAGTAGTATAGAGTTCATGACATACACAACGATTGAACTCCTCGGTGCTATTTTCTTCGGTCTTGCGGTTATTCACACATTTTTGGTGGGCCGTATTCTTGCTTTGTCTCATCATTTTCCGAAGGATTCGATGTGGAGTAATACACTTCATCTTCTGGGGGAAATCGAGGTTGTCTTTGCCATTTGGGCGTCGCTGTTTATGGCCGTCTATATTGGCGTCGAAGGTTGGAAAGCGGCGATTGCCTATCAAAAGTCATTAGATTTCATTGAACCGTTTTTTATTTTTGCGATCATGGTGGTCTGTTCAACCAGACCTATCTTGACAGCGGCTCGTCAGGGAATTTTGGCATTGAGCACTTTGGTTCAAAAAGTTTTTAGAACACCAGCTGTTCTTACGGATCTGATCATCATTTTGATTGTTGGCCCATTGAGTGGCAGTTTTATCACTGAGCCTGCGGCGATGACGGTTACGGCCTTCTTGTTAAATTCAATGTTGCAAAAAGAAACGAGCAAATTGATCTACGCGTTGATTGCAGTTTTGTTCGTTAACGTCTCTATTGGCGGAGCTTTAACACCTTTTGCAGCGCCGCCGATTCTGATGGTGGCAACGAAGTGGAATTGGGACTTTCAATTTATTCTCTCTAATTTTGGCTGGAAGAGCGCTCTTGCCGTGACAGTGAATGCCTTTGGATTGATTTTGATCTTCAGAAAACAGTTCCAGGAAAGCTGTATCACTTTACGAGAAGTCGAACAGCGTTTAGCGTCGGGCCACGCCGAAATTCCATGGGCGGTGACTTTGGTGCATTTGGCTTTCATGGTGGGAATCGTCGCCACGGCTCATTATCAAAATGCCTTTATGGGATTGTTTTTGCTTTTTATGGGTGTTGCCAGTGTGACTCTTCGCTATCAAGATCAACTTCGTCTTAAAGAGAGTCTTTTGGTATCCATGTTTTTGGGCGGAATCATCCAGTTCGGAGCATTCCAAAAATGGTGGTTGGCGCCGCTGTTGGGAAGCATGAATGAGATTTTGTTATTTAAAGGTGCTGTCGCTTTAACCGCAATTACCGACAATGCCGCTTTGACATATTTGGGGTCGCAGGTCGAAGGTTTGTCTGACGCAAGTAAATATGCTTTGGTCGGGGGAGCTATTGCTGGTGGTGGTTTGACTATTATTGCCAATGCTCCAAATGCAGCCGGGTATTCTATTTTGAGCCAAAAATTCCCCGGTGGTATCAAACCTTTAAACCTTTTATTGGCGGCCCTTGCTCCGACCGCAGTCGCGATCGCATTTCTTTGGTTACTTTAGGGGAGCAATTTTCAAAAAATATTTTTATTGCCCTCTAGACAAGGCAAAAACGCTTCGCTATTCTAGCACCATCTTTACGAGAGGAGGACATTATGATTTTCACTGCATTGTTAAAATTGCTAAAATCGATGGACCTCCTACATTCGGCTTTTTAGCTTCACTGTTTTTAGAGTCACAGTCTTATAAAAGATAGAATATAAAAGACTAACTCTCTTGATGTTCCCCCAAAATAACCGACGAAGTCTCGGGATCTAAAAAATCTTTCTGACGGAATCGAAAATTAAATTAAAAAATTCTTCCTTTGAATTGGATTCTTATGAATTTCTTCAGACGTTTATTCTTCACCGAGGTTTCCCCCTTGGTCAAAAAAGCAAGGACTCAGATCATTCAAGAAAACGATCTTTTGCCTTTGCCAGCCGATATTGATCCGCGTGTGGTATCTATCGATATCGCCAAAGTGAAATGGCATGCGCCGCACGCGCATTTATTCTCCTTATTGAGCTCTTTAAAGAAGTATCTGGTGCCGGCTTATTCCTGGTATATCGCCAGTGCTGTATTTTCTTTGTGTACGCCCGTGTTGGTGCATCGCTTTGTCGGATTGATATCGGCAGGAGTCACGAATGAAAACCTCAAAGAAACCCTCTTGGTCGGAACCTTGCTGGGATTCTGCGGCTTCTTAACAGGTTTCTGTATTCAGCATTACTACGTGCGGACTTTGCGCTCTTATCAGCTTTTAAGTAATTTGCTGAATGAGAAAATCTTCCGACACAGCCTCAAGCTCAGTCTGCAGGCTCGTCAGAAAAACCAGCTCGGTGATATTGTGAATTACATGGGCAGCGACAGTGACTCGGTCGCGGACTATGCCTTGATCCTTGCAGATTTGGCCTATGCCGTGGTCATGATTTTCGCGATCGTCGGGATGCTCTTCTATTATATAGGATGGTCGACATTGGCGGCGATTGCCGTCCTTTTGGTTCTGGCGCCTTTGACGAAGTTTATCAGCAAAACGTTCACCAAACTGGATGACGAGATGATGGCCCATCGCGATCATCGGGTCACTTTGATGACGCAAGCCTTGAATGCGATCCGCGTGGTGAAGTATTTTGCTTGGGAAAAAAGCGTTGCAAAAGAAGTGAATGATGTCAGAGCCAAAGAACTGGCAGCTCGTCGTCATCTTGCGCGCGCGGAAACTTTTTCGTCATTGGGTTATCTTGGCGTTTCCACTTTTGTGCTTTTCGTGGCCTTGGCCGTTCATGCCTGGCGCGGTGAAAAGTTGGATGCGGCCTTGATCTTTACCTGCATCTCTTTGTTTGGTCTTTTGGAAGGGCCCTTCGGAGAACTATCGCGTTTGATCTCTCGATATACCCAGGCTTTGGTGGGCGCTCGTCGTATTTTGAATTTCTTGTCTCAGGAAGAGGTTCAGGAAAAAACCGGACGCTTGGATGAATCTGGTAAAGCGGCTGGCGTTAAAGTGGATGGCTTGACGGTGTCTTATCAAGATGCGGTCAGTCCTGTTTTGCAGAATATTTCATTCTCTGTGGCACCAGGAAAATCTTTGGCTGTCGTAGGGCCTGTGGGAGCCGGGAAAAGCTCTTTGATTTATACTTTGCTAGGGGAAATTCCAACATCAGCAGGAGCTGTGGAGTTTACGGGCTTGGATGCCGCTGAATTGCGTCCGCGCGTGGCTTACGTTCCGCAAGAGGCTTATGTCGTCAATGCCTCTTTGCTTGAGAATCTTAAGTTTGGTGAAGAGGTCAGTGGTGAAGAACTGCGCCGCTCTTTACATAACGCCTGTTTGGATAAAGATCTGAAAGAATGGAAAGCGGGTTTGCGCACTGAGATCGGCGAAAAAGGTGTGAATCTTTCCGGTGGGCAAAAGCAACGTGTCGCTTTGGCACGAGCTTATTTGTCTCGGCCGCAAGTGGTTTTGCTGGATGACCCATTGTCGGCGGTGGATGCAGAGACAGAAAATCAACTGGTTCAGCGTCTGATCTTTGGCGCGTGGAAAGAAAAAACTCGCATCGTGGTTACGCATCGTCTGGAGCATTTGGCGATGTTCGATCAAGTTTTATATATCGAAGACGGACAAGTGAAAGGCCTTGGTACTTTTGCAGAGCTTAAGGTGACCTGTCCTGAGTTTGCCGATTTCTATTCTGAACACGGCAAAACTCAAGGGGAGCAGGAGCCCGCAGCGATTCAAGAGGTGGCTGCTGTCGCCGCAGAAGCCGCGACTACAGAGATTCATGAATCCCGCGTGACCGAAGACGAGGACCGCGAAGTTGGGGCTGTGAAGGGATCCGTGTATTGGGATTACATCAGCTCATTGGGCGGGGATGGGAAATACACGAAACCTTTGATTTTGTTGGCCCTGCTATTGGGGGCACTTGGTGTGACGGTTTTGCCGTTGGCGCAGAAGTCATGGTTGTCATATTACTCCACTCATCAAAATGAATGGAATGCTCTGACGGCCATTGGGATTTATGGTGCCATTGGTATTTCAGTCCTGGTGGCCAGTTTGTTGGATAATTTGTTTTGGCTCAGCCGTGGAATTCAGGCGGGCAAGGACATGCACGACAAAATGCTGAAGAGTGTTTTAAAAGCTCCCGTCAGATTCTTTGACTCGACTCCGGTGGGCCGTGTTTTGCAAAGATTTTCTCGCGACATCGAATCGGTGGATGTCTATCTGCAATGGAGTTTCAGTTCTGCTGTGAACTGTGCTTTGCAAGTGGTCGCGGCGCTGGTGCTGATCTTGGGACTAATGCCTTATATGGTGTTTGTGATCGGGCCCGTGATGTTGCTGTATTACTTCTTACAGCGCGACTACCGCAGGCCGGCCCGTGAAGCCAAGCGTTTGGACAGTATTGCGCGCTCGCCTCGCTATGCTCACTTTAAAGAGAGTTTGCAGGGCTTGGTGGTGATTCGTGGTTTCAGCAAGTCTGATTGGTTCTTGCAGAACTTCTATGACAAGTTAGCACACAGTCAAAGAATGTTCTTCTCGCACTATATGTTGAATCGTTGGTTTTCTTCTCGCATTCCCGTGGTGGGGGGATTGATCTCTATCGGAACAACGGCGGGTGTGAGCTTGTCCGCTTATTATGGCATCATGAGTGCCGGTACGGCGGGCTTGGTAACAATGTATTCATTGTCCTTCTGGGCCTATTTGAATTGGGGCGTGCGTATCTTTGCTGATATCGAATCACGCATGACTTCGATTGAGCGCTTGAAGTTTTTCGCCAACCTGCCTGCGGAGAAAGACACGTTGGTCGCATTGCCAGAGCCACTGCGCCCCACTTGGCCAGAGTTCGGCGCGATTGAAGTGAACAACCTGCAAGTGCGCTATGCGACTCATCTGCCCTTGGTTTTGAAAGGTATCACTTTCAATGTTGAGGCGGGGACACGAGTCGGGATCATTGGTCGCACGGGCTCAGGGAAAAGCACCTTCTTTCAATCTTTATTCCGTTTCATCGAGGCGGAAGAGGGCCGCATCGTGATTGATGGCGTGAATGTCGCAGGGGTTTCTTTGGAAAGACTTCGTCGTAGTTTGGCGATCATTCCTCAAGACCCGACATTGTTCATGGGCACGATCCGCAATAATTTGGATCGTTATAATGAATACAGCGATGAAGAAGTTATGGGCGCTTTGAAGCATGCCTCTATGTGGGAGCATGTTGAGTCGCTACCGCAAGGATTGAATTCGCCGGTGACTGAAGGTGGTTTGAATTTGAGCCAAGGGCAAAGACAGTTGCTGTGTCTTGCGCGAGCACTCTTGACGAAAGCGCGGGTCATTGTGATGGACGAAGCGACTGCCAGCGTGGACGTACAAACCGATGCGATCTTGCAGAAAGTGATACGCGAAGCCTTTGCGGGAGTGACGATGTTGATCATCGCACACCGTTTGGGAACTATCGCGGACTGTGATCAAATTGTTGAGATCTCTGCCGGCACGGTGAAATCGATTCGCCGTCCTCATGAGATCTCGGTGGAAGAGATTGAAGAAAGTCTGGTCTAATTCCTGACCTCTTAGTGAAGAAGCAATGCGACGCCAGCGCTGGTGTTGGATTGTTTCTTCGTCTTATGGTTTTACGCAAAGGCCTTTGTGTTGGCAGGCGATCATATCATAGCGGTGTTGATGAAGTTCTAAAAGAGTGTACTCAAGTTCCTGACCATAACCAGCTTGAACCGTGCCTTTTTGTCCAAGAGTGATGAAGTCGCTGACACCTTCAAATTGTTCTTTGGAATAAGTCACATCTGACGATGTCGATCTGAAGATCAATCCTTTTGAAGAACGAATGGCTTTCAAAAAGCGTTGGCGTTGTTCCATGGCCTTTTCCAAGCCAGCGCGAATGTCTTTCCAGCATTTGACTTCGGCGATGCGAATCACTTTGTTCATGTTCTTATCGAAAACAATAACATCCAATTCGCCGATCACGCGTCTTTGTTCATCGCTGTAGGAAATCCCCGTGATCACTTCATATTGCGGAGCCGGATAAGATTTTTGAACATCAAGGCGGGCAATCTCTTCACAAATGGCGCCGGAATCTTCATAGCTGCGCGGTACACTTTTGAGGTTTTCGAAGTCTTCAGCCCAAGTCGCGGCAAACGTATTCAATGAGAAGAAAAGAGAGCAGACCAGGATAAAGTGTTTCACGGGAAAACCTCCAAATGAGGTCTTTTAAGTCTCTTAAGAGTCTTAGGGAGGCAATAAGTTCTCTAGGAATTTCAGCTTCTTGGGAATTATTTACAGAGCACTACAGCCCATTTCTGGTTCGGAGATAATACTTCATCAACTGATCGGCGCGAGAGTAGAGGCGGGTCTTGGTTTCGTCAGAGACTGTGCCTGGGTAAAAGTCGATATCAGGTATAATAAGATCGGCAAAACAACGAGAAAGCAGATGCTTTCTTTTCGGTCATTGCGAGGCAGGCACAACAGAATGTTGGAATAGAATGTGAGATAGGGAAGTGATAGAGAGAGGATTTTAGGCAAAAAAAAGGGAACCCGAAGGTTCCCTTTCTACTTAGAGCAAAGCTCGAAGTACTCAAACTAGTGAGCAGCTTCTTCTTTTTTCTCTTCAGTTTTAGCAGCTTTTTTGCCGTGTTTTTTAGCAGCTTTTTTCTCAGCTTTAACTTCTTCTTTAGCTGGAGCAGCAGCAGCAGCTGGAGCAGCTGTAGTAGCAGCAGCAGGTGCAGTTTCGTTAGCTTGAGCAACAACACCAGCAAAAACAACAGACATCAAAAGAGATGCGAATTTCATAAAACCTCCAAAGGTTTGGTTAAAAGCCCGTTATTGGGATCGGGATTAGACTAGCAAAGGGGGTTAAATCTGTGATTAAAAGCATATTAAATGTTTTTAATCTCAAAGATAAATCGCGCCCCATTTCCTAAGTGATTTTCAGCACTTAGCTTTGCGTTGTGAAGTATTGCAATCTTTTGAGCAATTGCTAGACCCAGTCCAAAGCCCTTAACTCGAGCTTCCATATTAGAACCGCGAGAGAAACGTTCGAAAATGAACGGCAATTGATCATCAGGAATGCCAGGGCCGTTATCTTCCACCATCAACTCACTTGTCTCATTCTTGTACGTGAGAGTAATAGAGACGACTTCGTTATTCGGAGAATACTTGATCGCATTCTCTACGATATTAAATATCAAATTTTCCAAGAGATCGTTGTCACCTAAAACCATCTTACGGTCTTCATTGGATTCATTGATGATGTTCAGCTTCAGTTTGATGGATTTGGCATTCGCGATCTTTTCACAGCGAGACAGAGCATCGAATATCAACTCATCCATAGAGAGCTCTTGCAGATTCAATGCCCCAATACCGGCATCGGCACGAGCAAGCAGAAGCATTTCTTGAACGATGTTGGCGAGATTGTCGACCTCTTGCAAAGAGCTGCGAATAAAGAGATCCACATCACGCTTTTCAGTTTTTTGTAAAAGCTCAAGCTCTTGGCGCATGATCGTCAGGGGTGTAAGCAACTGATGAGACGCATCGGCGACGAAACGTTCCTGACTTTGAAAGGCCTGTTGGATGCGGTCGAGCATGGCGTTCAAGGTCAGCGCCAGTTTTTGAATTTCATCCTTCGCATTCGGTACGGGAACGCGGGCTGAAAGTTCACTGGCTTTAATGTTCTGAGTGATATCGATCATGCGTTTGAGTGGCGCCAGGGCGCGGGCAGACAAGAATAAACCGCCAAAGGTTGCGATCAATAGCACAATTGGAATACCAAATTCCAAAAGAGTCAGACGTTTGGATATTTGCGTTTCCAGCAAGGTCATCGGCACCGCAATTTGCAACAGCAGTTGCGGTTTCGCCGCGTTATCCAGTGGGAAGGAGATCAAACGATAGGAGTCGGCCTCTGCCGAAGGGATATTGCTGATATGTTCAATCGTGCGATAAGTCGCCTCTTCGCCGCCCCAGATGCGTTCGAAATCCTTTTTGTAGGGCGGATTGAATTCCCCGAAATTTCCGACTCGCGCAAGCACCGCGCCGGAGCTGTGCCGAACTTGGATTAAGGCCGTCCCCAAGGGGAACGGTAAAATCTTACCGTGATCCAGACGCAACGGAGGAAAGTTAAGATCTCCTTTGACGCCGATCTCGACTCCTTCAGAAACGTCGACGGCATAATTGAAAAGCGCATCGTCGAAATCCTGTTGAAGATTGTCGATCATCATTTTGAACACGAATGTGTTAAACAGAATCGTCGTGACCCCGAAAATGGCGACGAAGATCAGCGACAGACGCAGACGAATGCTAAAGCTGGAAAAGAAGTTATAAATCTTTTTATGGATTTTCTTTAAGAACATATCCCGTGCCTACCACAGTGTGGATCAATCGTTTAGGGAAAGGGGCATCGATTTTTTTGCGCAAAAGATTGATGTACACATCGATCACATTGCTTTCGGAATCAAAATGAATATCCCAAACATGTTCCGCGATGGAAACGCGGCCCAAAGGGCGTTCGGGATTTCTTAAGAAGTATTCCAGCAGTGCGAACTCTTTGGCTGTTAAAGAAATCTCCTGTCCCGCTCTGCGAGCTTTGCGTTGAATCAGATCCAGCTCCAGGTCAGAGTATTTCAAAGTGCTGCTGACCGCCGCACCATTCGGAGATTTACGGCGAAGCAGGGCTCGCACACGAGCGTGCAATTCATCGAAAGAATAGGGCTTCGTCAAATAGTCATCGGCGCCGGCATCCAAGCCATGAACTTTATCTTTGGTTGTTGATAGAGCTGTGACCATCAAGATCGGCCCGTCATAGCCATCGCGGCGGATGTGTCGAGCAGTGTCGATACCATTTTGATCTGGCAACATCACATCCAGAATCACCAAATCATAATCGCCTTGAGCCATATAGGACTCCGCAGAGGTGCCGCTTTCCGCAATGTCGACAGCATAGCCAACCTCATTGAGTCCTTTTTTTAGGAAGTTGGCCATTTTTGCCTGATCTTCTACTACGAGGATTCGCATGGCTTGATGTTCCTTTCAAATGACTGATCCTTCAGGGATCAATTCTCTTGCTGATCTTAAGAGATCAGTGCTCTTGCTTCTCTTTCATAAAATAGTAATCCAGGATTCCCATCAAGGATTTATACTTCACGGAGAGCTGTTTTTGATTTTCAGTAGTATCCACCGGGGCGAGTCTTTCAAAATGACCCTCCCATTTGAGTCCATGGTCGTCTTTGCTTTGGGCTGCAACCAGAACTGCCCCTTCCTGATTCGCAATCAAATTGGATGCATTCACTGCATAATCAGGGGTTTTTGAAAACAAGTCGCGAGCGATGCTGTAATAAGGTTTTTCAGACAACGCCAAGTTGTATAGCGTTGGCAGAATATCAGCGTGTGAACCAAATGAATTCGGCGCCAGCTTTTTGCGAATGGCTTGCGGCATGTAGAGATACAGCGGCACAGAACCTTTTTGCAGCATTTCGTCTTCACCAAAATTGACGATCCAGAAAGTGTGATCGCCAGTTACGGCGATGATAAGCTTGTCTTTCAACGGAGAGTTTTTCACGCGGTCCAAGAATTGCGCCAGTTTCTGTGTGGAGTAGCGATAGGTGCGGAAACGATTTTGCGCCAAATTTTTGTCAGCGATAAGGCGCGATTCCAACTCTGCCGGGACTTTGAAATCAGGAGACTGATAGGTCGAAGGCAATTGATAAGGCGGATGATTGGTGGTCGTCATCGTCAAAACGAACTGCGGCGTCTTCGCTTCGTCGAGAGTTTTGTAAAGATAGCTGAAGAGATCTTCATCATAGATCCCCCAATCGTGGCGTTCTTTGACGCCTCCTGCAACGTTACTGATGCCTTCGCTGATTTCAGTTTCCCCTTCGACCGAATCAAAACCCTGACGGAGAGCAAACTTATTGACTTCGCGCCAGCCAGGATTTCCGCCGTAAACAAAGCGCGCCTTGTACCCGGAGTTTTTAAAAGTGCGTGCAGGGCTTGAGCGGAAAGGAACTTGCAAATAACCACTTTCCGTCAGGAACTCGCTGATAGGGCGTTGCGGAGACCCGATCATCAGACAGCTCAGGCTGCCAATGGTGGCATTCGTGCTGGAAAGGAAATTGGTGATATAGGTGTCTTGGTTGAAGTGTTTCTTCAAATCTCCAACCAGATCAAATTCTGGTTTGTCGTACTGAAGCCAATAACTGCCCAAAGACTCCATCACAAGAACCAAAACATGCGGTTTGGTCTTTTCAGCCCATTCATTTTTTGCGGTCGTGTGTTTAAGAAGTTCCAAGGGATCGGCAGGAACCTGGGCTTCAGGAATTTGATAGAAGTCCGCAAAGGCTTGACGATAATTTTCGCCATAACCGAAGTGTTGAAGATTGCTGTCCCAACGGCTGTTGCTTTGTGATTTCAATTCGATGGCGCGGGTGAAGGCCCGTGTCCCGTTGAAACACAGATGATTGATAAAGATATTCTTGGAGATGCCCGTATCCATCTCACTTAAGGGAAACAGGCTGACAGAGCCACGCGCGCCCACTCCGTTGACAAAGAAGACGGCCAGGGCAAAAAGAACAAATACAGGGTAAGAGATCTTTTCTGAACGCAACGGCAGCCATTCTTTACCTTGGGTGAAGTTGAGCTTTAAGCCCTTCCACAGAAGCCAGGTGAAAAGAGTCAAACCCAGGAAGATCCAGATGATGGGATAGTTTCTCCAGATGGTTTTCACGAGGGCGGTGGTGTCATCCTCGAAGAATCCAAAGATCAAAACATTGATGCGATCTTGATAGAAGCTGTAGAAGCCAAAATCCACCGCGCTGATGAAGGTCACTAAAAACAAAAACACAGTGTAGTAGGGGACTAGAAACTTAGTGAAACGGCCGTAAACCAGTTCAAGAATTTTCTCGCAGATCTTGAAGCCAGAAAAGAAACTGAGCAGAAAAAGAATCAGCAGAGGAATCGCATTGATATAAAATAAAATCGTACTGTCAAAGCGTGCGCCCAAAACAAAAGCATGCAGAATGTCTGATTTGTAGAGCTGGAGATCTTGCGAGCTTCCGTAAAAAGAAAGGAAAGCCCAGCGCCATAAAAAGCCAATGCCAATAAATACGGCATTTATAATGAGGATGCGTTTGAGATAAAGCCAAAATGCGTTCAGCCAACGAGCTCGGGATTTTTCCATCTAGGACGCGAAAATCTCACTTCCCAAGCTCAGACGCAAGTTGATTCCAGCACTCAATCTGGAACTTTTCCGAAGTCCCATTTTTGGTTGGGATCGGTGGGAGGGACATAGCCGGAGCGGCTGCTTCCTGCCTTATTCAGTTCGACTGATTTGATGTTTTTGTCAGAGTCAGCGGTGACTGTGACCGCAGGTCCACCTGCTTTTTTGCTGGCCTCCAGGCTTTTGAGCATTGCAGCAAAGTTCGATTTGGAACGGGAAAGTGAATAGATCCCTTTAGCATCTTCACCCTCGAATAAAACCTCAATATCGTCAGAGATATCGCGAACAACACGAACTTTGCCGGTGAATGACTTTGTGTCATCTTTGGCCTCTTCTTGTTCATACAAATTGCTGTTGTATTGTGATTTTGGTTTCTTTGGTTTTTTGTCGCCGCCCGCTGCGGCCTTTTCCATGATTTGAACGGGGTTTAACGGTTGGTCTTCGGCCTGAGCGGAAGCGCCGCAAAGAAATCCTGCGACTAAAAAGGTCGTGATGAAACTACTCATAGATTGCACCTCAGGCTATTATTGTGCAGGGCCTTTTGTTGCTGCGCAACAGGGCCTTGGTGGGATTTCTAATTTTGAGACGGAAGAACAGTTACAAAGTGTCTTGAAATACGTGAATTAGGAGAAAGACGGGAATTGGGAGCGCTTTGTCCCGCACGACGGTTCGACCTTAAGTTGACACCAAAACTTTAGATTGAGAGAGTTTTCCAATTAGAAAAGGAATTACCATGAATCGTCTACTCTGCTTAGTGGTCGCCGCATCTTCTATTATTGCAACTGGAGTGAGTTACGCACACGCGGATCAGGGATCTGCCGTAGATCCTTCAAATTTTTGTGTTGAAAACCCTCAGTGCTCTGAGCCAATGAAAAACATCGCAAAGTCCTATGGTGAAGGCTTCGCAACCTTTACCCAAAAAAATGTGTCTGCATTTAGCGGGAAGTGTTTCCATATGGATCCAATCTATGATCCTGACCATGCACACTTTGGCGCCTTTGCTTTTGAAAGTCAGCCGTCTAAAATTTTGATCAATGGACTTTTTGGTTTCTTCTATGAAGGTGATCCCTTTGCCGGGATGACTGTTGGGGAAACGATTGCGGCCATTCGTGAGGGCAGCGCTCAGGCCTCTGAGGGTGTGTTGCGCCCTGATCATGTGGAATTGGCCTTTAAAACTTCGGCGACCGATATTCGCTATTGGTTCCGCAGCGACAAGGCGCAAAAAAATCTTTTCGTTATTGGAAAACAAGTCAGCGCAAACAGCAGCTCAGCGAAATTGGTATTTTGCAAATTGCTAGCTCACTAGAGGGTGGTTACTTTGAGTTCGGAAAAAATTGCCTTGACCCAAACGGTTCAAAAAGGTGGCTGTGCGGCGAAAGTCGCGGCCAGTGAGCTTCGAAAAATTCTTCAAAGAGTGCAATTCCCCGCGGCACACCCGGCACTTATGATTGATGGTGGCCTTTTTGACGATGCGGCGATTTATAAAGTGACGGAAGATATCGCCATGGTTCAGACCCTGGATTTTTTTACTCCCATTGTGGACACACCAAAACTGTTTGGAGCCATTGCCGCAGCCAACGCCTTGAGCGATGTTTATGCCATGGGAGGAAAGCCTAAAACGGCCATGGGTATTTTGGCTTTTCCGATCGCCACAATGACCGACGACGTGATCGTCGATGTTTTGCAAGGAGCCAGCGACAAGGTCGCTGAAGCTGGGGCAAACTTCGTGGGTGGCCATTCGATTGACGATGACACATTAAAATTTGGCCTCTCAGTGACCGGCTTTGTTCATCCCAACCATGTCTGGTCCAATGCGGGGGCTCAAGTTGGGGATCATCTTATTCTGACAAAAGCGTTGGGCACTGGAACTATGACGGCAGCTTTGAAGCGCCAAGAGGCCAGCGAAGCTGATATCATGGAAGCTCTTGAAAGTATGGCCACCGTCAACAATGCTCTTGATTTCATGAATGAGGAGCAGAAGAAGTCTGTCCATGCGGCAACGGATATTACGGGCTTTGGCTTGTCCGGACATTCCATGCAGTTGGCTAAGGCAAGCCAGGTGACACTGAAGTTTCAAGCGCAGTCGCTGCCAAAGTTCGCGAAGGCTTTGCATTTCCTAGAGAAAGGTTTCTTGACGAAAGCTCATCGCAGCAATGCTCAATACACTGAAAATGATATCGATGTTACGGCACTCGATAATCTACATAAACTTCTTATTCATGATCCCCAAACCAGCGGGGGATTGCTTTTGAGTGTGCCGGCTTCTTTGAGTGCAGATTTGGTTGCAAATTTAAAAAAGAAATTTTCATTTGCCGCAGTGGTTGGCGAAGTTTTGCCAAAATCTGATAAAGCGGTGATTTTTGAATAATAGAATCAAACCGGAATCCTTTGCGGAACTTTTATTGGCGAACACACCTTTGATAGATGTGCGCGCGCCGATAGAGTTTCAGCAAGGGTCTTTGCCGGGGGCCGTGAATTTGCCCATCTTGAATGATCAAGAGCGGGCGCTGATCGGGACCACCTACAAGCAGCAAGGTCAAGAGGCCGCTGTGAAGCTGGGTTATGAATTGATTTCGGGGGCAGTCAAGGAATCGCGAGTGCAGTTGTGGGCGGAGTCGATTCAAGCCAATCCACAGACAGTGATATACTGTTTTCGCGGAGGAAAAAGATCACAGATCACACAGCAATGGCTGCGCGAAATAGGTATTGAAAGACCGATCATAGAAGGTGGCTACAAAGCCGTTCGCGGTTTTTTGATCTCAGAGTTGGAACGCTATTCTCAAACTCATTCCTTTCGTGTGTTAACAGGTGCGACAGGAAGTGGGAAAACCCGCTTTCTGCAAGAGCTTAAAAACGAAATCGGCTTGGTGGATCTCGAAAAATTGGCCCACCACCGCGGTTCGGCCTTTGGGTCCATGGGAGTTCCTCAACCATCGCAAATTGATTTTGAAAACCAGTTGTCGCTAAAACTGATTAGACTCGATAGGGACTTTCCCAAAGATTTTAAACCATTGATCGAAGATGAAAGTCGTCTGATTGGGGCTTGCCATTTGCCGGGGGCCTTCTTCGAATCATTGCGGAGCTCCAGTGTTATCTGGATTGATGAACCCTTGGACAAACGTGTCGATAATATTTTTAAGGACTATATTGTCGACAGTGCCATCGGTTTGGCGGTGGCCTCGATTCCTCGCTGTGCTGAAGAAGTTGAAATTCTAAAATCAGAAGCTCTTCGTTTGTTTGACCGCTATAAAAATGCGGTGAAAGCCATCACTCGAAAGTTGGGTGGCTTGCGTGCGCAAGAGATTTTGGTCGATCTTCTTGCTGCGGAAACTCAATTTCTAGAGTCCGGCGAGCTTTTCGCGAATCGTATTTGGATCGAAAAATTGATCAGTTGGTATTACGATCCGATGTATTCTGGCAGTCTGGAGAAACGCCAAAGTCATGTCTTATTTAAAGGGTCCTACGAGGCCTGTCTTGGGTTCTGTAGAGACGAAGTCACGGTTTCTCGGCCCTAGTTGCTCCCATCGGTGTTCCCTCTAGTTGTCTCATTTTGAGAATCTTTCCATTATATCAAGAGCCTAAATTGGCACTTCTCAGCGTCGTTAACAGGTCAAACTGTTTCGGAGCCAATCAATCACGAGGGAGCGTGGCTTAGTGTTTGCTTTAAAGTTGAGCAGATTTAAAGAGCTGTGCTCAATTTTTAATGAGGAGATTTGTATGAAAAAGGTCATGAAGTTTGTCTTGTCTGCGGCAGTCTTAACCTCTGCGATCCCAAAGCAGGTCTTTGCAGCAGAAGCCACTGGGGAGGTCTCTCTGGATCAAGTTATCGCCCAGAAGAAGCAGCAAAATGAGCAGGCAAGATTGCAGTTGATTAATTTGAAGCTACAGCTTTTGGAGATGCATCAAGAACTGGAGCAGGAGAAAAATCGTTTTGGATATCAAGCCTCTAAATGGACTCGCAATATCGCATTAGCGACCGCGGGTTTTGCATCGGTAGCCACGGTGGTGAACGCAAGAACTGGAACAAACAGAAATTTTATTGGATATTCGCTGATCGCCCTGGCGTCGGGTCTTGTCGCTGGCCTGGGTGAAGTGGGTGTTATTCTTACCAATGATCAAGTTGTTGAACTGAACGAGAAGATTATTGAGCTTCGCAAGAAGGTTGATGCCGCAGAAGCAAATCTTGCAGCTGCAGGAGTCTAACCTTCACGGGTATTTTCATTATTGAGGTTTCGCTTGAAGAGCATGGTCAGACACATTCTAATTTTTGCGTTATCATTAGGGATTTGTCTGCAATCTCTGGCGGGGCCTCGTTTTTGTTCCACTGTTTTTACCCTGGAATCTGCGGAGGCGAAGCCCTCCTTCTTTAAGGAACTTCTACTTCCCCGCGCCATTAAGACTTTTGATGCTGAGCTGTATTGGCGGGTTCGGACTTCTGACTTCTCCAAACTGCAGCTTTCTGCAAAAGAAATGAAAAGAATTGAAGTTAAATTGGCTCTGATCGACCAGGTCATGCCAACGGGTAAGTTGAAGTGGTCTGAGCGTATTTTCAACTTGGGACTGTTGCGTGTTCGCGACTTGAATGCCCTTTTCTCGAAATACCAGATTCAAGATTTTCAGGATCCTTATTTGCGAAAACAATTTATCACTCAGCTTTACACTCTTCATGAGACTCCGTGGATGGGACTAAGAAAGTCTGTTGAGTTGTCGCGCAACGAGCGCCTGCAAGAGTGGGTCGTGCGAACCTCAGAGCAAAGAATGCTCAATGCGGGGCTTCGCGAACTGGTCGATGAAATGAGTTTGGGCAATGCCAGTATTTTGAAGTTGGCGCAGGTGAATTTAAAAAAGGTTCTGAGCAGCGGGTGGTTGGGGCTTCCGACGCGGTTGCCAATGTTCAACAAGCCTTTGGAGCCCATCATTTTTGAGAAGATACTTTGGGAGGGGCCTGCCTCGTACGAGCAAGCCTTGCGCTCTGTGATGAAAAAGGATCATGCCGCAGACGTCTACAACAATTTCACTCGCGCCTATAATAAGGCGGCAATGGTGGCTTTGATTGCGGTGCTTTATTACACTCTTCCGCAAATGCAAGATGAGTTAGAAGAGCAGGTTCTTAAAGCGCAGGAATCCCACGCCCAAGATCCTGAGAATGTTAAAAAGCGAGATGAAGCGTTTCAAAAGGCCATGGCAAATTTAGATAAGATGGCACAGCAAATAGACGAGCTCAATAATCAGGATCCCAAAGAACAGATGTTTCAGGAAACCCTGGTTATGTTCGAGAGTGCGAACAATCGAAAAGCGACGGCGACAGAGATTCAGACTCTAAGAGAAAAGCTGGGCCTGCTGCATTGATCAGTGAGGCTTTATGCTCCTGACATGCTTTAAAAGCAGAAACGAACTCTTAACGTGACAAACGAGTCCATTTCTTGAGAAGACATAGTCACCTGGTTTTTTTCTTGTGTCGGGGGACTGTCTGAATAGCCGCAAAATCTTTTTGGTCATTTTAATTCTTTTTGAAGTGAGCATTTCTTGGGGCGAATGGAGAGGTCCCACAACAGGTGCGGTCGCACAAAGTCATAAGACAGTTTATTTTATTGCCTCAGATTTGAAGAACGGTGGTGTGTCAGCTGTCGTTGAGGGGCTGCAAGCGGCAAGTCGTTCTCTAAAATGGAGTCTGAAAGTTCTAGACGGCGAAGGGAATGCAAATCTTGTTAAAACTCACTTCATTGAAGCTTTAAGAGCCAAAGCCGATGGAATTGTTTTGGGAGGAGTTGAGGCAAGCCAATACTCTGATGAAATAGCTGCGGCTCATAAGAAAAACTTAAAGCTGATTGGGTGGCATGCTTCACCTCAGCCAGGTTCCAGCAAAAACTTGATAGCCAATATCACGACGGACCCAGCATTAGTTGCAAAAATGGCGGCTGAGCTGGTTCCAGATCGCGGGTCTAAAAAGGCGGGCGTGGTTATAATTACGGATCGTAACTTTTCGATTGCCGCTGCAAAAGTTTCTTATATGAAAACGATCGTTGAAAAGGTCAAAGCCCAAAAGGTTTTGTCGATTGAATACGTAGATATATCAAAGGCGGATCAAGTCATTCCACTTCTGGTGGAGGATTTGAATCGCCGCTTTGGGAAGCGGTGGACTCACACCTTGGCTATCAATGACATCTACTTTGATCACATGAACTATCCACTTAAAAAAATTAAAAGAACGGATGTTGTGAACATTGCGGCGGGGGATGGGTCCAGGATTGCGATCAATCGTATCAAGTCTGGTCTTTCTCAACAGATTGCCACGATTGCTGAACCCTTGCACTGTCAGGGATGGCAAATCGCTGATGAACTCAATCGTGCATTTCATGGGGATCCTCAGAGTGGCTTCGTCAACGAGCCTATCGTGGTGACAAAGGCCTTTCTGGATTCGCTCAAAAGTAATGATGTTGAGGCGAATATTTCCTTTCAAGATGCCTATATGAAAATTTGGTATCCCTAGGGTGGGGATTTTGAGGCGCTTTTCTTAAAGAAGAATGGCCTCAATGATGATTGGTTTTTTGTCATCGCGCATCATCTATTTGAAATTTAAAGAAACAAGCGCAAGATGATGAGGCTGAAGAAATTAACAACCTTAAGGGGAGACGACAACGATGAATAAGTTGGTACTAGGAGGCCTTGTATTAGCAATGGCTTTCTCAACTGCTTGTAACAGAAAAGTAAAATTGGACACTGACGTAAAAAAAGCTAGCTATGCAATTGGCCAGCAAATCGGTGGCAACTTGAAGCAACAAAACATCGAGTTCGATGCTGATGCTTTGAACCAAGCATTGAAAGATGCAGCTGCTGGTAAAAACGAAATGTCTAAAGAAGACATGCAAGCGGCAATGATGAAGCTTCAAGAAATGGCGATGAAGAAGCAACAAGAACAAGCTGAAGGCAATGCTAAAGCTGGTAAAGAGTTCTTGGAAAAAAATAAATCAGCTGCTGGCGTAAAAGTTACGGCATCTGGTCTTCAATACATCGTTGAAAAAGAAGGCACTGGCGCTTCTCCTAAAAAAGAAGACGTAGTAAAAGTACACTACAAAGGTACTTTGACTAACGGTGAGCAATTCGACTCTTCATACGACCGTGGTCAACCAGCTGAATTCCCAGTTGGTGGCGTTATCCCTGGTTGGACTGAAGCTCTTCAGTTGATGAAAGTTGGCGGCAAAGCTAAACTTTTCATTCCACCTGAACTTGCTTACGGACCATCTGGTCGCCCAGGTATCCCACCTAATTCAGTTTTGGTTTTCGAAGTTGAATTGATGGATATCGTTAAAGCTGACACTAAAAAGGCAAAAAAGTAATTTAATGCTGGATCTTAGTAAAAGCCCTTTTGAGCATTTCGACCGTCTGATGAAAGAGGCGGTCGAAAAGCAGGTTCCAGAAGCGAATGCAATGTCAGTCGCAACTGTGAGTCCGGAAGGTATACCCTCCGTTAGGATCGTCTATTTAAAAGAGGTCACTTCGGAGGGTTTTGTTTTTTATGGCAACTATCGCAGTCATAAGGGACAGGATCTCGAAGAGAATCCCAATATCTGTTTGAATTTTCACTGGCCCGTATTGTGGCAACAAATCCGTATTACTGGTATGGCCGTGAAATTGAATCCTGAAGAAAGCGATGCTTATTTCCGCACACGCGCACGCTTAAGCCAAATCGGTGCTTGGGCCTCAAATCAAAGTGAAGAAATTCCTAGTTACGAACATCTTGCCCGTCGAGTGCAAGAGTATGAAAAACAATTCGATGGCCAAGAAGTTCCGCGTCCTCCACATTGGGGTGGCTGGCTCGTTGTGCCCACTGAAATCGAATTCTGGTTCGGTCTAACCGGCCGCCTCCACGAACGCTACATCTACCAGTTCACAGAAGAGGGTTGGAAGACATTCATGAGGAGCCCTTAGGCTTCTCAGTTTGCTCTATGCGAAGCCCGTAGGCGGAATCGGCGGTTCACCCTTGCGTTCCGTTTGACTGTAAGTTTTTGCATTACTTCGCGCTTCTTGTTTTTTACTACGGGATATTTTTCTAGATTCAATATGATCCATGATCAGCAACGAAAGAGCTTCATCCAAACCGGGGGCGCCTTTGCTGGCTTCTTGCGCCTGCTCGTGAGCTTTTGCTCGGGCTTTCATATGCTTCACGCCCGGCCATGCGCGGCTGAAGACATAAATATATCCCACTAAAACGATCGCGGATAATATCAAGCCTGACCAAAAAGTGGCTCCAAAATAAATTGAACCGCTGGCGTCATACTGTCTCGTTGCATCGACCAGACTGATGAAAACTCCACCGCAGATAAAAATGATGGAGGCCAATCCTAAAAGAATGAGCCCAATGGGCTTACGGCTTCTGGCCATCGACTCGTCAAAAACTTCCATGGCCATTTCTTTGAAATTTAAACCTTTGGAAGGTTTTGCGCCGAAAAGAAGTCCCAAAATAATAGAAACCCATTTCATCATTTTGCAGTCCTTTGTGTGATGTTGAATCAAGAGGAAAAGAACGAAGGCCCTCATTTGGGGGAGATGGAGAGGCCTTCGTTCACCGCTTGGATGTGTCGTTTAATGACGTGTGCGACGAGCAATAAGCCCCGCAACAAATCCCACGGCACAAGCTCCAAGCACGGTTGCAATTGGATGCTCTTTAACAAAATCTTCGGATGTGCTTACTGCATCTTGCGCTTTGTGTTTGATAGACTCATAACGATCGTTTAGCTGGGCTCTTAGATCTGATTTGGCCTCACCGATGTGAGATTTTATTTCAGATTTGGCATCACTATAGATGCTTTTCCCAGTTTCCAAAGCTTGCTTGCCAGTGGATTTCATATCGTTCACGAGTTCTCTTGAAGACTCAGCCATAAGATCCTCCTTATTGGTGAAAGCGTTATCACCATTGTGGAAGAAACTTAGCGTCATTCTCCAGAGAACTTTGCGAAACTTGTCATGGTTCACTGAAATATTTTTTGAGCGGTGCTACTTGGCAGTTTTTGTTTTTGGAAACCTAAACTTAAATCCAAACTCTTCGCTGGTTCCAGCGTACAATAACAAGTCAACCCACTTGCCGTGGACATAAAGGCGACGCGGGGAAAGGCTTTCTTTGCGAAGTCCAATATTCTTGGCCACTTTGATGGAGCGCTTATTTGTGGGCATGATGCCAGCTTCAATGCGGTGAAGTTTTAAATCTTTAAAGGCGATTTCAATCGCCGCATGGCAGGCCTCGGTTGCATACCCATGTCCCCAGTGATTGTTGTAGATGCGATATCCCAGATAAGCGTTCTGAAAAATCTGGCGAGAAATATCCATCAAGCTGACGGTGCCGATCAGGAGACCGTCGTCTTTGCGGAAAACACCGAATTCATAAAAGTGATCTTGAGAGCGCCATAGGAGGTTTTTTTTTAAATGCGCTTTGAATTTAGGAAGAGTCAGTTCTGACTCCACCCAATTTGTCTCATCCCATTCGTTTTGAGGTGGGCGCATGGAGGAGTAAGCCTGTGCCCAATTCTCGAAGTCATGAAGTTCCAACGGGCGAAGAACAAGACGTTTGGTTTTCTTAAAGATAGGCAGATGCGCGGTTTTCATGGGTAGACATTCCTCCAGAAATCAATTTGAAGGGAACGCGCTTCAGGTTGCAATAATAATAAGTCAAATCGTGTGAACTTCTTACGCAAGCTTTATGGCTTTCGTGTCCCACGAGGCGAACTTCGATTTCAACGGGTTGGTCCTTGGGAATTGCAACTAACTTTGGAGTCACATAATTCGTGCGAGCCCCTTGCACCCAAATCTCAGCACCTTCTTGTTCCGAAACCACCATACAAAGACACATCTCTTCAGCGAGACTCTTTGGTAGTCTCTCAGGCAGTTTGCGAACCCCCAAAAGCTCTCTCAGATTCTTAAACAAAGTCATACCCATCTCCTTTGCCAGCGCGCCGAAGGAAATACCACACTCACCAAAAAACACCACCCCAACTTTCAAAACTAGACCAGGAGCTGCCGAGGTACGCCGTACCTTTTTGAGGCTCGGCGCGTTAAGTTTGTGTGGGTAAGTAATTGAGGGTTAGTGAATCGCCATGGGGGCGATGAGGTAGAACTCAGGAATTTCGACAGAGAAGGTTTCGCCACCTTCAGAAGTCATAAAGTAGCGACCCTTCATGGAGCCCGTGGAGGTGTGAAGAGGGCAAGCTGAATCATATTCAAAAGTTTGGCCAGGTTGAATTTTTGGCTGAATTCCAATCACTCCAGGGCCGCGAACTTCTTCTTTGGTGCCAAGTGCGTCGGTGATGATCCAATGACGGCTCATGAGTTGAGCTGAGGCGCTGCCGATGTTTTTAATCGAAATTTTGTATGCAAAGAAATGGTAACCTTGTTCAGGGCGTGACTCTGAAGGGATGTAAACCACTTTCGCGGTAATTTGAAAATCGGGAAAAACAGTCTTTTGGATTGCCATTGCGAAATCCTACTCCGAAGATTTGGCCGAATCAAGATTTGCAAAAGAGCGCTAAAGAACCCTCGCCAAAATTGCCGTCAACTCCTTGATCCGAGCGAAAAAGGTACGCCGTACTTTTTTGAGGCTCGGCGCATCAAGCAAAAGGTGCCTGGCACCTTTTGCTTCACTCGGTGCGTAAGCTATTTGAGGGGGATGTTTTCGATTTCAAAGACGATCGGGTAGTGATCGGAGGGGAGTCGAAGTTTGGCTTCCATGTTGGAGGGAACTCCGATTTCAGATCCGAATTCGTCTTTGTAGCGATACGCCAAGCTGCTGTTGGGCTTGAGGTGTTGCTGCAAGAGAGGTGACAAAAATGCAAAATCGATTTGTCGGCCCTCTGTGCGTGTGTTGTTCTTTACTTGATAAAAAGTCGCGCGTTTTTCAGCACTTAGTTGGGCAACCTCAAAAACATCTAGAAGTTTTGTTGTGCTGTAAATGTCTTTGAATTCTTCATCGGTGCCAACGGTGGAGGCGTTCCCGTTGAAGTCTCCCGCGATCATGATGGGTACATCAGGATGTACAGCCTCGAGCTCTTTGTAGATTTCCAAAAGAGTGCGCAGTTCTGCCTGGCGACGTTCGAAGCCATTGGGATCAATGCGTTCCGGATCCAAACGAGATTTCAAATGTGTGAGGAGGGTGATCAAAAACGGCTTTTCTTTGTCTTTGCTGAAAAGTCGCAGCTCGGCCACGTCTCGAGAGAACTTGTGGCTGGTCGTGATCTTGCCACCTTTGACGGGATAGCCATGCGCCAGGCTTTGCCTTTCGTGCGGATACAGATAATTAATGGGGCGGCTTTTGTTCGAAAGAAGATCGAAATAGTAAGGTGCGTTCTTACGAATTAAAAAACCCACGTCGATGTTGCGATCTGAATTTCCCTCAACCAATACTGGTGAATAGGCATCATCCATAAAGAGTTGGTTGAAGTTCTTCAAAGACTCATAACCACCAACTTCGCACAGCATAATGATGTCGGCGTTGATGTCGATCAGGCATTTGGCGATATCGTGGCACTTCTTGAGCGACTTGTTTTCATAAACGGAAGTGCTGGTCCTTTGCCACTGAGTTTCGCTCAGCTTTAAAAGCTCCTTGGTTGGCTCGGTATCAAACAGAAGAAACAGGTTCTCTGCATTGAGTAAGCAACATTTTAAATTTGTGGTCGCTGTCCACGTCATATTATGATTTTATGGATTTTTATACCTTAAGCTCAAACTAAAAAATGAGGAAATCATGGCAAAGAAGACAAAGACGGCAAAAACCACTCAACGTGCGACTGCAAGCGCAACAAAATCGTCTATCAACGCTTCGGCTTCGACGAAACACAAAGAAAAACTTCACTTTCAATCTTGGGTTGAAACATTCGATATTGGCAAAGAGTTAAAAGTTAAGAACGAATTAACGGGTTTCGTGTATTTCTTGGGCGTAGATGACTCTAATAAAGTCAAAAGTTTGATCAAAGAGCACTCTTTGCAATGGCAAACGGACTCTTTGCAAAAGAGTGAGCGCGAATTCATCTATTTCGTTGGCCAACAAGGCCCTGTGTGGATTTTGAAACCTCGTACTAAAAACAGCGCTGGACACGATGGACTCATTGACGAAGCTCAATACACTTGGGCGCGCGATCAATTCGGTTCTTTGGTGAGCCAATTGAAAGCTCATCAGTTGAAGGCTGTGCAGATTGAATTCCATGGAACTGAAGAAGCGCAGGATTTGGGAGCTTTGGTTGGTTTGGATATGGCACCTTACAACTTCCGCCAATTCGTTGACGGAAAACAGCTTGTGGATCTTCCAAAAGTGGCGCTTCGCAAAACTTTGGGCGCCCTTGAAAAAACGACTATTAAGGATGCAATCAGCAGAGCTCGCGCGGTCAGTTTGGCGCGCCATCTGGTCAGCCTTCCGCCTAACGATTTGAATCCTAAAACTTTCGCAGAAATAGCCACTAAAAAACTGTCTTTCTCTGCTGCTAGCAAAGTGACAGTCTGGGACTCTAAAAAATTGATCCAAGAAGGCATGGGACTTCATGCGGGAGTAGGGCAAGGGGCAGAGCACGAAGCCTGCATGGTTCACATCAAGTACCGTCCTGCAAAAAAATCAAAATTGAAGCCGATTGCTTTTGTCGGCAAAGGAATCACCTTCGATACGGGTGGTTTGGATATCAAGCCCTCATCAGCAATGCGATTGATGAAAAAAGACATGGGTGGAGCAGCGAGTATTTTAGCGATGGCTCTTTGGGCTTCTGAATCTCAGTATCCTGGTCCTTTGGATTTCTATTTGGCCTTGGCTGAAAATGCTGTGGATGCAAAGTCTTTCCGCCCTGGTGATGTTTTGATCGCACGCAATGGCTTGAAAGTGGAAATTGACAATACGGATGCTGAAGGTCGTTTGGTTTTGGCAGATGTTTTGGATGTGGCATGCACACAAAAAGGCGCTGATGAACCAGAATTGGTGATCGACGTGGCAACTTTGACGGGCGCTATTAAAGTTGGTTTGGGTGCAGAGATCGCAGGTCTTTTCTCTAACGACGACGATTTGGCGAATGAATTGACGAAAGCGGGACAACGCGCTGGGGATTTGAACTGGCGCATGCCTTTGTTCGAAAAATACTGGGCTGAAATGTCTTCTCCGTTTGCTGACTTCAAAAATTCTGGCGGCGGTTTCGGTGGCGCCATTACGGCAGCCTTGTTCCTTCAGAAATTTGTAGGGGGTAAGAAGTGGGCGCATTTGGACGTTTACGCATGGACTGATAAAGCACAAGGAGCTTTGTTGGCGAGTGGTGGTAACGGTCAGCCGGTTCAATGCTTGATCGAGTTTTTGAAGGCTCGCGCGTAGTTGTTCGCGGAGTGGTGCCAACTTGACTCTAAATGAGTTGGCCTCTGTTTTGCTTTAGTATTTTTGCAGTAGTTTTCACCTTCTTCATTGGGGGAGAAGGTGAAAAACCACTATAAAACTGCTGGGGGCAACAATGATGGCATTCATAAGAAATTCTTTGGTAATTGTGTTTTCACTCGCACTTTTGATGGGCGCTTCCACTGCAAGCGCTCGTTACTCCGACGAAGTCGGAGCGCAAGCAGGTCAGGGTGGAGTTCGTCCCAGTAATGGATATGGAAACAACGAAGAACGAGTGCGTGTCCTAGAAACCCGTGTCGGTCAGCTGGAATATTCTCTCTATCAAATCAATCAGCGTTTGGCTGCTTTAGAAACTTCACAAAGACCTCAACCTTATCCAACTCAACCGCAGGAGATGGCCTGTATGGTTGTCGACTCTTTAGTTTACAGAGCTTCATTGGGTAAAGGCCGCACGAAACTAGAGGCCGAAGCAAATGCTCGTCAAGCCTGCGCAAGCTCCGTGCATTCAAGCTATTGTCAAACTGCTGCTAAATGTTCTGATGAGCGAGACTTGCAAGTACGTCAAGGTGTGATGTGCGTTCTTAAGGACACTTTGGTTTCCAGAACATACAAAGGCGAAGCGAAAACTTTTGTCGAAGCTGAATATCAAGCTCGCAAAGTATGTGCAGAGAGCGTTCACGGATCTTACTGCCGTGCCGAGGTTCGTTGCGAAGCTTTCTAGGTGTTTGTTAATTGCCTAAGTCTTTAGAAATAAGAAAAATTATGACGAAGGGAGCTTGAGGAAGCTCCCTTTTTTTATTTTCCCGACAGCTGCAGGGTGAGGGTACTGTTTCGGAATAACAACCAAACAGTATTAATTTCGTCGTATAGACAATCAGTCTCTTGTTGGGCTTCATAATTAATAAGAGACATTTTAACGAACTATAGGCTGTTATATTTGGAAAAATCTGGAATTCATAACGTCTTAAAGGAAATACTAAATTTACGCCAAGCGAGAAATCCTAAATATTCATTAAGGGCTTTCGCGAGGGATTTAAACTGCTCCGCAGGAAGAATCTCTATGGTTCTGTCTGGAAAAGCGGAAGTGGGTCTGCGCCTCAAAAAGAAGCTTCTGCAAGCGGATGCCTTCTCAGAGGAAGAACAAGTCCTTCTTGAGAAAGTCTTCAAACAAAATTCAAAACCCTTGGTGGATTTTTGCACAATTCGAAATCAAGATTGGCCGATTCTGAGCTCTTGGCAGCTCCATGCGGCCGTTTCTGTGTTGCAGGCTGCAGATGCCCGGTTTGAAGTAAATTGGGTGGCCCGTCGATTGGGTTTGGATGCGGCGATAGTTGAAGAGATTTTCGAAGTGCTTTTGCGCAATGAAATCGTCGTTCAGCAAGAGGAAGACTTCGACGTCAAAATTACTCATATCGGTGACTGTCGCACCATTTTTGAAATGGATTTCGTGAAGTCCTATTGTCAGTTGAATCGGAAGTTAATCGATGAAATGCCAACAACTGATGAGGGTGATTATGGATTCAACTCTATGATCTTTTCGATTGCTTTAGAGAAGATGGAAGAAGTGAAGAAATTGACTCAGCAATTTTTAAATAGAATTGAACAGCTTTCACAGAAGAATACGTCTGGAGAAGTTTTTAATCTGACAGTCCTTCGTCATACTTTAAGTCGAAAACTGTAAAAAAAGCCTGCGGCGGCAGGCTTTCAAATTCATCTTCTATTTATAACCAAAGAGCTTTTTGCTCTTAATAAGATCGCGGACCTTTTCAGGAACGCAGGCTTCCCAACGAGCATCTCCTTTTTCAAGAAGGTTCATGACGTCTTGAGAGTGCAGATATTCCCCAGTTTCATCACAGCCGGAGATATCCACGATCTGCTTGTTTTCTGTGAAGTACGAATAGATATGACGAAGATGTGGAGCCGGGAAGAAGCTCTTCGTTGTCATACAAAGTTGAGCCGTCTTATGCGGGTAAACGTAGAGTTTAGTTTTTTGCTCCAGCAGTTTGCCAAGTCCTTCCAGAAGACCGCCCTCAAGATCATTGTAGTGCTCTTCTTCGAAGAGCTTTTCTAAAGAGCTTGCACCCACAACCAAGGCCATGAAATGAGAATTGTAGCGACGTAAGAACCTCTTCAAACCGTAGAACAAGAAGAAGTTAGAAATCAGAACATGGAAACCCAGAGCCGTTAAAATCTCAACACGCTCAAGGAAGTCTTTTTCATTCACATGCCCATCCGTTTGCAGGTTGTGCATGGTCAGTTCCATGATTGGCAGAACTTCCACATCTTTGCCTTCGCTTTTCAAAATGTCGGCGTGACTTTGCACCAAACCTTTTTGAAGGACATCAATATGGGTCGCCGTCACAGGACGGAAAGTGCCACGCTGGATCAGTAAAGATTTGCCGTAAACCGCGTCTGACACATTCAGGATTTCATTTTTAGGAGAGAACAAGATCGCATCAGCCAAGCCACGACGAACCAGCTCTAGATTCATCAGACGGTCATCGAAATGCTGCAGATCCGGGCCGTCGAACTTGATCACGTCGATGACGATTTGACCTTCGCGAAGGCTGTCGACCAAACTGTCGATAAAGCCTTCGACTTTATTGGTATGATAGAAAGCACAATTCAATAGATTTACGCCCAAGATGCCCAAAGCTTCTTGTTGTTGCAAACGATGACGATCAAGCATGCGCACATGCAAGATGATATCGTTGTGTGGGGCACCTGGTTCTTTTTGGAAGCGCACTCCCATCCAACCATGCGATTGTTTGGAGGCTCCAGAAGAAGCGGTGGCCACAGTGTTGGCGAATGAGAAGAAGCGAGATTGAGGACCACGGTGAGTTGCCAAACGCTCAATCAGAAGTTTGTATTCATGCGAAAGCATTTTTAGTAAGCGTGATTCACACACATAACGGCCGTTGGCTTCGCGGCCATAGATGTCATCACTGACGATCATGTCGTAAGCTGAAATAGTCTTAGCAATTGTTTGTGAAGCTTTGCCGGCTTGGAAGAAGTGGCGAGCCACTTCTTGTCCGGCACCGATTTCGGCGAAGGCGCCATAACGAGAAAGATCTTGGTTGATGCGCAGAGCTTTGCCCAGTGTCGTTTCTGTGTTGCAATTTCCATCTGGCATTGCTTAAACCTCGTCGTTCTTTTCAGCTTTTACCCAGCCAGTGATGGCAAGGCTCATAGCTTTTTCAATTGGCATATCTAATGGTGTGATTTTAGAACGGGGAACCATCAAAGTAAATCCGCCCAGACCGTAACTCATAGGAATATAAACCGCCAGACGATCTCCTGCATTCTGATCAATTGCCGGAAGATCTTTGAAGTTTTCTCGGGTCACAAGACCCAAGGCACGAACACCTGTTTCGCCCATATCGACCAAAACCACGGTCTGCAATCCACCGGGACCACCACCCTTAGAGAACAGATTCATCAGGTCGCGCAGGGGACTGTAGATGGCCTTTATAAAAGGAACTTTCATCAGCTGTTGTTCGAGACGATGGAAGACCCCCGCCGCGATCAAGTTATTCAGCAAGAAACCCAACAAGAAGATAATGAGGATGGTGAGGAGAAAGCCCAAACCAGGAATATAGACAGGCATCACCTGGCGAAGAGCGTCTCCTAAAAGACTGTCGACGATCGAGATGCCGGCATAAACGATATAGATCGTCAGGGCGACGGGAAGAAATGTAACCAAGCCCTGCAAGAAAATTTTCTGAAGATGTTTCATACTTAGATGTTCCCTGTTGAATCTATATCGGTAGAGTTCCTGTAAAAAATAAATAACAGCTTAAAGTCGACTCTTCAAGGGGTTACGCCATCCTGAATTGAGACGTTTTTTTTACTAAACCCGACTGGACTTGCGACCGAAAAGAAAGGGTCACCAAAGGAGATCCCGTGAAACGGATTCTAACAGGCCTATTTTCATCGTTGTTGGTCTCTGCGCCAGTACTTGCGCAGAGCATTCAAGCCGTTCCGGGTGAGTTTATCGTTAAGTATAAGTCGACCGCGATGAGCGTCAGTAACGTTCGCGCCAAGCTGTCTTCGAAGGCAAGCTTGCACAAGGCTTTCCCAGCCATGGGGATGTATCACATCTCCATGAAGGCGGGAGTCGGGGAGGCGGCAAATCTTGAGGATATCAAGGCGGATCCTGATGTGGAGTACGTTGAACCCAACTATATTTGGGATAAGGGAAGCGATTCTGCTCCTACTGATAACAGTGCTCTGGTGAATGTCTATCAAGACTCTTATACCTATAATGAAGCCATTACTTTGACCAGGGCCAGAGCGGATAATCACTTCTATCAAGCGACTTTGAATACCGGAGTTGAAAACTCTTGGTCGCAGTTGTCTCCGTTAGGCGCTAACGAAAATAAGGTCGTCGTGGCAGTCGTTGACACGGGTGTGGACACATCACACAAGCTTTTTAAAACCGTGGCGAATGGTGGAGCAAATGCCTTGTGGACTAACACACGTGAGCTGAATGGTGTAGGCGGCGTTGATGACGATTCTAATGGTTATGTCGACGATATTCACGGTTGGAACTTCATTACTAATACTTCCAATTATATCGATGATGATAATCACGGAACCCATGTGGCGGGGATTATCGTTGGTGCCGGTCAAAATATTTTTGCCAATCCTTTGGCGGAATCCAAAGTTTCAATTATGCCTCTGAAGTTCTTGGGGGCTAATGGATCTGGAACGACGACGGCAGCTATTAATGCCATCTATTATGCTGTGAATAACGGTGCCGATGTCATTAATAACTCGTGGGGCGGTTCAAGTTACTCCAGAGCTTTGCACGAGGCTTTGAGCTATGCTTATGATCACCAAGTATTGATTGTCTCTGCTGCAGGTAATATGGGCAGCAATAACGACAACACTCCGATCTATCCTGCGAACTACGATGTGCCGAGCAATATTGCGGTGGCTTCTTCAACAAATAATAATTTCAACCCAGCGATCTCCGGATTCTCGAACTACGGTGTAAACCTGGTTCAAGTGGCGAGTCCTGGTGAAGATATTCTGAGTACCATTATTGGTGGCAAGTATGCCTCTATGAATGGCACTAGTATGGCGGCTCCTTTTGTTGCGGGTATGGCGGCATTGGCCTTGCGCGAAGACCGAATTCTGACGGGTTATCAGTTGAAGCAATTGGTTTTGAACAGTGTCAGTGCGAAGCCATTGTACCGCTCTTATATTTCATCCGGTGGTCTTATTGACGCCAATAATTTGATTGTGTCAGCGAAAAGCTCCGTGGGCACGATGTCAGCCTATCAGCCTGACTATAAAGCTCAGCTTCGTAGTGTTGCGAGTGATGGTGCTTCGAGTGGCGGCGGTGGCTGTGGTTTAGTCAGTACGGCTATTCATGGCGGTCCTGGTAGCGGCGGTCCCACTCCAATGGGTGGCGTTGTAGCTGGCCTGTTGTGTTTGCCGTTAGCTGTATGGTTTGTGCTTCGTCGACGTGATCCAAAAAATCTTCGTCGCCACGAACGCTTCCGCATGAGCTCAGAGATCCGCGTGATGGTCGGTGACCGTGAACTGGTGGGTTCGGTGAATACGATTTCCCAAGGCGGTTTGTCATTCAATACGGATCAGGCTTTGGAAAAAGGCGGTATTGTCACAATGCGAATTGCCAGCCCTGACGGCCACGAAGTCATCGAGGTTCAAGGTCAGGTTGTGTGGAACGAGCAGAATCAAGCGTACGGAGTTCAGTTCGCAAATGCTCGTCAAGGAACACTCGCTATGATCCAACAATGGACTCAGGCGTTTGGTAAACCATCGTAAGTAATTCCAGGCAGGTGAGGGAACTCACCTGCTAGATGCCCAAGCTATTCATCACAGATCATTTTTTGTTTTCGCGGGAATAGGCCCGTCGACGGGGTCGACAGGCTGGAAAGATTTACCGCTCCAGCGGTTTAGAGCAGAACACCGTGAAGGACGAAGCTTGCTACTGAGAAGTAGATGATAAGACCCGTCACGTCGACCAATGTGGCAACGGCAGGTGCTGAGGCGCTGGCAGGGTCGAAGCCAACCTTCTTAAGAAGGAAAGGCAGCATGGAGCCCGAGATTGTTCCCCAGAGGACAATGCCGATCAAACTGAGCATGACGGTAATCGCCACCAGAACATAGTGAGGGCCGTATAAGGCTTCGCGTGTTGGCCAAATCAGGATACGGCATAGACCGACTAAACCCAAAGTGACACCCAAGCACAGACCTGCCATCAGCTCGCGGCCGAGGACACGCCACCAGTCGCGCAGACGAACCTCTCCGAGGGCCATGGCGCGAATGATCAGTGTTGAGGCTTGAGACCCTGAGTTACCACCTGAGCTGATAATCAATGGAATGAAAAGAGCCAAGACGACAGCACGTTCGATTTCTGTTTGGAAGTAGCCCATCGCAGTTGCGGTGAACATTTCGCCCAAGAAAAGAACCAACAACCAGCCCGCACGTTTTTTGATCATCTCCATCATTGAGATTTTCATGTAAGGGGCATCAAGGCTTTCAACCCCCCCGAGTTTGTGGATGTCTTCAGTAGCTTCCTCTTGAATCGCATGTGCAATGTCGTCGAATGTCACGATACCACGCATGACTCCGTGTTCATCGACAACGGGGATGGCCATCAATTCATGCTGAGAAAAAATGCGACCAATCTGCTCCTGGTCCATCTCTGGTGGAAGCTTGAGAATATCTGTGTGCATGATATCCACGATCTTCGTTCCCTGCGCTGCAGAGAAAATTTCGCGGAAGGAGATAACCCCCAGGAGCTTCTGATCTGAATCCAGAACATAGGCATAGTAAATCGATTCAACATGAGTCTTGGCTTGAATTCGCAAATAGCTGATAGCTTCATCCACCGTCATATCGGGACGGAGGCGTACGAAGCGGGTGCTCATCAAACCGCCGGCGGCATCTTCTGCATAAGCGAGAAGTGCAATGACTTCGCGTTTGGTTTGCGGGTCTAGTAACGATAAAAGATCCTCTTTGGATTCATGACCAATCTCTTGAATAAGATCGGCCACGTCATCGGGAGCTAGCAAGCGAACCCACGAGCGTTTCTCGAGATGAGACGCTTCGGCGATAAGCTCTGCTTGATCATGTGTTTTTAGACTGAGGAAAAGTTCTTCGGCATCGGTACGGGGCAGTTCCTTGAACTTTTCACGTCGTTCGTCAGGAGTCATTGAAGACCAAGAGTCCAAAAGGGTGAGGACTGTCTCTTGCTCTGGTTTCTCATCGAGGATTTGGTTGTTGTCTTCCATCACCGCCGCCCGTGCTGTTAACTTTTGTGTGCCGAAGGAATACCCCTTTTCATCGGCACCCGCAAACTTTTAATTAGACCAGTTCTGTTTTTTTAAAGCGGGGCAGAATTTCAGCGGTCGGCCCCAGGGCAACCACTTCGCCACTCTGTAACCATAAGATCCGATCGCATTTTGCCAAAGTGGAAAGACGGTGGGCGATAATGATTTGAGTTCGATCTGAGAAGAATTCCTCAGTCGCTCGGACCAGAATTTCTTCGGATTGAGGGTCCACGGAGCTGGTCGCCTCGTCCATAATCACAATCGGCGATTGTTGTAACAGGCAGCGAGCCATACATAAAAGTTGTCGTTCCCCCAGGGACAAGTTCTTGCCGCGCTCTTCGATTCTCATATCGAGACCCTGTGGCTGCGTCAGAACCCAGTCCAGCAGTCCCACTTGGCGAAGAACTGCCGTGAGCTTTTCCTCTGTCAGCGAGTTGTCGATATCCAAATTCGAACGCAAAGTCCCTTGGAACAAGATCGGTTCTTGGGAAATAAAGGCAATCGATTGACGGTAGAGATTCAAATCCACACCTTGTGCTGATTCTTGAAGCTTCGGTTGATGACCATTAATGGCGATATGTCCCTTATCAATCGGGTAGAGATAAAACAAAGCCTGAATGAGGCTCGATTTTCCAGAACCGGTGCGGCCTACGATCCCCAGTCTTTCCCCAGCTTTGATTTCCAAGTTCAAATTTTTAAGAACCCAAGGAAGGTCTTCGCGGTATCTAAACCAAAGGTCCTTTATTTCTACGGATGCGCAGCGCTCTTCAGTCAAGCGACGGTGGTTTAGATATTTCTCCAAAGTCGGCGTATAAGTGGCGTGACCCGTGCTGAACTGGGACGATGCCGGCAAAAGGCTGCCTTGTTCGAGCTCCATGCGCATGTATTGATCCAAGCGTTCAACACCAATCATGGCCTCTTCAAATTGGGTCAGCCACTCGAAGAACATTTGCACTGTATTTCCAGAAAGGGCGATGAAAGTGAAAGCCACACCCACCGAACCGATGCTGGCCCAGCCTTTCTCCACCATAAAGTAAGAAGAAACGCCCGTGATCAAAAGCAGAAAGGCACTGAGGCTGTTCATTTGAAATGAGAAACTCAAAATCTGCCGAGTCGTATAAAGTCGCTGTGAGAGGTAATAGCGATCTAAACTTTCAAAGCGCTCTGTGAAGGAGGCCTGTCTGCGGAAAGAGCGAATTGTGCTGGCCCCTTGGGTTGTTTCCGCGAAATGCGCAATACTTGGGGAGCGACTGGCTGAAAGTTCGCGACGGGCTTGTCTGAGCTTGGCCTGGTTGAGCTTGTAAATCAGGTAGTTTAGCGCCGCAATAAACAGAACAAAAATCAAAAACAAAGGGTTTGCGATGGTGATCAAAATCACCATCATCACCAGATCAAAGATGATAGCCAAGAACTCAGCCAAGGGGCCACCAAACAAACGGAAGATATTTCCGTAATCGCTTGAGAAGCGGGTGATAATTCGCCCGGCTGGTGTGTTATCAAAGAAGCTCATTGGAAGCCGCGATGTGCGCAAGGTCACTTCATCATAAAAACTGGAAATAGCCTTCGCTGAAAGACGGGAGAATCCCACCCGGAAAACCAGTGTCATAGCAAAGCCGGTAAGAACCATCGACATCAGCAAAATGATAATTTGCTTTGAGTCCATGCCAGTCAGGGGAGAAGGCTTGCCAACCAGGGTGTCGACCCAGTAACCGATCACGTTCGTATTTGCCAAAAGCAAGCCACGTCCTAAGACACCCAGGCCAATGCACAGACCAATGCGACCCAAGAAGGGTTTATAAGCCATGTGTAAAGTTTGATAGATGGTTTTATTATAACCACCTTCACGCTTCACTTCGCCGTCAGATAAGTACTTCGGACGTACAACAGTGCGATTTTGTTTAGACACGAGACACCTCCTTCGTTCCAGTGGCCTCTTTGGCGACCGTGGTGGTGTATTCGCGGAATTTTTCATTGCGCGCGAGAAGCTCTTCGAAAGTTCCCTGGTCGATGATGCGACCGTCTTCCATAAATAAAATACGATCCACTTTATGAAGTGCACTCAAACGGTGAGTCACCAGCAAGCGGGTGCGATTGTCCCAAGCCCCCAGCAACAATTGATCAAACAGCTTTTGTTCCGTATCAACGTCGACAGCACTCAAGCAGTCATCGAGTAAAAGAATTGGAGCCTGATGGAAGTGCACCCGCGCCAAGCTGACGCGTTGACGTTGTCCTCCGGATAAGTTGACTCCGCGCTCACCAATCTCAGTGTTGAGACCTTTTTCAACACGCTCGGTGCTAAGATCAAATTGGGCCAATTTCAAAGATTCTTCGACGAGAGGATCCCGATCCGGGTCGATATCATAAAGGAAAGCCACGTTTTCACGCAGACTCGCACTCATGATGAAGCCTTCTTGGGGCACATAGGCAAATTGCCCCCGCACCTCATCGGCCGACAGGTCCAACGCATTCTTGTCGCCAATATGATAGAAATCAAACTGCGCGCCAGTTTCCTTCAGTAGGGAAAGGAGCAGCATCGATTTTCCCGAGCCAACTTCGCCGACAACGGCGACGAACTCTCCGTGTTGGACGTCCAAATTGATGTCTTTCAAAATATTTCTAGCGCCAATGCGCAGGCTCATGCCGCGAACTTGCAGTGCATAAGTTTCATCTCTCTGGCGCATCTTGCTCAACTCGGCTTTGTTGCTGATCTCTTCAGTTTGATTGTTCTTAATTGCAAAGAAGTCTTCCAAACGTTTCAAAGATGTCCAGGAATCAAAGGCGAAAGTGAAAAACCACGGCATTTGACGGAAAGGGCGGGTCAGGAAGATTCCCACGATCCATAAAAGTGCGAGCAGCTCGCCGCCAGTTAAATGTTGCTTCGAATAAAGGACCAGGGTTCCCAATGCGACAACATTCAGGATGAATGTGATGGATGATGAAATCGCATTCATGACCTGACCATTCGTCACCATTTTGACACGATTTTGAGTCTCGATTTCGCGTTTGACGAAAATGTGTTTTTCAAAATGACGAATCCATCCAAGGATGCGGATTGTGCGGATGTTTTGAACCCACTCATTGACCAAGCCGATACGCTCAGCGGCCAGGGTTTTAAATCTGAAAAAGAACTTTGATTGACGAAGGCCCATGAAGGTATTCAGAACGGTAATTCCGGTCATCACCAATACGGTTGGCCACAATGGAATTTCAAAAAGCACAGAAATAGCAAAGGGTGCCAGAACAAGAGGGAATAAGGTCGATGCTCCGGCTGGTAAAGTTTGATCCAGAAATACCGTCGCTCCTTGAACATCGGTCGCATACAAAGAGACGATCTCGCCGACGGGGCGGTGGCTCATGGTGTCCACGCGCAAGTTCAAAGTCTTTTCGTAAAGTCTTTCAGCAAAAACTCTTTGCATGAACAAGGCTTCTTTTGCACTGAGGTAATTCGTCAGTTGAGAAAAAGCCTGGGCCGTTAGTACACAAATAAAGGCACCAACAATAAACCAGAGTGGTGTATTGACATCAAAGACATGAAGTTTGGTTTGTACGCCCGTGAGTTGATCGATGAATTCCTTTTGGAAAAAGGGACCCAGAAGACCGAAGACGGCAGCCGCCAAAGAACAGAGCAGGATCAGGATCCGAGCGTGGAATCGGGTGAAGATAACTTCGCGAAAGAGTGTTTTCATAATGCATCGTCCCTAAACCAACCCGTTAAACTCATGCGGTTGGCACTGCTTTTTTCCACTTGATGGGGAAAAAGGTCACTGCGGAAAAGAATCAAGGTGCCCATTGTAGGTTCCACTTGGCCCAGCATTTCAGAATCCTTATCTGGATTATACAGGCTGAGCTCTCCGCCGTGATCCTTTTGCCAATTCTCATTGAGATAAAGCACAAAAGTAATTTTGCGATGGTTGGATCCTCCACCAGAGCTGCCAGAATTTTGGCCTGAATTTGGGCGGTGATTATCAATGTGTTTGGCATAGCCCGCACCCGGCGGGTAAAGCGCAAAGTGAGCTTCCACGCGTCTGAGTCCCAGGAAGAAAAATTGATTCAGAGATTGTCGAATCAACTCAAGGCATTGGTGAAAGGGGTGAGAGTCGTCCAGCCATTGAATGAAGTCACCACGAATTTCGCTACGCACAGTTTTGCTGGCGCCTTTACCAATGGAGGCCTTGCTCAATTGTCCCGCCGCCGCAAGGTTTTGACACTCGTGGGCAAGGTCTTTACAGAAGTCTTCTGAAAAGACCTGCTTAGAAATTGCCCAGTTTTTCTGAGCCAATTCTTCCAACATGTCCTCTAAAGCTGTGAGATTGATTTGCTTCTGTTCCAAAGTGTTGCCATCCTATGCCTGTGAGGCATTGATGGCAAAAAGTTCTTTCACTCGTCGCGAGTTTTTAAAAGTTTCTGCACTGAGTTCTACCGCTGTTGCTTTGGGTGGCTGTGCAAGTTTAGATCGTCTTTTTATGGGCGACAAAAGGGACTTGGCGAACGAAGTTATTATTCTGGGTGCCGGTGCGGCGGGACTTGCTGCAGCTTATTCTCTTAAGAAGAAAAAAATTCCGTTTCGTATTTTTGAGGCGTCCTCGCGTGTGGGCGGACGAGTGCAATCCATTTCCGTTTTTCCCGAAGGTGGCCCCGTGGCCGAACTCGGGGCGGAGTTCTTCGAGGAGTCTCATCAAAGTATTTTCACTCTGGCCAAGGATCTGAACCTGGATGTGCGCCAGGTAAAGTCGACTCCGGGTCTTGAAGCGCATATGTTTTCGTTTAATGGGCAGATCTATCAAGTGAAAGATTTGGTTCCTCGAATGAAGACCCTGCAGGCGCCGCTACGTCGTGTGCGTGCCGATCTTTATCGCCAGCAGGATGTGACATTAACCTACAAGAATTCATTGCAATATGAACGCTCGACTTATTACGACAGCTTGTCGTTGAAAGATCTTCTGAATCTTTGGAAGAGTGAAGTCGATCCTTTAATTTTGGAACTCATTGAAGCTCAAGCTATTGCCCGTTTTGGGGTGGATGCGGAGTCACAGTCCTCGATTCATTTCTTGGAAACTTTGGATGCTGAAGGCAGCTCTTTGTTGTCGGGGCGAAATACCTTTCGCATGGAAGGCGGCTTGAACCGCTTGATTTCGACTCTGCAGGGCCGAGTGGCAGGGGTGGTTCCTGACTATATTCTTAAGACCAACCATGTGCTGACCGACCTGTCAGAGAAAAAAGATGTCTTCACTTTGACCTTCCAAACACCCAAGGGCAAAGAAACATACACGACGAAAAATGTGATCTGCACCATTCCTTTTTCAAAACTTCGTGAAGTGAATGGCTTGCAAGAAATTGGTTTTTCTAATTTGAAAAAGGAAGCCATCCTGACTCAGGCCTATGCGACTCATAGCAAAGGTGTCTTGGCTTTCAATGAAACCTTTTGGCGAAAGAAATCAGGCAAAACTCCAGGTAACGTCGGAAATTTCACGGGGGACTTTGTTACTCAAAAGTTCTGGGATTCCGGTCGCGCCCAAGAGGGAACTCAAGGCCTGCTGACTTTTCAGCGCGGAGGCAAGTCCGGAGCGGAAACGGGCGGCAATGCTGCGGCCGTCGCCAAAGCGGATCTGAGTTTGTTCTATGCTGATTTAGGTTCCAAGCAAGTGCTCAATTCGGAAGTTATCAACTGGAGTCTGAAGCCGTGGGCTTTGGGCTCTATGGCTTACTTCAAAAAAGGTCAGTATATGCGCTATAAGGGTGTTGCCGGCGAGCCTGAATTTGGTGGGCGTTTTCTGTTTGCAGGGGAGCACACCAGTCTGAAATTTGCGGGAACTTTGCACGGAGCCATTGAAAGCGGCCTGCAAGCTGCGGCCGCTATTTCAATTTAATTTAGATTTACCGTCAAAGTTGCATCCTGGCCGGATGCAGAGACGAAATTATCAACATCCGCTTTGTTGATTGAATTGATCAATGAGCTCATATGATTGCTGGTGGCAGAAACTCCCTGAGGGATTGTGCCATCAGCATTGATCCAGCTGTAGTTCGCCTGAGAAGAAACCACAAACACCACAATGTTGTAAGAAGGGCGGAAGCCTTCTTTTTCAACTTGCACCGCCGGCAAATTCACAGAGTCTGAAGTCAGATAAACCGTGCGTGATTCTTTGACTTGGGAGATGTTAATTTGCGAAGCGTCCGTGGAAATAAACGGACGAGAACCCACAGCATAAAGAACTGTCAGATACTGACCACGTAAATTTCCAAGGCGATTAATTTGCAATGACGGGATGGTTTCAAAGCGAGCCGCCTCGGCATTTCTTTGTGAAACCGAACCACTCATTAGGCCTAAACCAATGATAAGGGTCAAAGCGTTGATGACGATGAGTTTGAGGGATCTCATTATTTAACTCCAGTTTTCGCGTAATTCAAATACATCACTAAGTGACCCGTTTGATCCATCATCAGTCGATTGATGTCGAGGTTCATACCCAAAACTTCCGGAGGCAATGGCAAAGAGCCAGGGATGTTGGTTTGAGTTGTCGCCCAGGTCGCGCATTTCTTTCTCAGTTCTTCTCTGATTCCAGAGTAGACTTTACCTCTCCAAAGACCATTCAAAAGTTTTCCGGCCGTTGAAAGATACTTTTCATCCATAGTCATTGTTGAGTCGTCGATTTTGTAAAGGATGAGCTGCAGCCCGTCCTTATCTTTCATTTGCGCCAATTTGGCAATGATGTCGAAGTCCAAAACAATAGAATCTTTGAGGAAAGTGGAGTCCGGCTTGTTTTCGATAGAAACATGAAGTTTCACAAAGGTTTCTTGTTGTTTCAAAACCACGCCAGCTAAAGGTTTTACATAGTCGATCGTCGGCATCGCCATCAGTTTCATGGTGTCGCCGCCATTTTCGATTTTCTCAAAGTTGCGTCGTTCGAAGGAAAGCTGCAAAACACGGTTGATCACAGCCCGGTCCAAGCTCAATGCAATATCATAGTTTTCCATAGGCAACTGGTTCAGGGCGACCTCGCCGCGGGATTTGTCGATCGCGCGAGGAGTGCTTTTTGAATTCAGTGTGTCTTCAACATAGGCCGCAACATCCACATTCAGTGATTTATTGAGATTGATATTTTGCAGTCTCAAGCCCCATTTAAAATTAGGCCTTGTATCAGTGGCATCTTTGCCTGGTGGGGCCATATCCTGGATCTGCTCAAGATTGCCGGCCAAGAATTCTTTGGCTTTTTGATTGAGCATATCCGGAAGAGTCTTGCGCGTGAACTCACCCAAGTTTGAACGAACTTTTTCGATCAACAGGGGAGCCTGTTTCGTCAGGAGCTTGTCGACTTCTTGATTGTTAAGATAGAATTTCTTCCCGTTCACTTCGACCGCAAAAGTCGGAACAATCAACTTCTGATATTGGAGAGCAATCGCCGTTTGATCCAGGTTGTTTTCGAGCTCGAGGGCTTCAAACTCCAACTGACCATTGGCATTCATGCGAATATAGAAAGGCAAACGCATCTTCAATGGAGTTTGATTGTCTCCAATTGAAATCGTCACGTTCTCCAGACCTGCCTTGCCGAGGAATTCGTTATTTAAATCCCAAGCCAAAATGGAAGCGGTGGAGAGAGTGAATTTTTTGACTTCAAGTTCAATAGCGAGAACGGCGCCTTCACGTTTACCAAGGCTGCGCATCAATGCTTCGTCAGTCACTAAACCAAAGCGGGAAAACTGTGCAACATAGCCGGATTCGCCAATTTGTACCGTCGGTAAATGTGGATTTAATGAAAAGCCCACCAGCCATGTGCTCAACAAGTCTTTCATTTGTTTGTAAGTAGCAACCGCTTCAGGATTGTCCTTGGCGTAATCGTCGGGATTGATCGGCTTGTCCATGGTGTAGTTCATCGCCGGGAAGTAACCTTCATCCAACTTCACGCCCATATTGCCTAAGATATTACTTAGATTCTGGTCGAAGTACTTCATACCTCGAGGAGTGATCTGCAATTGAACTGCTTTAGGCAAAATATGGGGATCTGAAATCGACGGGCTGGCATCGCCCGCATAAGCGCTCACCCCTTGCATGGTTAACAAGAGGGGAATGAGGATTTTAGATCGCTGTAGCCGACGTACCATTAAAATTCTCCCGTTACGGACTTGAATCCATGCGTTGCGAATGCAAGAGCGAATCCAGGAGTTTTGGGCCCTGGAGTGGGCCTCATTTTGATACAGGGGATATGGCGGTGTCTAAAATTGGTACAGGTGACAAATGACGGCGCCACCCAGCCGGAACCTAGATGGAACGTCGAAGGCTTTCATCAGGGAAAGTTAGAATGCCCAGCCGTAGCCAGCAGAGAAAATCATCTGATTGGCAGAGGAGGTGCTATTGTTTGGGAACATCGCATAGTCAAATTGGAAAGGGATGAAATTGTCTTTGCTGAGCGAATAGTCAGCACCCAGGGAACCTATGATTGTCTGGTTGGTGGTGACTTTGCTGGTGTCCAGGACGTTGCTGCTTTTTCCAATTGCGAAAAGGAAGCCCAAACCACCACCGCCCCAGATGTCCCAGGTTTTGCTCTTATGGAAAGAGTAGCGGATCAGAGCATTCACACCTAAATAGCTAAGATCAACACTACAGTCTGTCGTACCATTGCAGATCGCAGAGTCCGCTGTGCCCTTGGCAACCAGTGTTTGGTATCCACCAAGAAATTTCACGCTGATGTTTTTATCAAGTTGCATTTGATAGAAGCCCAAAAGATTGAAGCTTGTACCGGTGAGGCTGACAGAACCATTTGCAGGCTTCACAGTCATATTGTTCATCGCATAGCCAACCGATAAACCACCGGCAGCTTTGTCTTTAGAGCGATGAGCACCGCCCGCATGACCTTCATATGCTTCCAGAGCAAAACCTTCAGAAGGTTTACCCTTGTCTATGGTAGCTACAGCCTTATTGCCTTTGACTTGCTTGACGGTGAGAAGTGCTTTGCGTTTTCCCTGCTCGTTAAGAGCCATGAACTGATCGCCCACGGCGACGGAGTCGCCTTCTAGATCAATAAGAGCTTTTCCATTCTTGACCACCGTAATTTTGGCAGCTTGAGCGTGGAAAGAGAAAAGGCAGAATGTCATAGCGGCGATTAGTGTTTTCATCACTGTCTCTATCGACATTTATTGATTGAACTTAAACAGGACTAAGAGGGGGCGATGAGAGTGTCCTCTTGATAAGTCGAGCACAGTGACATCCCATCATGAGACGTTAGAAGGAAGGGAGGACTATTTCAATTTGAGTCAGTGGCTGATCGGCGGTTGTCGTTGGAACAGTTTAGAATGCATTTAGCCTAAAAAATACCGGTAAAGATCTCTGCTATGGCTCATATCTTCCGATAAGAATTGGACGGGGGATTGAGATGAAAAAGCACTTATTTAAAATCAGCGGGCTGGTTGGCGCCGGAATTTTGATTTTGTGTTTCCAGAATTGCAGCGACATGGTCGTTCAAGATGAAGTCATCTATCAATCAAGCCTGGCTGAATATCAAAAAGATCTTGATCAAAAAAATCTTCCCAGCATTCTTTCTTCGAGTGGTTTGGCATATTGGTCGAAGCCTGGTGCACCTTCCTACGTGGATATTGTCACCAGCCCGAATCTTTTTTTGGCAGATAAATGGAGCGTGGTCATCGCAGCTGATCGCAGTGCCCCGAATGGAACATTGTTTGGTTTCAATTCAGGTATGAACTCTGAGGAAGGTCGAATTTCCATTGTCGGAGGAAAACTGCGCGCCTACCATTTTTCCGATGCCAGTAACTACTCCTACGTGGAAACGAATCTTCCCACGACAGGTACTAAGATGGTCATTGCTGCTGCATTTGGCGCAGAGCCAACGCAAATCACTTTGTTAGTAAATGGTGTTATTCAAACAGCAGCAATTGCAAAAACGGGAGTGCCTGGCACGTTCTCTTTGCTGGCTAAAAGTGTGGGAACCGTTTCAAACTCTGTCATCGAGTCTTTTGTCCATGGTGCGCCGGATACAGGTGTCACTCTGAATGCTGGTCAGCTCAATGTAATGTCCCGCTATATTGCGACGGAGAATTCGATTCCCAATGTTATTTATGACCCGACATTGATGGGTAGTGGAGATGGCAGCAACACCACGGTGACAGATCCCCTGCTAGTGGCTGCGAAAGCGGTCATCGATGCAAAATGTATCAGTTGTCATAATTCAACTGGGAGTGGCGGCAATTTGACTGGTTTGACTTCGGCGAAGGCTGTTGCCGGCGGTTGGGTTGTGGCTGGCAGACCAGATCAATCCAAGCTTTACTTCCGTTTGAAAGGCTCTTTGTCTGGACCTTCCGACAAAAGAGACATGCCGGCCGGTGGTGGTTCGATCTCTGCTGCTGAAGTGAAAGCAGTTGCAGACTGGATTTCTGCTATTAAATAACTCTATAATCTTTAAAAAACCGCATGAAGACGGGGGAAGCAAATAAATGAAACTATTAGTGACATCATTGATTTTGGCATTAGGTGTGAGCAGCTCTGCATTTGCACAGCAAGTGACTGTTGATATCACCTTGAATCCAATGGGCGATTTCAAAGCAAAGACTTCCGATGTAAAAGGGGAAGCTGTTGTGAAGGGCGACGAAGTGTCAGCCCAGAACATCGTTGTAAACATGAAGACTTTGAAAACAGGTGTTGAGCTGCGCGATAAGCACACGCAAAAGCATCTTGAAACTGCAAAGTTCCCAGAGGCTGTCTTGATCTCGGCAACGGGTAAAGGTGGCAAAGGGAAAGGTAAAATTAAAATCAGAGGTATCGAAAAAGATGTCGAAGGAACTTACAAAGTTGAAGGCAAAGTGTTGAAAGCTGATTTCAAGCTGAACATTGCTGACTTCGATATGAAAGATATCAACTATATGGGTGTTGGCGTTGAAGACGAAGTTGTTCTTCATGTCGCGATCCCAGTAAAGCCGTAGTGGATCAGACTCCGGCTTAGTGAGTGGCGCTTACTGAATGCGGTAAGCTAAACCGATTCTCCAGAAGGTGGCCCCTTTATCGAGGGGGCCAATTCCTTGATAAAAATCCAATTTATCTGAAATTCGCAAGTTCGCATCTGCCAACGCCGTCAAAGTAAAATTTCTTGTAGCGTCGACGGTCAGGCCGGCAGTCTCCGAAGGCCATTCTACATTTCGAACATAAGCCATACCAGTTAAGCCCACATTCACTCGCCCTGTCAGGCGATAGAATACGCGTGGGCTCAAGCCAATAATTGTGAAGGGCTGTTTGTCCTTTTGGTAGGGGATCGTTGAAACATTGCCACCACCGTTGGCGCGACCGGTTCCAATGAATCCACCAAAATTCCAGCCCCAGCGATAGTAGATAGTTTCTCGCTGATAGCTCAAAGCAAGTCCGCTGTAGTTGGCGACGTCATTCTCTGATTTGCCAGCCTGTTTAAGAAGCAAAGCTTCATTCCACTGCAAAGTAGAAAGCCCAATCGCTGATGTGGTGATCGAGGAAACAGATTTCTTTCTTGTTGGAGTGCTGATAGCGGTTTTTCCCTCAGCAGGAGTCTCTGTCTCTGGAGTTTCGGCCGCCGCAGTGCCGGCGTCAGAAGAAACCGGGACTTCATTTGAAACTTGCTCTTCCGCGAAAGCTGGAAGAGCCCCTAGAGTCAGAACAGAGGAAGCAAGCAATGACAATGCAATTATTTTTTTCATATGTGCCTTCACTTAGCCCCCATCTAATAAGATACGTGAATTTGAGATTGAAGAGTCCAGGCGTCAAATTGCCCAGAGCCATCTTCAAATGTTTTTCCGTTCACGGCCATAAAGCGCAGCTCCGTGCGAGGGAGAGGGAACATCATCGCACCGAAACTGTACTTTAAGTTTTCAGCAGAGGCCTTGTTGATGTCCGCTTTGCTGGTCTCGATCGCCGTCAAAATATTGTAACCACGGCGAATGAGAATGAGAGATTCAATCCATGCATAGGTTCCTAAAGTGGCATCGGCATTGGTCAGTTTGTCTTTGCGTTTTTTTAAACCAAACTCAGCCAGGACGGCTGTGCCTTTAGAGACGCCAATGCGCGAAGTGAATGCAGCGAGATCCCACTGCACTGATTTATTTTCAGAGTGCAATGCCGAACCACCAATTTTGAAGTTTTCAAAAAGCTGGTACTCGCCAACGACAGAAGCCCCTTTTTGCTTGATGTCTTCATCGTCATAGCTGTTACCGAAGAAGCCATTCACGGCGATATCCCACGTCGGATAAGTGAAATGCGCAATCGCACCCAAAGACTGGTCAAATTGTCCCAGAGTGATTGGTGAACGATTTACCGCCGTATGGTCGACGTTGCGAATCCCATAGGCTTTGTCCATTTGACCCGCATAAAGCCAAAGATTGTTATTCACCTTCCAACGCAAGTAATATTCTTTTGCGTACCAGTCCCATTGCTTGACGTTTGTGTGAGGCGGGTAGGCATCGGCATTTGAAATCGTGGTGATCAAGGCAACGTTTTGCTTTTTATCTGCAAAGAAGCTGAGATTCACATCTTCTTGCATGTTGATGTACTTCTCAATGGTCTGACTGCTGCCAGGATTTACTTTGTACCAAAGGCCACGGTATTTCAAACCTGGTCGGAACCACCAGGGAAGTTTTTGGGAGCCCAGGAAACCAGATTGGGCGGCGATGGTTTCCTCCTCAGTGTGCTTGTCATAGACATCACGAGCTGTGATCTCAGTCGCAAAAAGGGCCCGACCGTAGTCATTCAGAGCCCCACCGCCAAGACCGTTGTAATGACAGGTGATGCAAGAAGAGTAGCTGTAGCCGATAAAGTCAGGATAGGCATGCGCTTCTTGTTGGTTGAAAAGCAAAAGAAAGGGAGTCAATAAGAGTATCGATTTGATTTTTCTCACAATGAGACAATCATAGAAGACCAGACTTTAGAATCAATAGAAAAAAATTGTAAACATCACGAAATGGAGCCGATAAGTCATGTATGGAAACAAAATCACTCGGTCTTGAGCGCCCCTTGGTAGTGCAGTTGGCGGCCGCAGTCTTGATAGCAACTCCCGTTATGGATATTCTGAGCGGCCATCGTTCAGGATCCTATTTATTTGATGCTCTAAGTTGGCTTCTTATCTTCGGAGCCGGGGCAAGTTTAATGGTGCGCCATAAGTCTTCGTGGCTCTTGGGTATTGTTCTTTGCGTTCTGTTTGTTATCTATAATCTCTTTACAATTATTCAATCAATGCAGCCAGGTGGAAATCCCGTCGCTCAAACAGCGCGGTTGTTAGATTGTCTGTTGGTGGCTTTCATTATTGGATCGGTATTCTATTTCTTCCGCTATCCATATTTGGATCGCCGTCAACATTGGTTTGCGCCTACGGGAAGCCGTTTTGCCGCTCAAACACCCGTGGTCCTCAACGGGGCTTTTCAGACAAATTCTTTGGATCTGTCATACACAGGAGCTCGTATTGCTCTGCCCCAAGGTAACGCGGGTGTGGGGGGATTCAAAAAAGGGGACCGTGTGTCATTACTACTGAGTGAGATTAATGACCTTCTTTTTCAGGCCAAAGTCCTTGAGGTGCAAGAGAGTTATATCCGGGTGCATTTCGAGGGGGCTTCTGCGCAAGAACAAGAATTGATTCGTCAATGGTTGTCGAGCCAGAATTTGCCAAAGGCATAGTTTTCGGGCATAAGAGATCTTCTTTTTAAGGTGAATAATGGCAAAAAAATCCAGTAAGAAAAAAGTATCACCGAAGGTTGAGGAAGCTCATGTCCTTCCGTTGAGTGTTAAGAAAATTCTCGCGAATGTGCGTCCCACGCCGATGATCGAAAACGGTCTGTCGAATGAAGATAAGATCGAGAAAATCACAGAGAAATTTACTGAGATCCTGGAAGTTCTAGGACTGGATCTTAAAGACGACAGTTTGATCGATACGCCAAAGCGTATTGCCAAGATGTATGTGAATGAAGTCTTTGGTGGTTTGGATCCGCACAAGTTCCCTAAGATGACGGTTATTGAAAACACCATGAAGTACGATCAAATGATCGTGATTCAAGCAATTGAATGCTTATCCTTCTGTGAACATCACTTTTTGCCAATCGACGGTGTCGCGACGGTGGCTTATATTCCTAATAAAAAAGTGATCGGACTTTCCAAGATCAATCGCATTGTTCAATACTTCTCTCGTCGTCCGCAGGTCCAAGAACGATTGACGAAACAAATCGCAGACTGTCTTCAATATGTCCTTGAAACTGATCACGTGGCTGTGCACATCAATGCAAAACACTACTGCGTCATGATGAGAGGTATCGAAGATACCCACTCCACAACCGCAACTTCCGATCTGCGAGGCCACTTCAAAACCCTCCCAGAAACCCGCGAAGAGTTCCTCCATCACTGCCGCCTGAAATAAGCAAAAGGTGCCAGGCACCTTTTGCTTCACTCGCTGCGTAATAAAAAAGGGATCATTAGTGATCCCTTTTTTTTATTCTAATGGAGCAGGCGACTTATTGAAGAATCAAAAAAGTAAGTCCGTACTCTTTACGTTGTCAGGGCAGATTGCAAAAGCTCTCGAGAATTTTTGGAGAGATTTGGCGCGGCCACCATACGCTTGATTTGTGTCAAAGCTTTGTCTTTCATCACGGGATCCAATTTTTGAACGAAGTTGAAAGCAGAGCACAGACGAGCCGCCACTTGCGGATTCTTTGCGTCGACTTCCAAGATCTTATCCGCATAAGCTTCATAGACATTCAACTTCGGATCATTGAAGCGCACGATGTTTGCGCTAAAGGCCCTAAGCAATGAATACACGTTGTTTGGATTTTGCAAATTGAAAGTCGGGTGCTGGGTGAGCGCCATCACATCTTTCAATACATCAGGACGAGATGTTGCCGACGCCTGAGCTGTGAACCACTTGTTGATCACAACAGAGTCGTTTTTCCATTCGTCGTGGAAATGTTGCAAAGCTTTTTCGCGATACTCTGATTGTGAGTCAGCCAAAATCGTCAGGGCCGTCATACGGTCGGTCATGTTTTGCGCATCCCAATACTGCTTATTTACGATTTCCAGAATCTCTGGATCCTGCAACTCAGCAAGATAAGACAAGGCTTGGTTTTTTAGCTGACGATGACCGAAGACTTTGGTATCGCGGCTTTTTGGCTCCACACCATGAAATTGACGGTAAGTTTCCAGAAGAGCCGCTTTGTTCATCTTGGCAATTGTTTTGCGCACAGTAACTCGAGCTTTATGGAACGCTTCTGCATCCAAAACTGGTTCGACCTGCGCCAAAACCGCATAGCTTGGAAGCTGCAACATCTTCGCCTTGAATGATGGGTCGATATTTGGATCGCGAATTACCGCGCTTAGTGCATTGATGTATTTTTCGTCGACCTGCAAAGCTTCACCTTTGCGAGCTTTGGCAATGAGATTTGAAAGCACGCGAAGACCCATCTTTTGTGCCATCTCACGACGGTTGAATGAGTCCGTGTCTTTTTCCATCAAGAAGTACAAATCATCTTCAGAAGCTTCCCAATGCAAATTCACCGGTGCAGAAAACTCCCTCAAGATTGAAAGCACAGGTCTTTCTTTGATTCCCTTAAAGACAAAAGTCTTTTTGTGATCTTTCAGTTCAATCAGATGTTTGCCATCCGTATTTTGGGTGATGTGCTCGCAGTTCAGAGCGAGTTCTTTGCCGTTTTTGTCCAGAAGTCCCATCATCAAAGGAACATGGAACGGTTCCTTGGTGGGTTGATTCGGTGTGGGTGGGCAGCTTTGCTCCAAAGTCAGATGATACTCTCCCGCCGCTGCATCGAATTTTTCAAGCACAGAAACAACCGGTGTTCCGGATTGATTGTACCAGCGTTTGAATTGAGAGAAGTCTTTGCCGTTAGGTTCAGAGATCGCTGCTGCAAAATCTTCTGTGGTCACAGCTTGTCCATCATGGCGACGGAAGTATTCATCCATGCCTTTGCGGAAACCTTTGCGACCGACAATTGTTTGCATCATGCGGATCAACTCGGATCCTTTTTCATAGATTGTCATGGTGAAGAAGTTATCAACCGCCATGCATGACTCTGGACGAACGGGGTGAGCGTTGGGTCCTGCGTCTTCTGCGAATTGTCCTGCGCGAAGGGCATCGACATCTTCAATTCTTTGCACCGCGCGTTCAGTCATATCCGCAGAAAATTCCTGATCACGGAAGACGGTTAAGCCTTCTTTCAAAGACAATTGGAACCAGTTCGCCACGGTCACACGGTTTCCAGTCCAGTTGTGGAAGTATTCGTGCGCGACGACGGATTCAATGGAGTGGAAGTCTGTATCCGTTGCCGAAGAAGAATCGGCCAGCACCAGGCGGGAGTTAAAGATATTCAAGCCTTTGTTTTCCATGGCACCGGCATTGAAATCATCAATCGCCACGATCATGTAGTCATTCAAATCGTATTCAAGTCCATAAACATCTTGATCCCAAGTCATGGCTTTTTTCAAAGAGTCCATAGCATGCCAGCAACGATCTTGCTTGCCATGGGAGGCATAAACTTCCAAATTCACCTTGCGACCTGAAGTTGTGGTGAAGGTGTCACGAATCACGCCCAAGTCGCCAGCGACCAGAGCAAAGAGGTAACAAGGCTTTTTATGCGGATCACTCCAGTAAGCTTTGTGGCGGCCGTTACCCAAGTCTTCAGTTTTAATGCGATCGCCATTTGAAAGCAGCACGGGATACTTCTTTTTATCTGCTTCAATGGTCACAGAGTAAGATGTCATCACATCGGGGCGGTCGAAGAAGTAAGTGATTTTTCTGAATCCTTGAGCTTCACACTGAGTGCAGAAGATACCGCTGGATTTGTAAAGTCCTTCCAGAGACGTGTTGTTTTGCGGTTCCAGCTGCGTTTCAATTTCCAATGTGAAAGAAGCAGGGACGGATGGGATGATCAACTCTTCCGCAGTCACTTGATATTCAGTGGGTTGAAGTTCCTGGCCGTTGATTTTGACCGCAATGAGTTTGAGGTCGACGCCGTTCAGGTGTAGTGCAGAGCCTGCCGTCAGTTGCTTAATAGCGCTTTTAGCGCGAACTCGACAAAAGTCTTCGTTCAAGTTGAAGTCGAGGTGCACAGAATCAACAGAAAAAGCTGGGCCTTTATAGTCTTTGAGATAAATTTTTTCTTGTTTCATAGTGCCTCGCTTCTGATAATAGGTGAATGAGCTTGGTTTTCACTTCTATCACAATAAATACTATGCATCTACAGGACATGCTCGATTTTTATCAAATTATCGGCTTCCAATTTAAGGCCGTTAAAGTTGATAAGGGTAGTGAAGTTTACCGAGCAGTGCATAGCGGTGTCGAGTTCTCATTATACTCGATAAAAAACGTCCAAAAATCACAAATCCCAAGCCTGCAATTGGGTTTTCGGATTACAGATTTAGAAAAATGTGTTGGCCAACTGAATCAAGTCAATGGCGCCATGTGTATTTTGGATCCTACAGAAATGCCAGACGGGAAAAAGGCCATCATTCTTGATCCGGACGGTCACTCGATTGAGCTTGTTGAAAACTAAGAAAATGCTGTCAGACAATCGGAAATAAAGAAAAGGGGCTTGAATCCCCTTTTTTAATATTAGTGTTGATACATGCGGTCTTCGAAGGCTGCAAGGGCCGCCTTGGCACCTTCACCCATTGCGATCACGATCTGCTTATATGGAGTCGTCGTGACATCCCCCGCAGCGTAAATACCCGGAATCGAAGTGCGGCATTTCTCATCGACGATGATCTCGCCAAATTTGCTCATGTTCACAGTGTCTTTTAAAAACTGACTGTTCGGCACCAAGCCAATTTGTACAAAGATACCATCCAGATCCATCTTCTCGGTTTTATCCAAAGAACGATCTACGTATTGTATCTGCTGAACCTTCTGGCCATCGCCAATGATCTTTTCAGTGCGCGCACTGGTCACGATTGAAACGTTGGGCAGAGACTTGAGTTTATCAACCAGGATTTGATCGGCTTTCAAAGCGTCGTTGTATTCAAAGACCACGACTTCGCGAACGATGCCCGCCAAGTCAATAGCGGCTTCAACGCCAGAGTTTCCTCCGCCGACCACAGCCACTTTTTTGCCTTTATAGAACGGACCATCGCAGTGAGGGCAGTAGGCCACACCACGGCCCATATATTCTTTTTCACCTTCGACACCCAGTTCGCGCCATTTTGCGCCAGTCGTAACGATGATGGAATCTGCCGTGAGGTGTTCGCCACTTTCCAGTTCGATGGCTTTAACTTTATTTTCAGTGTGAACTTTTTTAACCCGGCGATTTTCAAAAACGCGGACCGGGTAGCTCGCGATGTGTTGATTCAACTGGGCCGCCAACTGAGGACCCTCGGTGTAAGTTACAGAAATCAAGTTTTCAATACCTTTGGTTTCATTCACCTGACCGCCGATTTTTTCAGTGATCAAAGCAGTGCTTTGGCCTTTGCGAACGCTATAAATAGCTGCCGCTGAACCTGCAGGTCCGCCGCCAATGACCAAGACATCGAAGTGACCCAAATTTTTATTGATAGGCTCTGAAGGCGCTGCAGTTTCATCCACACCAAAAGTCGCTTCTAATTTGGCCAAAAGATCTAAAAGTTGAATACGGCCAGAGTGGAACATTTTGGAGTTCGCAACTAAGCTTGGAACTCCTTGGATTCCCAATTTTTGCACTTCATCCTGAACGTAACCACCGTCGATGATTTCATGACGAAGGCTGCCGTGGACAAGGGCCAATTGATTGATCGCCTGAACAACTTCAGGGCAGTTTTCACAAGTTAAAGAAATAAATGTCTGAATAGTGATATTTTTATTCAAACGTTTCACACGGTCCACGATCAGGCTGTCTAAAAGCTTTCCTTTGCGGTTGGTATTTAGAATTGCCAAAATCAAAGAAGTAAATTCGTGTCCGCCGGGAATGCCCTTGAAGACAATTCCTGTATGTTTTCCCTCATAAGAGATATGGAATTGAGGCATGGCAGAGTTGTTGCCATCATTCTTGCGCAAGACAATCAGAGGGGAAGTGCTTGCAACATCTTGAAGCATTTCAAGAAGATCGTTTTGGTCGTCATGGGCGCTGTTTTCATAGACAAGCTCTACCGGTTTATCAAGTGCCGCAAATACAGAAGTTAGTTGTTCTTTCATTTGTGGATCTAACATGACAGCCTCCTACAGCCGAGACAGGATCAATACGGGATACAGAGAGAAGTCTCCACTCTTGCGAGTGGAGACTGAGAACTTCTAAACAAAACTAGATTTTACCAACAAGGTCCAAACCAGGTTTCAAAGTCGCTTTGCCTGGAGTCCATTTAGCTGGGCACACTTCGCCAGGATTTGCAGCGATGTATTGAGCAGCTTGAGTTTTACGGAACAGCTCATCAGCATTACGGCCGATACCGTTGTCTTGGATTTCAGCCAACTTGATTTCGCCCGCTGGGTTCACAAGGAAAGTACCGCGGTATGCAAGACCTGCTTCTTCAATGTGAACACCAAAAGCGCGAGTCAAGAAACCAGTTGGGTCTGCCAACATTGGGTACTTGATTTTTTTGATTGTTTCAGAAGTGTCATGCCAAGCTTTGTGAGTGAAGTGAGTGTCAGTGCTCACGCCATAAACTTCACAACCGATTTTTTGGAAATCAGCATATTTGTCAGCCATGTCACCAAGTTCAGTTGGGCATACAAAAGTAAAGTCAGCAGGGTAGAAGAAGAAGATAGACCATTTACCTTTAAGGTCTGCTTGAGTCACAGTTTTGAATTCACCGTGGTGGTAAGCTTCAACTTTAAAGTCAGGCACTTTTGTATTGATAAGAGTTGTCATTGTTTCTCCTTAATGGGTTTTTAGTTCTGGCCACGGTGACTCATTTTGGTAAGTCACAGTTATGGCCTTTTGTTAGCAAACATCTTTCGTCTTCAACAGTACGGGATCAACTTAATTTAAGGAAATTGATAATAAAAATGAATTGATAGATTTTCTCGATTGCACTAGAATAGGGCATGTTGGAGGGGCTATGACTCCTAAAGTGAACTTTTCTTTGACTCAGCTCGAATACGTGATGGCTGTCCATAAATATGGTCATTTTGCCAAGGCCGCTGAGGCTTGTTACGTGACGCAGCCAACCTTAAGTATGCAGATTCAAAAGCTGGAAGAAGATCTAGGGGCGGTGATTTTTGATCGGTCTAAGAAACCGATTCTTCTGACGCCTGTGGGGAAGAAGCTTGTCGCACAAATGCAGTCCGTGCTTTTTGAGGCCAAAAAAATTGAGAATATCATTCAGCAGGAAAAGAAGGGGGCGAAACAGGGAAGCTTGGTGATTGGTGTTATTCCGACGATAGCGCCTTATCTTTTGCCGCGCCTTTTGCCAGTTTGTGAAGAGATGTTTCCGGCTGTGGATCTCACCATTCGCGAAATGCAAACTCATCAAATATTGGAAGCACTGGATAATGATGAGATCGACGTCGGTCTGTTGGCAACTCCTACTCAAATGCCCAAGATATTTGAACTGCCTTTGTATTATGAACCTTTTTATGTCCTGACTCACAAAGGTCACGAATACAGTCAGATGAAGAAAATTAAATATCACAGCCTTGGGCGAGATGATATTTGGCTTTTGCAAGAAGGACATTGTCTGCGCAATCAGGTTCTGGATCTTTGCGCCATTAAAAATGGAAAAGGAAAAGATCGTCGCTATAAGTTTGAAAGCGGCAGTTTGGAAACACTTAAGAACTTGGTCAATCTTTATGGCGGTTACACGCTGGTTCCGTATTTAGCCAGCGAGCAAATTGGTGAGCACAGTCAGATTGTTCCATTTGAGCGCCCCATACCCGCGCGCGAAATTGGGCTGGTCTATCGGCGTGAGCATTATAAGAGCGAGTTGATTGAATCTTTAGGGGACGCGGTGTTGAAGTGTATTCCTGAGGAACTTAGAAAGATTCGTTCCAAAGATTTGGATGTTCTGCCGATTAGCTAGTCTTAAAAAACCAGACCGCCCCCGGTGGAATTGCATTGTGGGGAGCGGATACTCGCAGTGGCGAGGTGAAATGATAATTGTAGCTCATAATGAATTATGAGAGGGTTTAAATGATGACTAGAAAACCTTTGGAATCAAGAGAAGACGTGCAGCTCATGGTCGATAGCTTTTACGACAAAGTTCGTAAAGACGGTCTGATCGGTCCGATCTTTAATGATGTTGCCAAAGTTAATTGGCCGGAGCATTTGCCGAAGCTCTATAACTTTTGGTCAGATCTTTTGTTGGGCGAAGATACCTATCGCGGGCGCCCATTTCCACCGCATATGCATTTGAATTTAAAGCCGGCTCATTTTGAGCAATGGTTGAGACTTTTTGTTGAGACTGTCGATGATCACTTCATCGGTTTGAAGGCTGAAGAAGCAAAGGCACGGGCGGTGCGAATAGCTAGAAACTTCATGATCAATTTGAATCTCTTGGACAACAACTAACCTTCCCAGGGTCAGTGTCTTTCTTCAGTCTTTGCTGTTGTTTTATGGCAAAGTGAAGCCTTTTACTACATGCCAACGACAGAGAGTTTTATTTTTAAAGCAGGAGGCTCGTATGAAGCTCACTGTGACATTCTCCTCTCAAGGCCGCATGTTGGAAGCCGCTCTTTTCTTACCACCGCAAAGCACTTCGGAGCTGTCTCCTGCGCTTTTGTTCGAAGGAACAATGACGGGGGCCACGGCTATGGTCACGGAGCATATTGCTCATGATCTCAGTGAAGAAGGTTTTGTCTGCATGGTCTTGGATCATGCTTTTTATGGGGATGATGAATCTTCTGCGCAATCTTGGGAGTCCCCATATAAGCGGGTGGAAGATATTAAGGCGGGGTTGAAGATTCTAAGCGAGCAAGCTACGACCGATCGTGAAAGTATTGTCGGTGTTGGAGTCAGTGTGGGAGCAGAGTATCTCGCTCGCGCTATTCACGAGTCGTCTGTTTGCAAAGGCTTTGTGATGGTGCAGGGGCCGTTTGACGATGCACAAAATCATGTTGGCAATTTGGATATTCCCACTTTGATTGTTAATGAAAACAATCTTGATGCAGCCGTGGATGAAATTTCGATATGGGTCAAAACTTTGTTGAATCGACCTGGCAATATGAAGCCACTTAACAAGTCGGCTCCATTTGATTGGAGTAACTATGATAAATAATTGCGATAAATAGAACACAAGAGTTCACAATAGTTAGGGTTTTAATTCAAAAGTAGGCGTGTTATAGTGGTTTCAATCATGTGCGCAAAAGTATTACTATCTACTATCAACAAGCTCTTAGAGACCCATAAGGGTTTGAAGCTGTTGTGCGCGCTTCATTCGAAGTAGTATTTCCTTTTTAAAGGTTTCTACTTTCCTAAAATCCAATTTTAAAAATTAAGTTTAAATTTTAAACCTCTCAACAGGAGAACTCTATGGAGTCGCAATCGCGAATTTTTGTTACTGATCTTGATTATCAACGTTTGTCATCTTTGGCTGCGCAGACCGAAAGTGACACAGGACTTGCCCTTGAGGAAGAACTCAGTCGCGCCAATGTCATCGCACAAAAAGATATTCCGGCCAACGTTGTGACGATGAACTCACGAGTGCGCTTTGTCGATGAAGTCACAGGTCAAGAGCAAGAGATGACTTTGGTTTATCCCAAAGATGCGAACCTTGAAAAAGGACAGATTTCAATTCTTGCTCCGATCGGCGTGGCTCTCTTGGGACTCTCCGTGGGGCAATCCATTGATTGGAAACTTCCAAATGGAGCTGTGAAAAAGCTCAAAGTAAAAGAAGTATTGTTTCAACCTGAGTCACAAGGAAACTTCGACCTCTAATCCAACTGGGCACGGGCTTTGTATTGGATATCCTCAACGAACCGAAGTGAGGATCTTGATGACAAAGTCCAAGTGCTTGTTGTTAGTGGCGGCGGCTTTATTTGTAGTTGGTACAGCGGAGGCGCAGCCCCGCAAAGCGAATCTCAAAATGAGACAGACGCAGAAGGTCTCCTCTGTGACAAGAGTGGGCAAACCTGCTCACGGTGCGCCGGTCAAACCCAACGTCACGAATACACTTCGTTCCGCTTCAGTGTTGGCGGAGAGTCTGGATAATAAAGCAGGTCGAATCATTGATGCCATGTCTTTAAGTCCAATTAAAAAATGGCTTCATAATGTGGATGAAGGTGCCCTCAAGGCTCAATACGCCGAAGAGCTCATGGTGCATATGACTCGTATGACGTCTTTGTTCAGTGCTCATCGCAAGGCGGGTCCCTTCGCAAAGTTCAATGAATTTGAGTTTCAGAATCTATTGGTCAAGAGCGACTATCTGCTGTCTTTGGCAGTTTCCCGTCAAAGTCTTGAATTCGCTCATCACCAGGAGATCTTTGCTGAAAAGTTCAATACCACTTTAGCGGCGTACAATGCGGAACGAGTCGGTTTCGATCAAAAAATGATTCGGTTCTCTTTCGTAGCCAAGAGATAAAGTTTCAAATGATTTATTGTGAGTGCGATGAATGCCTTCCGCACTCACTGAAATTTTAATAAAGTCCATGGGCCTTCAAAGCTTCAATCAAAATCTGTTTTGCCTGTTTGCCGCCACTGAGTGAATCATTGGCGCCCTTGTCGTTAAAAGTCGCTACCGCAATAAATTCCTGATCCTTCCCCTCAATATGAGCAACAAACCAGCCCAGTCGTTGCTTGAACTCCGGTGGCATAAACCCGGACCCTGTCTTTCCACTGAGTTTGAATCCTCGGGGGGTCATTTCTAAAAAAGTGATTTTGCGAGTGAGGTCCATCGCTGCCTGCGAGGCGGGGAGCTGAGAAGTCCAAAGTTTCTTCATGAAATCAACTTGCTCATAGCCAGAAATCAAAACAGAAGATTTGGGATTTTCATGAGGAACAGGCCCTCCGGTGAGCCAAGCCGTCGTGAGACCGCCAGAGAAGTCGTGGTTTCCATATTGAAATTTATCAAGATAGCTCTGTACTTTTTTGCGCCCCAGTTTTTGTGTAATTCGCTGTGAATACCAAACTACAGATTCTTGCATCCAACTTTTTGCGGTCTGATCTTTATTCCACGCAAGGATGGTGTTCTTCCTGCCATCCCATTTAAAAGTGCTGTCTTCATCTTTCAGGATTCCTGAATCAAAGGCCATGACCGCCAGTGGAACCTTAAAGGTTGAACAAGGTGAGGTGGGTTGACGGCAGCGAGGGGAGTTGAACTCCTCGACGTAGTCATTGAGCTTCATATCAAAAAGAAGAAAGCAGCCCTCAAGGTCTGCAAATGAGTCGGTCAACATGTTAAATGCGGATGCCATTTGAGGCGGTGGTGGCGGCGCTGGCGGGATATAAAGAGTTGTATCTTTTTTCTCGGCGGTTGATGTGCAGGCGAAAGAGTAAAAGACGACAAAAGATATTAAGAAAGTCTTTGCAAGTTTAACCATGAAAAGCCTCATTCAGTCTTGCCAAGAAGTAAGTTGAAGTCGCGGCGTTAGTTCTATTAACTCAATTCTTCAAAAGAGAGACAAGGAGTATTGAGATGCAGAGTCTTCTGATGGTTCTGTTGTCGTTTTTCGGGGTTTCTTAACTGGTTGTTTTGTGAATATGCAAAGAACTGGCGGCTGCCTGTAAAAAAAAGCCCAGCTCTTGCGAACTGGGCTTTTTCAAATCTTTAAATTTAGAAAAGATTATTTTCTTTCTGACAAAGGAACAACTTTACGTTGTTCAGCACCCACGTACTCAGACAATGGACGAATGATACGGTTGTCAGCAGTTTGCTCCATGATGTGAGCAGACCAACCCGTTGTACGAGCCATTACGAAGATCGGTGTAAAGAAGTCGATCTCGAAGCCCATCATGTAGTAAGCAGGACCCGCTGGGAAATCCAAGTTAGGGTAGATCTTTTTCTTCTCAACCATAACTTTTTCCAAAGCCGTGTACATCTGCATCCATTTTTGCTCGCCAGTCACATCAGCCATAACTTGCGCATATTTTTTCATAGTTGGAACGCGCGAGTCACCAGAACGGTAAACGCGGTGACCGAAGCCCATCACTTTTTTCTTATTAGCAAGAGCATCCAACATCCACGCTTCAGCTTTTGCTGGATCCGCGATCTCTTTCATCATGTGCATAACCATCTCATTCGCACCACCGTGCAAAGGACCTTTTAAGGCACCGATACCTGCAACAGTTGCAGAGTAGATATCAGACTGAGTTGAAGTCACAACACGCGCTGTGAAAGTTGAAGCATTGAAGCTGTGTTCAGCGTAAAGGATCAAAGAAACGTCAAAAGCTTTAACAACTTCTTTTTGTGGAACTTTACCGAAGCACATGTGGAAGAAGTTTTCTGCCATCGTCAAATCAGCTTTTGGAGGGATAAAGTCCAAACCTTTTTTGAAACGGTAGTCGGCAGCAACTGCAGTTGGGATCTTAGCAAGCAACATCATGGCTTTATCAAGATTTGTTGCAGGAGTCGCATCCCAGATACGTGGATCTTCAGCACCCATGAAAGAAACCGCAGTGCGGATTGAATCCATCGGGTGGCATTTTTGTGGAAGAGCTTTGATTACGTTCAACAAAGTTGCAGAGATATCACGGTAGCTGCGTTCTTTTTTCGTGAAGTCAGCAAGTTGAGCCGCTGTTGGCAACTCACCATTGTACATCAAGAAAGCCACTTCTTCGAAAGAGCAGTTCTCAGCCAAGTCTTGAACTGGGTAACCACGATAGATCAAAGAGTTAGTGTGTGGGTTTACTTTTGATACTGAAGACGTATCCATAACAACGCCATCAAGACCTTTTTTAACGTTCATTTTCTCTGGTTCAGGCACGTAATCTGGATTGATATATTCAGCCATTTTTTCCTCTTGGGTACGCCGTACCTTTTTGAGGCTCAGCGTGTTAATTTTATGAAAATGTAATGGCTAAAACTAGTCCCTGGCATCCTTTGGGTCAAGAACGGAGCTGCTGAAGTATTCTACTTCCGGCGCTGGTGGCGCATCGTTTCCTCGAAAATGCTTGAAATTTGGGATGTCGATACGCCGTGTTGGAGTTGAATTGGATTGTGGTTGGCTTGTTGCCATTTTTTGAGGGGCGGATTTACTTTCCAGATGATGGAAAATAAGGAATTTCTATCACCGCACGCATTCCGTTTCGTGACATCATCGCGCCGATAATATGGCGAACGGCGGTGATGTTTTTTCCTTTCGTACCGATAACGCGACCGAGGGCCTGAGGTGTGCAATCCACCTGATAGACGACGGTCTTTTCACCAACATAAAACTTCACAGCCAGAGTCTCCTCAGAGCCAACAAGTTCCGCCAACAAATGATGAAGAATGTTGCGAATTCTTTCATGGGCATCTGTTGTCGCAGAAGTTCTATTTACTACTTTCACAACTGGTACTGAGCTCATTGCATTTTCCTCTTTTTTTAAAGCTCATCATCGGAAATGTATTTAAACAATGTCTCATTGATAGAGTCCTGAATTCTTTGATCCCCATAATCCTTGGGAACATCGCCGTGAAAGTGGTGCTTCATGAAAAGCCGGAAGCACTTATCAGTCGGGGTTTTTACGTCTCTGTAATAAACGCTCAAAATTGCGAGATTCCTTTCCGATACTTTCAACATGGCAGTGTTTTGGGACTTTTGGAAATTCTTAACCCTAGCTTTTGTTGCAGCTCTTCTGAGTGCCTGCAGTATCGAGGCTTCTTTAGAGGCTCTGAGTCCTCAATTTTTTCAAACGACTGTGGAATCGGGAGCGACCCGAGTTTCGACGTTCAAGGCTTCGGGGACCGAGTTCAGTTCCAAGTCAGTTTCTGGCGATGGCAGATACAAAGTTAAAAGTACGGTGGGGCCGATGGTCAGTCATCTTAAAGTGCGCAGCGGAATTTATGATGTGGATTTAAACTAGGCGGTTGTTGATGAAGCTAACTCTGGTCACTTATATTTTGACGTTAGGTGTATCCAATGCCTGGGCCAATCCTGTCGGCGTGCACTTAAGTGGACATATCAGTAACAGTGCAACAGGTACTTCTTTAAATGCGACCAACGTAGACTTTGTCGTTAAGGTCTTGAGCCCCGGAGGCTGTCTTCTTTATTCCGAAAATCACTTAGGCAAAGATCTTTCACAGACCTCGGGCAACTTCGATATCGACATCGGGACAGGTTCGACGGCTTACAACGTCTATGACGGAGTGACTCCGCAAAGTACTGCGTCCGTGGTAAAAGTTTTTGATAAGGCGGCACCTGCGCTGTCTGGCTTAACTAATGTAGATACCGGGGGATGTCCTGGTGGTGTGTACACTCCTGCTGCGAATGATTTGCGCCAAGTGCGTATTGAGTTTGATGCCCATGATGGCCTTGGTGTGCAGATCATTCAGCCATATCATAAGGTAACGAATATTCCATTTGCTTTGCTTGCAGAAAAAGCCGGCGATTCTGAAAGTCTTCAAGGTAAAGTGGCTAGTGATTTCGTTTTGAATTCGGATCTTGCAACTGTAGTTCCTGAAAATGAAACCGATCCTTCTGTGAAGGCGTTCGCAAAAGCGAATTTGCCTTCATGTAATGCGGGCGAGGTCTTGAAAGCCTCAGGTGGAGTTCTGACTTGCGTGAGTGCTGGTGGTTCAGTTGCTGTGGCAACGACGACTTCGACGGGTATGGTGCAAGTGGGCAGTGGTCTTTCGGTCGACGGTGTTGGTTTATTGACGACAGATAATGCAGTTATCAAGGCTGGTTTGGGGCTGGCGATCCCGGATGTTTCAGGATTGCAGACAGCTTTGAATGACCGTGTTTTGTATTCGCAAATGCCGTCCTGTACTGCTGGGCAAACTTGGACTTTCGTTTCCCCGGTGGGTGGGTTTGTTTGTACATCGACATCGATCACAGCCTCGCAGGTGAGTGACTTTAGTACCGCAGTGGATGCAAGGATTGCTGCCGATACAACCAAGTTGCCTTTAAGCGGTGGCACCATGAGTGGTGCGATTGATATGAATGGTCAGAATTTGACCTTAACGGGTTACATCACGATGAACCCTTCGAAGTCATTGCATTTATCAAACAATGCTGTGGATCCAGTGGGATTAACTCCTGCCGATAAAGGTAAAGTTTGGTTCAACTCGACAAGTAACGAGATTAAATACTGGGACGGCACGCAGGCTAAAGTCATAGGGACTGCAGGGGCTGGTCTTCAATCAATGAATGGCTTGAGTGACAACACTCAGACTTTTGCAACGGGCTCGAGCGGATCTGATTTCAATATCAATTCAGCTTCTGGAGTTCACACATTCAATATCCCAAGTGCTTCTGCATCGAATCGCGGCCTTTTGACAGCAGCGGACTATACAGCCTTTTCGAATAAACTTTCTGCAGTGAGTGGCAGTGCTTTGCCTGCCGCGCAAATTTGGGTGGGTAATGCCGGCGGGAATGCCGCAGCTGTTTCGCTCAGTGGTGATGTGACGATTGATAATGCAGGTGTTGCGACTTTGAAAAGCACGGGCACTGCGGGTACTTACTATAAAGTAACGACAGATGCCCAAGGTCGTGTCTCAAGTGGTGTTGCGACACTGGCTGTTTCAGATGTGACAAGCCTACAAACGAGTTTAGATGCGAAAGTCCCGTACTCGCAGCTTTCAACTTGTACTGATAATCAAACTTTGAAATTCATTTCCCCAGTGGGTGGTTTTTCTTGCGTGAACATCGCGATCACCGCTTCGCAGGTAACTGACTTCAGTACAGCAGTGGATGCGCGAATTGCTGCAGACACTACAAAATTGCCTGTAGCTGGCGGAACGATGACGGGCACCTTGAATATGGGTGGCCAAGATATCACGAATGCGGGCAATGTTTCATTGGCTTCTAATAAGAATCTGCAACTGGGTTCTTATGCGGCCGATCCATCCACAGCAGGCTGGGGAGCAACAGAAAAAGGTCGTACTTGGTTTAATACCACCAGTAATCAGATTAAGTACTGGGATGGATCTTCAGTTCAAGCCTTGGGAATTTCGGGAGCCGGCTTAACTTCATTCAATGGCCAAGTTGGTTCGACTCAAACTTTGGCCGTTCCAGGTACATCAGGTGCTGCTCCAAACTGGTCGTCATCAGGCAATGTTCATACGTTGAATATTCCATTGGCTTCTTCGGCGGGGTCGACGGCGGGTCTTTTAAGTAAAGCTGATTACGATTCGTTTGTGGCGAAGCAGCCTGCTGGTAACTACGTCACGGCTTTGACAGGTGATGTGACTGCGGCGGGGCCTGGCTCTGCGGCAGCGACAATTGCCGCGAATGCAATCACAACAGGCAAAATCTTAGACGGCACTATTTTAGGTGCTGATTTGAATTTCACGGGCGTGAACACCGCAACTTCTGGAATTGCGGTTGTTGATTCCACGGGCAAGTTTAATAACTTTGCCTGCTCCACCTCAGGCCACATTGCAACGTGGACGGCGACAGGTTGGACATGTCAAGCTCCCGCAACAAATGGAACTGTGACGAATGTTGCGACGGGTACTGGATTAACCGGTGGTCCAATTACAGGAACTGGTACGATTTCTTTGGCTAGTACTGCGGTGACTGCGGCTTCTTATGGTTCTGCAACTCAAGTGGGAACATTTACGGTGGATGCTCAAGGTCGTTTGACTGCTGCATCGAATGTAACAGTAACTCCATCTTGGTCTTCGATCACGGGAACTCCGACAACACTCAGTGGTTACGGAATCACGGATGGCGTGCAAAATAGTGGTGGCACTCCAAGTATGCAAACGGGAACGTTGGCAGCTCGTCCTGCTTTTGGAACTGCGGGCAGAATCTATATCGCTTCTGACACGAATACGATCTATCGCGATACGGGTTCTACATGGGTTGCAATTGGTGACGGTACCGGAGCTGGTGGCACGGTCAGTAACGTTTCCAGTTCGACTGCTGATATCAGTGTGGCAACAGGAACGACAACACCGGTGTTGACTTTGAACTCAGGGACAACTGGTGGCGGTAGTGATGCGAATAAGATCGCGAAACTTGATGCGAGTGGTTTGCTGGCTCCAGCGATGATTCCGTCCATTGATGCTGCGAAAATTTCGTCTGGAACATTGCCAGTCGCTCGTGGTGGTACAAATTCAGCAGCAGCATTGACAAATAATAAAGTCATGGTTTCAAGTGGTGGCGCGATTGTCGAGGCAGCGGCGATAACTGCAAATAAAGCTTTGATTTCGGATGCTAATGGTATTCCAACTCACTCGACAGTGACGAATACAGAACTTGGCTACTTATCAGGTGTCACTTCAGCAGTTCAAACTCAGTTGAATGCGAAGTCTTCATCTACTGGTTGGTCGAACTACAGCGTCATTGCAACGAACGGTTCGGGCACCATGACTGCGGTTACAGGTTCTGCAGTTGGAAGTATTTTGCAGTATTCTGCAACTGGTCCGGTGTATTCAACAGCAACTTATCCAAGTTCAACAACAGCAAATCAGTTGTTGTTCTCTTCAGCGAACAACGTTGTGGGTGGATTAACTTCTGCCAATGACTCAGTTCTTTTAACGAATGGTACTGGTGTGCCGGCTTGGTCGGCAAAGACAGCTGATGCATTCACGCAGTACGCTTTGTTGGCAGGTCGTGCTGGTGGTCAGTCAATTAATGGTGGAACAGCGGCAAGTAATAATTTGACGTTAGATTCTACAGCGAATGCAACTAAGGGTTATGTTCTTATCAACCCAACAGGCGGCAATGTTGGTGTTGGAACTGCGACTCCAGCGATCAAACTCGATGTTGCGGGTGCGGTTCGTGTTGGTACGGATGCAACAGCCTGTGCGGCAGGTGTTGCAGGCGCGATCCGTTATAACGGTGGTAATGTCGAGTATTGTAATGGAACTGCGTGGACTGCTTTTGCGGCGAGTGGTGCTGGGATTACTTCGTTTAATGGTATGACGGGTAATACGCAAACGTTGGCGGTACCAGGCACAACTGGGAATGCTCCTAATTGGTCATCGGCTTCGAATATTCACACTTTGAATATTCCGATGGCGAATACTGGCTCGGTAACAGCGGGTCTTATTAGTAAAACTGAATATGACAACTTCAATACAAAATTGGGAACTGGATCAACATTCTCTGGTGACGTGTCTGGAACTTACAACGCGATGTCAGTGGATAGAATTAAAGGCAAAGCGGTTAGTGCAACTGCGCCAACTGATACTCAGTTCTTAGTCTATAACAATGGTGCGACTCAGTATGCTCCCGTGAGCATGTCTGGCGACGCGACAATGGCGAATACTGGTGCTGTGACTTTGAAAAACACTGGTACTGCTGGAACATACACTAAAGTCACAACAGACGCCCAAGGTCGTGTGACTTCAGGAACTACTTTAGTAGCTGCCGACATTCCAGGATTAGATTGGACTAAGATTACTTCCGGTATACCAACTACACTAAGTGGTCATGGAATCACTGATGGCGTACAAAACAATGGTGGCACTCCAAGTATGCAAACAGGAACGTTTGCGGCTCGTCCAGCATTTGGAACTGCGGGCAGAATCTATATCGCTTCTGATACGAACACAATCTATCGCGATACAGGTGCAGCTTGGGTTGCGATCGGTGATGGTGCCGGTGCAGGCACTGTGACTTCGATCACAGCTGGAACTGGCTTAACGGGTGGTACGATCACCTCAGCTGGAACTATTGGCTTAGGCACAGAGTTGACGGGATTGAATGGACTTTCAACAACTGGTTTCGTTAAGCGTACTGGCGCTGGTACATATACCACCGCGGCAGCAAGTTTAACGGCTGATGTTTCAGGTGTTTTGCCGGTTGCAAACGGTGGTACAAATTCTTCGACAGCTTTGACTAATAACAAAGTGATGGTTTCAAGTGGTGGTGCAATTGTTGAGGCCACTGCAATTACTGCAAACAGAGCGTTGATTTCGGATGCGAGTGGCATTCCAACTCACTCTGCGGTGACGAATACTGAGCTTGGCTATCTGTCAGGTGTTACTTCTGCAGTTCAAACTCAGCTGAATGCAAAATCATCTTCAACTGGCTGGTCAAATTATAGTGTTATTGCAACGAATGGTTCCGGGACGATGACAGCAGTCACTGGCTCTGTAAACGGTTCGATCTTGCAATATTCTGCGACGGGTCCGGTTTATTCTACGGCTTCTTATCCAGGTACAACGACCGCAAATCAATTGTTGTTCTCTTCAGCTAATAACGTGGTTGGTGGTTTGACATCGGCGAATGACTCAGTTCTTTTAACGAATGGTACTGGTGTGCCTGCTTGGGCTGCAAAAACAGCAGATACTTTCACTCAATACGCGCTATTGGCAGGTCGTGCTGGTGGGCAGGTGTTGAATGGTGGAACAGCGGCAAGCAATAACTTGACGTTGGATTCGACAAACAATGCTACTAAGGGTTATGTTCTGCTAAATCCAACTGGCGGTAATGTTGGTATCGGCACTGCGACTCCTGCGATCAAACTCGATGTGGCCGGTGCGGTTCGTGTCGGTACTGATGCCACAGCCTGCGCGGCGGGTGTTGCGGGTGCGATTCGATATAACGGCGGCAACGTTGAGTATTGTAATGGAACCGCTTGGACGGCCTTTGCAGCAAGCGGAGCGGGAATCACTTCATTGAATGGATTGATAGCTGGTACACAAACATTTGCGATTGGTACAACTGGAAACTCGCCAGCATTCACCTCCGCAACAAGCACTCATACGTTGAATATTCCAATGGCATCGGCATCGGGAACGGTAACGGCGGGTTTGTTAAGTAATACTGATTGGACGACATTCAACAATAAACTTGGAACGGCTTCGACATTCTCTGGTGACGTGTCTGGGACATCCAGCACGATGTCAGTGGATAAAATCAAAGGTAAAGCGGTTAGTGCTACTGCGCCTACTGACACTCAGTTCCTCGTCTATAACAACGGTGCCACTCAATATGCTCCGGTGAGTATGTCGGGTGATGCAACGATGGCAAACACCGGTGCGGTGACTTTGAAAAACACCGGCACCGCTGGAACATACACGAAAGTTACTACAGATGCTCAAGGTCGTGTGACTTCTGGTACCACTCTGGCAGCTGCGGATATTCCAGGACTGGATTGGACTAAGATTACTTCTGGTAAGCCGACAACAATTGCGGGCTATGGAATCACAGATGCAATTTCTAATCTGGGTGGTACGCCAAGCGTGCAAACGGGGCTATTAGCTTCACGTCCTGCATTTGGCATCGCCGGCAGATTGTATATCGCTTCAGATAACAACACGATCTATCGCGATACGGGTGCAGCTTGGGTTGCGATTGGTGATGGTGCTGGTACAGGTACTGTGACTTCGATCACTGCAGGAACTGGTTTAACTGGCGGTACAATCACTGCGACAGGGACCATTGGTTTAGGTACAGAGTTGACTGGATTGAATGGTCTTGCGACGACGGGGTTTGTAAAAAGAACCGGCGCGGGCGCTTATTCAGCAGTGACAAGCGTGGGCTTGTCATCCGACGTGACGGGAACGTTGCCGGTAGCAAATGGTGGTACTAATTCTTCGACGGCATTAACGAATAATCAGCTGATGTATTCAGGCGCTGGTGCGATTAAAGAGCTAGGCGCGATGACTGACGGTCAAATCGTTGTCGGTAAAAACGCCAGTGCTCCGCAAATCGTTTCTATGAGCGGTGATGTGACTGTTTCGAATACCGGCGTAACGACTGTTGGAAAAGTCAATGGCACCACAGTTACAGGTGTGGGTTTAGCAACAAATAATATTTTGCAGAACACAGGATCAGCGATAACTGCGAATAGCGTTTTAGTCAGTAACGGCACGGCCACAGGTGTAACCGCATTGACCAGCCCAGCAAGTGGTGTGTTGACATCTTCAGGGACAGTTCCCTCTTGGTCGACTTCTTTGCCGGCAACGATGGGTGGTACGGGACAGACTAGCTTTGCGGTTGGTGATTTGTTGTATGCTTCAACAACGACTGCGATGTCTCGCTTGCCTGCTACAACATCCGGTTATGTTTTAACTAGTAACGGTGCGGGTACTGCACCAAGTTGGCAGGCAGTTTCTGGTGTTATCGCAGGATTGACTGCGGGCCGAGTGACTTTGTCTACGGCCGCTAATTCAGTAGGTGATAGTCCGAACTTTACATTCAACTCATCATCTGGCGCGATGGCGATCGGTGGTACTACACCAGCCTTTACATCTGCAGGTGCATTGACTGTGCAGGGCGCTTCAGGTTCTGCAACAACTGTGGGTAACTCGGGTACGACTTCTAGCTTGGTATTGCAATCTGGTTCTGGTGGTGTTTCTTTAGCGGGCAATACTTCGATTTCGGGTGCAAATACCTTCGCAACGGGTACTGGTGCGGTGAGCTTGAATGGTGCGACGACGGTTGCTGCCAATCAAAACTTAACGATGGCTTCTGGTACGGGTGTTCATACACAGACCTTTACTGGGACAACAACGGATGCGGCCTCGATCATCGCGAACTCATTGACGACAGGAACAGCGCTGAATTTGACTTCTTCAAGTGCAAGTTTAAATTCAACGGATGGTTTGTTGTATGTGGCGAACACGGGTGCTTCAACCTCTGGAATGGTTGCCAGAATTCAGTCGAACTCTACCGCAGGGACAGGTTTGACGGTATTAGCAAGCGGCAACGTGGGTGTTGGCACAGTAGCTCCGAGTGCGGCTCTTGAAGTTGCGGGCCAAGTTAAAATCACTGGCGGTACTCCGGGCGCAGGCAAAGTGTTGACTTCAGATGCGGCGGGTTTGGCGACCTGGGCAACTCCTGGTGGTGGCGGAGCTCTCTCTGCGATCACGGCGGCAACCGCAACAAATACCATCGACAACTTAAACTTCGGTCAAATCTGGAACTGGTCAACGGCGACGACGCAAAGTCCGCTGAGTATTTCCGCGAATGCTTTAACAACCGGCAGCTTGTTAAACTTGACGACTTCAAATGCATCTGTGAATTCTACGAATGGTTTGTTGTATATTGCGAATACAAGTGCAGCGACGACCGGTACAGTTGCACGGATTCAGTCGAGCTCTGCCAGTGGCTCTGGTTTAACAGTTCTTGCGAATGGCAACGTCGGTATCGGGGTTGCCGCACCAGGAAAGAACTTGCATGTCTTGGGCTCAAGTCCAACGATTAAGTTAGAGGCAAGTAGTGGTAGTGCATATTTGGATCTTTCAGCTGGTGTAACGAGCAACAGTTTTACTCGCTATATGTCTCAAAACCAAAGTCGTTGGGAGGTGGGAAAAGAGCCAACCGCGGAAACCGGTTCTGATGCGGGAAGCGATTTCGTGATCAACAGGATTAGCGATGCAGGCGGTAGCCTTGGGACAGCGCTATTTATTAAGCGATTAAATGGTAATATCGGAATCGGTACGACAGCACCAGGTGCAGCCTTAGATGTTAAAGGCGCAATTCGTATGTCCGGCTCAACTTCGGGCTACACGGGATTCCAACCATCATCCGCTGCTGGTTCAACAGTTTGGACGTTGCCAAATATTGATGGCACGAACGGTCAGGTCCTGCGAACAAATGGATCTGGTGGGCTTTCTTGGCTGACGCCAGTTACCAGCTCTACGGGCTTTGTCAACGGTGGAAATAGCTTTGGTAGTATCGCAAGGATTGGAACTAACGATGCCTATGATTTTGCACTGGCAGCTTCTGGCGTAACAACGATGACGTTGATCGCTTCTTCCGGTAACGTCGCAATTGGAACAACCAACGCCTCAGAAAAGCTTCATGTCCGTGGCGCCAATGGAGCTAATATTTCGGCCGACAATTTTGGGGAACAATTCACTGAGTTTTTGTTTAAAAATAATGATATCGCGAAAGCCAATATAATATGGGACAACACGAATACAACATTGTCCGTCAATAACAATCAAGCTGGACCTCTGAAGTTGGGAACTAGCGGTACAGAGCGTATGAGAATTGATTCTGCAGGCAATGTCGGCATCGGCGCAACGGCTCCTGTTGATACTCTTTCTATCGGCACAGCACCTGTTGCCAGTGCGACTCGTGCGCAAGTGAACTTGTCGAACACAGCTCTTTCTGCTGGTTCTGCGAATGGAACTTACATCGGCGCTAACCCTGCCGCTTATACTGGTGACTTTATTAACTTCCAAGTTGGTAACGCTACTAGGTTTAAAGTCGATGCCACAGGTAAGGTAACTGGAGATGGTTCTGGTTTGACAGGCGTTACTGCCACAGCAGCACTTTCAGGAGTTACTGCCGCCACTGCCACCAATACGATCGACAACTTACTCAATGCGCAGATTTGGAACTGGTCGACGGCGACGACTCAAAGTCCAATGACTATGACAGCAAATGGCCTCACGACTGGAAGTATTTTATCACTGACCAGTTCGAGCACCGGTAATACTGGCTCAAATGGTTTGCTATATGTTGCTAATACAGCCGCAACCTCAACAGGCACAATTGCGAGATTTCAGGCTAACTCTACAGCAAACTCAGGTCTTACTCTTTCTGCGAACGGCGACTTAGGCCTTGGAGCAAGTACGAGTATGATAGGAGACTTGGGTGGATTTGCATATACCCCAAATCTGAATACAATTCTTCATATTAACTCTTCAGGTAATGAAAATGCAGTTCTAATTGTAGACTCAAAATCCGGCACCGGATCTCCCCAAATACTTATGCGTGCAGCGAGTGGATCTAACAATCGCATATTTAAAAGTTCTTATTCTGGAAATCTTGTGAATTACAGCTTTGTTGGCGAAACCACTGGTACGACCAATCCAGACAATGTCCTTGTAATGTCTAATACAGGGAGTGTCGGCGTTGGTATCATTCCAACAAATTTCTTCTCAGTGTCACCACCTTACTACCAAACCGGTTATGCATCACAATCTGGAAATACTATCACTGGGACGTCTGGAGCATCTTGGACATCGGCTATGATTGGCTCGCAATTTGTTTTCGCCAATGGAACCGACGCAGGCACAATTACCGCGGTACCCAGCGGCACGTCACTCACTGTTTCCACATCGCAAACTGTTGGATCTCAAACCTATAGAATTCATCAAGTTGGTATACAGCTCACGACAGCCGGAAATGTCGGTATCGGAACAACAACGCCTTCTTCAATTCTTGATGTTAACGGAGCTGAAACTATGCGCGGCATGGCGGCTCCGGCAGTGTCTCCGGCGGGGCAAGGTCGCCTCTACTTTGATTCTGCAGCGAATAAGTTCAAAGTTTCTCAAAATGGCGGGGCTTATGTTGATTTAGTCAGCGCTGGCGGTGGAGCTTTATCTGGTATCACCGCCGCGACAGCAGGAAATACGATCGACAACTTAAACTTCGGTCAAATCTGGAACTGGTCAACGGCGACGACTCAGACATTGATGTCAATGAATTCAAATGCGCTAACCACCGGCAGTATGGTGAGTCTGGCCAGCTCTAGTGCCACATTGAATTCCAGCAATGGTTTATTCTATGTTGCCAACACTGGGTCATCTACCAGTGGAAAAGTAGCAAGAATTCAAGCGAACGCAACCTCAACAACGGGTTTCACAGTCCTTGCTAACGGCAATGTTGGTGTTAATACCGATAACCCATCGAATCTCTTCCATGTTGCTGGAGGAACAGCTTCCAGCGGGAATGGTAAAGCTGTACGTATAGAAGGTCAAACTGGTGCCGCTGGCGTAACTCTGGGCGGTGATATTTTGTTGATGCCTGGAGCAAATGGTGCAGGAGGTGGTGCGAATCTTTCGGGTAGAGTGGGTATTGGAGCATCTCCGACTGCAATGTTGGATGTCTATAGAGCGTGGACTGATATTTCCAACCCTATTGCTCGCTTCACTGATTCTGGCGGCGCGGAGCTAAAGATTATTGCAAACAGTTCTACATTGATGAGTATAGCTGCAGGTACTGGAGACAGTGTGCGGTTGATTAATAATAGCGAAGTCTCTCCGAATGAAATTGTAAATCTCGACTTAGCGACGCATTCACTGCAGTTTACTACCAATGGTAGTGAACGTATGCGTGTAGATAGTAGCGGTAACGTTGGCATTGGCACGACAAGTCCGAATACTCCGCTACATGTTGTTAACCCCGGAGCTGCTTTTACGACTTATTATGGAATTAAAGGTGAGTTGACTTCGACGACAGGCGGTGATGACAACTCCGCTGCGGTTTACGGAAAAACTGCTCATTCCTCTGGTTATGGTGTGGCTGGTGTAAGAGGAGAAGCCACAGCAGGATCGAATACCGTTGGTGTTTCAGGCGTTGCGATTGCCGGGAAAGGTGTCTCTGGTACAGCGACCACAGGTTATGGTGGCTTCTTCAGCTCTGCTTCTGGCTATGCACTTATTACCTCAGGCGGAAATGTTGGATTTGGTACTTTTGGGCCCAAATCTAAACTTGACGTTAATGGCGGCATTTCTGTAGGTACCTATGCAGGCACTAATGCCGCCCCTGCAAATGGAGTAATAGTTAGTGGCAATGTCGGGATAGGAACAACTGCTCCTGGTTACAACTTGCACGTTGTCGGCACTGCAGGCTTGAGTACAGGTACGGCGTGGACTTTGGCTTCAGATGCCCGCCTTAAAGATGTTCATGGGGATTACGAATACGGACTGAATGAGATTTTAAAACTTCACACCGTGCGTTTTAACTATAAAAAAGAAAACGCTTTGAATATTCCATCAGACAAAGCGATGACTGGTTTTATCGCGCAGGAAGTGCAGAAGGTGATTCCTGATGCTGTTCATACTCGCGATGATGGATATCTTGAGTTGAATGCGGATCCAATTCACTGGGCGGTGGTGAATGCTGTGAAAGAGTTTTATCAAAAATGGTTTCAAGATTCTCAGCAGATTCATAGAGGTATTGCTTCTGTACAGGCACAGGTTGAAAATAAGGCGGATCAATCTGAAGTGATGCAGTTAAAAACGGAAAACGCGCAGATGAAGGCGTGGATTTGCAAGCAGGATCCGGTGGCTCCATTCTGTAAAAAATAAGTTACCCTTTACATTGCTGTGGCTTGAGCCACAGCAATGCTCCCGATAATTCAGGGAACTCTGACCAGACTAAAAAAAATATTGGCAAGCTCGCATTTACGATTAACGATATTGTTTAATCACAAGATAGAGGCCGAGCACCTATGGAATTGTCTGTAAAAAAAATGATTGTCATGGCTTTTTTCTTTTCCACAATTTCGACGGCATTCGCTGGGCATGAGTGGGGAAATGGTGCTCTTGATGTTCCTTTGAGATGTACAACCGTTCGCGGCTTGTTTAATGGGCGAGCGTTGATTTACTCTTCAGCAATCCTAGAACGACGCAATCAAGCCTTATATCTAACCGTTTATGATGGAAAAAATGCGGTGCCTGTTCAGCAGAGTGTCTATTCCTATAGAAATTTAAGCACGAAGGATGGTGTGGTTGTGCTCACCAGACTTGAAGAATATGCCCGTAGAGAGAAAATTTGGCTTTATGCCGGAGTTGAAGGATTGATTTCACATAGTCCTAAGGGGGAATTGATTTTCCTTATGAGGTTTGTGACAGATCCATCGAGAACCTATTCTACTTTTAAATGCACAGAACTGCCGAAGGAATAACATGTCAGTCTCTGTAGATATTTTGCGTCAGGCTTTTGAAGGGAAGAAATTAAAAAATCCCCGCTATTCACTTCGGGCTTTTGCCAAGCATCTTGAAATTGGCAGCGGCCGGCTGTCTGAATTTATGAATGGCCAAAGACAGATCACTGAAAGCGTGGCCCGTAAAATTTCTGAAAGACTCAATCTGAATGAGGAAGAGCGTGAAATATTTTTGGACGCTGTTCGCGTGGAAGAGCAGGGTGAAGTCTATGGGAAGATCCTGCAAGAGGAAGAGTTTAAATTTTTAATGGATCCTCATTACGTGGCGTTGCTTTCGTTGATTGAAACGAAAGGCTTTGATCACAAGACCTCAACCGCAGCGAATCGCCTGGGAATTTCGGAAATACAAGCCAAAGAGGCTATTGAGACATTGCGAAAGTTGAGCTTGCTTGAAGTGAAATCTGGAAAGCTGTGTGCCAAGAGTCGTAAAACTCAAACAATCACAGAGATCCCTTCTGAGGTGCTGCGTGAAGGGCATAAGCGTCGCTTAAAAGTGGTGGAGAAGGCCATTGATGAAGTGCCGCTGGCCCTGCGTGACTCATCGGCGATGATCCTGGCTATCGATCCTAAGAAGTTGCCAGAGGCCAAAGAAAAGCTAAAAAAAATGCGCCGCCGATTTGCTGACTATCTAGAGACAGGAACTCGCTCCGAGGTTTATATGCTCGCAGTTCATCTCGTCCCGATGACGAAATAAATAGTTTAGTGACTTCCAGTCTGCGGTTCTGTGATTTGCGTGGCGAATTGAGCAGAAGCGCAGGAGAAAGTCGTCACCAATTGCGCGACTGGAGTCGCCAGTTGAGCGTCTTGAAGCATGGTGGACTGAATAGTGTTACTGAGCTTCTGGTTAGCCTCAATGATTCCTAGCTCTCGTGCAGCTGTCAGACTGTTGTAGCTGAAGTTTTCAGAGCCCACATAGAACTCTTGATTGTCGACGACCATCGACTTCGCGTGGATATAAGGATTTTGTCCGTTATAGGGTGGAACTGAAAGTCGTGCATCCACGCCCGCGGAAGAAAGCTCTTTCATAAAAGGAAGATTGCGAGCTCCTCCTCCCTCTACACAAGCGGGAACAACCACAACAACTTGGATGCCAGCCTGGGCTTTTTCCTCGAGGGCGGAGAGCACGTCTTTATCGCCCAAATTTTCTACTTCTAAATAAATTGATTTCTGAGATTTTTTGATAAGAGCTAAAATCTTATCAAGAGAATTCAACGGGCTCCATGCTAGCTTAGCAACCGTCAACTCAGGAGTGTTCCCGGTTTTGTTCTGTGCATTTTCCCAATCTGCAGCAAAGACTTTTTCAAACTCGGCCGTGACTTCGCTGTCCGTTGTCTTAATTCCAAAATCACGCGTGAAAGGGGCCGTGCGAGTCAGGTTGATGGAGGTGACCAGAGTCCATGAGTTATCAAAACTGGCAGCCTTGGCATGACTGATGGAGAACGCTGGAGTGCTCGCGCGAACCGAAACTCCACTGGCCGTCAGTTGATTGAAAATTGCTGTTGAAGAAGGCGTACCCATCGCTTTCGCATCCAGTATCAAGCGAACTTGAACTCCACGCTGTTGCGCCGCCAACAGATGCTGTGTCGTCTCAAGATCCGAGAGATGATACATCATCATATCAATAGAGGTTTTCGCCTGATCGATACTGTCATTAAAAAGACTGTGACCATTTTGCGGAGTGATCGAAAGAATATCGTCAGAGACGACCTCGGCCCCATGCGCACGCAGAGTGAAAACAAAAAGGGCAGAGAGAACAAGAACTCGAGATCTCATAAAGCCTCCGACTTAAAAAGTCCGACTAAAGAGAACTTAACAAATGTTAATACAGAGTCAATCAGAAGGTACGCCGTACCTTTTTGCCATGCAAAGCGTTGGCGGGTGATTGCTGGCAAAAAAAAAGCCCGGTTGCCCGGGCTTTTGGAATTCAATTACTTTAAAGTAAAGTTGAAAATGTTTTGGTCAAAGCTGTTGTATTCATCATAACGAGTGAGTGCATACAAATCTTTGCGAGTTTGCATTTTCCCAAGCAAACCTTCTTGAGTCCCCTTGGCTTTAATTTCCGCCAAACCCTCAACAGTTGCACCCATCGCCAGACGGAAAGTCGTCACGGGATAGATCACAATGTTGTAACCCAAGTTTGAAAGCTCTTCGTAAGTGAACAAGCGACCTTTTCCGAACTCAGTCATATTCGCCAGAAGGGGAACAGAAACAGCTTTACGGAATGTTTCAAATTCTTTTTCATTCTCAAGAGCTTCCGTGAAGATGCAATCTGCACCCGCATCGATATAAGCTTTTGCACGATCAATCGCCGCATCCAAACCCTCAGAAGCACGAGCATCAGTACGAGCAATCAAAAGGAAGTTCTCATCCAATTTTTTACCCTTGGCTGCCGCCGCCACTTTGCGTGAGGCTTCGTCGCGAGACACAAGGCTTTTACCATCAAGATGACCACAACGTTTCGGATTGATTTGATCTTCAATATGGCAACCCGCAAGCCCCATCTCAATCATCTCTTGAACCGTTCGAGTCGCGCTCATCGGTTCGCCAAAACCAGTGTCGATATCAATGATAGTAGGAAGTTTCGTCGTGCGAGCAATTTGACGTCCACGCTGAGCCACCTCAGTCAACGAAGTCAAACCAATGTCAGGATAGCCAAGATCATTGGAAAGCACAGATCCAGAGATATAAACCCCATCAAATCCCGCTTTCTCAATAGCCATTGAAGCTAGCGGAGACCAAGACCCCGGCATCTGAAGAAGCTTCCCAGATTTCAAAGCCGCTCTAAAGTTAGCACGTTTCTGTGCAGGAGTAATTTCAGGAAACAACATAAATTTCCTCCAAAGGAATTCGCCTCAAAAAAGAGTCGATTAAAAAAATAAAACCAAGAAGCTCAATGCCCACCTTCGGCGGGACCGACGTACCCAAAACTGCGAGTCCCACCAAAGGTGGGACAAGCCAAATAAAGATCCCAACAAATTGGACCTTTGAGAAAAGTCAGCCGGCGGAGAGTGCAGAGTCGGGTTGGACCTCCGCGGGGCCTGGGTGGCCCTCGCCGCAGGCGAAGCGGTGAGGCAGGATGCCGTGTCCAACACGACTCTGCACTCTCCGCTGGCGGTCTTCTTACTAGAAGATCCCTTTTGTATCGCGCTTGTTGTTCACAAGTTTGTCGATAGGAATTTGTACGTTCAATTGTTTCACTTCATCAGCAGTCAAGTTCTCAAGGTTCTCAACCAAAGAGATGAAACGGTTGCGTTCTTCTTTAGTGATGATTCCATCAGTCAAAGTATCAAACTTGCGGATGTAGTCAGCACGTTTGAATGGTTTTGCTCCTGCTGGATGCGCGTTTGCTACGCCCAATTCATCAACCAATTTAGTTCCGTCTTTGAAAGTGATTTCAACACGACCACCGAAACGTTTTTTGTCTGGGTCTTGATCGTGGTAAGCCGCTGTCCAAGCTGGATCTTCTTGAGTTGAAATTTTGTGCCACAAAGCCACAGTGTCAGCACGTTTCGCACGCTCTGGAGCGTATGAGTTCACATGGTGCCAAGTTCCGTCTTGAAGGGCTACTGCGAAGATGTACATGATCGAGTGATCAAGAGTTTCGCGAGATGCATTTGGATCCATTTTTTGCGGATCGTTTGCACCAGTACCGATAACATAGTGAGTGTGGTGAGACGTGTGGATCACGATGTTTGTGATGTCATCGAAGTTTGCAATCTTAGTTTTCATACGAGCTGCCAAGTCGATCAATGCTTGTGATTGATATTCAGCAGAGTGCTCTTTTGTGTATGTTTCAAGGATCGCGCGTTTTTCTTCGCCAACTTCTGGAAGTGGAACTTCGTATTTTCCATTTTTACCAGAAAGCATGTAAGCGATCACAGAGTCTTCACCTTCATAAATAGGAGATGGAGCACCTTCACCACGCATAACACGGTCAACCGCTTCAATAGCTAGTTTACCAGCATGTGCAGGAGCGTATGCTTTCCAAGAAGAGATTTCACCTTTACGAGATTGACGAGTCGTGAAAGACACGTGAACCGCTTGTTGAATCGCCTGGAAGATAGTTTCAGTCGGAAGACCCAACAAAGTTCCGATACCACCAGCTTGAGCCGGGCACAGGTGAGCGATATGGTCTTTTTTGTACTCATGCAAGCAGATGCCTTTTACTAGATCAACGTGGATCTCGTAACCAGTCACGATACCTTTCAAAAGCTCTTTACCGTTTTTATTCATTTGCTGTGCAACAGCCAAGATTGCAGGGATGTTGTCACCAGGGTGAGAGTAGTCAGCTGCCAAGAAAGTATCATGGAAATCCAACTCACGAACGGCCGTTCCGTTCGCCCAAGCTGCCCATTCACAATCAAATTTTTGATCGTTCGGCATACCGAAAACAGTCGCACCAGAGTTGCGCGGATGAGCAATTGCCATCGCACGAGCCGAAGCCACAGGACGACGATTTGCTGCTGCAATCGCAACAGAAGCATTGTCGATGATACGATTGATAACCATATCTACAACATCAGCTTTGATCGGAGCATTGTCAGAAGAGATTTCTGCAAGTTTCCAAGCAAGTTGATCTTTGCGATCTAGTTTCTCTTTAGATGGATAAACACGTACTGTGTGTTTCTTCATGGAAAGTCCTTTCGATGAGGCGATGAGGTACGGCGTACCTTTTTGAGGCTCATTGCGTTAAGTTTGTATGTTAAAACAAGCAAAATTAACTTGGCCTCAGATAAGGGTCAAGGAGGTGAGGGCTTGATTCAGAGCGAAATTGAGAATGATTTTTTCAAATGGAAATCAGCCTGAGGGCCAGGGTGGGCGAGGGCGAAAAAGCTGCGCGTTCCATCGGTAAATTCGATCACGGCGGTCATTCCCAAGTGGCGAGCGTGGAGCAAATCGTCTCCGCTCACGGATATTCGGAAAAAAGCCTCATTTTCTGAACTCTCACGGTGGGTCAGTTTGACGCCTAAATTTTGCGAGGGAGTCATGCCTTGACGGTAGCTGCTGAAAGCGTAGGCATTCCAGTCGCCGCTCGGAGCGCAGTTGACCTCAAAATAGGGGGCAGACTCTTCGAGACCTGTGGAAAAAAAGCACTCCAGACAAGTGTGCTTCCAAAGTTCATCACGGCGGGCTGCAACCAGCGAACTTTCTGCGAAGCAAACTTGGCCAATGTCACCACGAATTGTGAATTCCAAAATCAGCTCGGTCGGAGTCGTCTTTTGACTTGTCGTCTCGATACTGATGGAGCGCGTGAGTGGATTTTCGGCAAAGGGCTTCAGCAAATTCATGCTTTTATCTTCTCCCATTCAAGGCGTGCTGTAAAAAGAATCTTATCATCTTCTAATCTGGCGCCACGATAAGTCGTAATGCCGGCCGAAACCTCGTCTACGGAAGGAGCCGAGCAGGAGCGTTCAACTTTTACTTTATCGCCCAGGTGAGTCTCTGCCAGGAAATTGACAGAGTAGCTCTTCAGAGCGAGCGACTTATGCAGATCATAATGAATTGAGTCCAAAATCCACTGTGCATATTTGGTGTTGTTCACATGTTGGTTGGTATCGAGGTCGGAGTTGCGCACTCTGAATTTTGCCAAGCTCTCGTAGGCTCCTTGAACGGGGATTTTCTCAGTGATCAGGCCATTGCTTTGATCAAGACAGATTTGCTCCCAAGGGCGAAGATCTTGAGATGGTAAAATCTTTTTTGTACGGCGATCCAAGGCCAACCAACTGGTTGAACAGCGTCCGATGATTTCACCGTTGTCATCTTTAAGAAAAAACTCACGCGAAACAAAAGCCCCATCAGGGGGGCGAAGCCATGTCTCAACACAGATATGTTGACCGATCGCTGGCCAAGAGCTCATTTGCAAAGTTTGTCGAGTGAGGACCCAGAAAAGACCTTGCTGTTCCATGTCCTTAATCCCGAAACCTAAAGTCTCTGCATGCATCCACGCGGTTTCTTGAATCAGATTCAAGACGCCATAGAGTCCAAGTCGTCCCATGGGATTCACTAAGAGGCTTGTGATTTTGAAACGTTCAGACCAGAGTTTTTTAATTTCTTGAGACATAAAATGAGTAAACCTCTATTAGTGTTGTATCAATGTAAGGAAACATGAAGTCTCTACTTAAACTTAAGGCAGTTTGTAAAAAAACAGGAAGTAATTTATTTATTTCCATGTATACTGTGTTTGTTTAGGATGTCGTAAGTTTGAAGGCATTGAAAGAGTTAATCTTTCGCAAGAGTGAAAAGCAAATGCTTGTCACATTTAACTGATTATGTTTATTCTAAATAAAATTTAGGTGGAAATCACATGAAACAAAAAAATATGCTAGCAGATTTCTTGAAACAAAAACGTGTAGCGGCAGGCCTTTCACAAAGAGATGTTGCAGATAAATTGGGTTATTCAACTCCGCAGTTTATTTCTAATTGGGAACGTGGTGTGTCTCACCCACCAATCAACGCTTTGAAACGTTTGGGCGAACTTTATAAAGTATCTGCAGAAGATCTTTTTGAAGTGACACTCAGTGCGACTATCCAAGAGGTGACTCAGGATTTACGCAGAAAATTTGCTACAAGCAAAGCACGCTAAGATTATTTCTTTAAAATGAATAGGTAAAAAGCCCCTAAATTGGGGCTTTTTGCTTTTTTATAGCTTAAACCTGAGATAAACTCGTTATTATTTAGGTGAAATTATAGCCATGCACGTTCTCGCCAAGCAGTTTAAAATTCTAAGTGAAGAGCTGAGCGACCTGATTGAAAAAGAAGGTTGGGTGGTCCGCCCATATCAAATGGACTCTTTGCCGTTTTTTAGTGCGCTTTCGGATGAGATGAAACAATCGGTTTGTGAAGAGTTGAAGGAATACTTGGGCATCTGTCGACAGACGCAGGCGGCAGGGCATAGCATCTCGGATGCTCGGTTTTTGGTTAATGAGGCTCGTGAGCATCACGGGTTCTACTTTCATGAAGATGTAAATAAGTTGATCGAGAAGGGTGATGTGGTTGAATTTTACACTTCAAATCACCTGCAGATTTTTAGAACCTTCAACTACTTTGAATACACCAGTTACACGATCGAAGATATCTACTGCCGCCCTTGGTTTTCTTTGTATGAGCGAGATGATGAAGTGACAAAAAGAATTCTTGAAATGGCAGTTCCCGTATTCGCAGGAAAACAACTGACGCCATTATTGCTCGACGTGGGTGTCCACCTGATCACAGAGCGGTACTCTTTAGAAAGACTGCAACTACGCAACAAAGCCAACTGGATCGCCCCTCTATTTAAGGACGAAGACCAAATCGGCTATGTTAATGTTTTGAGAGTGGAACCGCTTACATAGCGGTCCAAAGTTAGGCACCGCTTACATAGCGGTCCCCCTAGAAGGTTCCGATCGACAAGTGAATTCTCCAAGGACTTTCCCCTGGCTGCATATTCAGCTTCCAAGCCATATCGACACTTAATGGTCCGACTGGGGTGTTGTAGCGAATTCCAAAGCCCGTGGAGGCTCGGTAAGGTTCTTTGATATCCAAGCCCTCAATCAGAACTTCACCGGCATCGTAGAACGCGGCTCCGCCCAAACTGCCGTAAACAGGGAAGCGCAATTCTGACTTGATCAAGAACATCGTAGAGTCTGTCGTCAGATAGTACTTGTTACTGGTGCCTTCAATGCCCAAGTCTTTATTGTTCGGGAAATACTCAGTCCCGGCTTCATAGCCGCGCACTGTTGAAGTTCCACCAAGGCTGAATCCCTTTTTATCCCATGGGACACCATTAATATTCGAATTCGTTTGTGCCAAGTTTTTGAGATAACCGCCACGAACCTGGTTGGCCCACACAACGGGTTGTTTCTGCCAGCGATCCACATGCCAGTAGTGGGTAAAGCTGGCCACCGCACGCCAGTACTTGATTGTTTCCGTAGAACCAATAACCGGGTCTGAGTATTCTGCAGTGACCCGAGTGAAAGTTCCACGGGTAGGTGTGAAAGGATTGTCGCGATAGTCAAAGTCCACATTGGGGCCCGTGGTGACGATGTCTTGGCGGGTCGGTTGGTAAGGATAGCGTTCATCCAAACCATAGTCTTTTACCTGCGCCATTGACCAAACGTCGTAAGTTCCCAGGATATGGGTGGTCAGATCTTTTTCCAGAGAGTAGGTGTATGAATTCACGTCAGTGATCTGACCGACATTGTAATCGGTAATTTGACTGGAACGAGTGATATTGATGCGACCACGCAGTTTTGTATCAAACAAATAAGGTTCCAAATAGCCCAGGACAATTTTACTTTCCAGGTATTTAAACTCAGTGACGTTGTAATTTCCTTCAAGGCGCAAAGAAAGACCGCGTCCGGTTCCCAGAAGATTGCGATAAGCGATGCTGGTGTATCCACGCAAAGTGAAAGTTCGCTCATTTGTCGCGCCGGCACCCACCGTGAAAAGACCTGGATCACGTTCTGTTACTTTCACCAAAACCGTGCGGTTGGCTTGAGTGGTTTTTTCTTCCAAAGTGCGCACTTCAATGGTGCTGAAGAATCCCGTACGTTGCAGATGAGTGATCGAGTCTTCAATCTTTTGTGGAGTGATCAATTGCCCCGGTTCAACGTCCAATTCCTTGAGGATGACATAGTCTTTGGTGAAGTTATTACCCTCAATGACGATGGAGGCCGCGCGTACTTGGGGGCCTTCGAAAATCTTAAAATGAAGAATGGCCTGAGTGCTGGTTTCGTCGTAGGTGACGAGATCTTCTTTTTCATTCAGAAGCTGCATCTCGATATAGCCATTGTTTTTATAATAATTTTTGATGTTCGAAACTGCCGCTTCAATTTGACTAAGCTTTAGAGGTCCCGGATTCAGACTTGTGACCTTAAGAAGCTGTTCATTGGAGTAAGCACTATTGCCGCTGAACTCCACAGCTTTAATAACTGTCAGAGGCCCCTCGGTCAGATTGACGAAGAGAGTGACTTCCGTTTTGTCGCGATTGTATTGGAAGCGAGTCGAGACGATTTTTGTCTGCAAATAACCTTCGTTTTGCAGCTGCAAAGCCAGATTGCGCACGCCCGTATCAAGGTCATCCTTGTTAAAGTAGCCCTTATCAACAATCTCTGAACTGTGAGTCTTAATAAAGTGGCTGTAGTAGGCAGGCTTTCGGCTGAACTTACCATTGATCACAATGTCTTGGATTTTTATCCGTGGGCCTTCGTCGATTTCAAAAACAATTTTCTTAAAGAAGGGAGTATTGGTTTCTACTTCCTGCTGGTTCACTTCGGCGCGCGCATAACCTTCCGCCAAGTAGTAAGCGCGAATTTTTTGTGCAAGTTCGGCGCCGATTGTTGGGTTCGCAGAATAGAAGGTATCCAGATCGATCGCATTCTTGATTTTTCGTTCGCTGAGCAAATAAATGCCTTTGAACTCAAAGGCATACTTTTCAACTCGTTCCAGGCGATAAGTCAAAGTGGCTTCGGCTTCGTCTTTACTATAAGAGATTGTCGGACCCGTAAGATCGGCGCGAACATAATGCTCTTTAGTTAAAAAATCCCGGGCGCGTTTGTTGATATCCGCCAAAGTTTTATCGGTTAAAGGATCGTCGACAACTTTTTCGAGTTTGATGGCCAAAGACTTGTTAAGTTCCTGGTTGGCGCTTTGCAGGATGATGTTTGCGACCAGGGTGCGTTTATTTTCAGTCACTTTAACGTGAATATCAACGTTGCCATCTTCTCGTGGTGGCATTTCGATATCGATGACGGCATTGAAGAAACCCAGGTCTTTATAGCTTTGACGAAGTTTTTCACCTTGATCAATTAAAGTCTGCTGATCAAAGACGTCGCCGGATTTAATTGCCAAATAGTTGGCGGCCTCAGACTTGGAAAGATACTTCAATCCCTGGAACTGCACTTCGCCAATACGCTTTGTTTTGATATAGGTCACTTTGTAGACATTGCCGCTGTCTAGGACCTGCAAACGATCAAAGTCAGGGCGGAGCTGAATGAAACGAATGATCTCATCAACTTGGTCCAAACCAATGCGATCATTTTGGGCCTGTGGAAAGCGTTTGTAAATATCAGCGCGCACTTCTGCTGGGAAGTTGGAAAGGTCGATATTTTTTTTAGCCCAAGCCGAACAAGTTCCCAAGGTAATCAGCAAAGCGGCTGAGAGAGTCAAAGCGCGAGAGGAAAAAATCATTTAAACTCCCGCTTAAATTCAAGATCAAGACCGAACACGTTTTCCGTTTCCTGAGGAGTATTTTGAAGGATTGAGTTTTCATAAAGGCTCTTGTTTTCGTAAGAACCAATGGCCGTATAATTTGCGTTTAGCAAATACTCAAGTTTTACATCATAACCGACGACATCGCCACTTACGGGACGGCTGCCTGAAACCTTCACTCGTTCCGACAATTTTCTGCTTAAAGTGATCTTCGGAATACTGATATTGCGAAGGGAGTCGTATTGCGAGGTGACCGCAAGGTCGAAGGTGACACCAAGAGTGCTTTCCAGGGTTTTATTGGCCTGTTTGGTGATGACTCCCAAACCAATTTCATAACCTGTTTGTTCAGCGACGGATTTTTGCTGTCCCGCAGTTTGATCCAGACTGGTTGAAGTGACTCCGAGGGCAATCAAAGAAACGATATCCTGATCACTCAATGGGGGAACCGAGCTCATTTTAATGTTCAGATTTTTCGCAGAACCTTGTGCGATCAACGTGATGTCGTATTCGTTGATACGAGAATTCGCCGTCACGAACAGATTTGGATTGATCTCGTTGGGGTCTGTGAAATCAATGGTCGCATTTTGCACGTCGAACAATTTGTCTTTAAAGATCAATCTTGATTTGCGATCCGCAGTGATTCTGCCAGAAAGAATAGGGTTGGTGGGAGGCCCTTTGACCTGCAAGTTTCCTAGAACTGCACCTTCAAAAAGAGACATTTTCACCGGCAACGGGCGATCCAAAATGATCTGAATGTCCAAAAGAACAGGCTCGAATTGTGATTCGCGAAGGACCTTTGGTAAGTACACACTTTGCTTGATTCCAGCCACGCCACCAGTGCTGTCCGTGAACTCTTTTTCGACTAATCCGCCAGTCACATGGTAAACCCCAGACAAAGTGAAGGGGAACCAGTGCCCCGCAAAAGCCAGGTCGGCATTGCCGCTGGTGCGAACTTTATCGGGAACATTCAAAGAGACATTTTCCAAATGCGCTTGGATTGAAGTCTGTAGGTCTTTCGGTCCTTTAATGATAATGCTGCCTTCGCCCGCCAATGTACCGCCAGCAATCTGGCCTCGGATATCACCAATTAGAATTCGGCTTTGTGAGAAAGACACTTCCGTGGAAAGTTTTTCGATGGCGTGAGGGAAGCCTTTGATTTTGACATAGGCATTCTTAAGATTTGCCGTTCCCAAAATTTCCGGTTTTGTCAGGGCGCCACTGATGCCAGCTGAGATATTTAATGGGCCACCCAGATCTTCCAGGAATGGCATAAAGATTTGCAATAGACGCAGATCCGTTTGCGCATCGATATTCAAATTCAAACGCTCGGTGGTGAAGTTACTGCCGCCAATGCGAATGGTATTACTTGGTCCTTTAAGCACGAAATTCTTAATATTAATCAAACCATTTTCGCTGGTGATATCCACCGGACCGCTATTGGCAAGGCTCATGTGGCTGCGTTTAAGGAAGAAGTTATCTATATGAACTTTGCCGGTTGATCTAAAGAGATCGCCGCTGTCGGAGCGGAGGTCGATCACCGCGGAAAGATTGGAATCATATTCGGAAGCCAAATTAGCTCCGCCAACCAAAGCCAGCAAATTTGAGTAGCTCCAGTTGATCGTCTTCATCTTTATCAATAGCGGAGCGGCGCCTTTTTCGTAAGGATATTGGAATTCACCGTTGACCTTGTCGCCAAAAAGGCTGACTTGACCGGAAAGGCTGCGCTTGTCCGTGCGAAGAATGAAGTTGGAGTTTGGCAGATCTTGATCTTCAACGATGGTGTCCACGATGGCACCTTTGATCATCACATGGGGATTTTTGATCGAATCATTGATCTCAGAAGAGAAATTTAATGTTCCATAGATGTTGGAATTAATACCCGCAACTATGTTGGACTCTTCCAATTTCCAGTTTTTACCATCCATCTGCAGACCAAGAATTTGTTCCGAGCTGATGCCGCCAGTGACATTGACGACGGAAGAGTTTTTCAAGAGCTGAACTTTTTGGGTTTTGATGTTTCCATTCGTGGCTTCCACATTGAAGTGGAGTTGATCAAAGTTTTCTTTGCCCAGGAAAACGTTTTTGAAGCTGGATTCAACTTTGTAATTCAACTTCCAAAAATTCAAAGGTCCATCGAAGCGGGCCTTTGCGGCGCCAGTTCCTTGCAGGCCCATCGGGAAGCGATAAAAGCCGTCCAAGATTGTTGCCACATCGGCAAGCTCGGTTGTCGGCGAACTCACGCTGCCTGAGACCCGGTCGTGGTTCAGATCGACATCGAGATTTCCGATGTACTGAGTTTTGTTTTGTGCGCCAGCAAGATCTTGGAAAAGCAGATGGCCTTTTTTCAAACTCACATTTGAGATCACATTGCCTAAATTAAAATCTTCAAAAATGAAATCACGTGCGTTAACGCTCATATCAAAGGTTGCCGTGGAGGTGTTGCCCTCGGTCGTGCCTTCGATGCTAGCGCTTCCTTGCATTTTTAGGTTGGCAAGATTTTGAACATTTTTGAAATCAAGTTTTTTGGTCTTGTAGGAAATCTTGAATCCAGTATCGAAGTCAATGACACCGTCGCTGGAGCCCGTGCTGTCACCCAACGTAAGATTTGCGTTATAAGCAATGGCTTTGGGTGTTACCTGCATGCGTCCGTTTGCAGACATCGATTTCAAGTTTAAAAGCGCAGTGCCCTTTTTGTTGTTTTCGGATTTGACCCAGATATTGTCAGCGCGGATCTGTGAACCATCGCAGGTCATGCTGAAAGTGGGTTTGATTTTGCCAGAGCAAGGCAGTTCCGCCGTTGCTGACATTCCAGCCGGAATATTGGCAAGATCCAATGAAACAAAAAGCTTCTGTAAATCCAGGCTCTCAACTTTGACATGAGATTTGAAGTCAAAGTCTCCATCCAATTCAATTTGTGACTTGAGCAATGAAGCGGTGCCGGCTGGATGATTGATCTTAACTTCGGAGATGGAAACAAGGCGATTTTTAAACTCACCCTGAATTTTGGCACTTCCCAGCTCAAATTTATCAACTACGACGGCTTGAGAATTAACCTCAACCTTGCCTCTGACATCGTCTTTGCCGTTGAAGCGAGCTTCGATCTCGGTGTTCAACTGTCCTGCAAGTTCCGGGAGTTTGAGTTTAGGTTTAACCTTCTTCATCTCGTTGTAGATATCTGCCAAGGCGATATTCGCAGACAAAGAGAGGACACCCGAAGGTTTGATCGTCAGATCTTTGAAAGGAGTTAGCTCTCCACGCAAAATGAATTCAGACTGATCCAGATGAGCACCTAGTTGTAAGATGCGCAAAGATTGCCGAGTGAGATATACGTGGGTGTCGAAAGAGCCAGCGAAATGGCCAAGTTCTTTCGTTTGCACTTGCAGATCTGGAACATCAGCCTTGCCGGTGATGTTTTTTCCCATATTGGTCAGCAGCAAGCCGCCGTTTTTAACTTCAACTGCAAAGCCCAGTTTTTCTGATTCCACCAGAACATGAATATTTTGGATAAAGATCTTTTGCAGCGGCAGTTTCTCTGCAAAGGCAAAAATCTGGTCGACGGGGATTTCTTTAGGCGGAGTCTTGTCTTCCAGTAGGGAGTCGATGTTGACTCGTGCCTCTGGTGAATCTACGACCACCGCAGACAGATTCACGCGCCCACCAAGAAGCTGAAGAAAATCCAGATGAACACGTGCGCTCGTAACACGAACGCTGGAGGTGATTTTAGCGAGGTCACCTTTTGGCGTAATGGTGATGTCTTCCAACGCCAAAGAAGGACGAAGAATGCGCAAGCGAAGTTTCCCCGCCGTGATTTCCACAGGCAGAGATGACTTGGAATAGTTTTGCAGCTCCTGCAAACCCCATGTTTCCAAGCGGGGAATGATCAGCCAAGTGCCCAAGCTCCATAAAACCAAGAATGCAAGAGTGGGTGTGATCAGAATCCAGAAGACGCGCTTCATTGGCCACTCCAGATATTGAGCAGCGCACTGGCTGCCCGATAGTGAGGGCGGGAGGCAAGGAGGCCTTCCATGACTTCAATAGCCGTGTGTTTTTGTCCCAAGCCCCAGAGTGCCTGCGCGCGAAGATAAGCGGTGGCGAAGAAAGTTTCCGGTTCATGAGACAGCAGCATTTCGACCTGCGCCACTTCAGTCAGCAGCTCTACGAAGCGGCGACACTTCAAAAGTATTTCCAAACGCAACCAAAGATAGGATTCAGTTTGTTCGCTGAATTCCAAAATCTCCAGAGCGGCCTCGTAGCTTTCCAGCATGAAAGCGACAATCGCAAAATCAAAGGCCATCTCTGGATCTTGCTCTGCATGTTCAAGCAAAGATGAAAGCAGCGCACGCAATGCTTCCTCAGTTTCAGGATCTTTTTGCTCTAGATCATCGGTGTTGGCTTCGCGTGCTTTGGGCGAACGGCGCGAAAGGATTTCCAAAGCGTAGCGCTGTTTGTGCTCGCGGGTTTCGCGTTGGATGTCGGAGTCATCCGGATAAAGCTTTTGCAGGCGTTGCAAAAGATGTTTCTCTTGTTCGTAGAGTTGCTGCGTGCGAAGCGTGATCAACATGTCGAGCAAGATTTTCTTATTTTTCAGATAGTCTTTATGAATTTTGTATTTTCTATTGCTGCGCCATTCACCAAGGAGGGGTTCGTATTTATTGAGCGCTTGTGAGCGCGCAGCTTCCGCTTCAGCTCCGGATTCAATAATTCCCTCGAGCAAAGCTTTGACGGTCTTTTCATCAAGATCCAAAGTCGCGTGCCCTAAGGCTTCTAAGAAATACGGCCAAGGAATTGGAAAGCTTTCGTTTTCAAGATGACTCAAAATAAATTCCACCAACTTCTGGTGTTTGCCTGAGAAATTTAGAAAGCGGGCGAAGGCCGTAATATTGTCGAGATTAAAATGGTCCGGGGATGATTCGATTGTGCTAGTGAGGCGTGCGGCCACTTCGTCGAGATCTTGAGTCTGATTGAGCAAATTTTGAATTTCTAACTCAATGAAGTTGGACAAAAAAAAGCCTCCGCTATCTGCTGAACCCTTCGGCTTTTGCCGGGGGCGGGCAGTACTCATTATTTTGGTATAAAAATGAGTATTAGCGGAGACTTAATATCTTGCGTTACGTAAGTATTTTTACGGCAAGAGGTAGAGGCTATTTCTGCCTCAACTACTTCATATTAACGCGTTCTACGTAATCACCAGTTTGAGTGTCGATGCGAAGAACATCGCCCTCATTGATGTGTAGAGGAACATTCACTACCAAGCCTGTTTCCATAGTCGCAGGCTTAGTCGCGCCAGAAACGCGGTCGCCTTTGATACCAGGATCAGATTTAGCAACCATCAAGTTCACAGCTTTTGGAACGTCAACAGCAACGGCTTTTTCATTGTAGAACAAAACAACAACTTTGAGGTTCTCTGTAAGATAGAATCTTGATTCGCCAAGATCCTCTTCGCTCATCGCGATTTGCTCAAAAGTCTCTTGAGACATGAAGTTGTAACCAGAATCGTCTTTGTACAAGAAAGACATCTCTTTGTTTTCAACGTTAGGTACTTCGAATTTTTCGCCAGACTTGAAAGTGACTTCAAGATTTTGGCCAGTAAGCATATTTCTCAATTTTGTGCGGCTGAATTGATTGCCTTTACCAGGCTTAACGTGTTGGAAGTCCACGATCACGTAAGGTTTATCTTCAACCATGATCTTAAGGCCTTTTTTAAAGTCTGATGTTTCGTACATGCTAAAATCCTCTCATTTTGAAAGGATTAATATAAGCTGAGAAGGCGGGGGGCGGTCAACCCTGTGCTCGGTACTCTTCGATTCTGCGAAGCATCATCTCAAGGGTTTCGAGCTTTTTCTGGTGAATCAGTTCTTCGCGTGAACGCAAAGGCTTCAAAGGCATGGCCTCCTCGGGTTCATTATAACGAACCTGGAGGGTTTTCATGCGTCTTTCAATTTCAGGATGGTCGCCGAATTCCACGCGGGTATCTTTTAAAAGCGCATGGGCTTTTTCCAGGTCGTTGCGCACGATGAAAGCGTCGATCAGGGACAACATGCGCTCCATTGCCTTGTTTTTAGGCTGAGGCGCTGGTTTATACATCGGCTCTGGAATTGCTGGCGATGTGGCTTGAGGGCGTTCCGGAGGGGCGGCATCCAAGTTCACATTGGGAAGCTTTGCCATCGCAAAAACTTCTTCGTCATACTCGTCCGCTGTCAGTGATTCCAATTTTTGAACCGCTTTTTGAGCCGTTTTAGAGTTTGGATTTAAGAACAAAACCATCTTGAAGGCTTTTAGTGCCTCTTTGGGATTTTTGCTGCCAAGTTGAACTTCGGCCGTGAGTTGATGCGCCAGAATGTTCTCGGGGGCCAGGTTGGTGGCCTTTTTTAAAGTCTCCAAGGCCTGAGGAAGTTTGCCCGCATCACGCAGAATTTTTGCGTATGTGACCAATCCTCCAACAAATTGCGGATGGCGTTGAACGCCAGAAGTCACAACCTGAAGAGCTTCTTTCATCATGCCCATTTCACGATATGCTTCAGCCAAAGGCGCAAAAACCTGAGAATTAGGGTCTTTCGCGAGGAGCGTCTGATATTTTTCGATGGCGCTTGCTTCTATCTTGGGCATAGAAAAATACTAAAGCAGATTCATTGACTAAGCAATAGCTTCAGCATGAAATTATCCCTATGAGCAGCTTAACAGTCCTCGGGGTAGATCCCGGTTCCCGCATTACCGGCTTCGGCGTTGTTCGCGTTGAAAATGGAAAAATTGAACATATCAATCACGGTGTGATTGTCATGGATGCCGACGAATCTTTTCATGCGCGCATGACCGAACTGGGTTCTGCGTTTCGTGAAGTGATGGAAAAGTACAAACCTCATCAGGTTGTTATCGAGAAAATCTTCCTCGGTAAAAATGTCGACAGTGCTTTTAAGCTCGGGCATGCTCGTGGCGTCATCATGTATGAAGCGGGTTTGGGAAAAGCGGGAGTGTCGGAATACGCCACGAGATCCGTAAAAAAAGGGATCACCGGCAACGGCGGTTCCAGCAAGGAAGACGTTCAGGCCATGCTGAAAGTTATGCTGAATATTAAAGCCATCAATCGAATTGATGCTTCGGATGCCTTGGCCATGGCTTGCCATCATGCCTTCGAACTAAAAAAGAAATTGATCTTACAAAGAGCGGTGAGTTTATGATCGGATATTTACGCGGAAAAATTATCGAAGTGATGGGCGATTCGGCATTGATCGACGTTCATGGCGTTGGTTATGAGATTCACGCTTCAGCAAACACACTTCAAGATTTTCAAAATCTTTTGGGTAACGATATCATTGTCTGGATTCACACCCATGTGCGTGAAGATGCACTGACGCTCTTTGGATTTCACGATAAAGAGGAGAAAAATCTTTTCCTGTCTTTGCTAAAAGTGAATGGCGTGGGTCCAAAAATGGCTTTGAGTATTTTGTCAGGCGGTCGTCCAGCGGCGATTCATGAATTGATCGAGGCCGGAAACGCCAAAGGTTTGTCAGCGCTACCTAAGGTTGGCAAAAAAACAGCGGAACAAATCATCCTGACTCTTAAGGGAAAACTTGTTTCAATTGAAGAGACTTCAAAAACGAAATCAGAATCATTGACGCAAATCACGTCAGCGCTTTTGAATCTTGGTTATAAATCACAGCACGTGGATCAATTCGTGGCGACATTGCCCGTGGATATCACAGTTGAAGATGGTGTTCGTAAGGGCTTCCAGACTTTGTCAGGATCATTATCATGAGTCGCATTTTAGAAGGTGATATTGGCAGCGACGGGGAAAAGGCCTGGGAAAACGAACTTCGTCCCCAGCGCTTTGAAGACTTTCCCGGTCAGGAAAACGTCAAAGAGAAAATTAAAGTTTTCGTGGCAGCGGCAAAACATCGTGGCGAACCTTTGGATCACGTTTTGTTAAGCGGCCCCCCAGGTTTGGGGAAAACCACATTGGCAAAGATTATTGCCAATGACATGGGTGCTGAAATGAAAATGACTTCAGCTCCGGCCATCGACAAAAAAGGCGACTTGGCGGCGGTTTTGACATCGCTCAAACCTCACTCTGTCTTATTTATTGATGAGATTCATCGTCTTAGTCGTCATGTGGAAGAGTATCTCTACACAGCGATGGAAGACTATTATATCGACATCGTGACCGGTGACGGCTTGGGTGCGCGTTCAATGAAGTTTCAATTGGCGCCATTTACCCTGGTCGGGGCGACCACTCGTGCTGGCTTGCTGAACCCGCCATTCCGAGACCGTTTCGGGATTGTCGAACGCCTGCAATTCTATGAAAAAGGGGCTCTTCAGAAAATCTTGATGAGATCCGCAGAGATTCTCAAAGTGGAAATGAATGAAGAGGGAGCCGCTGAGGTGGCACGCAGATCGCGTGGGACGCCCCGTGTGGCGAATCGCCTGCTAAAGCGCGTGCGCGACTATGCTCAGGTCAAAGGCAATGGGATCATTGATAAAGACATTGCGATTTATGCTCTAAATCAGCTGGGTGTGGATCAATTTGGTCTGGACCTTATGGACCGTCGTATTTTGAGTCTGATCCTAGAAAAGTATAACGGAGGCCCTGTAGGTATTGATACAATAGCTGCGGCCCTCAGTGAAGAACGTGATACTCTTGAAGACGTGTATGAGCCTTTCTTGATCCAAGAAGGATTTATCCAAAAGACTCAAAGAGGCCGTGTGATCACAGAGTACGCTAAAAACTCAGTACTGCCTTCAGTACAATTTGATAAATAAGCTCGTCATATCGACGGGCATGTCCCGGAGAGTGAAGAGATGTTTTCTAAGCAGCCCATTATCGTTGAAGTCGTGCGTGGCCAAGCGGTCGAGAGTGTGCATCAAGTGATGGTTGCCGTCGTCAATGAGGGTGGCAGCTTGTTGCACTCTTGGGGAAATGCGCTGTATCTGACGTTTCCACGCAGTGCTATTAAAATGCTTCAAGCAATCCCACTTATTGAATCAGGCGCTGCTGACAAGTTTCAGTTGGAAGAAAAGCATATTGCTTTGGCCTGTGCTTCTCATCGAGGAGAAAAAGCTCATCTCGAAGCTTTGAGTCAGTGGATGGAAAAAGCAAAGATTCCGGAAAGCTGTTATGTCTGCGGCCCGCATTTGCCATATAATGAAGCCAGTGCCCATGATTTCATCCGTCGGGGGCAAAAGCCCACGGTGCTTTGTAATAACTGTGCTGGAAAACACTCCGCTATTATTTCGACTTGTCTTCATCTGGGCGAAAATCCCGAAGGTTACGAAAAACTCGATCATAATGCGCAGAAAAGATTGCGCAAAGTTTTGACTGAAACGATGAAGTACGATCATGCAAAAGCCGCCTCTGGCATTGATGGTTGTGGTATTCCATCCTATGCGGTGCCTTTGCAGCATATCGCCACAGGCATGTCAGTTTTTGTAAACTCCAAAGAAGCTCCGGCGCGCAAAGCCGCGTGTGAGCGCATTCTTAAGGCTGTGACCAACAATCCTTTTTTCATTTCCGGCAGTGACGAATTCGCAACAGCTGTGATCGAAAAGACACAGGGTCGAGCTATAGTGAAGGGCGGCGCAGAGGGAGTCATGGCGGGGTTTTTGCCAGAAAAGAAAATGGCCTTCGCTTTGAAGTGTGCTGACGGGGCGGGGCGCGCAACCCAACTCGCGACAGTGCAACTTTTGCTGCAATTGGGCGGCTTGACCTTGGAAGAAGCGAAGTCTCTCTCAAAATACTCACAGCCTTCAGTCACGAACTGGAAAGGCGATGTGGTCGGGCAGTTGCGGATTGCGAAGCCTACATAGTTGGAGTAATCTCTATGTATGTTTTTACAAAAGACCATTCGTAAAAGAACAGTAGTTAATGGAATTGGGATTCACTCAGGGGATCCCTGCACTCTGACCTTCAGGCCAGCTCCTCCGGATACCGGCGTTTACTTTATCCGCACGGACTTGTCAGGTTCTCCCTCTTTAAAAGTCAGCGCTAAAAATGTTCAGGCGACCTCTCACCAGACCACCATCGGTGGGGAGGCTTTTTCAGTCGCAACGATCGAACACTGTGTTTCCGCACTATCGGCTTTGCGCATTGATAATATTTTTATTGAACTCGATGGCCCTGAAATTCCAATCTGCGATGGCAGCGCCGGAGCTTTCTTAAAAGCCCTTCTCGATGTGGGTATTGTTGAGCAGGATCAACCCCGTAAGTATTGTTACATCACAGAGCCTATTTATTTTAGTGAAGGCGAAAAACACGCCTACGTCGTCCCTTATCATGGACTGCGTGTGACGGTGACCATTGATTTCCCTCATCCAAAAATCGGTAAGCAAACAGTTGATCTGGACGTCAATGAACAATCTTTCGGTCGTGATATCGCAAGCGCTCGGACCTTTGGATTCCTTAAAGACGTGGAAGCTTTACAAGCGCGTGGTTTGGCGAAGGGCGGAAGCCTTGATAACTGTGTCGTATTGGATAACTCCGAAGTCGTGAACCCCGAAGGCTTGCGCTGGGTGGATGAATTCGTTCGGCACAAAGCTCTGGACGCCCTCGGTGACCTGGTCACTCTGGAAATGCCACTGATGGGCCATGTTGTTCTCTACAAAGCAGGTCACGACGTTATGAACAAACTGGTCAGAAAGATCTGGGATTCACCAAATTCCTACCGTCACGTCGAACTCGGCGCCGACATCTCTGAAGAAGTCGAACGCTACTCTGGCTGGTCTGTACCTCTTTAGGTACGGACACACTTTTGGTGTCGCAGTTGCGTTAGAAAGTTTAATAAGCTTTGCATAAAAAAAGCCCCGAATCTCTCGGGGCTTTTTTTATTACATTTGCGATTTCAAGTAAGTGACAATGTCTACATCTGGTGGAGCGGCTACTCCAACTCCTGGCTTAGGGCCATTCAGCTCATACAAGCTAAAGTCCATGCGGACGTCATAGCGACGATCGGTTTGATTGCGCAGCCATTGCTCTTGTTGATACCACTGTTTTTTATTGGCATCGTCAGCGCAAGCTTCCAATTCTTGCGGAAGGCGGGCACCCCAGCGTGATTCTACGCAGTGATAAGGGTCGAAGCTCATGGCGAACAATCTTTGTCTAGCGGCCTCGAGGTTCATCAAGACGCTTTTGCCATTGGATGTTGTGTACGAGAACTGACAAGCTGTCGCGCCTTGAGCATAAGCCTGGAAAAGATCCTGCGCCAAATTGCCACCGTTGTATTTGATCGATGGATCGTGCGCACGGTATTTTTCAACCGCTGATTTCGCCGAATTCAAAAGATCTGCGAAAGAGACCTTCAAGCGTGCATCACGTGAAGGAGTTGCATAAGATTCCCATTCTCCATCTGTGCCGTAGATATTCAGCGGCAAACGCTCTGGGTGAGGTTTCAATTGCACACCAGAAGTTCTAGCGGCATCCACGGCTGCGACACGGTCTTTCAGGCTTGAGCAGATATCTGCCACAAGATTCTTCATGTCCTCAATCGGATTCAAATGTTGAGCGCCGATGGTCAGCTTCAAACGAACAAAGTCATAGAAGCTCACGGTTTGGTTGTTCAGAATAAATTTACCTTGTTTCCAGTCACCTGAAGGATCTGGATTAGTACCAACAAACTGTTCCGTTCCGAATAAAGGAAGCTGATAGTTCGTCAATCCAACAATTTTGCCGCCTACATAAGCGCCGCTAGAGTCGGGCTTGGCATCGACCAACATCAAAGGACGGAAGTTTTTAAAGCCCGCACCTTGATTCGGATTGCTTCGTGAGAACTTCGGAGTGAACAAGCCCGTCGTCAACGAGTTGTCAGGATGAGCGTCGACATAGTAAATACGGCCTTCGTCAGTAACCTTGTATATAAGCGCCGCATGACCATTCGGATCGTAAACCACAGTGCCGGGACGAATCGCATCGCGTGAGATTTTTACCGGATACAGATCCGTAAACATCGCACCTTCATCGAGACCGCTCATGCGGTAAGACGCCGTTGAAACGAAATCAGCAAAAGTGTCATTTAAAATTTCTACGGCATTGGGATAGCTGTTTTTAAAGATCAAAACCGTTTTAGTGATCAGATCAGTTCTTTTCACAACGACATTGCCATTAGGAGAATAGCGAACATCGCTGACTTTTTCGCCGGTCGGCAATGGGCGAGGGGCTAGCTCGCGCTCATAAGAAAATGGCAGGCCATTTTTCCACGCAAAGTAAGCTCTAAGGTAATAAGGGAAGTCGGCGCAGTCTGCGTAATAGCGCAGTCCCGAAGGATCTGTGCCGTAGTATATATTTGCAGGGCTTTTCAAGCAGTCGGCAACAGTGCCGCACTGGCGTTTTTCAACCGCGGTGGCAATTTGAGTGACGAACTGGCCAAAGAGGGCTTCGTGTTGCTCCGTCCAATTAGGTTGTGTGATTTTCCAGTCGGAACTGGGAGCTGCATGGGCAGCAGAGCTGAGGGAAAGCAATAAAATCAAGGCACTCCAGTTTTTCATCGTAATTCCTCGTTTGTCTACCCTCCGATTTCGTCGGAGTTTGGGGTGAGATTTAATAAACCCAAGGAATATACGAAATATAGTTATGGAAATCCTGTGTTCTCAGGGACTCGGAAAATAATTTATGGCTGTCTAAAAGATAGTCAAAGACTATCTCCTGAAGTCCTCTGTATTCGCTCTACATATAAAAAAATGGGTGGGCTTCCTGTTGTGATTTCAGAGTCGAAAAATAGATAACGAATAGTTTCACCGATATTACCAACGAGGCGCGGGTAAAAGAGCGAAAAGTACACTGAAGTTCGGTATGAAAAGATCAGTATCTGCGAGATAATTGTAGAAACGAATCGAGCCGAGAATGTCATACCGAGGGAAAGCTTTCTTAAAAAAGGACCATTTGTTTCATGGTGGCCTGGGCTATGCTGGTTTTTCCATGATTGAAGTTCTGGGAGCCATGGCCGCCGCCGCCGTGGTGGTCATGGGAACCATGAAGATGGCTGGTGCTATTTCTCAATCTGGAGTCGGTGCTGCCATCAGCCAACAACGCACTAATTTGGATCAGGAACTTACAACAATCTTTGACAATCCCGACAACTGCACTCGTGCGTTGCTGGGCACAGTTTCAACGGAAAATACGAAGGTGAATTTAAATTCTTTAGGTTCGATGAATAGCACCAAGGCTGTCGACCTTGCCTCAACGAAGACCAGTGATCAGGTCGCAATTCTGGATCGCGTTTCTTTGAAGAGTATCACTTTAACCAATATTTCAGGGGATTTGGGATCAGGAACTTATAGAGCTATTTTGTCCATTATAGGCAACTTGAAAGACAGTATTAAAGGCAGTGGTTTGGAACAAGCTGGTACTGGTAGTTTTAATATCAATGTTCCTGTTTACTACACTGCTTCTGGGGGCGTGATTTCGAGTTGTCTCTCTACCAAGTCACCTTATTCAAACTGCCTGGCGTTGAAGGGCTTTTGGAATGGCGTTTCTTGTGATTTTTGTTCTAGCCTCGGCGGTTCAAGACTAGCAGATGGAACCTGTTCTATCTTTGAAAAGCCATTGTTGCCAGTTGTGCCTCCTCCGGCACCTCTGGTCGTGGACGATGGTTCGGCAACGATGTCCGTCACGACTCGTAGTTTGTACAATGGATATACTTTTCAGAACTTGGGCGTGCATAAATGGTGCGCGCTTACAAGCTACTCCTATGACGGGGATGGCATTGGTGAATGCACCATCACTGGGTCAGTGAATGGTGGATGGAATATTCGCATAGGCGACGAGGGCACGAAATATCCTCAGCTGTGCTATATAACTTGTTCCGATGGAGGCAGTACCGCGATCACCGGGGCGACTAATAACGGGGCTATGTGCAGTTACTCTGGCAAATCAGGGATCATGATTGGGGGGTGTTGTTCGACGGGAACCCAGTTTAAAATTATATTTAAGGGTGGTGGACGAGGATCTGGGGGGCGGGTAGGTGTTGCAAATGATATCGGCTGCCATTAAAGAATCCAATAAAGGATCTGCTCTGATAATGACCATTTTGGTAATTTCCGCAGTGTCAATAGTTGCGACTCTTGCAATTTTGTCGAGGTCTCAAAATATGGTGAAAGTCGGTGGAATTTATCGCGATCACGTCATGAACGCTCAAATCAAGCATGAGCTTTCAGTTATTTTTGCCAATCCTTCTTTGTGTAAAAATGCTGTGACACTAAGTGGAACCTCGTTCAAGGTCAGTGGCGGTTTTCAATCGACCACCAATGCGGGCGTCGCTGTTTTAAGCGCGGATAAAGGATTCGCTATCAATCAAATGAGTTTAGAGAATCGTATTGATCTGGGCGGAGGATTGAAGCAGGCTGAGTTTGCGATTTATACCAAAAACATCAAGGATGCAGTTGGCGCAACCGCTCAAAGAGCCAGTTTTAGTGCCATTTATGCGGAAGATGGATCAGGAAATCTTACGGACTGTCGAATTGTAGTTTCCGCTCAGAAGGCTTGCGAGGATTTGGGGCTGACGTATTCAGGAGGCCGATGTTTGATCTGTGAAAAACTTGGAGGCACTTGGGATGGCGCGATCTGCAAGTTGTCGTTGTGATGAACATTCAAGTAAACAACAAAGGTCTTTCAATGGTTGAGATGTTGGCGGCAACTGCCACTGCCGCGATCGTTCTGTTCGCAATTTTTTCTGTTCATACTTATATGATGAAATCCCAAATGAGTTCGATGAATTCAATGGACGGCGTTGATCTGAGGTTTGAAGTGGCTGCGATTATGGCGGAGGAAGATAAATGCTCGGCGATACTTGAAGGGAAACATTCCGTAGCTGGAGAGTTGATCGCGATTTCTCCGACCTTAGGGGCAGATAAAGATTGGGCGGGCGGTCGAATGCATATTTCCAGTATTCAGTTACAAAGTATTAAAAATCTTGGATCAGCGGGAAAAGTAAATGCCAAGCTTATGATTGCGGGAACTCGTTTGGGAAGTAATCGGAAAGTTGACTTTATCGAGTATATTCCAATCTATTACTCCGTAAATGCCAGCAATGTTATTACAACTTGCCACGATGATTTCCAGGTCTGTTCATATATGGGCGGAATTTGGAATGCAAATCACTGTGATTTCTGCACAAACCTGGGTGGAAAGCTTCGCCCAGATGGAACATGCGGCGCCGGAATTTAGTGCCATGACTTTCAAAAATGTTTAAAAAGTCTTGCGAATCTTCTGCGCGAATTTCCAGAACTTATTGTCGCTGGTGAACTTGCTATTTAGAAAAGCTTCGGCCTGCTTTGGCGATATCCTTGCGGCTTCATTCCATAGATCTTCATAGATGTTTTTAGTCGCACCGACGGCCAAAGACGGAAAACTGGAATCTTCCACTTCCCCCCAAGCGACCACCAACAAACGCTGCCACAAAGCTTTCATCGCACGGTTGTAGGCAGCTTCCATAAATTTTCCCTGAAGTTCCGCGGCCTCTTTGATTTGCTTCGTGGAAAGGGGAGAATCCATTTCGAGAGCCTCTAAAATCGTAGTGCTTTCATTCGATAACGGGGAATCACTGCGCAGATAGGCGATCATATTAACAAAGACTTCCTTAGAGAAAAAAGTCGCGCGATTCTGATACCACTTCGTGTAGACGACCAGATTTGAGCGAGACAGTTCTTCTTTCAAAAGCCAAAGATCCGACACCTTGTGATCGCCACCCGCATCCCACTCCCAGCGCATTGGCGTACGCGGGAAGAGGTTGTACCATAGCGACGCCGGATCTTTTTGGTTTTGAATGGGGTAAACCAGTAGAATTCCATGTTTTTCAATCGCAGCCAGGGCTTTTTTTCTCATGGATCAAAGTTAAGCAATTCGGAGGGGTTTGAATAGAGTTTTCGATGTTTTCAATGCTTGGTCTGCCGAGACCAACCAGAATTCGGCAAAAGACAAAATCTTTTGGATACATATTTTCAAAAAGAGCCCACATCCGATCTTTAGGTTGGCAAGCCACGGGCTAAGACGTAGAAGCTACATAGCAAAATAATTAGCAAAATTTCTAAAGAGGTCCCTGAATGAGTTTTCGTATCGCAACTGCACAATATCCTATCCAAAAACACACAGATCTTGCCGGTTGGAAAGACTATGTGGAATCTTGGGTGCAAGAGGCGACCAGTAATCACGCAAAACTGTTAGTCTTCCCTGAATTCGGTTCCATGGAATTATTCTCCGTGATGCCTGAAAAAGTGCAAAAGAGTCTTTCTGCACAAATCAAAGAGATGACGAAGTTGCATGATGAATTCGTGGAGACCTATCAGGTTTTGGCACAGAAATACGAATGCTTTTTGCTCGCCCCCTCAATCGTGGTGTTGAATGAAGAAAAAGAAACCGTCAATCGCGCCTATTTCTTCGGTCCTTCGGGCGGAGTGTCCTTTCAGGAAAAAAACCATACCTCACGCTTGGAAAATGAAAAATGGGGAGTGGTCACAGGGGATGCATCACTGCAGGTTTTCGAAACTGGCCTGGGCGATATCGGCGTGAGTATGTCTGATGATGTGCAATTTCCCACGTCCGCGAATAAGTTGGCTAAAGAAGGCATCAAAATTTTGTTGGCTCCAAGTTACACAAAAGATTTGCAAGGTGCACACCGAGTTCATATCGGAGCCAGAGCCCGTGCTTTGGAAAATCAGTTTTATGTGATCGTGAGTCAAACTGTCGGAGAAGCTCTCTGGTCTTTGGCTGTAGACAGAAACAATGGTTTCGCCGCGGTCTATGGTCCTGCAGACCAGGGTTTCCCCGAAGATGGTATCGTTGCCAAAGGCGAGGTTAACGAACCGGGCTGGTTGTATGCCGAGCTTGATCTGGATAAGGTCGATCACGTTCGCTCTAAAGGTGACACCCTCAACTTTAAGCAGTCCTAAGCTCAGTCATCTGACGCGGCTAGGCTGTTTTCAGCAGGCCGCAATACGAAGGGTGTTGTCAGTTGGTTTTTATTGCCGAGGCGGCATTTATTCTGGCATATTTCCAAAGTTACTAAAGATAAATAACGCGCTTGGACTTTGGTTTTCAAAGGCTGATGGAACAGGCGCCTTCTAGGAGTAAAGACATGATTATCGGTGTTCCAAAAGAAATCAAAATTTCTGAAAACCGCGTAGGTATGACTGAAGCGGGTGTTGTTCAGTACGTAAAAGAAGGTCACACAGTTATCGTTGAAAAAGATGCTGGTGTCGGTTCTGGTATCACGAACGAACAATACGAAAAAGCTGGCGCAAAAATCATCGACAGCAAAAAAGAAGTTTATGCGAAAGCAGACATGATTCAGAAAGTGAAAGAACCACTTCCTGAAGAGTATGATTTGATGAAAGAAAACCAAATCATCTACACTTACCTTCACTTGGCTGCTGAGCCAAAACTAACTAAAGTTCTTTGCGAACGTAAAGTTAAAGCAATCGCTTATGAAACGATCCAATTGGATAACGGTTCATTGCCTTTGTTGACTCCTATGTCTGAAGTTGCGGGCCGTATGGCGACGCAAATCGGTGCTTTCTACCTCCAAAAAGATCACGGTGGTAAAGGCATCCTTCTTGGTGGCGTTACTGGTGTTAAGCCAGGTAAAGTAACAATCATCGGTGGTGGTGTTGTTGGTACGAACGCTGCGAAAATGGCAGTAGGTCTTGGTGCTTCAGTAACTATTCTTGACGTAAACACAGCTCGTCTTGAATACCTTGATGACGTTTTCCAAGGTCGTTGCATGACTTTGTTCTCGAATCCAAAAAATATCGAAGAATCAGTTCGTGAGTCAGACCTTGTTATCGGTGGCGTATTGATCACTGGTCACAAAGCTCCAACTCTTGTTTCTAAAGAGATGATCTCTTCAATGGCTAAAGGTTCTGTGGTTGTTGACGTTGCGGTTGACCAAGGTGGTTGTATCGAAACTTGCCGTCCAACTTCACACACAAACCCAACATACGAAGTTGATGGCGTAATCCATTACTGCGTACCAAACATGCCAGGCGTTGCACCAAGAACTTCTACTTACGCTCTTACTAACGTAACGACTAAGTACGGTTTGATGCTTGCTGGAATGGGCGTAGAAGATGCGGTTGCTAAAAACGCGCACCTTCGCAAAGGTCTGAACGTTTACGGCGGCAACGTTGTTTACGAGCCAGTAGCAAAAGATCTTCACATGCCATACGTAGCTTACAAAGGCTAATACGTTACGCAAAAAATGAGTTTCAAAAAAGGGAGTCGCAAGACTCCCTTTTTTATTTGTGGATCGTAAATGCGGGGATTTGGTGAGACGGTTGAGCTTGCTGCTGACTTCAGTCGGCACAGCGTCCTGCTTCGTCGCCGCCGGGCTGCGCCCGGTTCGCGCATCGTGCGCCGGCGAAGGCCTCTTTTCGCAGCAGCAAAGCTCAACCGCCTCACCAAATTTCGTTTCACAACCAATAAATAAAAAAAGGTGCCTGCCATCTTTTGGGGTCTATGGCGCATCAAAAGATGAAGCGTGAATCATCAGTTGTCTGTGTTTGTAGATTTCTGATGGGTGTTAATTACCCAAAAAACTAACCCTCACCTTAACTTGGTGGACCTAAAAACGGGGTAAGGGGCACTTTGTACTTCGGCGCCGGTGTCGCGCTGCTTCTGCAGTATGTTTTTTTTGCGGCACTTTGGTGACATGTCAAAGTTCAAACCACAAATTTCCCCAGTCTTCTGTTCGCAGCAGAGCAATGTGATGTTGCTTTAGTAAGCTCTCTGTTTCTGCGTGGGGGTGGTGGTAGCGTGCCCAGCGGGCGGAGGCGACCGCCATTTGGAGATGGGGGAGGTTGTCTAAGAGCTCTGTCGATGTGCTGGTGCGGCTGCCGTGGTGGCCTAGAACTAAAACCCTGGCCTTTCCAATCCAGGAGTTCGTCCTCCATATTTTTTCCTGTGTGCGCGGGGAATCGCCGGGCATTAAAAACTGCTGATATTCGACAACATGACTGGCGGAGTTGGTGTCCTTCAAGGATTTGATGTTTGAAGGTGACCATTGTTGAATAACGTTTTCAGTATTCGCACATCCAGAGAAGCGCTCAAGCATTTTCATTTTGCGTTTGCTGCTTTTTCCTGAAGGAGGCAGAGCCAGGCACGACGACCAGCTCGGCCACTTAGCCAAGCCGCCAATGTGGTCCCAGTCCCAGTGACTTAAGAAAATTTTATTTTCTCGGGCTTTGCATAAAGCCTTTAGCTTTTTCCACGGAAAGAACTCTCCACCGACATCGAAATGCAGGCATTCTTTCTCGCGCACCGCTGTCACCCATTGTCCCTGACCAACATTCCAGATCACCATATAGTTAGAAAGTGAATCCCGTCGCAATGGACTCGCACTTAAGCTGATTAAAAGAACGACGCCAATGAACAGTCTTTGGCTGAGTAGCAATTCCAAAGTCTTTTTCATCTGGACAAATCCCTTCCCTGGTAAAGTCGTAAACGTAGAAGATGAAAGAAGATATGCCACGCAAAAACCCAGCCCCAAAGCAAGCCTATCGAAGGTGACGTTCCTGCGGTTATTGTGATCGGCTCTGCGGCGAACTTTAAGATGGCTTCGAATCCCTTCATGACGAAATCAAAGACGGTGAGCAGGGGGTGGATGAGGACTGCAAAAAAAGCCAAAGGCAAAAGTACAAAAGCGACCACAGGCGCCAGCAAAAGATTATAGAGCAGACTCAAAGGATGTAGAGCTCCCAGTCCCCACAGAGGCGCACTCATAAATAAGAAAATCGCCAGTTGTGATAACAACAGGGCAGAAAATTTATTTCGAACTTTCAAAACCGACACCCAACACAAAGCCAGTGCCGCGCACCAGCTCATCACCAAGGATAGCGAATTCCACCACTCTGGAAAAAGTGCGAGTGTTATGCAGCCGGCAATCAGCACCGCAAAATCCACTGGAAACTTCCAGCTCCAACGTTGAAATAAAATTCGTGCGCCAAGGGCGACAAGTGCGCGAACAGCGGGCGGTTGCCATCCCACTGCGAGAGAGTAAAAGCTCAAAAAAAGAAATCTTACAAAGACTGGAATTCTTAAGATGCTCAAAAGCTCATCAAGTAAAATTAAGTGAGATCCGGAAATAACAAAGATATGAATGAGTGAAGTCTTGATGAGCTTATCTTTAAGCTCTGTGTCTGTGATATTTTCACCACACAAAAGTGATGACAAAATTTTGCGATTTACAGACTCTGTCGGCAGAGTCTGTACACATTTCTGGTGAAAGATTGCCGCAACTTCTGACGTATTTTTCAGCAATGAGTGTGAGAATGAATTGCTCAAGGTTAATGCAAGAAAAAGTAGAATGATCATGGAATCAGATACTTAGCAAATTTCAGTTCAGTCATGTTTTCTAAAATAGTCTGTCGTGGGCTACCTGCGTCTCCTAGGGTCGGATTTTAAGATCTGAAATTCGGGCGCTTAAAATTGCTGCTTAAAATTAAAATAAGTCATTAAAATCATGTGCTTAAGGTGTGCTTAAAGAGGTGGCAATCCGCTGAAACCCTTGAGAATAAACAGGTCTAAGGTCTAGCATTACAATAACTCAACATTTTATGTGGATAAGTCCTGCTTGTTTGCACTTCTCGAAGCGTGTCATACTGAGGAAAGATCATGAGGTGTACATAGATGAAGCAACTTAGACTTTTAGCAGCAACTGTATTTTTAAGCTTACCACTGGCATTACATGCGCGCACTGCGACTTCGGTGAAGCCGTCAGTTAACATGAATCAGAAGGCATCTTACAAGGATTTGAAAGAACAGCAACTGCTTGTAGAGCTTACGGGTAAAGATGTTTCTAAAGAAAGTGATATGAAGCTCTATGCTGAAATGGTGGGCGCTTATGAAGCTGATGATGAAATCGCTTTCAAGAGTCGCTTGCAAAGCCTTCTGAGCCGCTTTCCTAACAGTTCTTACGCCGACAATGCTTTATATCTCGCAGGGAAACTTGCGGTGAATCACAGCAATTATCCTGAAGCGATTCGCTACTTCGGCAGAGTTGAAAAGGAATTTCCTAAGAGTGATAAAGTGACTGCTGCCACTTTTGCTAAAGCAATGACCTATAAAAAAATGAACTTGGGTGAGTATGCGAAGCGCTCTTTGATTGAAGTGCGCGCAAAGTATCCAGGCAGTCCTGAATCCTTCAGAGCAAACGCAGAATTGAAGATGTTGAACTAAATGCGGCTGCACTCCGACGACCTTGGCGTGCGAAAAGAGTAAGTAGACAAGTTAGGCCACAATTAAGTTAAGGAAGACAATAGTGAAGAACAAGAAGTTCTCTGTTTTATTGGCGATGATATTTTGTGCTCTTGTTGCGCAGGCTCAAGATGCTCCTCCAGATTCAACTTGGGATGCAGATCCTTTAGATGTTCTGGAGCCAAAGAAACAACAGGAAGTCGTCGAGCCGACAGTTCCGGAATTTAAAGAAATTCCAGAAGCTGGTGCGGAGCCGAAAGCAGAACCTGCTCACACTGAAGTTCCTGCGGATATTCCGCCACCAGCTCCAGAAGCTGTAGCCGCTCCATCGATGCCTGTGTCTCCTATGGGCAACGAGCCAGATATGTCCCGCGAGGCGGAGTTCAATCGCATTTACAAGAAGTACAACGAGCAACCAACCTCTGTAGAGGCTTGGGAAAAAGCTGTCGGCAAACGACAAGCAGAGACTTATCAAGTTCAAAAAGGAAACACCCTTTGGGATATCTCGACTACCTTCTTCGGGGATCCTAATTTCTGGCCAAAAATTTGGTCATTCAATAATGGCGCAATCGGAAATCCTCATGAAATTGACCCCTCCATGTCAATTCGCTTTTTTGCGGGAAACATGGATGAGGCTCCGACTGTGGAGTTAGCAGCGACGAAGGCTGATAAAGATGCTGTTGTTGATTCTTCCAAAGTAGGTGAGAAGACTGCCGTTGTGACGACTCTTCCGGCACACAAGGTCAAAGGGGCGCCAGTATTAAAGGCTTTGCCGGGCAGCTTGCCTTCCCGTCGTTTTGGCGTGGACATGAATCAGAAATCTGCTGTTGAAATTGAAGTTCCAGCAAAAAGTGTTTCGCAGGGGCTGGAGTATCTTGGCTACTACTTGGACGACACACCTGTTTCCGGGGTGGGAGTTGTCACAGCGACAGAGATGGATCTGAAGTCCGCTGGTGAGTTTGTTTATATCTATGTGCGCCTAGATCAGGAAGGCGGCAAAGACTTTATCGTGCAGAAAAATCTTGCGCAAATTGAAGATCCTCGTAAGAAGGGGCGCAAAGCACAGATGGTTGAAATTCAAGGACAGATCGAAGTGCTTGAACGCGTGCATCCACAGAAAAATATTTACCGCGCAATTGTCAAAAAAGCCATTCAACCGGTTGAGGTCGGCTCGTTGTTGACCCCAGGGCAGTTGCCAATGATTGATCCCAAGCCAGGGGCTATTTCGTCGGGAGCTGGCGCACGCATTATTGGCGGGCAGTTCGGTAACAACAGAACTTTGTTCGGCTCGAACAGTTTGATCTTCTTGGATGGCGGCACCAGCCAAGGATTTGCAGAGGGACAAAGTTTTGGAATTTTCGCGGATGAGGCGGTTCGCAATCGTCAAACGGATGCCATTCAGAACGACCGTCAGATTGGCGTTGTGAAAATTGTTAAAGCGACCCCAAATTTTGCGACGGCCTATATTGCCAGAAGCAGTGACGATATTCTCAAGGGGGATTACGTCGGGCAGGTTGTGAAGCAGGCGATGAATGCGCCAGAGAGCGCGCCAGTCGTTGAACAGCATGCGGCGCCGTCAGCGGCACCCAGTGAGGATCTCGAGAAGGAGTTTGATCTCGACAATGCTCCCGCAGCAGCGCCCTCAACGACACCGCCGGATGGCGGAGCTGATGACTCCGATCTAACACTTTAAGATGAAACAAGAAGGCCTGCAGATTTGCAGGCCTTCTTGTTTCATGAATGATCTATTTGCATTTTCCCAACTTATTAAAAATCATCCCTTCTATAAAAAACATCGCGATGAGGTTCATCAGCTTTATTTTCGCTTAGGAAAATGTGGCAGTTTGAACGTCGAAAACCTGTTGAAAATGTTTAAAGAGTGTTTGCCCGTGATGTTTTTCACCTTAGACGACAGTCAAAAGATGCTCGCGCAGATTGCAGAAGAAACTTTGAAGCGTCGACTTGAAGGTGTTCAGTTTGTCGTTTACGGCGAAGAACTTTATCCTCCCAGTTGTTACATGATGGCAGATCCGCCTTTGACTTTGAGTTTTCTTGGGTCGCCGGTGTGGCTGATGGAAAGAAGTCTTTCCGTGGTGGGCAGTCGAGAGCCCAGTTATGAATCTTTGCGCTGGATGGAAAAGGAACTTGCCGCGTTCTGCGAACAGGAACAGCCCTTGATTGTCAGTGGGGGTGCTCGAGGTGTGGATCAAAAAGCTCATGCAGTGGCACTTCGCAAGAATTGTTCAACCGTGGTGGTGCTGCCATCAGGCTTGGGGGAGATGTATCCCGACAGTCTGAAAGAGTGGATTCATCCGGTGTTGGATGGTGGTGGGTGTTTGCTCAGTGAGTATGATTATGGGCAGAAGATGCACAAACATCTTTTTCATCATCGCAATCGACTGATTGCGGCCCTAGGAGCCGCGACGCTTTTGGTTGAGGCAAGGAAGCGCAGTGGAACTTTGATCACGGCCAATCAGGCCGTGCAATTGGGGCGTTCGGTTTGGGTCGTTCCAGGACATCCGCAAGATCCCCATTTTGGAGGATCACTTGATTTGTTAAGTGAAGGGGCTGTCATGGTTAGGGATGCTCAAGATTTGTCCATGTTCTTTCACTCTGAGTTAATAAGTGAAAAAATGGCCTCAGTAGGGGTTGGGGGTTCGGGTGATCTACCACACTAGGGCTAGTGGTGTCTGTAAGATATCAAAATTGCTGCGAAAAAAATGAAATGTTCTAAAAAAATCTTTTGCAAGTCTCAGGCACTTGCCCCTAAACTTTGATTCAAGGGAGGGGCGATGTGGTCAAGGATGACCGTGGTGGTAAGGACGCTACTGCATCGTCTCTAATTTTTTAGACTAAACATCATCAATGATGCCTCTGCCCTTAGCAACGTCCTGTCGAAAATCTTAATTCCAGTTTCTACGTAAAGATTCAAATCCTAAAGCGCCAAAGATAAAGTTCGGAGCCCAAATTGCGATGGGAACGGGAATAGCGCCACTTCTTGCTGCGCCTTCGGCCGCGACATACAAAGTCCAATAGAAAATAATCAATCCGATACAAAGAATCATACCACCTGCTTTGGCAGCTCTGCGATTTGTGGTTGTCCCCAAACCCACGCCGATCAAAGCAAAGACGATGCAAAGGACAGAGATGGCCCACCGCTTGTGCATTTCAGTTTCAAGAATGCGGCGTTGCTCTGGATCTTTGATATCTTCTTTGAGACGTTCGCCCACTTCTTGAATGGTCAATGACTGCGGCGATTTTGCCTTCTCTTCGTTGTATTCAGGTTCTGCAAAATGCACGTCGTAAGTGTCGAAGCTGATCTTGGTGTGTGTTTTAGCCTGGCGATGGATTTCGCCGCTGTTTAAGCGCAACAAGACTTCCTGTCCTGGGCGATCCGGATCAGGAAGAAGAGAGCCATCTTTAGCAATGATCGTAAGCGGAACTTCGCCATTTTTTTCGTCATAGATAAAGACTTTTTTGAGAGTCCCTTTTTTCGAATCTACTTCATTTGCATAAACGACCATATCGAAGAAGCCTTCTGCAAAGGTACCTTCTTTGATAACGGCAGTTGCTTTGGTGTTGGCCAAGCGACTGAATAAAACCTCGAACTGGCGATTGCCCCAGGGTGCAATAATGAAAGATGTCTGTGCGGAAATGACTCCAACAAGGAGGGCTAAGACCAGAGCGGGCAATAGTAGTGTCCCCATGCTCAGTCCGCTGGCTTTCATCGCGACAACTTCGGAATCCTGGCTGAGGCGTCCGTAGGTCAAAAGAACCGAAAACAATAACGCCATGGGGAAGAGAACAGGCAGAAGTGAAATCACGACATAGCCAATAATCTCGCCAATGACTTTAAGGGCTACGCCATGAACCAGAGCGAACTCAGTCAGACGAAGCACTTGAAACATGAGAATAATTGAAATGAAGACGAAGAGTCCAAGAATGAAACTGGGAAGCATCTCAAAAAAAATGTACTGCGCGGCTTTTTTGCCATTAAAAATGCTGAACATGTCTCTCCAATTTAATCTGAATCCTGAGGTATTGTATATGGCGGATTTCCCAGAGTCATCGCGCCCAATGTCCAGTACAAGCTTGAAGAAGCCTTATTGACGCTGAACAGTCCTTATCTGACAATAGTGACATGAATAAGATTCTTTTGGTGTACGAGGATTATGCAGATTTGATGAGTGTGGAGTCCGCTTTGAAAAAAGTGGGTTTTGACGTCATTGGTCTGTCGAGCGAGTACGCCGTGGCGGAGCAATTGCTTTCCTTCAATCCTGATGTCGTCATTGGCTCTGGCCGTGGCGGTAAGGTGAGTTCTTTAGGGGTGGGAAAGCGTTTGAAGGAAATGCCGCGTTGGCCAGGCAAGTCCGTGCTTATTTTCCCGGCGAATTTTAAGCCGTCTCCGCAAGATCTAATTAAAATTCGTGTCGACATGATTCTTGAAGCTCCGGTGGCCCCCCTGCGGGTTTTGCAGGTTCTAGCCAAGCTTTTGGGACATGATGAGTCTCTTTTGTTGGAGCGCTTAAATAAATCCATGCATGTGGATAGTTCGCCAAGAGCGGGCTCAGCAAGTGTGGGTGGCAAAGCCGGTACAGACGAGGAGGCTATTTACGTCAAAGGGTCGACGGGAGCAGCTGAAAAAGAAGGCTCATTTGCCTTGGAATCTGCTTCTGATGAATCTCAAGAGGGATCGCAGGGTTTTGATCTAAATATCGAGAATAAAAAAGAAAGTATGCGCTTTAAATTCGGTGAGCGCATGCAGTCAGCGGATCGCGAGGGCTTCGGCTCAGAAAGCTCTTCCGGTGGCGCCGGCGAAGAACCTGCCTTTCCAGATGTGGACCTGAAGGCTTTGGAGCGCGAGCTTCTCGGCGGAGGGGCTCCAGAGGTTGAGCGGGTGGAAGTTGCGGGCAATTTGCCTAGCGATCAAGCAACCCCGGAAGTTGAAAGCGCACTTTTGGATCTTAAAAAGGCCCAAGAGAAGCTGGCTGGGAAAATGAAGAAGTATTCGGCTCTTGTAAGCGATGTGAAAGTCTCTCCAAAAAGCACAGTGACCCGAGTTGAGGCGCGTCGTCGCCAAAAGGGGCTTGCTGCGGAGTGGGATAGCGAAAATATCAATGAACTTGATAAGTTGCGAAGAGAATTTACCAAGGCGCTTTTTAAAAAGAACTAGGTTCTTTTGCGGCCCATCAGCCCCTCGAACACATGCAAAAAGAGATTGATCCCCTGGGACCTTGCCTATAAGGTTTCCGTGTTCATATTTAACTAGTGTGTTAAGTTAGTCATAGACGGAGGCCGTAATGGGCACATTTACAAAAGCAGTTACAGACAGTTCTTTTGAAGCAGAAGTTCTTAATTCTCAAACTCCAGTGCTTGTCGATTTCTGGGCAGAGTGGTGCGGACCATGCCGTGCTTTGGCTCCAAAACTTGAAGAAGTCGCTCAAGAGTTGGGTGCAAAAGTTAAGATCGTAAAAGTAAACGTAGATGAAAATCCTGGCACTCCAGGTAAGTATGGAATTCGCGGTATTCCAGCGATGTTGCTTTTCAAAGGCGGCAGCGAAGTGGGACAACTTGTGGGCAACCACCCTAAAGATGCTATCGTAGACTTCCTTGCGAAGAACACATAACCTTCCTTCACTCCGCAGATTGCAGAGAGAATTGTTAAGGTTCTGTAAATAAAATTTTATTTTTAAATAGAAAGGGGTCGTAATGGCCCCTTTCTATTTTTCAAGGATTAAAGTTAATGCAGTTTGATAGAATAAAATTTCTGTAATCTAAGCTCTAATTCATTTGAACGTTTGATTTTCCTCAGAAAAAAATGAAACTATAGTCCTGGATATGTGATTCAACAGCTTCAAGGACGTATTTGTGGATTTTAATGTTATGCAGATCTCGAACTCAATGTTGTCAATGCAACTTATTCATGAAGAGTTCAAACGTTCGGCGCTGAAACTATCTGCAATCTGCAGCACTCAAAATATCCGCGTGCGTCCTTTCGTCGAAGGTTTGCCACACTTCGGGAAGCTTTCTTCTGACCGACAATTGGACATCATCAAAAACATCAAATTTTATCTGGAGCTTTGTGAAGAGCAAATGTCCGAGGGTCAGAGTCTGCGCGACAACTTGTCGTTTACGTGGAAAGCTTTGCGCAAGCTGGGCTACTCGCCTAAGTCTGATTTGTTTTCTTTGATTAAGGACGATGACATCATTGAGATCTATAACAATGAAAGCCGTCAGCTTTATCGCAACCTTCGTTACTATGATTTCTGTTCTTACTCCATTGAAGAGCTCTACTCCTTGGAGTGGTGGAATTTGTTTTCTCGTGATGCAGAAATCACCATGAAACTTATTGAGGAAAGCGGAAAGATCTTCAACGGTGAGGTTGACACACATATTTTCTCTGAAACCGGAGAGCATATGGTGAAAGAGCTTGCGTCTGTTGATAGACTTTCAAACAGATACCGTGCAAAACTGCTCAGCCCCCTTATGTTGAATAAGAAGGCTGAGGCCATGATGGTTGTTATTGAAGCTAATTCTGTTATGAATTAGTTTTTACCCAGAGAGCTAATTCGGAAGTTTATCCAACCGCTCTGTATTTTGTTGCCGTGGCTTTACTGCGGCAATACTCCAGCATCTTGATGTAATTGTCGCATCCTTGAGCCAAAGACTGCATGATATAAAGTTCATCGGGACCGGTGATGCCGGCGACCATTTTCATCGCTTCCTCAACATGACCTTCGTCTTCCTCCGCGTGGACGCGAATAAAGTGACTGGCTTTGGGGCCAAACTCTTTCGTGGTTTTTTCGCAAATGAAGTGACCTGCATTTTTAGCGATGACTTCCAGGCAAAGAATATAACCAAAGAATGCCAGCGGACTTTTAAACTGAATCCAATAGTACTGCGGTTGATACAATGATTGAGTCGCAGCGGCTTCTGGGAAGTCGTTGAAATTAAGATTTAAGTTTTTGAGGTCCATAATGGCCAGCTTGTCGTGGCCTTTCTCTTCCGCAGCATGTGGGATGAAACGGTTGTGATAAGCCGTTTGTTCTTCGTTACAATGGGCGGCGGCCAGGGTGAGGAGGCGAGTCGAATGCTTTACGAAATGGCCAGTCTGTGCGAGCCATTCAGCATAGAAGCCCTTGTCATGCCAAGGCGCTTCGAGAAGTGCTTTAGTGGGTTTGTCGCAAAGCTCAAGAATAGATTCAGCGGTCAACATTTTAGACATAGTAGGTCCTTTCAAGAACGTTTAAGCAGCTTTTTTGTTAAGTTTAGAGTTTTCAACCGGAGCCAGGAATGACTCATGATTTTGCCAAAGTGAATCGACCCAGCGTTGGATCTCTTCGCTATAAAATTTCCGTACAGTCTGTTTTGGCAAAAAGACGACGGTGCATTCATAGTTCATTTTTTTAACTGGTTCCTGGATGTTGTATCCACCCATACGAATGCAGGTTTGATCCATCTTAATATCCACGCGGGGAGTACCAATGATTCCACTCGCCGGAGTCTCATCCAAACACTTCAGGGCGCAGCCCATCAGCACGTCCACCCAACGTATATTGGCAGAACTCTTACGCCACTCAGGAGTGATGTTGGTATATTCGAGGGAATAGAGCAGAGACTTGTTTTCCGCAATGAGTTTGGCGCGAGTCTCTGGCGTGATATCTTCCATATAGTGATGGTCTTGGCAGCAATCCAACTTCAAATCAAACAGAGAGTAATAGTGAGAGCCGATGATATTGTCGCCTTGCATGAGTACGCCAATCATGTCGTAACGAAAAAAATCATCAAGATCGAGTTCGCCACCAGCAGAAGTGAGAACTTGATTGAAGGTGTTTTTCCAAGACTTGTAGGCAAGATTCAGAAGTCGTCGTGATTCTTCATTGGTGTAATGCGGACTCAGCAAAACGTAGCGAACATTGAACATGAACATTCCCCCTTTGTTGTTCGATGGTCAATTATCGGCGGATTTAAACTAAACAAAAGTTTTCTATTTTTAAGATAGTCAAAATGGGATGTTGCTAAGATTGCAAGTGAGCAATGGGCAATTTGAAACGGAAATGAGAATAAAAGCGTATAAACAATATAAGGTATATGAAGGTTTTGCAGAGGCTCGCCGATAAGGCCGCCTCTGCATTTTTGATCTTAGGAATTAGTTCGCTGCAACTGTTGTGACTGTTGAGCGAGCCGCAAGATTTGAGTAGAAGGCATGGTAGTTCTTCATCACTCTTGAATTGTACTCAACCGGCTTCACGTTTTTCGCGATCAAGCGGAACATGTTGCCTGGCCCCATGTTGTAAGCGCTTACGTAGCGAACAGATTTGCCGTTGAATTTTGTACGCAAGTAGTTCATGTAAGCCAAGCCGATTTTGATATTTGCCTCTGGATTTTGCAGAGTCTTTTTACCATTCCAGCCGATTTTAAATTTTTTAGCGATCCATTCAGCAGTGTCTGGCTTAACTTGCATCAAACCGATTTCGCCATAACGACCTACTGTCAATGGATTGAATTTGCTTTCAGTTTTAATCACAGCAAGAACAAACACAGGATCCATGTGGTATTTAGCGCTTTCCGCGATCACAGTGCGTGTGATTGAGCGTGCATGTCCTTTCCATTGTGGGGCCAGGTTTGCCTGCACTTTGGAGTAGATCATATAGTTCAAAGATTTGCGGCCTTCGATTTTTTGAGCGTCGCTGCCAAAGTAGCCACGGCCCAATAGTTCTTTAGCATGTGACACGCGAGAAGCTTCGCTCACGCCTTCAATGGAAGGTGACACCGGTTTGTGCCAGCTAAAGAAATCGAAGTTATTGAAAAGAACCAACGTGAGTGTTGCGGTAACTACAGCGAGTGTTGATTTGAGATGTTTCGTTTTCATATCCGCGTCCTCCTGATACAGACCTATACTTCAAGGGCCGTGCCGAAGAGCTAAGCTCTTGAAAACAATCAGTTCCTAGAGTGAAACGCTCGTGAGAAGCAACCCTTTCCAGTTGGCAAGGGGGGGTGTCAACCAATCTGTCGACAATGACTGATAGTTAGTTAATCACTTCAGGACGAATTCCCGCTTTGAGACGGACATTCTGAGACGCGCTGATCTTGAGGGATTTAGTTTTTTTATGCGAGTTGGATTAAGGTGCTTACGAACGCCGGATTCGTGGTCTTAGCTTTTACTTTTTTCCTGCAGATAGTTCTTGTTGATGATGTTTTTGAGAGCCAGAAAAGCTTGTCTGTTGAAGGGTTGTCCCAAAATGTCTTCAATGTACTTGATCGCTTCATCAGCAGTATAGGTCTTGCCAGAGCTGCCGCTGTGGTTGAAGAGGAGTTCTGCAAAGTAATTGGCCAGGCCGACAATGCGACCAAGAGGGCTGATTTTGATGTCGCGAATTTTTTTAGGGAAACCAGTGCCTTGAGCATTTTCGTGATGCTCCATAATGATCAACAAAACATCGTTGGAGATGTCTTTGATGTCTCGAAGCATTTCGACGGCTTTCTGAGGATGGCTTTCAAAGAGTGCATTTTCTTCAAAGGTCCATTGATGCTTGGGTTTCTTTAAAAGATCTGAAGGCAGATGTCGATAGCCGACATCGTGGAGCAGGCAACCCAAGGCGACCTTTTCGCGGGCCGCCTTTGTTGTGGATTGCATCTCATCACAAATTGAAAGAGCGATTAAACAAGTGAATATGGCGTGCTTGGATTCCTCTTCGGGAATCTCAGAGAGGAGCAGCATGATTTGATCGAAGTCTTGCAGCGAGTCCTTCATGGAAAGAAGGAATTTTGAGGTTTGTTGCAATTGAAACTGCGAAGTAAAGTTTTTGCCATCAAAGTCGGCCAAAGCACTTTCGGTCAATCCCGCCAGAAATTTCACTTTGACAGAGTCGGGAACATTTTTTTGTTCAATGAGCTTGCCGGTAAGTTGGGTGATGTAAGACATTAAAGTGCTGAGGTCTTCAAACATCACGCAAACTTCTGATTTTTCATTTTTAAAACTGTGAAGTTGTGCGAACTCGGATTTTTCGCCTTTTTTCCCGATCAACAAATAGTGATTGGATTTAATCTTGAGATAAACATTTACCGGCAACAGCATGCCATTAAAGAAAAAGTCTTTAGAGACTGCTTTTAACTTATCATCGCCAATATTTAGAATGCTTTGTTCGGACATATGGGATCTATCGGAATAATTTCAATATTCTGTACGCATCCAGACTAAGAGCGGGAGCTTGAGAGTGCTTATGGCAAAAAAAAGCTTCGAGAAATCTCGAAGCTTTTTTTCAATTTCAAAGTCTGGCCAAGCTTTAGAATAGGTATCTTCGGTACGCGACACTGGAGACCAGTCCCAGACCTGCCATAGTGGTGAGCATGCTCGACCCCCCATAAGACAGCAATGGCAGTGGGACACCCACGATTGGAAGAAGACCGATAACCATGCCCATATTCACGAACATATGCCAGAAGACGTAGCAGAGAACACCGACCGTCAGAAGAGCTCCAAATTTATCTCTGGCGTTGGTGGCGATGCGAATCCCAGTCAGGAATAAGAAGCAGAAAAGTCCCATGACCGCTACGGATCCGACGAAACCATGCTCTTCGCTTAGAACAGAATAGATAAAGTCTGTGTGACGTTCTGGAAGGAATTCAAGTTGGGATTGTGTTCCCTTCATGAAGCCTTTTCCGAAGAATCTGCCTGATCCGACCGCAATCTTAGACTGGATGCTGTTGTAACCCGTTCCGCGTGGATCATTGGTTGGTGACATAAAAGTCAAAATACGATTTTTTTGGTAATCATGAAGAACGAACTTCCAAGCCACAGGGAGGGCGATGATGCCCAAAGTGATGATAGTGGCTAAGATCCATTTCTTTACTTTTGCAAACAACAGCATCGATCCGCCGATGGCGGCCAACATCATCGCAGTTCCCAAGTCAGGTTGCTCTACGACGAAGACAAAAGGAATGCCCAAAGCCAAAAGTGGCGTGAACATTTCCTTAAAGCCCATGCCGCTTCCGAAGGTGTTTCTGTTTGCCAGGATTTTTGCCATCATCATGATCAAGGCCAGCTTCATTGTTTCTGATGGTTGGTAGCGGAAGAAGCCCAGATCGATCCAGCGTTGCGCGCCCAAAGCCACCTTACCAAAGAATGTGGTGTAGACAATCGCACCCAAATTAAGAACGTAAATTGCAATCGCGATGCGATTGACAATGCTGTAATCGAGCAAAGTTGTGACTAGAAAAACGGTCCAGCCAACAACCAGCCACATGATCTGAGATATAAACAAACCTGAAACCTCAGCAGAAGTGGGGCCGTGAGTGGCACTGTACAGATTGATCAAGCCAATCACATTCAGCGCCAGGATCACGACGATCAAATTGATATCTAATTTTTTGAAGAGGGTTCTTTCTTCAACATGAAGTGAGTTAAACATTATTCGCCCTCGCTTGTCGCGGCAGCTTCCGCTTTAGCCTTTTTTACGCCTTTGTTCTTAAGAGCTTCGGCGATGATTTCTGGATGATACTTTTCAAAGTAAGCTTGATAGATATCACGCGCTATTGGTACGGCCCCGGTATTACCATGGCAGGAGTGTTCCGCAAGAATCGCAATAACGATCTCTGGGTTGTCGGCCGGAGCATAGGAGACGAACCAACCATGATGTCGCATATGCATTGGACGCGAAGTACAGCTTGCATAAATCTGGTCTGCAGAGAAGCCCATAACCTGAGCGGTACCGGTTTTACCGGCAAACTCAACTCCTGGAACTTTCCAGTAGCGAGCCGTTCCGCGCTGACCATTGGCCACCAGGCGCATGCCTTCTTTAACCACTTTGAAAGTTTCTGGAGAGATCTTTACACCGTTGGGTTGTGTTTGCTGTAAATCACGCACCACTTGTGGGAAGTTTTCGCGCAGGACTTTTCCGTCTTGATCCAAAATTTTGCGGATCACAAAAGGTTTCACAACCTTTCCTTCAGTCGCAATCGCGTTGTAGGCAATTGCCATTGTAATGGGAGTCACAGTAACGAAGCCTTGGCCGATGGCGGTACTTAAGTTTTCACCAGCTTGCCACTCTTCACCCACGGTCGCTTTTTTCCATGCAGAATTCGGCATGATACCGGAGACTTCACGAGAAAGTTCGATGCCGGTTTTTTGACCGATTCCCAGGTTGTGGATGTAGTCATACATTTTATCCACTCCCAAGGCGATACCCATCTTATAGAAGAAGACATTCGAACTTTGTTCGATAGCCTGGAAGACCGTGATATTACCGTGACCTTGTTTTAAAGAGTCATGGTAAGGACGGCGACCGAAGAAGAACACGCCCGGAGCGGCCACGATGGTCGTCGGTGTGATGACTTTTTCACCCAAGGCCGCTACGGCCACCAACGGTTTGAAAGTGGATCCTGGTGCCGAGTGATCTTGAATGATCTTATTGCGCAAAGGCTTGAAAGGATCATTGATCAATTTCGACCAGGTTGTTGGCGTGATGCCGGTTGAGAACTCATTCGGGTCAAAAGACGGAGTGCTCACCCAGGCTAAAACTTCGCCGTTTGTTTTCATCGCGAAGATCGCACCAATGTGACCGCGGGCATCGACGCCGGTTTTGGTAAAGGCCGCATGTGCAGCTTCTTGAAGATCACGGTCGATAGTCAAAACGGCGTTATTTCCGTGAACCGCAATTTGATCCTTAATCTGTTCGCCGTAAATATTCGGAGTCTGAGTCACAGCCTCACGACCATGGGCATCGACTTGAATAAAGCTGATCCCGTCAGTCCCGCGAATGTCGCGCTCGAGAGTTTCTTCCAGGCCGGATTTACCGATAATGTCACCCTGATCGAACTTCAAGGATCCTTTATAAAGGTCATTCAATACTGGAATCTGACGTTTTGAAATTTCGCTGACATAGCCGAACAACTGCGCGCCATTTTCACGAAGCGGGTAGTAGCGCACGATAGATTCGCGAATCTCAAGTCCCGGGGTGTCCAGGCGCATGCGTTTTAAACGGAAAACCTCTTCGCGGCTTAAATTCTCTTTCAAGCGAATTTGCGCGAACGGCCCGTTTTGTTTGCGGCTCTTTTGAACTTTTTGAACAACTTTATCAGCGTCCATTCCCAGGATTGGGCCGACAGCTTTAGCGAGATCATTCAAGTCCTCAATATATTGAGGAGTCAAAATAGCTTCAAAGCCTGGCAAGTTTTCAACCAGGACTTTACCGTCGCGGTCCAACATCAGGCCGCGGGGTGCCGCGATTTTATTTTGTTTGATACGATTCTTCTCAGAGAACTCACGAAGTTCATTTCCTGAGATGATTTGCAAATACCACAAACGCATCGAGAAGATGCTGAAGGTGATTGCAATCATAATGTAGAACATGCGGTATCGGTTTTGATACTCTTTTGCTTCGTCCGGATTACTAACGTATGTACTCATAGCTCCAATCCTCCGGGCTCATGCATGAGTTCGTCTTGAGTGACTTTGTCGAGTTTGGCGAGGATCCAGTACATCGGAAATGCAAAAGAAGGTGTCAAAATAATTTGTACAAGGCGGTCGACAATCTCGAAACTCGCAGGGTTTTTCTCTAGCACCATCGAAGAAAAGAAGTAAATCAGGTGATAGGCCACGGCAGAGAATCCACACATGATTGTATAGTAACCAGAGCCGGACCAAAAGACGCGACTTTTGATTAAATAGACCAAAGTGAAGAGAATCAGCAAACTGATCCACATCATTTTCAAAGGCATCGCCGTGAATGTGAGAAGAATGAAGCCCATTGCGTAAATCGTGAAGATTGCCGGGAAGGGTTTACGATAAAGCGTCACATATACGATCAGATTCAGCCATAGTAGCGGAGCTGGAACATTGCCGAAAACTTGGAACCAAAAAGTTGTTTGGAAGCCGGCGACTGCAAGAAGTACGGCGACAATAATCAAAAAATTTAGCAGGATTGACCAGCGCAATTTCACTGTTGTTTCTCCTGAGCTTTATTTTCTGTCGCTGGCTTTGCAGCAGGTTTTGCCGCAGCCTTAGGAGCCGCTGCTGGAGCAGTTGCCGTTGCAGGTTTTGCTACCGCAGCAGCTGGAGCCACTGGTGCTGGAGTCGCCGCAGGAACAGTTACAGACGGAGCAGGTGTCGCACCGGCTGCACCTTCAGGTGCTGGTGTTGCTGTTTGAGGAGCGTATTTATCGCCAAGATCTTCTTTGGCAGCATCGAGGACAACGAAAACTTCTTCAACTTTGTAGGGATCAACAACCGGGCGAAGCTCTACCTTCAAAGAAACACTGAAGGTTTTTCTTTCAACACTTTCGACAATCGCGACAGGGAAACCTTTTGGAAAGATATTATCGAGGCCGCCGGTGACAACAAGGTCGCCCTCTTTCACATCTTCTGTTCTTTCCACATATTTCAAAGCGCAACCGTTTTGGCTTTTTCCTTCAACGATACCGTGTGCACGGGTTCTTTGAACGATACCGTCAACAACAGCATAACGATCCGTGATCAGCATGACATGTGAGGTGAAGGGTTCTGGTTTAAAGATATATCCAAGCACACCACCCGTGGTGATGACAGCCTGGCCAGGTTTGATGCCGTCGCTAGTTCCTTTATTGATGGTGATCGTATTGTGGTCGATCACGAGATCGCGGCCGATGACTTGAGCCGAGGTCATCGCCATCTTAGTTTGTTGCTTGAAGTTCAAAAGATCGCGAAGGCGGTCATTTTCCAGAAGCAGCTCGTTCATCTTTTCGAGGCGGGATTGCAGCTCATTGTTAGTGCTATGCAAGCTTTCGCTCTGTTTTTTAATGTTGATCAAGTCCAAGTACATTGCTGTTGTACCTTTGACTCCGTGGCTGAAGCTGTAGAATGTTTCGGCCACAGTGCTGCCCAGAAGGCTGAAAGGTTTGACGAGCCAGTGCGACTCTTGCGGTCTTTGCTGCATGTTGATGGAAAGGAGTGGCAAAGCCAGCACAATTCCAATGAGCACGAGTTTCTTGAGATCAAAGTTGAAAAAGTTCAAATGTCACCTACCTAAGCTGTTCAAATAGAACGCTATTCAAAAGACTTAATTAATTCAACAATTTCCACTTGAAAAAATGAAGAATTCGTTAGGTAATGGCTGCTCTCCCAGTGGCGCAGGTTTCAGAACCGCAGCAAAAGTGGGGGAACGTTTAGGGATTTTCGCCAGTTTTACGATGGTTTGTTTAAGGAAGGAACTTATTATGAGCGACACTATGGCTGACAAAATGAAGAGAAAGCTTTCTGCTAAGAATGCGACAGCGATGATTCTCTTCGGAGCTATCATTCTTGTTTTCGTATTTTTCGGTTTGCCTGGCAAACTCGGAGCAGGAGTGGGTTCAGTAGCACGCGTGAACAACTCTTTGATCTCAATTGCAGACTTCCAGCAGGAAGAAAACCGCGTTCAGCAGTATTACCAAAATCTCTTCGGTTCATCGATGGATTTTAGCTCTCAGCGTCAACTGCTTCGTCAACAAGCTCTTGAAAACCTCGTTCGTAACGAGTTGGTTTCTCAAGCTGCACAAAGCGAAGGCATTTTGGCGACTGACGCAGAAGTTCGTGATTTTATCGTGAAAGACATTCCGTTCTTTCAACAAAACGGACAATTCCAAAGAGAGTTTTATGCTCGTTACCTAGAGCAAACTCATTCTTCAGCTGGGGACTTCGAAAACAAGGTGCGTAAAGATATCGCCAATGTTCGTATCCGTCATTTGTTTGAACTTGTGGGGCAACCATCAGCAGTTGAACTTAAGAAGTTGCATGAACTTCGCAGCACGAAAATCAACGTGCTTTTCGTGAAAATCGATCAAGAAGCTCTTTCTAAAGTAATGACAAAAGAAAAAGCGGAAGTGGCGATTCAAGCATTGGATGCAGCCCTTGCAAAAGGTGATGAAGCTGCTGCTAACGTTCAATTGAAAGAATTGAAAGCGACTTGGGAAGAAACTGGCTTTGTTGAGTTGGGTTCTGAAAACTTCCCAAAAATCACCAGCGCGGTTGCCACTGACGCGGTGTTTGAACTTTCTAAAGCTCAACCTCTTTTGAAGCGCGTTGTTCGCGATGGCGCTATTAAGTATGTTCTTAAGTTGAAAGAAACGAAGATCGAGGAAGCCAAAGCGATCGAACCGATGACTGCGGAAATGATGCAAAAACGTCGCGCAGACGGTCTGTTTGAGGCATGGATCAATCAGTTCCGTGCAAAATCCCATGTCACTATGAATGCTCAAGCATTGCAGTAGTTATCATGTTGCAATTCGTTCGTGAAATTCCACTGCGAATAGTAATTCAAGAGGCCTCGTCTGAAAGACGGGGCTTTTTGTTTTATGTGTCAGCAGGGTTTACTAAAGAGATAAACCCTTTAACGGGCATGTCGGCAAATTTGCCCCTGATAGACCGGTGGCTTGCCGGTTTAAAGGCGGATCTTGAGAGAAAATGTTTTGTGCTTAGCTCCGAAAGCTTGAATCAAGTTTGCGCTGAAATCTTGGCGTCAGCTCGATTGAATCTTTCTCAGCAAGCTCAGAGCGATGGGACTCAATTGGTGAGTTTGGAATTTAGGGAGCATCGCGGCTGGGCCTTTTCTTGGTGCGTGCCACAAGGCGTGGAGGAGATGACATTAAAGCATTTCTATTACCACGAGGCCTTCCTAGCAGATCCTGCTAAATTTGAACTGTTCAAGATCGAGCTACAGTGGCGCCGGCTCGTTGGTTGTGATTTCGAATTTGCCAGCTTGGGCGACGTCCTCTTGAAAGAACTACGGGCAAGCAATCTTGAGGAGCTCTGTAGGAAGTTGTCTCAACTTAAAGGTCATAAAGTAGAAAGTGGCAGCCTGCTTGATGCTGTGACGGTTCACAATCTCAGCCAAAACTTTAAGGTCACTGTTTAGCAAAAGGTGCCAGGCACCTTTTGCTTCACTCGGCGCATTAAAAACAAAGACATAATTCGTAAAAGCGGCCTTCGAAATTTGCTATTGAGGGGTTCCTGTCGAAACCCACTTCTCAACAATCGAGCGCATTGATGAGGACATCATTCCCGATGTCGGCATCGGATTGCTGGAGTCATTGATGCGAGTCAGGATTTTGGCAGCTTTTGCCTTGGACTGAGCGTAGTCGCTCAGATCTAAACCGGCACGAGCGCTGGATCCTGTGTGGCAGCTGAAGCATTGATTTTTAAAGACACCTAGTTTTGCATCAGATGAAACCAACTGCGCGAAGGAAACGGTCGCAGGGGTTGTATCGACCACGACGACATCGGTCGACCCGGTCCCGCAAGTTGTCGAGGCGTCCACTTTTTCGATGGAAGTGAATTGCACGGCAAACTTATCGGTATTTTTTTGCATGGCTTGGACTAAAAGCTGCGCATTGCCTACCGGAGCCAGATTCAATGGTGTGTTCGGACAAACCACTGCATTGATGTTTCTATACGTGGTGGCCGCATCTATCATTTTATCATTCAGATAAAAGAACAAGCCTTTCACGCGATATTTGGCAGTTCCCGAAGTCAGTTTGATATTCGGGTTGCGAATGGCGTAGCCTACAGTGTTGCCGCCCACTTTTGCGACTTGGGCTTCTAAAGAAAGCTCAAGAGGATAGGTGGTGCTTTTGGCTGGCATTGTGGATGTAAAGTTCCAAGTGAGCTTACTCCAGATAGCTGCATTGTCCTTGTTCGCAATAATGGCGGGATTGGTGATATAAGAAGTCACTACAGATTTGTCGACGGTGTCGGTGCCTTTACAGCTAGCCCAATCTGTCAGAGCGGTTTCCCACTCTGCTTTTAAACTTGAAATAGCTCCGTTGTTCTGTGGCCCTGTCGCAGGGTAGTTATGATTTTGGTTTACAGCATTATTAGAGATCGCAATGTAACCCTTATCTTTAAAAATTTGATACGACATATACTGATTGGCAGAGGCAAAAGCTGGAGCTTCATGTTCCCCATTGTGGCAACCCGCGCAGTTTTTTCTAAGAAAGACATAATATCCAGAACCAAACTTCGCATAGATCTGATCTTCGCAGATGTCTCCAGTGCTTTCATTCCCAGAAGATGTGTCGGTCGGAGTTGTGGATCCCGTGCCGCTGCTGGGAGTTTCCAATCTGGCTTCAGTTGAAGAGCTTGAAATAGCAAAGCCCTCACCCAGGCCTGTGCTGCAGTTTTGAAAGCACAACAAAAGCACCAAAGTTCCTGAGGTCAGTCCTATAATTTTATATTGGTTCTTCTTGTTCATCATATTTCCCTTAGGCAGCGTGCAGTTTAACTACTTTTTCGACATCGTCTGACTGTAAGGTCGCTGGGGCTAATTGTTTAAACAGACCCATTTTATTATTCAAATTCAAATAATTTGCGAGGATGGCCGCGGCAACATAATCGGGGCGGGTGCCCACCAAAGTGGTTGTATCCACGCTTTGATCATCAAGGTAGTGTCCGATCTGAGTTCCGCTGGCTTTGATCTTACCAGTAGGGTCATAGGAAATAATCAGCTGCACAGAAGAGCTGTAGTCACTTGACCAGATGCTTGCTGAAGAATCTGAAGTCTCAGACACGCAGGCACCGTCTGTGGTGATAAGGATGAATAAAGGTTTTTGCAATCGGTGAGCAAGCTCAATCATCTTCCCAACGTGGACACCGGCTGCGAAGTCTTTGGCGTCAGCAGCAGAGCGCAGTCCCGGAGCATGGTAATCATAGCCCCCAAGAGTGATGCGTCCGTGCGCAATATTGCCTTTCAAGGCGTTGTAGACAACCCCTGAAGTCATAGACTCAATATTATTGAGGGCGGTGGTTTCGTTGATTCCATAGACGGCCTGAACCGCCGCATTTTTGCGGGAATCGACGCCAGAAGCGCCACCTGCAGCGATAATATCACTGGATTTGATCCCAGCCTCTTGCAAAGCAACTTTTACGCCATCTTTGCTGCTGTTGAGTTTCGCAGCTTGAGCCGTCGTCATTTTTGCAACAAAGGAACTTAAAAGCCCCTTTTGCTGTTTGCTCAACAAGCCTCCATCGACAAGGGCACTGGAGTAGTTCAAAGCCGCAAAAAGATCCGAGAGTGTAGCGATATTAAGAGTGGTATTTGGAGCACTGAAGACGGTGCGCAGATTTTCACTGGCCGAGCCGAAGTGAACTCCTGGTAAAATGCTGCCGACCAAGCCTGCCTTTTCCAGCGGACCAGAGAGGTCATAGAAAGGTCGCGACGCCGCAAGTGCATTGGTGTCGTTGGCGGTATTGGTGCAAAGAGCCGCGAGCCGCGCTTTGCTCAAAGCATTCGCCGAAGCAACGGACATCACGCCCTTATGAAACTGCGAGGAAGAAGCGAAGTCAGCGCCCATCACCCGAGTGATATCAAAGCCGGCTTTGCCAAGCCCCAGCTTTGAGTATGAACTCAATAGGTCACCACCGGAATTTTTAACGACAAAGTTTCCATGCAAAGCCGCTCCACCACTGAGGCTTAAAGTCACAAAAGGCATCATGGGAGTGGTGTCGGCCGCGAGGGCTTTTTCAGTCATAGTCAAAATAGAAGTCACAGCGCCGGGCAAGGCCACGCGTGTCGCAAAACTCAGAAGGCCCACTTCCAGCAGTTCGCGACGAGACAAACGAAGACCTGCGGGATTATCCTTGTTTTCAATGATGGATTTCAGTTTGTCGTTCTTCATAGTTTTCCTCTTACATTAAATACGATTCAGGTAGTGAAAGCATTCCCGTGCAGATAAAGGTGGCTAGCTTCTCGGACTCAGTCGCCTTGCCCATGGCAGTGGCATCCAGTGTTGAAAAGTAAGCATCTACTGTTTCGGTAATGGCCTTCTTTTCATCTTCAGTGGGATTTCTCATCCAAAAGCGTTGGGCCATGGCAGCAAAGGTATTGTAAGCACCGACCTTGCCATAAGCAGAAGGGCCTTTGGTGAAATCGATAAATTTGAAAAGATCGCGAGTTCCTTTTTTCTCTTTGGCCACGGCCTGCTTGCAGACAACGCCAGCCAAAGAAGTCATGGCAATCATCGCTGGTGAGCTAATAAAAGCCAAATCACCACGAGGAGCCAATAGATTTCTGCGGTAGTTGATTTCAGCGTTCACTTCCGTTTTATTGATATCAGCAGGGGACAAATTAAGCAGTGACATCATAGACTCTAGAGTCTGCTTTGAATCTACCGGAACGGGCTCGTCAAGCTCAGAGGCTTTGAGAGCGGCATCACCGGAAAGATCCGTTGTCGCATCCCCGGAATTCGAGGAGCTGCTTAAGCTGGACATATTCTGCTGTTGTGCGCAGTTTTGAAAAGAAAGCGCAATAACCGCAAATGAAAAAGTAAAGCCAATGCCCAGGCCGATACTACGTTTGATTTTCATAGTTTACTCCTTCACCAATCCACAAACAGGGTCTAAGGCCACTTCTTGATAAAGGCCTTTAAGGTTGTAATTTACAGCTTCAAAGCGATCGCCCAGTCTGACGAGTGTTGAGTATTGAGTGGACGCCAATTTTCTGCCGCAAACACTTTCATAAACTTTTTTAGCCATGCATTGGCTGAAACGGCGTGATTCTGAAATCATCCGGCCAAAATCTTTGATGCCTTTGCCGCCGGTTTTGTTGCCACCTCTCCAGCCAAAAAAGGTGGATTTGCTGCCCAAAGTGGCGTTGTTCACGAAGGTGTCGCTCTTCACAACGAAGCCGTAAGCATAACTGCCTTTATTGAGTTTTGTTGCGATTCCCGTCTCAGAATCGAATGAGTTTGATGGGTAAAGCATGGACTGCTCTTTGGCCTGTAAATAGGCAGGAGTAAGATTGCCGGGTGAGGGACGACCGCGATTGATGAGTTTTCCGAGCAAACGCGTTTGCTCGGTGGCGACAGTGTTCTTTGCAGTTAGAATCGCTTCATAATGGGCATAAATAAGAGAGAATTCCTTTTTGTTGTCCAAATTGCAAAGCAAGAATTTTTCTTCTTGAACGTCAGCCGTCAGAGCCTTGTTAGACAAGTTGTTTAAGCAAGTTGCGACATAAGTTGTTTTATAATCGGCGCTGGCAAGATTCAGTCTGATATCTGCCAGGACGGATTGTTTTTTTGCGCGGAAGTCTGCAATCAAATCCGTCGCAATTTTTGGATCGCGAATACTATTTAAAATAGGCATGAGGGCCGCTGTGGCGGCAGCCGGTGTCGACCCGCGAGAAATTAAAAAGTCATAGCGGGTTTTGTAGTAAAGGGAGTTCTCTTGATTGATTTCAAGGTCAGGGATGATATTTGCAATCACAGGCTGGAAAATATTTTTTAGAAAAGCACTGTAGCTGTCTGAGATCTTATTCTCGTTAAAGAAAGTACCATTGGTCTGCGTGTAAGTACCTGTGGCTGTACCGTTGAGTGATTTCTCATAGTCCATTTTGCCAAAGGCTGGTCGCATGGCATCCATCACTGAGTGACAGCTCTTACAACTTGTGAGGAACTTATTGTAGTCGCCGGCAGGAAAGCGCTCAACATCGCGACCAATATATTGGTCCGAGGCATTGGAGTCCGCAGCTTCCGCCATGGTTACGCATAAAAACTGATTCATCGTGTATTCAACCGCACGACGGTTGGTGCCTCCACTCAAAGCTCGCTCCGCAAAAGTTCTTGTGGAGAAAATGCCCGCAGGCTCAGGGTTGTTGCCCAGAGTGATCATGGGAGTTGATCTTTGACTCTGCGTAAATGGACTGTCTGCAGCGGACACGACCAGCTGTTGGCGTGGATGATAAGTCAAAGCTTTGGTTAGATCCACAAAGCCCGTTTCCACTTGTGAGAAGTTGGTTTGATTTAAAAAACGAGTTCTTTGGTCGTCATCGTTCGGAACGCCGGAAATATCATAGTAGTAGTCCGCAGTCAGAATGTCGCGGAAGTCTTTATTGTCGCGCACAACACCAGCCACCAAGGCAGCAAAGTCATTGAAGGCAAAGTTGACGGAGTCATCTTTGTTGGAAAGACGAATTGAAAAGTTCTTAATCTGCACATTCAAAAAATCGGGTGTTGTCGTGATATAGCGAGCCGCCTCAAGTCTTTTACCTTGAGAGATCAATTCGACAACTTTGATAAGTTCCGGCTTTGTGGAAGCGGCCTTAACCCCGGTCATGCGTTCATAAAGTTTCTTAGCCACACGCTTGTCCGCATCTGTCGCAGCACTTTGTGCTTGAACAGATAAAGACAGAGCAAGAACTGCGAAGCAGACTTTATACCTAATCATGATTTATTCCCCTACACAGAATGGTATCGGACGGACGCAGGGTTTTTATAAGAGGCGAAGAAACAGTCCACATTGAGAACATGGCCATGCCAGATGAATCCTATTGGAATTGGGGTATTAGAACAAAAGTTCGTCATTTCAAATGAAATGTATTTGTTTTGACTGTTTGAGTGATGGAGATTTTCTAAGCATTTAAGAATGAAAACGAGGGCGTTTTTCTTTAAAAAATTGTTCCAGAAATGGCTCATGGGGCAATCCGTACAGGGACTCAGGTCAAAATGAGACAATTCTTGACAGTTTGAAGGCAGTTGGATGATGTTCGGCTCTCATGAATGGGGCTGTGGAGCTGGGTTACCAAGCTGGGCTGTCGGAGATGTTATGACCTTGAAGCATTTTGTTTTAGGATTGAGCTTTTTCTTGGGCTTGCAGTCAGCCCATGCTGAGTTGGGATGGAATTCTAATCCGGGGCCGCCGCATTTTTGCATGCAGAACTTCAATGCCTATGGACCGATCTATGCTCTTAACATGGAAGAGCGGACTCAGTGGATGGTCGCAGAACTTTACGGAAAGCCTCGCTGCGAGATCGTTCATCTTCAGGAAGTTTGGAATCAAGACCAAATTGATATTGTCGAAGATGGACTGAAAAGTCTGTACAACATCAGTGCCCCCAATCGCCAAGAGAAAATTGGGGTCATGTCTTTGCTGATGGCCGATATCAAAAATACCGAGACCTATGATTTTAATGTGAACAGTGATGGCAATCTCCTGGATGTCGGTCGCGAGATTTTTAACGTGAAGAAAGCTTTCCACATTGTGAAGGCGTCGTTGTTTGGCATTGATGAAGAGTTTTATTTCATGAACACTCATCTACACCCCACCAGCTCGGCAGTTCGTTTGACGCAAATCCTGGATCTTCTGGATTGGCGTTTGGCGCACACCGATTTGAAACTGCTTTTGTCCGGTGACTTCAACGGAGACGAAAATTCCCTGGAAAGATCTGTGATCATGTCACTTCTGGGCGTTCGCGATTCGTTGGTTGAAACTTTGGGGGGATCTTATCCAAAAGGAGTTTGTACCTATTGCGCTGAGAATCCTCTGGGCTGGCTTTCGGGGGATCATGTTCTGGATTATATTTTCTTTTCAAATGTCGGCGGGGGAGCCACTCACCTTAAGGCTTTAGATGGCAAAATCAATCTGCGCGGAACTCCTGATGAGCCGCTTTCAGATCACTACGGCTTGCGCATTGATTTCGTGCTGGACGCTGCAAAGACAGCCACTGCAAGTGAAGTTATTGAACAGCGTCGCGCCTTTGCCTTGAAGCTTTTAGCCCGTATGGAAAAAGTTTTGGCGGAGGAAGAAGACGAAGATTTTACGTATTACCAAAAGAAAGCGCGCAAACTTCGCGCGCAATTGGAGCGCCGAGAAGGCGCCTTCAACGAGTATTTCGAAAAATTCAATTAATCGAGATGGCTTGGGGTAAAAGCCTCAGGGAAGATGTCGCCAAATTTGAAGGTTTTCATCTTAGCTTGAAGATTGGCAGTGTAAATGACCGTGTCTTCACTGCCAAATTCTGCAATGACCTGGCGGCAGAAACCACATGGTGGCCAAGGTTTTTCAGCATCGCTGACGACCATCACTTCTTTAATTTCTTTTTTTGCACCTTCACTAACCGCTTTGAAAACCGCAACACGCTCTGCGCAGACAGTGCCGCCGTAAGAGGCGTTTTCAACGTTGCAGCCAGTAAAGATCTGCCCATCACCCATGAGAATCGCCGCACCAATAAAGGCGCCTGAGTAAGGAGCGTGCGCATTTTTTTGAACGATACAAGCCGCATCGTAGAGTTTCTTTTGCATATCTGTCATTGCCATAGGGACCTCGTTTTGAATCGACTAAAGAAGATCACAATTCTCTAATATTTTGCTCAAGGCAATCAAGGGTAAACCTTGAATCGCTGTGAAATCTTCGCTTTCAATCTTATCAAAGAGCTTAATTCCGTGTTTTTCGATTTTATAGCTGCCAGCGCAATCAATCGGATTGTCGAGGCTCACATAATGTTCAATCTGGGCCTTGCTCAAAGACTTCATGTGCATGCGCGTAATATCAGTGTAGGGGATGATTTTTTCGCCATCGAAAACACAGATTGCAGTGACCAGCTCATGGACCTTGCCCTGCATCGAAAGAAGCTGTTCTACGGCGCGTTCCGTCGTATGGGCTTTGCCAATGATTCGCCCCTCAAAGGAGACCAGCTGATCGCCGCCGATCACGACTTTTCCTTCACCTTTAAGGCTTTGGGCTTTGAGCAAAGCTAGCTTTTCCGCCAAGGCCCGGGGAGCAAGACTGGGGTCCTTTTCCTTATCCTCGTCAATCAGAGGGGCCAATGCCTCAAAAGGCAGCGCCAAACGGTGTAAAAGTTCCTGTCTGTACTTCGAAGTGCTGGCGAGGATGAGTTGCTTTTTCATGGTATCAGTTATATTTCAAAATCCCTGCAAAAACTATAAAAACAGAGTCAAAACAGGGTAAATGCGGTACAAGGCTCAAGACAAAGGCTTGGAAAAAAGCAGAGAGCTGAAAGCTTGGAAAAGAAAGTCATGACTAACAAAAATCTTCCGGACGTAGCCAAAGAAACTCACACAGAAAAGTTCGCCCCTATTGACTGGGTCGGAATGGGCTCCATTGAACTGCCAATTTTGTTGAAGCAAGAAGACGGGATGTACCGTATTCCAGCGCGCACTGATGCTAAAGTGAGTCTCGATAAAAAGCCTTCTCGTGGCATTCACATGTCGCGCTTGTATCTGATCACTCAAGATGTCTTATCAAAAAACGAAATGACTTTAGGCCTTCTTGGTAAAGCAACAGATGAGTTTTTGAAAACTCATGAAGATCTTTCGACTCAGGCCCTGGTGCAAGTGAACTTCGAAGCGCCGCTGATTCGTAAAGCTTTGAAGAGTGCCAACCAAGCATGGCGTTCTTACCCAGTGATTCTTTCTGCTTTCAATGAAAATGGCGCGAAGAAATACTATGTCGAAGTGGTCGTCACGTACTCCAGTACCTGTCCAGCTTCAGCAGCGTTGTCACGTCAATTGATTCAAGATAATTTCAAGCAACAATTCGGGAATGAATCGGTAGATTTTGATATCGTTCACTCTTGGTTGGGAACAACCCAAGGCATCGTCGCAACTCCGCATGCGCAAAGAAGTTTTGCACGTGTGAAGGCAGAGGTGGGCCCTGACTTCAATTACGGTCTTTTGATCGATGTCGTGGAAGAGGCTCTGCAAACCGCGGTGCAGGGGGCGGTTAAGCGCGAGGACGAGCAAGAGTTTGCCCTTCGTAATGGTCAAAACTTGATGTTCTGCGAAGATGCCGCTCGTAGAGTGAAAGAGGCTTTGGATAAAAAGAGAGAAATCTTCGATTATGTGGCGGAGTTCAGCCATGTCGAGAGCTTGCACCCCCATAATGCCATCTCGCACATCTCTAAGGGCCTCAAATTACGTAGTTTTTGAAATCTAATTGATAATAATTATTAGAATTGGTGACTTTTTGCAGGTCTTGCCTCTATAACCTAGTTGGTCTCCACAGAGTGGGGTCCAAAAGGGAGTCCCATGGGTCGAGATTCAGTTCCATTTTTACCACGTCAGCATGATGAAGACATCGTCATTCATCAGGATTCCTTCGACGAGGCGGAACTCAAAAAAATCATCCGAGCTCTCAATCTCAAAGTGACCAGTCAGCGTATGGCGATTCTTAAGACTCTGCACGAGGGGCGTCGTCACGTTACCGCGCAAGAGCTTTATGAAAAGCTCAGCAAAGATCACCCAGAAATTGGATTCGCCACAGTATATCGTTTCCTTCGCACCTTGACTGAGGGGCACTTTGTAACGGAAGTGCGTATGGGCGGCTTGCCCGCACGTTATGAGCTGACTCCTAAAGGCCATCATGACCATTTAACTTGTGTTAAATGCGGGAAGATCTGTGAGTTCGAAAATCGCGCCATTGAAAGCCTTCAGGAGAAAGTCGCCAATCAGTTCGGCTATAGACTGACTCATCATATTCTGGAGCTTTACGGGGTGTGCCCGGAGTGCCAGGCTAAAGGCCTATAGTCTCGTTTAAATCCTTTAAGAACAGTGCTGTTTTAGCCGATACCTCATGTATGAAGGTGGCTTTTAAAAACGGCATCGCACTGATAGTTTTTCTTTTAAGTTTGGGTTTCGCCAAAGACGGAATCATCGAACTTGAAGGTTATTTGAATGGGCGCAGTTCTGCGAACTTTTTAAAGCAGACCAAGAATGTGAAATTCGTTTTGCCGCCAGGCACTCAAGCGAAAATTCAGGATACCAAGAAATTCAATTCCGGGAATTATGGTTTGAAAGTGGAAGTCACCAGTGGGCCCCGTAAAGGCGAGTCTGTTTGGGTCTACTATCGCACCTCTGATCCCGGCATGAAGATTTTCGAAAACGCAGAAGCCGCAAAAAAAGAACAAGAAATTAAGGATGTCGAAAAGGCATCGTTGGCACAAACTACGCGAGAGCATGAAGTCATTCGTGAGCCCGCGGCCGTGCAGAAGAAAGCAGAGAAGGTTTTGAAGCCTCAGCTTAAGCCTTTATCTAAAGCTGAACCCGAAAAAAAGTTGGCTCTTGAAGATGCCGAAGAAACTGTTCACAGAGTCAATGAAGCCAATATCGCTGTGCAAAAGCACGGGAAGCCCGGTGGCCCTTGCGCTGAATGTGAGTTGGAAAAAACTTATGCCACGGATTCAGTTCCTCAGGAAGAAAAGATCACTGTTTTCAGTGCGAAGCCATCACAAGATGCACCTCTGATTATTCCTCCGCTGCGAACCCAAAATCCCTATGGAATTCGCCCCACTTCATGTCGAACTTCGTCAGGGGATATCGACTATTGCACCTTTGAAGGTGACAGCCAGCCTGGTAAATTCAAATTCAGAAATCGCGGGCCAAACAAAATTGTTTCAGCCGGGGATTCAGCACGCAGTCGCGAGTGGGAGTTTAAATTTGAAGGCAATGCCCGCCAGGACCTGGGCTTTTCAATCAGTGATATGCCGAACGGGACGATCAGCCAAACACAAGAATCTTATTTTATGGTTTTCCCACGTAAGACGGTGCCCACGGTGCGCACGATCGGGGATCGTCAAATTGTGACTTTGCCAACCGGTGAAACCGTGACTTTTGATGCGAAATCAAAGCAAGTCATCGGCGGTGTAATGTCCGAGGACGGGGCCTTGACCAGCGGAGGTAAAACTTTGCAGCCCGCGAAGGTGGCCTATCACGGAAACGGAGTCCTGGTGCGCGTCGATGCCCGTGGCGATGAGCCGCGCTTGAAGGCTGACACGGCGACGATCACGAAACAAGGGAAGACCTGCAAGGTGCCTGCAAAAAAATTATGGCCCGACAGGTCTGAGCGATCCTCAGTGCATTTCAAATACTTTTCGGACTCAGACTTTGACTCTTTCCTAAAATCTGCCTGTGGTTTTGGTCTCTAATCTAAGTCTTCGGCTTTAGGCCAGCGGATAGCGAGTGGATGATGGAACTAATACTCCGATCTTAATGCGGCGAATTGTGAAGGCGAAGGCGAAAGACTTTGCCAAAGACGCCAAAATTATCCTCCAAATACCAAAGTCTCTTGTGGTGTGCGAGCCCTCGTCCTAGAATGTGGGCCTATGACAAATACTAAAGAACGCTTCGGGCAAGACGGAATCGTCGTCAAGGGTGCAAAAGAGCACAACTTGAAAGACGTCAGTGTCACCATCCCACGCAACAAAATCACTGTCTTTACCGGTTTGAGCGGAAGCGGAAAATCATCTTTGGCTTTCGACACGATTTACGCTGAAGGACAACGACGTTATGTTGAAAGTCTTTCGGCTTATGCCAGAAACTTTCTTGAGCAGTTGAAAAAACCGGAAGTGGATTCCATCACGGGACTTTCGCCGGCAATTGCGATCGATCAAAAATCTGTCAGCACCAATCCGCGTTCCACTGTTGGAACGGTTACAGAAATCTATGACTACCTTCGCTTGTTGTATGCAAAGCTCGGTGTGCCAGAATGTCCAACCCATCATATCCCGGTGGCCAGCCAGACTCCGCAACAGATCATCGAAGATGTTCTGAAGAAATCAGCCGGAGCCAAATTCTATGTTCTGGCACCCATGGCCTCTGGAAAAAAAGGGGAGTTCCTCGCGGAATTCCAAAAGTGGGCGAAGAAGGGTTTTGTTAAAGCCAAAGTGGATGGCAAGATCATTGAGCTGGATAAAGCCACTAAATTGGCGAAAACCAAAGCCCATGATATCGATCTGGTCGTCGATCAACTTATTCTCAAAGACGGATTAAAACTTCGTTTATCTGAAAGCATCAACACGGCTTTGTCCTTGGCCGGTGGCCGCGTGATCATTGAGACCCTCACTGGAGAGCGCACAAATTACTCCATGCACTCGGCTTGCCCGGTGTGTGGTTATGGTTTTCCGGAAATTGAGCCCAGACTTTTTAGTTTCAACAACCCTCGCGGCGCCTGTCCGACCTGTCATGGTTTGGGCACGATCGATCTGGTGGAAGAAGAGCAATTTTCCGATGGTGAGGTTGGTGGCAAGAAGCTGGATAAGGTCGTCTATAAGTACAAAGGTAAAAAGACCTCGGACGACGACGATGAAGAAGGCGAAGAAATGGAATTGAGCGACTGCCCGGATTGTCATGGTAGCCGCTTGAAACCAGAAGCTTTGAATATCAAACTTGGCGGAAGAACCATTGCCGAGCTTTCTGATTTGAGTGCCGTGGAACTGCGCGAGTGGATGGCACAACTGCAATGGAAAACCAAAGATCAGCTGATTGCTGAAAAAATTGTGAAGCAAATTCTTTCGCGCTTGGATTATTTGATCCGCGTGGGAACCTCTTATTTGTCTTTAAGTCGCACCTCGCGAACTTTGTCGGGGGGAGAAGCGCAGCGTATTCGCTTGGCCACTCAGGTGGGGTCTTCTTTGATTGGTGTTCTGTATGTGATGGACGAGCCCAGCATTGGCTTGCATCCGCGGGACCATCATCGCTTGCTCGATATTATTGGTGAGTTGAAGGATCGTGGTAATACCATTTTGTTGGTAGAGCACGATGAGGACACCATTCGTTATGCTGATTTCGTCGTGGACTTAGGACCTCGTGCCGGAAGTTTGGGCGGAGAGATGATGGCTCAGGGGACTCCTGAAGAGCTTGAGAAGAATCCTAAATCATTGACGGGCCGCTACCTTTCCGGGGAAGTACGCATTCCAATTCCTAAGGTGCGTCGCAAAGGCAATGGCAGTGTTTTAAGGCTGTTGGGAGCTACGGGCAATAATTTGCAGAATGTGGATCTGGAGATCCCGCTAGGAACCTTTACAACGGTCACCGGTGTTTCAGGTTCTGGAAAAAGTACCTTGATCATTGATACGCTTTATAAAATTTTGGCGCAGCACTTTTATAAGGCTTCGGCCAAAGCGTCTCCGTATAAGAAAATTGAAGGCTTGGATAAGATTGATAAGGTTATTGATATCAATCAACGACCCATCGGTCGTACGCCGCGTTCAACACCGGCAACTTATGTTGGACTCTTCCCGATGATTCGGGATTTGTTTGCGAACCTGCCAGACTCCAAATTGCGCGGTTATGAACCGGGCCGATTTAGTTTCAACGTTAAAGGCGGACGTTGTGAGACTTGCTTAGGACATGGTCAGATCAAAGTTGAAATGCACTTCTTAAGCGATGTGTTTGTGACTTGCGACACTTGTTTGGGCAAACGCTACAACCGCGAAACTTTGAATATCAAATATAAAAATAAATCTATTTCCGATGTGCTCGATATGAATGTGGCGGAAGCACTTGAATTCTTCCGCAATCATTCGCAGATTTTCCGCAAACTGGAAACTTTGCACCGCGTGGGCTTGGATTATATGACTCTGGGACAAAGCTCGACAACTTTGTCGGGCGGAGAAGCACAACGTGTGAAACTTTCTAAAGAGCTTTCTCGACGTGGCACCGGCAAAACCTTGTATATCTTGGACGAACCGACGACGGGTCTGCATTTCGACGACGTCAGAAAATTGGTCGAATTGATGCAGGAATTGGCGGATCAAGGAAATACTGTTTTGGTGATCGAACATGCCTTGGAAGTTATCAAGGTTTCAGATCACGTTATTGATCTCGGTCCTGATGGTGGTAAGGCTGGCGGGCGCATTGTCGCCGCCGGAACTCCTGAACAAGTGGCCAAGGTTAAGGACAGTGAAACAGGGAAGTTCCTGAAAGGAATTTTGAAATAGGTCCATGGCTTCATCGTGTTGGTTAATCGGGTGGGCGGTTTGTTTTTTCACAGAAGTTAAAGGAAACTGCTGAAGGACTGAACAGCTCGCGCAGAAGGCCTCATAATAAGAGGAAAAAATGCCTCCTGGGAAGCGGTGAAGTTGTCCACGAATGACTTCAAATTTGACAAGGCCTGAGGAATCTAGGACACCTGAGACTATGAAATATTTTAGAAGTTCATTTGTTTTTACTGTCATCGGTTTGATTGGTTCCTACTTTGTTGGGCACTACTATGGGGGAACGACAGCCAAGGCTTTAGAGGCGCTTTTTATTGCTTCAGTTTTGGCGGTTTTGGAAGTTTCTTTGTCCTTTGATAATGCCATTGTTAACGCTTCGGTTTTGAAAAATATGACTCCGATATGGAGACACCGGTTTCTGACTTGGGGGATGATCATCGCAGTTTTCGGGATGCGTCTGGTGTTCCCTTTGTTGATCGTGACAGTGGTTGCACATATCGATCCGTGGAGTGCTTTGCAGATGGCGGCATTCCGTCCTGATGAGTACGCCCAGCTGATGTTGTCCGCGCACTTGGAAGTGGCCGCTTTTGGTGGAACGTTCTTGTTGATGGTGGCATTGAGCTACTTCTATGACTCCGAAAAAGTGGAGCACTGGATTTCCTGGATCGAGAAGCCGGCCGCTATCCTTGGCAAAGTGGAAGCGGTTGAAATGGGTGTGTGTGTTCTGGTGCTTTTGGTGATCTCAAAATTCCTTCCAGAAGGTCAGAATTTTTCATTCTTGGTGGCCGGACTTGCAGGTTTGATCACTTATGTTGTTGTTGATGGAATTGGCGCCTTTATGGAAGCCTCAGAAGAAACAATGAAGGATGTGCATCGCGCGAGTGCGGCCATGTTCATTTACCTTGAAGTTTTGGATGCCTCATTCAGCTTCGACGGTGTGGTGGGAGCTTTTGCAATCACGCACAATCTGTTCATCATTATGATCGGTTTGAGTATCGGTGCTTTCTTTGTTCGTAGCTTGACCATTATGTTTGTTGAAAAAGAAGCTTTGGCGAAATTTGCCTATCTTGAGCACGGAGCTTTTTACGCAATCGGTGTTTTGGCGACGATCATGTTGACCGATCCCTTCCTGCATTTTCCAGAATGGGTCACCGGTTTGATTGGTGCGATTATTGTTCTTGTGGCTTTCCTGTGGTCTTTGAAGAAGGGTCCCACAGAATCTGCAGAATAGATGCGATCATGATCACGACGGCGCCTGCTGTTTGAAAAAGACTCAGGCGCTCTTGTAGAAGCAAAAAGCCAAACAGCGCCGCAAATGGCGATTCTAATAAAAACAACATACTCGCTGTTGTATCCGTCAAAATTCTTTGGGTTCTTACTTGCAGATAAAAGGCAACGATACTGGAACCCAAGCCCAAAGCCAAAACTCCCGCCCAGGCTTCCATATTTGTGACTTTCCATGTGATTGAATCCTGAAAGAACAACAGGGGAGTCAAAACAACCAAACTCCAAAAAGATTGAAAGTTATTGAAACGGAAGGCGTTGCCAACCTTGGTGGAAACTTTGCCGATATAAATAATATGAAATGCGGCAAGGATGGAGCAGGCGACAGTCCATAAATCTCCGGTATTTACTCCCGCAAGATCCGCATCCATCAAAATAAAAGTTCCCAGCAAGGCTACCGCTGCCAAGGCATAGTTGCGCCAATGATTGGGGCTTTTAAAGAACCAAGCGTTGAACAGTGGAACTAAAATGACATAAAGACTGGTGATGAAACCACTTTTGGTGGCAGTGGTATATTTAAGTCCGATGGCCTGAAGCAAAAGCATCGTACCGAGAATGGCTCCGGCCGGAAGGGCGCGCAGAAAATCCTCTTTCGCGGATCTTAAAGCAGGGCCCTTAACTACAAGGTAGATAATCTCACCAATAACCGTGGCGGCAATGAATCGATAAACCAAAGTCTCTGTCGGGGTGAAAGCCTGCATGGCCCACACGGTGGCGGCAAAGCCAAAACCCCAAAGAACTCCGGCAAAGACCAATTCAATGGCGGCGCGATTTTTAGTCAAACGCCTCAGCCCAGATGCGAGTTTTGTCGATACCATCGACCTCGATCAATTGATGTTTTACTTCTTTGATCATCCCACCGTTACCGCACATGTAGAAGGTAGTGGGGATGTTTTTATAATCAAATTCAGAAATGAAATTTTGAATATAACCCTTCTTGCCTTTCCAGTCTTCACCGGGACGGCTCAATACAAACTCAAATTTAAAATCTTTAAGTTCTTTGGCAAGAGCTTCCAACTCAGGTTGGTAGTACATATCTTTTTCTGAACGAACTCCGAAGAGCATGCGATAGCGCAGGTTCGGATACTGTTCTTTTTTAGAAAGCAAGTAGCAGATATGTTGAGAGAGGCCCGTGCCCGTATTAAGGAAAACAATTTGTTCCGTTGGCGGTTCTTGGAAGAACACTTTGCCGAAAGGTCCAGTGAAGTTGAGAAGCTCTCCACCTTTGAGGCTCCAAACGAAAGTCGAGGCGATGCCGTTTTCGACAAACTTAAATAGCAATCTAAAGCCGTTTTTGTTTCGGTCGTCAGAAGCGATAGAGTAAGCGCGCAAAACAGGTTTTGCTTCCCCTTGAGGGACATTGAGCATCACAAACTGACCCGCTTTGAAGCTAAAATCAGCAGGATTGTCAGTTTTCACCACCAATTCACGAACTGTCGGGGTGTGATCGATGATTTGATCGACTCTCATATGGTAGATCGTACGTGCAGAGGACATCGGGGCTCCTTGTGAGTGGTCTTCATCTATATGCTGAAAATCCCAGACAGTCCAACAATTTACCTTGTTACGAAACCTCGCATTCACTAAAATTATGGAAACTAACGAGGTTACATCGTGAATATTGCGCAGCATCTGGTATTACCCCTTCTATTGCTTCTGGGATCATCTGTAAACGCTCAAGAATTGGGTTCACCAACGGATTCATCCACGGTAACTCAAGAAGTTAATTCTTCCGCCACTTCAACTCCTCAGACCGCGGCCCAAGAAGTGGAAGACGTTCCGGCTCCACAACGTTCGTTGCTTAAATCGGCAGCGACGAAAGATTTCAACAAAGCCCTTTATTTCGATCAAATTGATAACGGTCTTATTCTTCCGCCTCTTGAATTGGACTATGAACTTTCCGCTAATGGAAAGCAGTTGCGAGTGGGCAACGTGACTTTGACCGAAAAGAATTTTTTCTTTGGTCTTATGCCTTTGGGAAAAACCCATTCGCAATTGAACCAAGTGGTCTCTGCTGCCGATGCGGAAAAAATGGTTCTCGTGATGGCTTGGCCAGAAAAGCTTCTGAGTTCTGGAAATCTTGAGATGATTTCCAGAACAGGGGCGGTGTTGTGGAGAACAAAAGTATCGCAGGCAAATATCCTTTCTTGGAATCAAAAACTGGAAGGCTGGCGCAAGGGTTTGCTTTCGGCCGGAGTTCCCGCCAGCAATTTGCGTGGTGGAATTTTTGGCGCTCAATATGCCATTTTGAATACTGAAGCGGCCGGTGTTTTTGCCAATGCCAATGAGTCTTTCCGTTTCTGTTTGTCTTTTGAAGAGGGACGCAATCAATCGAAGCTTTGCTCGCAACGTTATGCCGTAAAAAATACGGACAAGGGCCTTGTGATGAGTAAAGTTCGTGCGGACAAGGCGACTGCGCGTATCTTAGTAAATAACGAAGATGCTCCGTTGAAGCAGACATCTCCAGTTGCGACGGATGTGCCGGTGGGGTTCTATTCAGAACTTTCGACAGGCGAAAGTTATGAGTTCGTGAGCATTCCGAACAAACTTCAGTTGATGGATATTGCAGATACCAGCAGTGATAAAACTTTACGCATTGTCGGTTACGACACAAGACCTCTAGGTCGCTCCATCATTTTAAATCCTGATCAATATACGAAGTTGACCAAGCTTCTTGGCTTTGAGGCAACCATCGGGGATCCACGTAAGTTTTGGGCCGCCGCAGTTCCCACCAGCGATCCAAGGATCTACTTGCCAGGTCAGGGTGGCGGTGTTTTCCAACAAAGATTTGAGCTTTCAGAAATTCCGCGCAGACAGTCTCGTGTTTATCTAAGCAAAAGAACTCCTTCGGGAACTTATGTTGATGGCATTGAGCTCGAGGGGCGCAAGCAAGCCACGTCAGAAGTGTCATCGACTCAAAACTCCATTGAGCTGGATCAAAAAGACCCAGGTCATTTCTATTGGAAATTTCAAGCCAAAGAACGTGGTCAAATCAACCGCTCTTACTTGAATGTTAATTTCGAAGGCAAGACCTATAAGTCCTATTACGAAATCTACAAAGGCTTTCCTCGCGAATTGTCAGCTCGTCTTTCTGCGGTGAGTGCTTCGGGAACATTGATCTTTTTAGGTGAGCTTGCCTACAACCAATGGTTTGAAGATATCTTGGGTTGGAGCAACTACTATGTTTCTCGCCAGCGCTGGGGCTTCGCTGCAAAGTACTTCCAATCTTTCAATCAGCTGACAGTTGATAAAACCACTGGCAAGACCGCCCCCTTGAGCGTTCTGAATGTGGACTTGAAATACCGCTTTACCCCGGGTCTGTGGAATCGTGATGAAACGGTGGGTGCCTTGGCTTCCTACCAAAATGTTAATTTCGATCAGTTGAAAGCTCCTATGATAGGGGTGGGCGGTTTCTGGGCTCGTTCGATGCCGAAAGTGATTGATGATATTTTCAATGTCGTTGAATTAATGCGCTATCCAAAATGGGTGGATATGGAGTTCATTTACTATGTGAAGTCGATGGACTCGAACGTTACTTTGAACTCCTCCATGTCGCTGAACTTCCACGGTAAGGTTTTATGGACGGATTCTTTGTTCGGTGAGGCGGGCTTTGGTTACAAACGTTATGCCTTCACGGATACAGCATTGAACCAAAAAGCGGAATTGAACACCTTTTATGGAACAGTTGGACTTGGTTTGAATTTCTAAAATCAATAGCCGGAAATGGGGCTGAATAGGGCAACTGTTCAGCCTTTAGACAGCTAAGAATTTATATAGCCGCAGGGCAACCTGGTTTCGATCTTGCTCTCTTGGGTCCTTATTGAAAAGGAAATCCCCATGAGAGCATTTTTACTTTTTGGACTCTTTGTATTTAGCCTGATCTGTTCCATTTTCCTGGGAGCAGAGAAAGCCTATGCTCGGGACACTCAAGCGGGGTCCTCTGCCAAAATAATCAACGACTCTCTGGTGCAGAATTTGCGTTGCCAGAACTTGACTGTAAACGCGATTTACTGGGCCATTCGCGATGATGCCTTTAAGGTCAAACGCAATATTCCTTTGCAGAATTGGGGCTTCAGTAGTGGTGGTGCGGATATTGGTGGATGCTGGGCGCTATCTAGCACACAAAGAATGTTTTCCTATTTGGCCCGCTATAATGAGCCCACGGCCTTGTCATCTCCTGAAAGAACTGAACATGTACTTAATATGGTTCGTCGCTCGTCCCCAGATGTTGTTTCCAATGATCGTGGCACAACCCAGAGTCCGATATTGAAAGAGTGGCCATATCGGCAAAGGGCTGTGTTTTCTCTTCGTGAAGATGCCCTCGTTGATTCTCTTGTTTTAAATATGCAGGGTTTGTGGGCCGATATTGCCAAAGGCTATAAGCAAAAAATCGCGGGAACCACGGTTGATAGAAATTTTGTAGCAGACATTCAAGTCAATCAGGCAAATCGCTTTTTTCGCTTTGGCAACTTAGGAATGGGACTTGGCTCGGGGGCTCTTGATCGCGAGGAAAACCAAAAAACGATGCAGCTTTTGATGAAGAATCTTTCTGGAAAGCGTTTGACGCTTCTTAATTTGCGCGTTGACCAATTCACTCAGCATGTGGTCATGGCCAAGTTTTACTGGGTTCAAAGCAATGGTGACATTCGCATTGTCGTCTACGACTCGAATCAATGGATGACCGATCATGAAGTGATTTACAAGGTGAGCGAACGGCAGTTTTATGCCCCGGATATCATGGGGTCTCTCGGGGGAAATGGCCCTTTGGGAGTCTTCATTGTGAGCGAAGAAGAGCGTGAAGACCTTGAAACTGCCATGTTGAAGCACTATCAAAGACAGTGCTTGTAGCACTTTGAGCACTGTAAGTATCTAGTGCTGAAAGCACTGTACATATCCAGTGGCGATAGAATCGTCATATAGATAATTTTTCCAATTCAAGGCCGCAGCGATTTGTAATCCTGCGGCCTTTTTCGTTTCAGAAGCGATAAAACGAGCTTTGTTTGTGAATTTGCGAAAATCGGGGCTGACAATTTATGGCCTGCCTCTTGCTTCTAGCGGTTCGGGCTCTAATAAGGTCCGTTTTTGACACCAAAACTGAGGTTCCACATGTCGTTACGAATAGTTATTGTTTGTGCTCTGTGTTTGATGGCGCTTTCCATTGCCAGCGCTGAGAGCGTCACAATGCCTCTGAAATCGATCAAAAAGCCTGCCTCTGACTTGATTGCAGGTTCAGGCCAAGCCATTGACGTGGGGCAGGCCGCAGCCATGGCAGGGCAGGGAGCAGATCTCAGCTTATACAATCCCGCAGACAACAAGATGTGGCAAAACCGCTCTTATCCAGCAACGGAAGAGGTTGTGGGCGCATTTCCAGATGGGAACTCCGGTGTTAAGTTCCTGTCTGAAGAAGCAGCGATCCGCAAGGCTTTCACTTACATGTCCCGTGTACAGTCTGTCAGTGAACCAGGAAAGTACTATCGCTTCAGTCTCAGTCGTTACTCTCACACGGCTTTGATGCGTGCGGCTCTTTTAAGAAAACTCGGCTATTTTGTTGAATCTCCGAAATACTATAAAAACTTGCGTGTTTTCTTCGCCAATGAAGAAGAGAAAACCACATTCCTTTCCAATGCTGAACAATACATGATCGTGGATTTGGCGAGTCGTAATTGGGTGATCGAAAACAACACTCAAAATCACAGCTTGGTCTTTTCAGACGCGGTTCTCGAGCCTGCTTCTGATGAGTATTTCGATATTCATTGGGGGATGGCGCCAGATCCAAATTTCCCAGAACAATTGCCTGCGGTGCAAAGGTTCTCTCGTTACCGTGCATACCGCGCCTTGATTCTGCCATTTGCTTTGGTGGATGTACCTGAAAGTATCAATCGGTTCTCTCCAAAGTTAGGTTCGGTCCTTTCTGGAAACGTCGTCTTGACTCACCCGTCGGCGGAGTCTTTTGCGTCTTGTACTTATGAGGACGCCAGATGGTTGATGCGCAGAATGCAAACGCTGCGTGCTCAGGATTTTGCTGATATCGTGAAGGCGGGGGCCTTTCCTCCAGAGCTGGAGCCCTTGGTCCTTGCAAAATTATACTATAGAGCTGCGAATGGTTTGGAACTTTTCAATTTGCAAAACACCGCAAACTGGCCAAAACCTTCCTTGGATATTTCCAGTTCTTCAGGTTTGGTTCAGCACGGAAAAGTGATGAGAGAGTTCGCTCCAGGCTACCCGCAGCGTTTTGCGCATGGTGATCGCCAATCTCCCTTCCAGGATGGGGACTTGGGTCGCTATTTAAGTATCCGTGGGAAAACTTCGGTCCTTGAAACAGCTATCAATAACATCAATGAACGCCTGAATTTTTTAAGTACCTCTGATCTTGCCAACAAACGCGGTCAGCAAATTCAACAGCGGATCATTGATCATATCAGAACCAATCCACGCGAACCTTTGTATCAGCCAGTCGAGGCCTGGGGTGGCCCGGTGGGTGGACTTTCTATGCAAGCGGGTCGTCAAGTGACGACGGGCACTTACTATGGAAGTGCCGCGGCTATTCAGTTGGTGGACAACTTATCTGTGAGTGCCAACATCGGCTATTTCATGGCCCTGGATGGCGTTCCAAAAATTTCTCCAGTGGGTGGTGCAAATCTGGTGGTGACTCGTGATTACACGCATGTTCGCCCATTGCTTTCAATTCAGGAAGGGACAAAAGTTCCGTGGCAAAATCTGGTGATTCCACGATTTATGGGAAAACTTGCTGGCGTGCTGGCGGAAGAAGACCCTAAAGTTGGCGATGGCGCGGTGAAAGTTCCTGGTGATGGCAGCAAACCAACAAAAATTCCTCTGGATGCATTCCTCTCTGATCTGCGCGAAGGCGAAGTCTTCACGATCACAGATTCAGTGGCTTTGGCAGCTTATGCTCAAGTTTCTGCCTCTATAGATACTTTGATGGGTATTACTCCTCTTGATTTTATGAATACTGTGACTCTCGGCGTGGACGGTTCGCGTGCGATTCTTCGTCAAACCAGCTTCATGAGAACCAGTGAAGGTGTGCAAGTCTATGTCAGAGCGCAATCGGCCAATGCCTTTGGTCTTTCTTTGGATGTGAACTACTTCATTAATCTTTTGCGCGTCAGAGCACAGACGACATTAACGGATCTGCATACAGATGCCTTTATTATCGACTACAAGCCGGAAATGGCCGAGCAGTTGGATCTGACACAAACCGATAACAAATACGTGAAAGAGTTCTTGAACACCCGTGCAAGTTTGAAACCGACATTGCGCGCTTTGTTCACACAAAATGATCCAGAACTTTTGTATACCAAGTTTAAATATCAAAAGTTTGAGATCGACCATGATCTTAAGACAAAGGAAATTCGTACGCGAGTTCTCGCTCGACGAGTGGATTCACTCAACGAAGATCATCTTTTGAAAATCCGCTATCCTCGAAGTCTGGATGCTCCGGATTTGGATCCCAAAGATGAAGAAGTGGTGTTGTTCTCAAATAAAAGAGGCGAGTTGGTAGGTCGTGACCTTCTGGGCTTCGCGATGGACTGGATTTCTGGAATTCTTAACAGATGGGCGCCGCAAGGCCGTATCAGTCTGGCAAATAATGACGATCCAAATCCAGCGAATACACCTTACGGTAAAGCTTACTGGAGAACAGCGACGACAGAGTCTGACCTGAGTCTGAATCAAAAACAGTACCCATCGGTGGCAGTCCTTCAACACGTGTGGGGTGGATGGCATTTGAACCGAAAGTCCTTCATGAGACTTTTGGATGAAGTCCAAGTTCAATTCAAAGGGACACCTATTGCAAACTACCGTTTGATTGAGCCCGAGGCTTTCTCAAATGTCACGTCGGTCGACTTCTATAGAATCACTGCAAATCTTTCAGTTTTGCCAGGCGGCTTGGATCGCATTCGCGATCTCATCGTGCAGCCGGATGCTAATGGAAAACCCGTGAGCAGACAGCGTTGGTTGGGTGGTGTGTTCCAAAGACTCAGTGAAAAAATGGGCAACCCGGCTCGCGCGAATGATCGTGAGATGTTCGATGATCTCATGAGAATCTTTGGTAACGGTGATTACAAAGCGGGACTTGCGACCTTCAACACCATGTGTAAAGAAAGCAAAGCACAAAGCCGTCAGGGTGGTAAGCATGGCGAAGATTTCCCTGAGCAAAGTACGGGCGCCTGGGAGAATGGTACCTACTATGACTGCCTATTGCCGTGGGTGAAAAAACTTTTGGAGTACTCTGCGAATTTCCCTAAAGATAAAAAAGCGCAAACGAAGTGGCTCACGAATGTGCTGTACATTTTGGATGAGCAAATCCCATTGCCACAGCTTCTTAAATTCTTGGGTGAAGAGAATTATATATTCTTTGTGCGCATCAATGGTTTCAGAACCGGTGATGAAGACGGGGATATTGAATACTTCTCGAACAGTCTTGGCGATCCTAAGAAAAATATCGAATACGCCAACGGTTTGATCAATATGTTCGCGACGAAAACACGTATTTCTCCGATCGAGATGGATCGTACTCAGGGAGGGTTCAAATAATGAAACACCTAATGTCTTCCCTTGTTTTGTCCTTGTCGGTGGCCCTGTCAGTAGGAGCTCAGGGGGCTGATCCTTTTTCTGATGCTCAATGGGGACTTAATAATCAAGGCCTGCCGCAAACTATCGATTTGGACCCTTTGCATATCTATCGAATGCAGGCCCGAGCTGGAGAGGACGTTCGCCTTCCCGCACCGTCTAAGGCTGCAAAAAAAATAATCGTCGCAGTTTTGGATACAGGGATTCAAAAAGATCACCCGGATCTTCAGGGTATCATTCATCGCAATGAATCAGAGTGTAAGGCCTTGGAAAAGTTCAATGCCTGCCTTGCAGAAAAAGAACGCAAAGAATGTGAAGCAAAATGGATGGATTTAAAAAATCCGGAAGTGGACCAGGATAAGAATGGTTATCCCTTGGATTGCCAGGGGTGGAGTCTTCTTGGCGGTGTGAACGCAGCAAATATCATGGGTCGTCCTGACTATGACGATACTCAAGGTCACGGCACTCATGTTGCGGGAGTTATTGCTGCGATTGCGGATAATAACATCGGCGTCCGCGGCTTAAGTCAAAATGTCGAAATTCTACCAGTACAGGTTATTGGCAATGGACCCAGCGAGCCGATGAAGCCCTTGTCTATTACGGATTCTCCGACTGAAGAAGGCAAAGCTGAGATCAATCGCAACCTGGGGGATATGGTTTCTCGAGGTGTGATCTATGCGATGCGCTCTGGAGCCAAGGTTATCAACTTTTCTATGGGTTGGCCTCAGGTCGTAGACTCTGAGTTTATGCGTCAGGTGATCGCTGAAGCTCAGGCCCGCGGTGTGATCATCGTGGCTGCTGCCGGTAATGACTCCACTCGTGCCTTGCTCCGTCCTTGTGCCTACAAGAACGTGATCTGTGTCGGCGCGGCCGGTCCGGACGGCGCCATGGCGCATTTCTCTAATTTCGGAAGTGGTGTCGATATCGTTGCGCCCGGAGTGAACATCCTAAGCACATATCCAGAAAGCAAGCGTCCGATCCGCTTCCGTTCCACATTGGGTTATGAATTCTTGTCGGGGACATCTCAGGCAACTCCTTTCGTGACGGCGGCCGTGGCCGAAATGTTATCGCGTGGTATTCCTGCTGAGGAAATCTATCCACGTTTGGTTTTGGGAGCACGACCTCTACAAACCAACTTGAGTCTGATCGAGGGGCTCCCAAATAAGACACCGGAGTCGTTGAAACCGGAAAAAGAAGTTTATCAAAAATATGCAATCGCCGGAAATATGGATCTGGAGAATTCATTGAAGGTTGTCGCACAACCTTTGATCGTGCCAGCAATTAAAGAAAAAACCGAAATCCTTTGGGACCGTAAAAGTAAAGATCTGAGTTATCAGATTTCTTTCGTTAACAAGTGGCAGGCGGTTGATATTGCGCAAGTTAAGATGAATGCGCAGTTCATCAAGCCTCACCCTGAAGCTGTTCGTCCTTGGATTACGGGGATTAAAGAAGCCGCTCCGTATCCTGCAGTTTGGAATATGGGTGAAGAAAGAAATTTCGTCGTTTCAATGCAGATCGTTGACACTTCGGATGCTTCTCAATCACGCATTCCAAGTGAGCTGGATCTGACCGTGGATGTGAGTGTGAACTCGCAAGAATCACGTCGTTATGTCTTTGAAAATGAAGTCACTGTGGCAATCAATCCAGACACTGTGGCTTCAGATATTCGTACTTTGAAAATCAACGGCATGCCAGTGGGAGTTCGTACCTCGTTCATGCCCGTGGATCAAAACTTGGATGGTCGTCCCGAGTTGCGTGACTATTTCGCCGTATCTCAGGATAAAAACAAATGGCAGCTATGGTTGGTGGGAAATCAAGGGAACGATTCTTACAACACCGTAGGTGGAACAAAAATTCGTATCGACGGCAACTCCGACAATTTCAACGAGCAGGTCATGGCTCGCATGGACATGAACGGGGATGGCCAAAGTGATTATGTTTTAGGTGTCTATGAAGATAAAAGCGAAGAGGAGGAAGCGACCAGCTCTCCAACAAGCTTCTTTGTCTTCGACAATAAAATGAAGCTTCTTGAGAGTTTCCGCTACGAAAGCGATATGGCGCAAATGCCATTCGAAATCTTCTGGCAGAAGGTGGGAGCCACTAAGCGCCCGGCTTGGGTGGGGGGCGGTAAAGATCCTGCAAAGACGCGCAAGCTGCGCGACCGTTGGGAGAATCCTGACAACAATGAATCTCTCAAAATGCGCTTCTACTATTTGAATGAAAAGAATGAGTTGAAGGCGATCGAAGAGTACCAGGGTTATAAAATCATCGACATCATTCAGCCTCGCCAGGAGCAGGCGGCGCAAGGGCGTGTTCCGGTTCTTTTGGCGAAAAATCAGGGCACCGAAGCGAAGCCGTCCTATTTATATAGCTTTGCCGTGGCTGAAGTTGTGGATGGCCAGGTTCAAAACTTTATGGAGTTGGATCTTTTTGCCAACAAAGACACTTATAGAAATATTTTGGATACTCTCGTTGGCGAGGTGAAATCATTAGATTATGGCAATGACGAATATGCTGGTAGCTTTTGGTTCGGTGAAGGACTAAATCGTCAGCAAAGATTGTCGATCTTTGATAACAAGAACTGGGAGCTTTTGGATCAGCAGCTTGCAGCTCAGCGGTCCCAATTTGACTCCGCATTGCGCGTCAGAGCGGCTTACTCGGGGCAAAATCGCAAGGGTGCTTTTGTCCTTACGAACTCCGAAATTGAGTACCATGACCTGGTCACTGGAGGCGTTTTAAGTAAGAGCATGGAACGCTATACTTTCTTCCCTGCCAGTCTGATGACGGCACTTTATAACCCACTAACGCTCAGTGACTCGCGCGATGCGAAAACGAAGCTGCCAGCCCTCTTCACAACGGAGTCTTCAGGGCTCAGTCGTGGTGTCAAAATGTTGGTACCGGTTTTTGCAAAGGATGGAACTGCGGTTGAACTGGTGTCACCGGCGCGCTTGAGATTTAAGTCTTTGGCGGGATGCAAGCCACTCGATACTCCGGTGTTTGAGGGGCAGCAAGGGGCACACTCTTTCGACTACTTCTGCGGGAGTAAAATCTTGCGGGTGAAACTGAGCTACTAAAAAAGTATTTGAAACGGTTAAGAAGAATACAAAACGATTATGGGGAGGAACCATCAGATGAAAAATGTAGTAAGAGCTTTATTAGCGACAGCAGTAGTTACTGGATTCGCAGCCTGCGGTGGCGGCGGTGGTGGAGGCGGCGGCGGCGGCGGCCAAGTTATCTACTATCCGTATGAAACTGTTTACGGTGATGTTTGTAAGGGACAAGAGGCAACTCCTGGTTGCACATTCTCTACGACAACGGGTCAAAGAATTAAAGTGACTGCCGATCCAGACTATAACAAATACGGAACTGGTTCTGACGATCTTTGGTACGTAAAATTCGACTCTACGGGAACTGCGGCAGTGTATGATGATTTGGGACACTTCCAATACTATGCGGATGTTTCTAAATTCGCAGGTTATGTTGGCGGTACAACTATCGGTGTAGGCACAACAGGTTTCTATTGGGAAAATATCAACAACGGAACTTATTGGTTGGGGAAAAACGGAGTTCTTTACTCTGCAAACTCTTTGGACTCAAACTACGGTCAAGCTATCAATGAACAAGGTTCAAACTCTGCTTCCGATTCAAACTTCGCTGCTTTGAATTCTGAATCAAACAAGAAAATTGTTAAAATGGCTGCTGCTAAGCTGGTAAAAGACTATGGATTCAAACAAGACAAAGCGACTGCAGTTGCTTCTGCTTTGAATTCTTGGGCGGTTGCTGCTGCTGAACGCGGTACAACTTCTGAAAAAGATATGGATAAAACTTTTAAAGCAGTATTCGGAGTTCAGTTCTCTGACGCTTTGGCTGCGGTAAAAGATCTTTCTTTGGGTGACAACTCTGGCATGCAGGATGTGACTAACAGATCTGCACAAGCTTTGGGCTTGAAACCTTACCAAGCTCAAAAGTTCATGAAAGGCATGTACAAAAAAGCTTTGGCAGGCTGGGGCTACGACGAATCAAGCTTCAACTGGTAATCTAAATACAGTCCGAACTTCAAAAACCCCGCACTTAAAAACTGCGGGGTTTTTTTATGTGCTATCTAAATGGCAGACGGCCCAAAAGGTGCCTGCTTCTTTTTTGGGTCTACAGAGCGTCAATTGAATCATCGGCTCTAATTGCAATTTAATCTTTAACCCACATGGACAAGAAGCCACCTTCTACAAACTGGTTGTATTTTAAGGTCCATGTTTTGGGAACTTTGCCGCCATATCCGTGGAAGGTGATAAGGACGCTCCCTTTTTTTAGGTTCTTTAGCTCTTCAAAAATTTTGGCCGTGTATTCTAAGAAAAACTTCCTATCCAACTCAATCGTCTTGTCGATAATCAAGGTTTCAGAATAGCAGACATGTTCTTGGAAGGGGTTGTAGAGGTAGATGATGTCGTAGTCCGCAAACTTCACCTCGTGAATGTTGCGTTGTTCGAAGGTGATGCGGTGGAGGGCATTCGTTTGAATAATTTCCTGGCTGATCTTAACTAGGCTTTCTCTTTGCTCAACACCATAAATTTCCAAGTCGGTCAGATATCTTAACAGAATACAGAGCTTGCCAACACCACTGCCGGCATCAAGAAATTTTTTGTTCTGGTAGGGACTCAGCCATTTGGCCACAAGCTGGGCAACGTTGATGGAGGTCCATTGGGCCGAGGACAGGAAGCGGTGGAGTGGGGGGAGGATCTGATCAAATTCTAAATCATCTATTAAGCTCTCCACGGAGGTGGGAGAGGGGGGGATTCCGAGCTCGAGGAACGACTTTTGGAGCTTCTGAACAAAATCTTCGGAGATCTTGGGGGCTCTTTTGAAATCCTCAGAGAATATGTCATCTGAAGTAGCTGGTGAATTATCTGGTGATGCGTTTGGCGGCTTCATAACCGGAGGTCCAGAGAAGCTAGACTTAGATAAAAAAGTTCTTCTGGAAAAAAATATGTCATAGAATATTCCTATAGCAGCAGAAAAGAAGGTCAATACAATACTGCGAAGCTTTAGTTTCGCTGCGGCCTTTTTTGGTGAGCTAATAAGGACTTTGAGGACATGCTTTACGGAAACGAATCAATATCTCACTACACCAAAAGTAACATCGCAATCTGGATGCTGATGGCCTTTCAAGCGGGGCTATTAAATATTGGTGGCTTTATGGCTTGCCATCGCTTTGTTTCCCACGTCACGGGATTTGCCACCTTCTTTGGCTACGAGCTCAGTCAAAAAGAGCAAGCACATCATGCGGTGGGGATGCTTGTTGTGCCATTGTTCTTTTTATTTGGGGCCATGTTGAGCGGGCAGTTGGTCGACATTCGCTTAAAGCTTCATAAAAAGCCAAAATACTATATTACTTTTGGACTCATCTTTTTGCTCTGTGCCTTTGTGGCCTTTGGGGGGCTGCTGGGATTCTTCGGAGTCTTTGGTGAACCCTTGGAATCATCAAGAGATTATACTCTGCTGATTCTATTGTGTCTGATCTGCGGAATTCAGAATGGAACTATCACAACGGTTTCACGTTCAGTCATCCGCACCACGCACTTGACGGGAATTACAACAGACTTGGGCATTGGCTTGATACGTCTTTTAAATCGTCACAAGCTCGATGAACCAATGGGCAATGAATTCGACGCGATCTTAATGCGGACAGGGATTATCTTTCACTTTGGTTTGGGCTCTGTTCTGGGCGCCTTCGTCTTTAGTGCTTTCGGCCACGGAGGTTTTCTTATTCCCGTTGTGACCTCGGGAGTTCTCTTCTGGACGATGTTTTACTTCCAAGTTTGGAAAAGTAAAACAGCTTGAGAATAAAAAAGGCTGCGCTCTCTTCGAGGCAGCCTTTTTGTTTTTTAGTGAAGAAAATATCTAGAAATAAGCGAAGATCCCCAAGGAAGAAGAAAAGCCAGAAACCGTGGTTGTGCCAAGGGTTGTCGAACTTTGTCTTTGATAGATGTAGCCCGCATCCAGTCTGAAGCCATAAGGTCCCCCCGTAGGGAACCATTTCACAAAAGGCCCGACAAAAACTTCGAACAGATCGTATTTGAAATCATCAACAACTGTTGTTGATCCGGGATCGTGTTGACCGAAATCACCGATTACGCCCAAGCCGTACAAGAAAGCCTCGCCAGGTATGTTGGAGATCATATTGTAATCGCCGAAAGCGCCGATTTTAAATGTTGTCGCGGTGGCGCTGGCAATCGTGGAGTTGTAAGAGAAAACCGGGCCCAATTCAAAAGTCCCAAAATTCCATCCAAAGCGGGTGCTCAAGTCGATTTGCGTGACGTTCACTGAATTGGCAGCATCTGACTTCACATTGCCGAGGTTGAAACTTAGACCAACCAAATATTTGCGGTTGTTTGCCGAGGACTCCTCACCAAACTCATCCGGCGAGATCAATTCATAGGTGGTCCCTGGGGTGAGGGTGCCCGTGAATTCAACAATGGCTTTGTTGCCTTGAATTTTGCGAACTTTGATCTTTTGCGCATGAGCGGCCATCGAAAAACTCATGAGTGCGGCAAGGACGAGCAAAGGGTGGGCAAGATATTTGATCTGTCTCATAATGATCCTTATTGGGCTAGACTAAAGTTTTTCAATCTGCGGAGGCCCTGTCAAGTGGGACTGTCAGCAGGGCTGGTAAAGTTTGTTTATGAAACTCCGACAAGTCTTAGAGGGAATGAAAGGGGATCTGATGTCGTCAAGCTGGGGAGATATTCCTGCGTGGGCTTATGAGTCCGCTCAAGCTCTTATGCAAGCTTTGAAAATCGTTGATCCGGTGACCTACGCCCATTGTTGTCGTGTCGGGGAGATGTCTCGCAAACTTGCGCGCGACTCAGGACTTAACGAGTACGAGCAGAAGCTGGCGGAATTCGCAGGTCTCTTTCATGACATTGGTAAAATGGGTGTTTCTCAAGACATCATTGCAAAACCAGGCAAACTTGATGATCGGGAACTCGCGATCATGAAGAGTCATCCCGTTCTCAGTGAAGAAATCGTGCAGCCGTTGGCGAAGCACAACTTCTTTGCGGGAATTCTTCCTGGCATCCGCGGTCATCATGAGCGAGTCGATGGCACAGGTTATCCAGATAAAAAACTAGGCGACGAGATCCCGGTTCTTGCGCGGATTATCCTCGTTGTAGACACTTACGATGCGATGTCGCAAACCAGAGCTTATCGCAAGGGACTTCCTGATGACGTTGTTTATGAAGAGCTCAAGCGTTGTTCAGGCACTCAATTCGACTCGCAACTTGTGAACATCTTCCTAAAAGCCCATCCAGGCTGGAAGACGCAAGAGAGTGATCAAGAGACCCTTCATCAACTCATTAAAAAAGTGGCTTAGGTACGGACACACTTTTGGTGTCGCAGACGCGTTATTCGCGGAGAACGGTACAGACATACTTTTGGTAGTGCCAGTCGTCACTTCGTGCCGCGCTAGCACTACCAAAAGAATGTCCGTACCTTTGAACTATTTTTGTTTGTTCGTGCTTTCGAAGATTTTGTCGGCGGATTTTGCGACGAATCCTTGGTAGAGCTTTCCATCTTCCATTTTATAGCGCTTCGCAAATTCATAGTAACAACCAGGAATATTGAAAGTGCCATCGCTGAATTTCACAGGAATTTCAGACGCCATTGTTGAGCTTTGCTCGAGATAGTCCGCTGGAGTGCCTTTTACTTCGCCACCAGAGGCATTGAGAACCACACCGTTTGATTTCAACCAGCTATTGAGCTCAGAAACTTCAGCGAACTTTTTAAGAGCATTGATATTCACAGTGAAGTGATTTGGACGGAAGCCGTAAGCCGCAACCCAAGATGCGTATTCACTTTCCTTGGCAAGTTCGGAATACAACGCATGACTCATTTCCCAAGGACGCCCGCACATCGCGAAAGTTTCGCTGTCGATCAACTCTTGCGGAATGCTTTCGATAAGTTTGGTCATCGTTTCACGAACAAAGGGCGAGACCTTTTCCAGCTCCAATTCACTGATAAAAATCTTCGGCATGTTTTCGTTTGGATGTTGGAAGTGTTTTGCGTAAAGTTTCTTCTCAGTGAAGATATACTCTTGTGCCGCTTCAACATAACCCAATTTGATAAATTGTTTTGCCAGGGATTTGATGCCCAAACGAGGGTGGTTGAAGGTGCGAAGAGCAATATGATCATTCAAGACGGTTTCGCCTTGTCCTACGAAAAGGTCGTAGATACGTTTCGCTGCTGGATTGAGTTGGCAGTAATCAACCCACATTTTGTCCAAAAGTGTTTCAAGACTCATCATATCAAATCTCCTATTGCCGACAAGATTACCCCTCTTGGAGGGGGCGAGCAAATGGAAGGACATGGCTGTGAGCGTTAATGTTTGGAGGTAGAGAATATATCGCCAACAATATCGTCCATGAGCTTTCTTCCAGAAATCCAGCAAATCGAGCAACGAATTTCCATCCTGGGTTCAGCGATGCGTTCCGAAGTGTTGGCCTACAGTGAAACCTCTGGCGCCGGCGGCGAATTGCGTTTCCCCATTTATAAACTTTCATTCGGCTCGACCGACCCTCAGGCTCCGGTGCTGGGCTTTGTCGGAGGAGTTCATGGGCTGGAGCGCATTGGCGCACAAGTGAGCGTCGCTTTGCTGAACTCTTTTTCCGAGCTGGTCTTGTGGGATAAAAATCTGCAAAGAACCTTGCAAGACATTCGCGTTTTTTTCATTCCCACCGTGAATCCAATCGGGATCTATCGCAAAACCCGCAGCAATCCACGCGGCATCGATTTGATGCGTAATGCCCCGGTGGATGCGGATGATCCTCCAAGATTTTTGGGAGGCCATCGCTATACCAATAAGCTTCCTTGGTATCGAGGGGAGTTTGGTGCACCGATGGAGGTTGAGGCTCAAGCCATGATTCGCGGTGTGCAAGATGAAATCCGTGAAAGCAAATTGGCGATCACCGTGGATTCTCACTCGGGATTTGGCCTGCAAGACCGTCTGTGGTTTCCTTATGCAAAAACTCTGAAGCCTTTTCCTGATTTGGGTTTGTTGTATTCGTTCAAACAGTTGTTAGATCGCACATATCCTCATCACTTTTATCGCATAGAACCTCAAGCCGGAACCTACACAACTCATGGGGATCTGTGGGATTATATCTACGATCATCATCAGAGCCCCGAGATGGGTCAGCATAAAAATTATCTACCGCTGTGTCTGGAGATGGGCTCGTGGATGTGGTTGAAAAAGAATCCGTGGCAGATCTTTAAGCCCGAAGGTCCTTTCAACCCTTTGATCGGTCATCGTCATAAAAGAACCTTGCGCCGTCATAACACCTTGATGGAATTTTTGATTCGCGCAGTGAGCTCGCCTGATGAATGGGCTGAGTTGAATGCTGCAAAAACTTTGGAGCTCGAAAGCAAAGCAATGGAGTTGTGGTATGCCAAATCCTAGAAGATGGATCTTGTTAAGAGGGCTTGCGCGAGGACGTGGGCACTGGGGCAGCTTTGTGCAGAAGATGCAGGCGCATTTTCCCAATGATGAATTTGAACTGATAGATCTCAAGGGGAATGGGGAGCGGTTCACTGAGCAAAGCCCACTGCATGTCGAAGATTATGTCAGGGATCTGCGCGCACACTCTCAATTTGTCAAAGACGGTAAACCATTTAACATCCTGGCAGTTTCGCTGGGTGCGATGATCACCGTGGAGTGGATGCGTGAATATCCTCATGAAGTGCAAAAAGCTATTTTGGTGTGCACCAGTTCTTCCGGATTTTCTCCATTTTATGACCGCTATCGTTTGAGAAACTATTTGCCGACTCTGCGTTTGGCGATTGAGACCAGCGCGGAAAAGTGGGAGAGAGACATCTTGGAAATGGTGACGAACAGTCACGAACGCCGCGAAGCAGAGATCGGCGCCATGATTGAATATTCAAAACGGAATCCCATGAAGGTTACCAATATTCTTCGGCAATTAGCGGCGGCTTCACGTTATCGCTTTCCAAAGGATGCTCCTGGCGATATCAAAATCATCGGCAGTCATGGCGATCGTTTGGTGTCTCCGCGGTGTTCGTTGAAGATTGCCGAAGGGTGGGGCTTGAAAGCCGTGATGCATCCTTGGGCAGGGCATGATATTCCCGTGGATGACCCTCAGTGGCTCATCGAGCACTTGCTCTAGTCATAGTGGTTAAGTATCAGATTTATTGGGGAAAGTTTTTCAAACAGCCCTAGGTTTTTTTACCCTGAACTGGCCTATATTTGATCTGAGTCCTTTTGGACACAGGGCCCCGTTGACTCCCTAGGCCAATTCTTGTTTCCTACCTCCTAGACCTATAGCCAGAGGAATATGTGAGGGGAAAGTCATATCTCGCAGCCGCGCTTATTAGCATGGTTGTCATTCCAAAATCGAAGGCCGCCACTTCCAGCTTGAAAGTACCTCAAGCTCAGGGTGTGACTGCTCTTCAGAAACCGGTTGCTGAGATGTCGTCATCTAAGCCGGCACAGGTCTATGGGCAAATCCGTTTGGAAGGCATGCAGTACATGACGGCGTTGCCGGAAGCTCCAAGTCTTACTTACAGCCAACTTCTTTCTGCTCGCTTGTCTATACTTAAGGAAACTACCTGGCTTGATTTCGCGGCGGATGCGTCTGGCGGAACCTTCTTCAGCAAAGGCCAATCACACACCATGGTTCACGAGGCCTATATGGCCACTCGCGGAGAGAAATTCAAAGCCTCTCTGGGAAGAAAGAAGATGGACTGGAGTGAAGTCGATCATCGCTGGAACCTGGGATTATGGCAGCCAGTGTATGCTCTCGATGCTCTTCGACCTGAAGAAGAAGGTTTGACGGGTTTGTTCCTCGATTACAACACTCAGGGCTGGGAAATCTTAGCCTTCGGAACGGCAATCAGTATTCCTAATATGGGCCCGGATATTCGTGAAGATAACGGTGGTTTGGCCTCGGACAGCCGTTGGTATCGTCCACCTTCTCGTAACTACGACTTCAATAACAACATCAATACAATTTCTTATAAACTGAACGTTCCAGATCAGCTCGAACTTGTTAAAAACGGGGGCGGTGCGATGATGGGTCGTTTGGGGAATAAAGAGCGCGGACCTTGGATGGTGGTGGCAGGCGGTTATATGCCTGTGAATGAGTTGATTTTGAAACGTGCGGCTTACAAAAGCGTCTCTTCAGACAAAGTCGATGTCGATGTCACTCCAGAAGTGACCTACCATGCGATTGGTTCCGTGGATTTGGGTTACTCTTTTGGCAGCATGACCACTTCTATTTCTTATCTGCAGGATGATCCGAAGGAAAAACGCCCAGAGGGCGATATGTCTTTGCAAAAACTCAAACCCATCCAAGCTTACTCTGCAGCCTTTGATTTCTCATTGGCAAATATCCTGACTCGTCCAATCACGGCGCAGGTGGAGTATCTGAAGATTGTGGGTGGTGGTATTCAGGATATCACCGCAGATGGATCTCCGGATTCATTTACCATGTTTGATTCTCGTTTGAAATTCACGGACGCCGTGCAAATCAAACTTGAGGGTCAGTTGGCGACATTCTTCCGTCGTCCTTTTGTAACCCGCTTTAAATATCTTTATGACTATGACCAAAAAGGATCTCTGCTGAATACTGAATTCCTGTATTACCCGAACCAGAAATGGGCTGTGGTGATGGGAGGAGACGTCCTTGGAGTTCAAGACGAAAACTATAAAAAATCTGGTTTTCTGAATGAGTTCCGCGCCAACGACCGTTTTTACGGAGGCATGACTTATGTTTTCTAATTTGAGACTGCGCCAACAGAACTGGATTGCTGCGGCAATCCTTACGGGTGCGGCTGCGCTGGCTTTGCTTGCGGGCTGTGAGTCCCGTGTTGGCGAAACACCGCCTCCTTCTGAGGCCTACGAGTTCTCCGGTACTCAGTGCCTTTCCTCATCCACTCCGGTGGTCAAACAATTCATCCAGGGGACCGCGCAAGTTGCGGATGTCCATGCTCTGTGGAACTGCGTAGGATCAGCGGTTGTTCAGTTTAAAAAATATGTACGCGGAAAAACGACTGACGTTTATACCTCTCAAGAAATCGCGACCTTCCTTGAAGATAACTTCTTCGACAAAACTAAAAAAACAAAAATCTCTCCAGAGCTGCAAGTTGAGTTGATGAAAATCAAACAGCTTATCGTAGGCGGCAATAAAGACTTTATCACTCGTCAAGAGTTGGATAAGGCGGTAGAGGCCTTTGAGGTATTCCGTGAAGTCACGGTGGGTTTGAGCCCCTACATGAAGGTGCTCGCCTTGAACTGGACACCTTCTCATGTGAGCAATATCCAAACGGACATGCTTTACTTTGAAGAGGCTAACGGTTCGGTTCAAAAAGCGGCCCGCACTTTGGCGGCCTTATTCGAGAAAAATGGACAAACCTATGCATTGTCTGACTTTGTGAAGTTGATGGAAGAGCTTTCAGTTTTCATTGGTGAGGACTGGGAATTCAAATCGACTTTGCAAAAGTACATGCCTGTGGTGAAGAAAGTTAAAAAAGCTTTGGCGGGCGGAAATGAAAACGTCATTGAAGCCAGTGAATGGCGTCGCTTTGCTTTGTTGGGGTCCCGCGGTTACGTCCAGTATTTGCGCTACTACTATTTCATCAAATCAACGGAAGACACGGGGGCAGGCTATCGCCTGGCTTACTTGTCTCGAACGGTCGAGGACATTCTTTCAGTGTTCCAAGATTTGACGGCACAAAAACCGGAACAAATCGTGACCCGCGCTGAGGTGACGGATTTGTTGACGACACTTGCTAAGGTGTGGCCGGACTTTAAAGTTTCAGATGATCTGGTTGTTGAGGGAATGAAAATTAAGCAGCTTCTTTTTGGGGGCAGTAAAGATTCATTCACAACTAACGACTTCAATACCGCTCGTTTAAAAGTCAGTCGTTTGAAAGTCTTGATTGAACGATTTATGCCTTACTGGCCTATCTACGGTAAAGAGTGGGATACCAGTCTTTACACATCTGAAGAGGCGCAAAAATTCTTTATGGAGTCGCAGTTCATCCTTGAAGCAACCGGGCGTGAGTTGGGTGTGCTGGTCGAGGGGTCCTATGACTTGAAGGATCTTGTGAAGTTGGCGAAGGCCTTCGAAGATATCTATCCTCCGAAAGATCCACAGAGCTCTTTGACCAAGGCTGCCGAAAAATATGTTCCCACTTTGATCGATATGAAGAAGATCATTTTGGGTGGCGAGACCGGATCTTTGGAAAAGGGCAACTGGAGCTTTTTGCTGGGCTTTGGTGCGCGTATTTACACGGACTTGCTGTATTACGAATACTTCTTGAAAGACGTGAAATGGGACAAGCCAGAGCCTCTGGGTAACTTGTCGGTTTTGGTGAATCAATCTTTAAATATTTTCAAAGATCTTATTCAGGTCAAAGAAAATAACAAAATCACTCGTGCGGAGCTGTCAATCATTGCCAAGGATTTGATCCAGCTGGATCTTCTTCCGAAGGGTGTGGATCAGGTCGCGGCGGATCAGGTCATTAAGATAATGGTTAATAATGTTCTTGTTCGACCGGATCATCGTATCGACGGAATGATTCCGAATGCGATCAACTTTGAATCCATCGAAGTGCTGCGCAAAGAACTGCAAGTGTGGTTGGATACAGAATACTTCATCGCGAAGATTTCAGAAAATTGGAAACCGAACGAAGGCCTTTCTCCAGAAGACCTTTTGGCGACAATCCAAAAAGGCCAAAAGACCAAAGGAATTTCTGAGGCTTTGGCTGATGGTTTGAAAGAATTTGCTCTGGTGGTGGATAGCCCTGTTCCGCTGACGCTTGATAGTGAAGGCCGCCTGGTGATTTCGAACAAGGTCAAACTTGTCTACAATCAGCAAAGCCTGCAGCAGTTGAATGTTAATCGTGCACTTTCTCGCATAGCCATTCGTTCTTTTGCCAATGATTTGGATCGCATTTACTCCTATAAGGGTGTGAATCTTGCCGAAGTGCAGGGCGCGTTCAAGGATTTGAAGATCGTCTTCGTTCAAATGGGTTTGTTAGATAAGAAAAACGACACATTTGGAGACTCTCGCTTCCGTGATGCTAATTTGTTTACGCCGCACGCAGATGGAAACTCCTTGGCTTCATTCCAGGAAATGACGGACCTGGTTGGGATGATTTGGTCAGGGCTTAAAATTAATACCTATTTGAAAAAAGAATTGCGCGATGATTGCCTCACGAACCAAGAGGATCCTCAAGATGGAACTTTAGTGAAAGTTGAGTGCGCGCGTAAGTCCTATAAAAAGGCGATGGCAGACTACATGCTGGCAACGCCCGAGTATCTCCGTTTTATGAAAGCCGCTGAAAAGAATGATGAGCTGGATGGCTATTTGACGAATATTTTCAAGACAGCTGGCTATGTTCCGAACTCGAAGAAAACTGTCCGATGGGGTGATTTGAGTTTGGCTCCGCAGGCGGTTCAGTACATCGAGATGTTATTCGCACGCTATGACAAAAACAAAGACGGCTATATCACGACTGGTGAGGCCTTGAAGGCCTATACGATGTTCAAAGGTTTGTTGTTGGAGTTTGCAGCTGATCAAATCAAAAGTGGTTCAATCACTGAAGATGATCTTCCGGCGATTTTCTGCTTCATGCTTTATTATGGGAAGCCACCAGAGACCATGAAAGAGAAACTGGTTTTCTTCTTTAAGTGGAAGGGCAAACCAGAAAAATGGGACATCATGGCTGGACGTGCGGCTTTGGCGCAGGTTCTTGGCTATGTTGCGGATAAGACCAACAAAGTTCCAACTGCGGAAATTCCTAATATTGATAAAGAGATGCCTCAGCCTTAAATGGCCGGGGAGGTCGGTAAGAGCGAAGATTTGGCTCAGGTTAAATTCTTCGCTGGTGCTTCGTTCGGCACGCCATCCGGGCTCGTCAGCGCCGGCTTCGCCGGTTCGGGCCGTCCAGGCCCCGCTGAAGGCCTCTCTTCGACCAGCGAAGAATTTAATCTGATCCAAATTTGCTTTTAGCCGCGTTCGCGGATTCTGCGTTTTCGTTAAGTTTTAAAATATAGGAAACCTTGTTGATTGCACAATTTGGCAGTCAAATCCCCGCGCTATCACCTTACAGGTGTTAGTTTGCTACTTTTTGTAGGCCTAGGGTGGCGCCGGTTACTTTGGCGTTGTTGAGGCTGAGGCCGTAGAATTGGCCAGAGCCTCCGGTTGAGGGGTAGGTGCCGGTGTAGTCTGTGGTGTTTTCAGTGTCTATGTCAGCGTTGCCAGCTGAATAGGTGACGGCGTCACGGAGCCAGAGGAGGACTCTGGATTTTGTGGCTGAGATGTTGTGGACTTCGATGATCAGATCAAGCGCTGTCGGGACGTAGAAGCTGAGGCGACTTTGGTTCATTGTGACAGAGCTGCCGTTGACGGCAATGCTGCCCGTGACGCTGGCGCCGGAGCGGGTGAAGGTGACTGCGACTCCGCCGGATGAAGAGTTCATGAGGGTGTTATTTGAATTGAGAATCGCAGTGATTGAATTGGTTGAATTGTCCAATTCGGCCTTGAGTGCGAGTGAGTTGCTGCTAAAAACGCCGTTCATGACATTGACGAAGCGGATAGAGCCTGTGCCTGCGACCGTTGTCGAGCTGGCTTCAGAGAATGAACCGCTGGTTTGTGTGTAGGAATCAATTCCGGAATTGTCGTCGGCGGTGCCAGAAGAGCAGGCTGTAAGACACAGCGAGGCCACCAATAGAAGTGGTGATGTGCTCACGATGCTAAACTGCCCGAGAATCAGTCTAGAAAGCTTTAGAATGGGAAATCTTAGAATGAGTTTTTCCACATCATTGATTCCACCGGAAGCGGCTTTTTGTCGTTATACTTAGCTGAAGGTTTAACGTTGTAAGGCGTTAAAATATCACCCTTCACTTCAAAGTATATCAACTGGCCGATTGGCATTCCAGCGTAAACACGGACGGGCTGTTTAACGGAGATCTCAAGAGTCCAATAGTTGCAGAAACCGACGTCACCTTTGCCAGCAGTGGCATGGATGTCGATACCGAGGCGACCAACGCTCGATTTTCCTTCTAAAAATGGGACATGCTTCAGAGTCTCAGTGTACTCTTGAGTCACGCCCAAATAGAGGGTGTCTGGCATTAAGACGAAACCCTCTTCGGGAATCTCAAAATTGCGAATCTTGTTATGTTTTCTTGCGTCCAGCGTTTCATCTTCATAGACAGCGAGTGCTTTACCCAAGTGAACATCGTAAGAGTTCGTTCCAAGGCACTCTCTGCGGAAAGGTTCTACTTTAATAGAACCATCTTCCATATGACTGAGAATCTGCTGATCCGTAAGAATCATTACTTAGTTTCTCTGTGTACAGTGTGGCGCTTAAGATTTGGGTTGTATTTCTTTTTCTCAAGACGGCTTGGAGTCTTAGTTTTGTTTTTTGTCGTTGTGTAACGAGAAACTGGTTTGCCTTCAGCGCGCGCTTCAGTGCACTCAAGCGTGATGATGATTCTTCCTGATTTTTTAGCCATTGTATGCCCCTTAAATTCCCATTTATATTGCCACGCGTAACGTAGAAAAAATGACAATACCTTTTCAAAGGGGCTCAAGGTATCAAAGGAAAATAGAAACTTCAACAGACAAATTTAAGTCTAGAGGTGGAATATGAAGTCTGGTGCGCTTTTTATCGTCTGGTTGCTACTTTCAGCCTGTGCACATGCCCAATCAAATGGCATTTTCAGAGGGAACGACCTCCAACCGACCACTTTGGAAGCTGCGGTGGATTCTGTGTCGCCCGGTTCCATTGTTGTGATTGGTGAAAACCATGGACTCCAAGTTCATCAAACGCAGCAGGTTTCTATCATGCAGGCTTTGCGCAATAAAGGTCTGACTGTCTCTGTCGGGATGGAATTTTTTACATACACTCAGCAGGATCTCCTCAATCAATACCGTTCGGGTCAGTTATCTGAGGCCGACTTCCTTAAAAATATCCAGTGGGGCAGCCCATCTTATGACTTTTATCGTTCCCAGGCTTTGTTTCCTCGTCTTGAGGAAGGGGCTGCGACGGTGGCTTTGAATGCGCCGCGCTCTTTGACGGGGAAGGTTTCTAAGCAAGGGTTGGCAGCGTTGACGGATCAAGAGAAGGCTTTGTTGCCGCCTCAGTTTTCTTTGGGAAATGATCTCTATAAAAAGCGCTTTTTGGATTATATGGGCGCGCACTTACCTTCGGTTGAGGCTGGTGAACGCTATTTTGCAGCGCAGTCAATTTGGGACGACACCATGGCTTGGCAGGCTGCTGAGTTCATGAAGACTCATCCTGAACAAGTTCTGGTGATTGTGGTGGGCGAGTTTCATGTGAAGTATGGAGGCGGTCTTCCGGATCGCATTCATGCCAGAATTCCTGGCGCTTCTGTGCTGACATTTTCACAAGTGGACTCCTCTGGATTGACGGACCAAGAGTTGAATGAAGAGATTCAACCATCACAGATCTATGGAAGTCGCTCCCATTATCTTTGGGTAGCACCAGCACAAGGTCTAGGCTTGTAAAGTTTCTTTGAGATTCGCTCGGTATTTCCTAGAATAAGGGGACAGCAGCAGGAGTAAACCCTATGTTCCCTTCAGAAACCAAAATCTTAGTTATCGATGACATGCCTTCCATTCGCGACCTTGTTAAGAACACGCTGAAAGCGATGGGCTATAAGAATATCGTCGAAGCAGGTGATGGTGAAGAAGGACTCAAAGTTCTTATGCAGAACAATGTGGCGGGTTCGCAAATTCAATTGGTGATTTCTGACTGGAATATGCCAAAGATGAAAGGCCTTGATCTGTTGAAGCAAGTTCGTGCGACGGCCGAGTGGGTGAATTTGCCTTTTGTTCTTTTGACCTCTGAATCTGAGCGCGATCAAGTGACCGAGGCGGTTCTTGCGGGTGTTTCTCAGTATATCGTGAAGCCGTTCTCGGCGAAAATTTTCGAAGACAAACTAAAAGCCGCTTGGACTAAGCACAACAAGGCTTAAGCAGCCTTGAGTGATTTCTTTTTTTCCGTATAGAAATTTGTGATGTAAGGGACTTCTACGAAAAGGGAAGTCCCTTTTTCGTATGTGGATTCGACCCAGCAGCGACCGTTAAGTTCTTCAGCGGCGTATTTGATGGCGTCCATACCGACACCGCGGCCTGATGTTTCAGTGACCTGATCGCGGGTAGAGAACTGACTGTCGAAGATATGTTGAATGACTTCGTGGTCAGACTCTTTCGAAGTGTCGATATTTTTCTTGGCTAACTTTTCGCGAATTTTTGCTGGATTCACGCCCTGGCCATCATCATCAATGCGGATGAGAAGGCGAGAGTTGTTCTCGAGTAATGAGAAATGAACCTTAATAGTTCCGGCGCTTGGTTTGCCTTTTTCTTCGCGCTCAAATGGAGATTCGATTCCGTGGTCCACGGAGTTTCTGAATGAGTGGACGAAGGTGGCAAAGAGGCTTGAATAAACTTCCGGCAGAACCTTGAGGTCTGCGTTTGTGAACTCTACGGGATTGAGTTGTTTCTCTTGGCTGGAGGCGACTCTTTGAGCGACCTCATTATAACTGCTAAAGAAAGAACCCACAGATTCCATGGCGAACTCACTTAGAAGGATTTGCGTCACTTCATTGTTGTGAACTTTCGCTTCAATCTTAGTTAATGCCGATTGGAATTTGGAAACCGGGATTTCTAACTGGCGCTCTGAGGCCATGGCTGAGCTGCCAAGGACTTCTTCGCTCTTTTGGATAAAGCCTGCGAAAGAAGACGCGATATGAAGGCTTTGTTCTTTCAGGGCATTAAACTTCTCAGCAGAGGCCACTTCCTTGAATTCCGCCAGCATCGTTTCAGCGCTATGGCAGTGTTCGGCCATATCCTGGATTGAAAAGAGTGCGGCCCCACCTTTGAGGGTGTGCAGTTGTCTGAAGAGGAATTCAGAATCAGCATGTTCCCACGAAGATTGCAAACCGATTTGAAGATCTGCCAGCAGGGCTTGCGATTCGCGAATGAAGCGACCGATTTCTTTTTTGTTTTGTACCAAATTGATGATGAGTTTAGCGTACTCGCGATCGCGTTCCGCTTGTTTCTGAGCCTCTACCAAAGAGGTGATGTCAGAAGCGACAACCACGATGCCTTCCATCGCGCCTTCAGAGCCTGTTCCTGGAGCGCTACGAAGAGGGAAGTATTCAAGTGAGATGTTGCGGTCTTGGCTGTGCGGATAAGTGGGCGGACCCAAGGGAGCCAAGTCTTCAAATGGAAGCATTTCCATAAACATGGTTTGCATCCACTTTTGGAAGCCCTCAACTTTCTTTTCAGGAAGTTTCAGTACATCCCAAATATTTTGTCCCTGAGGGCGGCATTCAATAGTGCTTTCGCAGGCCTTTGAGGAAACCTCAAGCACTTTGCCCTCGGCATTGAAGATGAAAAAGCCTTGGTGCAAGCTGTCCAGCAGGGCCGTCATCATTTGGTTCATGCGCTGGATTTCAGCGGTTCTGTCAGCGACCATCTTTTCGAGATTTTTGCTGTAGTTTTCCAACTGAGATTTTGCATCTTCCAGATCTTTGATGACGTCTTCTTTTTGTTCGAGTTCGGCGCGGTACTTCTTCTGCAAACGTTCCTCGAGAGTGACGTCGCGAACGAAGACGATCCAGTTTTTATCACCCATGGAATCAAAGATCGGTTGCAAAGTGATTTGCACTTTACCTTCGCCACCTTGAGAGGTTTTAAAATTGACCTCTTTGTAGGGGGTCGGGTCGCTGATGTGAAGAAGTTGATTGAGGCCTTCAAGAGGCTCGCTGAGTTCAAAGAGTTCCAGAAACTTCATCCCTCGTGTGATCTTGCGTATCGAAAGTCCGCAGATGATGGCTGCGGGTTCGTTGCAATAGACGACTTTTTGTTCTGCATTCAGAACAAAAACCGGCTCAAGTAAAGTATCAAAGAGAGAGTACTGAATTTTCATCGCTAGAACGTCTCGTTTTTCTGATGGTAAATTGTAAACTCGCGTTTTTCTGTCCACTCGGAAAGTTCGGTTTCATCTTTGGACTGCGCGCGCACGCGCCAGAACAATTTGCCAAGGGGAACTTTATCCTTGATCAGGAAGCGGTTGCTCGCCACGGCAGAGGAAACCAGGATTCGAGAGAAGTCCTCTTTGTCAGAGATTTCAATTTTGTAGGCCTCGGCACCTTTCACACGTTTCCACTCGACCCAAATCGATGGTTCTGTCGTTCTTTGTAAGAAGATAGAAACATTGTTATAAGGCTCCAGAGGAACGGGGGTAATGAGAGGTGAGTGCAGAGAGTATTTGAGGCTCTCAACATTGGAGTAGTCCGTTATAGGTTTATTTTTTTCATCTAAAGCCTGTACGCGGACTTTGTATTCGCCGGGAGTTTTTAAGCTCAAACGACCCGTGTTGCTTTTGAACTCATATTGTTCGGGCTGAGCGAAGGAATCCCCCTTGTCAATTTCGACCAGGTAAGATTTTGCATCAGGAATTTCTGACCAATAGACATTGGCTTCGCGAGTCGTCGTGGAGTCTCCAATGGCATGGAGTGGTGCAAAAGGCTGAAGAACCGGGCTGTTTAATAAAACATCGATCAGGCCAATGTCACTCGGTGCACTGACTTCGCCGTTTTCACCGCGCGCTAAAACACGGAAGTAAGTTTTGCCACCTTTATATTGGCTCCAACTAACTTTCGTGTTGTCGACATCGTAAGTTTCATATCTTCTAAAATTGATGTCTTTAGAAACTTGCACTTGGTAGTCTTTTGACTGCAAGACAGGTTTCCATTCAAGCTTAGGAGCTTGCTCCGCTGCCGGGTTGCGATCTTTGCTGGAAGGAACTTTGAATTGAATTCTTCTAGATACCAAGATCGGACGGGCGATTTTAGGTTCTTGTTTTGCAATCAGCTTGACTGAGAAAGGAACAGCTTCTGACCAAGGAGAGGGAGCCTTGGCTTCGGTCTGTCCAGCAACGCGCACCCAGTAAGTGCCATTTGTTAAACGTGGCGACAAAGCACTGAAGGAAGTTGTTTGTCCTTCTTTTGCTACTTGCGCAAAGGAAGGGTCTTGAGAAATTTGATAAGTGAATGTCTTAAGCTGTTCTGGCGCACTCCATTTGATCTCGGTCACCGTTGTGAGAGGCTCATTGGGCTGTGCTTTTAATTCCAAACTGATTTCTGACGCTTTTTGTGGTGTCAAAATCACTGGAGGGCTAAGTGTGCTCACAGAAAGTTTGCGAGGCGTTGAATAAGCAGCCACTTCGCCATTGCGGTCGAAGGCTTTTACGCGCCAATAGTATTGGCCCGGTGACAAAGGATCGGTCACCGAGGCTTTCTTTTCTGGAACTTGTTTTGAGCTGGCCACGGCGGTGAAGTCCTCGGAGGGAGCAATTTCCACTTCGTAGCGAGAGACATCACCCGTGCTTTGCCACTCAAAGGCCATGGGATCATCGGGGTTGGTGCGCAGATAATTGAGCTCTTTATCCGCCGTCGTCACTTGAATTTTCGGCTGATCAATCTTCTTGATCTCGCCTTGCTTAGACACTGCTAAGACTGAATCTTTGGTGAGATCTGTATTGCCTGCGGTTCTTTTTTTGTCAGAGAAGCGAGCTCGACCAGACAGAAGTTTCAAGTCAACGGTGCCTGAGTGCGCTTTATTAAATTGAATTTGTGATTTGTCGCTGCTGTCCAATTTGAATTCTTCAGTCCCAGATTTGATAACCAGGGAAGAACCCTTGGCCAGATCCCCAACGAGGTTACCATAACGAAGGTCGAGCTCCATCTGACCATTTTTCATGTTCAGGGTGATGAGTGAGTTTGGTTGGATGCGAATTTGTGTCCCATCCTGTAGGCGAATGATGGCTTCAGAACGATCGCCGGTAAAAATAGAGTCATTTTGGTAGATAGCGTCTGTGCGTGAGGCTGGCAGCCAGCTGAAGGTGTCTAAATTTTTTCTTCTGACATCGTTTTGAGATGTGGCAACATCTCCAATAAGTTCTAACTTGTCATTATGGCCTTTGGGAAAAAGAAGTGAGTCATCGTACAAGAAGTACGAGAATGCCAGAAGTACGAGCATGGCTATAGAGAAAATGGTTTTCTCTGTTTTTCCTAAACGTGACATAACACCTCTAATATCGGTTGGCTTGAGGCCAATCCTGAGTTGATCAGTTCTTCTTTACGTGCAAACGAACGAACCTCTCCAGAACCCCTATCGGTCGGAAAGGTCAGAAGATTTACGGACTTAAGACCAACATGATTAGAATTTCTTTTCGGTTAATGTGAGAACAGGCATACTGATCCTGTGAAAAAACGTGGATTATCAATAAGATACAAAATTCTTCTGTTATTAACTTCGATTCCTTTGATCACGCTGACAGCCTATTTAATCTTGGCGTTGAAGATTTTTGAGGACGACAAAATTGCCTATGTGTTCGATTCAACGAGCAGCATGTCTGGCACCATGGCGACTCAAATTAAGACACAGTTGAATGGCATACTCAGTACGACAAAGCCTATCTTCCAGGAATACCTGCTACAGCAGAAGTTCACCTCTGTTGCAGAATCAATTTTCCGCAATGAATACAATATTGAAACCATTGCGGTCTTCAAACCTTCGTCGACGGGGGCTTATGAGCGAGCCACAGTTCTCGAGAAGGTTCCAGATGGTGCAACTCAAACTATTAACTCGCTGGGCGGAAAGTTCTCTTCCTACATGTTGGAAGCTGATGCCGTTGGGCGCGTAGTTAAAGTTCCCTTCCAAGATGATCGTGTTTTGATCTTTGAAAAAGTCAGCAATGAAGCGAAAACGCGCAATACGATTTTTGTGGTCGTTGTGAAAATGAGTGAAGTCGCTGAGATGTTCCGTGCGGTGACTTCACAAAAGATGTATTTGATTTCTCAGGATGGCACAGTGCTGTTTGGCCCTGAAGAGATGCCGGGTCAGAAGTTACAAACTGTTGTTAATCCTAAGTTCCTTAAGGAAGCGGGCAGTAAGGTAGCACAAGGGGCAGAAACTGATAAAGCCGCTGATGGTACTGAGTTGCTGGTTTCATTTGCCAAAGCAGGTTTTGGCGATTTGTCGGTCGTGACGACTGTGGAAAAATCAAAAGCTTTGGGTGCTGTGCAAATTCTTATTAGAAAATCTTTGATTTTCTTCGGGATCTTGATTTCTTTGACAGTGATCATCAGTCTTTTTGCTTCAAGTGGTTTGACGCATGCACTGACGGATCTGTTTGCCGCGACTAAAAAAGTCGCGGAAGGCGATTTCAATATTCGTGTCAAAGTGGACTCAAACGATGAAGTGGGCAGTTTGGCTGATAACTTCAACATCATGGCGGCAGAAGTCTCTCGTTTGATGGATCAAACGGCGGAAAAAGCGCGTATGGAATCAGAGTTGCAAACCGCGAAGACGGTGCAAGAGACGCTGTTCCCTGAAACTCGTGCAAAGATTGGCCCCTTGTCGATTGCAGGGTACTACGAGCCAGCCAGTGAGTGTGGTGGTGACTGGTGGCATTACTGTAAGATCGGCAACAAAATATTCCTTTGGATTGGAGATGCGACAGGGCATGGTGCTCCGGCGGCTTTGATCACGAGTGCGGCGAAATCAGCTTCCACAATTATCGAAAGCTTAAACACCACGCCGGCAAAAGCATTGGAACTTTTGAATCGTTCTATTTATGACGTGTCTAAGGGACGCATCATGATGACATTCTTCGTGGCTTCTTTTGATCTTGATTCGGGGGAGCTTGTTTATTGCAATGCTTCTCATGAGGCGCCTTTCCTGATGAAAAAAACCGAAGGTGCGCTGAAGAAGAAAGATTTGATTCCGTTAAATGAAGTGAATAATCCCAGATTGGGGCAGTCACGCGATTCAAAATATGAAGAGACCAGCGTGAAGTTAAATGCCGGGGATTCAGTTTTCTTCTATACTGACGGAATACCCGACATTCAAAATCCCAACAAGGCAGCTTGGGGGGAGCGTGAATTTATCAAGGCCTTGATTGCAGCCAACAAGGATTGTCCTAAGGTGTCTGATGCCGTCGACAAATTTGTGGTAAGCTTTCAGGACTATCGCCAAAGCGCTCCTTTGGTCGATGACGTGACCTTTTTTGTAGTAAAACATGATGGTATAATTTAAATTTATGAGAGTTTTTTAGGGAGACATTCGGATGGGTAAACTCGACGTAAAAATTGAAAAAGCAGCAGATAAATTGGTCGTGCAAATGGCCGGAACTATCGATGAAGACGTGGATTTTTCTCAATTCAATTTGGCAGGGAATCCAGCCGTGGAAGTTGAATTGTCTAACATCAAAAGTATCAATTCATGTGGTATTCGTGAGTGGATCAAATGGATCGGCACGGCGGGCTCCGCAGCGGTGACTTTTAATAATTGCCCTAAAGTTATCGTCGATCAGATCAATATGGTTGATGGCTTTCTACCGGCTACTGGCAGGGTTCAATCATTCTTTGTTCCTTACTATAACGACGATGCGGGTTCTGAAAAGAACGTCTTGTTCCGTTATGGGACAGAATTTTCTGATGGTGGCGTGACTCCTCCCGCTGCAGTTAAAGACGACGATGGTAACGAGATGGAAATGGACGTGATTGAGTCCAAGTACTTCAAGTTCCTTAACAAGAAATAATCTGTTCGCCGATATGAACTCAACAAAAGTCTAGTTTTTGAAGCGGGTTCCCGATCATGGGCCCGCTTTTTTCTATTTGTCCTTAATATATCGCTATTTAGAGCCGACAAGGGACTAAGTGGAAGATAGTAAGTCGAAGATCCTTATTCTTGAAGACGATGAGACACTCGGTTTAGCGCTGAAGGAAATTTTCAGTCGCGACGGGCATCATGTCTATTTGGCTGCGCGCCCAGACGAGGCGTTCGCTGTTCTTTCGTCAAATCAAATTGATTTCCTTTTCTGTGACTGTCTTCTGCCACAAATGACAGGCCTGGATTTTGTCGAGAAGGCTCGCCAAAATCATCCTCAGGCGCGCTTCAAAGTTATTTTGATGAGCGGTATTTACACTGACAAACAGTTTATCCAGGAAGCCACTCAGAAAACGCAGGCCATTGCCTTTTTGCGCAAGCCATTTGAGATGGCAGAGGTTTTAAAGCTTGTAGTTAAAAAAGATGATGGCCCGAAAAAAGAAGAGGCCAGCGCTCGCAAGCTGCTCTATCAAATGTTCGCCAATCCCAAGGTGACCAGTCGTCAAAAAAGAAAAGTGATTGAGTCCATTGAAGAAGTGAGTGGTTTCGATTTGCCATTCTTGTATTCGCTTTTGGTTGAAACCAAGAGTAGTGGCTATCTGAATATTTATAATTCTGACGGTACGGTCTCTGGGATCTCATTCTGCAATGGAAATATCGTGGGCGTTGACGTTGACGACAAGACGACCTTCCTGGGCGAAATGTTGATTCAAAGCGGTTACGCGACCCCGGAGGATGTGCAGACAGCTCTTCGCGACAAGAACAACCGCCGTATTGGTAACTTCCTTATTCAAAACAACCAGCTCAGTCCGCATGCTTTCGATTTGATCCTGATGGAGCAAATGAACATTCGCCTGGTGCGTACGATCGTGGATCAAAAAATCCGCGTGAACTTTGCCTCTGCAGAAGTGGATATGATGAACCCAAGTATCGATGCCGATACTTTGTCTTTCTATCTGCATGATTGGATTGCTTCGAAGATCACTGTGAATTGGTTGAAGCCTTTGTATATTATGTGGGCGGGAAATGTGATCGTGAAAAGTCCGACTTATCGCGAAGATCACCCGGCTTTACAAATGTCGTTGATCAAAGCCCTCGATGGCTTGTCGACTCGTCTGAATAATCAAATGAGTCTGAATCAACTTCTGGATGTTAAAGGTTACAACGAGTTGGCAGTGTACAATGCGATTCACTTCCTTTTAACGAAGGGCTTGATTGTCTTTGCCGCAAAAACGGCTTTCGCGTCTCCGCAGGAGCAGCTCAATGCCTTAAAGAAAATTTGGGCTGAACTTGAAGGTAAAAATGGTTTCCAAGTTGTGAGTTATCTTGAAAGCAGTATGGGAGCTGGAAATCCAGACAGTATGCTTGAAGAGTTTCTGACTTTGCTTGGGGATGAGCCCGTGGATATGAAGTCTGAAGGTCACGGTTTGTGGAAGAAAATCAAGAAGGTGGCTGAGGAAGCGGTTAATATGGCTCACGACACCAAACAGATTGATCAATTCCGTCAAGCCAGCCAGCGCTCTGAGGCTGAAGGTAAGATGCGTGCTGGAACTTTGATGGAAGAAGTGAAGAAGTCTTTGCAGATGAATCAATTTGCCAAAGCCATGGAAAATTTGATCGAAGTTACAAAGTTGAATCCGCAAACTCATCAACTGCATATCTACAGTTCGTGGGCTAAGTTGGGGATGGCAAATGATCCAGCGAAGAAGCCCGCACTTCTTAAGGAAGTGGAATTGGAGCTTTTACAAGTTCCTCCGGATGAGCGTTATGACGTGTTGTTCCCATTCGTGATCGGTCTGTTTAATAAGACCAAAGGTGACTTGGTGGGAGCTCGTAAATCATTTGAGAAGAGTATGGCGATGGATTCTTCGTTCATTCCAGCTCGTCGTGAGTTGTCTATGCTGACCGCTCAAAGCAAGAAGCAAGACGTTTTCAATATGGACCTGAAAGAAATGGTCTCGGGATTCTTTAAGAAGAAATAGTTTTTTGTAATATCCTGTTAGTGAAAATATCCCCACACTTGTTCTATAGTTCATTTTGCAATCGACGACCTTTGCCTAGAATAAACATTTAAAGATTTACTATTCTTGCTGTTCACTCTTGGGTTTGCTTATCTTTAGGTAGGGCAGCTCAGGAGGCCAAATGAAATTCATTCTGACCTTTTCAATAATTATTCTTCTGCAGTGTCAGGCCGTTGCTGACTGGAAGTTTGGAGTTAGTGCCGGCGCGAGCCCCAATTATTTGGTAAGTCTCAAAGGCAATGGTGTTTCTTCTGGTGCCGCTTATAGCATCGAGTATGAGCTCAAGTATGGAAGTGGAGCGGACTTTGGGGTTGATCTTTGGAATACACCCCAAGACTCCTGGGGGTTCATTAGTGGACTGCAATATGGAGCTGACAGAGAGCTTAAATCGGGGACGGCCAATGGGGTTGTGTTAAACGTTGGCACTTCTGTATCAAAATATCAGACTCATTATGTTTACCTAGGAACTGCATATCGGTGGTCATCTTTCTATATTCCTTTGGCAGTTAGTTATGGCTTTACGCACTTTACCCCCGCCCCCAGTTCTTTAAATGCAGGGCAAATTATCATTACCGAAAATGGCCCCGGGGTTCAATTGGGTGTTGGCTGGTTTATCGGAGAGCATATAGTCATTGAATATGTCGGTAGAGCTGTGACAACTGCGATGAATGTCACAGCTGGAGCAGATTCTGAGAAGACGAAGGGGATGATTTCTTCGGCGCTCCTTAATCTTAAATTGCTGTATTAATGAAACTGAAGAAGCAAAGCAATACCGGCGCTGCTTTGCTTCTTAAATTCAAAGTAAAGCCTTCATCAAATTTGTCAGTAGAAAATAATAAAACGAGATTATGAAAAATGAAAACCCACAATTCGTCAGAATTGTGGGTGAGAGTAAGGTTTTGCCAATAATTTTCTTAGAATTGCCAGTGGGCAGCGGCTGTCAAATCCAGTTGAAGGTCTTCTTTGCTTGCGGCGGGATCATATTTGTACTGGCTCAAAGCAGCGCCGTATTTTAAGTACCAGTTGGCTTTTGGCGATAGCTTCTTATAGGCATCGGCCCCAAGCCGGTAGGCGCTTTTAACTTTAAAGTTGCTACCTGATGAGCTTGGGAAGTATTGAAGTTTAACTTCTGACCAGCTCATCAGTCTTGCCAATGTTCTTTGTGTGGGTTGTTTCTGCCAGAAGGCGCCAAGTCCAAACATAGTGGCGCTGTCGCTTTCGGCCCTGACCATTTGAATTGGCAAGCTCAAGCCCCAAGTTTCATCGACCATATTGAAGCCAGCTTTAGCTCTCCAAAGAAGTTCTAGAGTCGTCAGATCCACTTTGGCGTAGTCGTCTTTGCTGGTTAAATGCTGCTGGTGATCTAGAGCCAAGCCCCAGTGGAAGCGACTCCATGAAGAGTTGACGGCAAGGAAGTTTTCAATCCACCACTGACCGCCAAAGTTTGCAGAGAATAAACCGGAAGGAAGTTGATAGCGTCCTCCCAAGTACAAAGCATAAGGGGCTCCGCGTTCTGTGTCGTAACTCACGACATAATTGTTTTCACCGGCTTTCACGTTGAGATAACGTCTTCCTTCACCTGAAGGAATTCCAGTTAAGGACCAGCGCAGGCCATTGCCTTGTTGTTCAAGGCGGGCCTTTTCATCTTGAGCGTCAGGGGAGATTTGTCCTTCCGCTGGCGGAGTTACCTGCAGTGCCAAAGATGAGGCGTAAGTTTTTGATGCTGATTTTGCACCAACATAGGGGCGGAAGCTTTCTTGAGGAAGAGGCCCTTTGATGTTGAATTCCTGGCGCATTGGAATATCGCCTTCACCCTTGAGATAAACGATAGGGCGTTCTTTCGGAAGTGCGATCTGCCACTCTGTCGCAGAGATTTTTCTGACTTTTTTCTCATCAGCAGGCTCGGCTCCAGAGGCTGTCAGGATCAGGCTGTTCCCATTTTCAACCACATCTTTGAAATCGACATCATTTCTGCGTGTTTCGATTTCCAGGAAGGAACCGGATTGCGTTTGTCCTCTGAAGTTAACCGCTTCACTGCGATCATTCAGATAGATGATCCCCTGATTGCCAACTGTGGCGCCGTTGATTTCAACATGGGCTTCCTTTTTATTCAGATTGCGGGGTTTTACCGCCAGCTGACCTTTTTGTGAAGAAAGGTAAAGCTCTTTGGAGCAAAGATAAAGTCGAGTGCCTTCTGTTTCACGGTAGATACAGAATACCATGAAGGGGAGGTATCTCATGTCATCAACAATTTTCGAGTCAACATTGGTGGAAAATGAAGCGATGTCAGAACGAAGATTTTCACGGCCTTCCATCGGGGTGCCGCGAGAAATTTTAACGGTCTCTTTATCCAGTTCGGTTGCTAAAATAGCTTTGCCAGTATTGTTTTTGATGGCCAATTGGCCTTCCTTCAAAAGACCCGCGGGCCAAGTGAAGCGAATGCGGTACTGGTTCTTTTTCTCAGCGGGTTCCAGGGAAAATGTCACTTGTGTGGAGTCGATAAGAATATCGCCAACGGAAAGACGATCTTCATCCCATAAAGAATATTCGAAACGCTGTGGCAGTACTTGCAAGTTGTTTTTGTCAGCTTGAAAGTGAAGAGGTTTGAGATCGCTTTTCGGCTTTTGCTGAGCAAGCGCCGTCAGCGGAAGAAGGAAAGCAAGTACAGTAAAAAGTTTCATCAGAGAAGCTCCTTCGTTATTTCTTCAGCATTTTTATGGGCCATGATCGCTCGGATCACCGCCAGTGAGGTGGTGATCTTGGAAAGGAAGTCAGCATTGTGTGCGATCACCAGTCGGCGAGGATGACCCGCCCAGGCATCTTTAATTCGTGTATTTAAGTCCCAAGCTTCCTCGAAGCTTTCCGTGCGAATGGGATTTGAAGAATCATAGAAATCAAGCGAGGCCGTATCCAAATGAATAACCCAGTCATAACGAGCCAGCTCAGCTTCGCGGGTGCTAGGGATTTGATTGAAGATGGATCCGGCGCTGGAAGGCCAATAAGCCAAAGCGTCCATGGTGCCTCGGTCGCAAACAATGAGGTTTTTACCACTCATTTCACAAATCATATCTTCGAGTTCATGCTGAATAAAAAAGATCGCACGTTGTGCATGGACAACTCCCTGAGCTTCTTTGTAGCGGGGAAATCCTCCGCGATAGAGAATGCTGGCAGCTTCAGGGACGACGGCGCATTTTTGCCCGAGTTCTTTTTTGAGAGTTTCGATAAGGGTGGTTTTTCCCCCGGAAGGGCCACCTGTAATGGCAACTTTAACTTGTGAATTCATGCATCTAGGATCACAAGGAACCTGTGTCCAGGTCAAAGGAAAAACGGGTTCTTTAAAGCATATAGCGAAGGCGAAAGGCAATCTTGTAGAACCACCGGCTGAACCATGAAGAATTGAAGTCAGCCTCGCTAACGGGACGTGAGTTCTGAAGATCAGTCTCCCATTGAGTCAGCATATTTGTCAGGCTTTCGCTGTCTTGGAAGCGGGCTATCACTTCTAGGTCATGTAACAAACTTCGATGGTTGAGGTTGAATGAACCAATATAGACACTGTTATCTACGATCATGGTTTTGGCATGCAGAATGGTTTTTTGATATTCAAAGATAGGCATGCGGCTATGTAAAAGAAAGCGAACCAGGCTGAAGGCCGCCCATTTTACTAAAGGGACATCCGACTTACCAGGCAGGATCAGTTTGACATCAACGCCTCTTTCCGCAGCTTTCAATAAGACTTTTAAAAGCGAGCGCTTGGGAAGAAAGTAAGCCGTCGTGATGTAAATCCGAGAGTCTGCTTTGCTGAGTAGGCGTAGTAAGTCACGATAGAGCGTGCGTCGCATTTTTTGCGTGGTGTTCAATTGTAGCGCTGTTGAAAAGGATGAGTGAGGTATTCTCCAGCGTCCTACCCAAGTAAGAATTCCGCGATAAACTGTCCGCAGGTAAGTGATTTGAGATGCGATGACAAGTTTTTTGATGGCGGAGCCTTCGACGCGAACACCGGTGTCTCGCCATGCCTTGCTGCCAACATATTTGGAGTGGTGCACTTCAATAAAGTTCAAGCTTCCCAGATAGGCGACTTGTTCATCGATAATGACGATCTTGCGATGATTGCGACGATTCATGCGACTGAGAAAGCTGGTGAACCTAAAATCACGATATCGAGGCCACTTTCTTGCAAGGCTGCTGAAGTAAGGCATCGGGTGAAAGACCCGCATCTCGAAGCCCGAGGAATTGCAAATTTTTGTAAGTTCAGGAATGTAATTGTAAGAACCAAATCCGTCGACGATCAACTTGACGGAACAGCCGCGCTGGCGGGCTCTTTCTAGTTCTTTGAGCAGTTCTTGGGTCAATCGATCGATGGCAAAAATATAGCCTTCTATCGTGATGCTTTTTTTGGCATGCCGAAGGTCATTCATCAGACTTTCAAAATAGTCGTCGCCTGTATGAAAAATTTGAACTCGGCTCCATGAATCCATATTGCTGCATTGTTCAATAAATAATTAAAAAAGTCGACAGCAAAGGAAACGCGAGGGCAAACTCTATGACATGACATTGAACAAATTGAATCTTATGAAAACTTTGACAGGAAGTCTTTTGGGCATCATGTGCTGGGGAGCGGCATTCGCTCACGCATCAGTCCCATCAGGAAAAACAACCGTAGTTTATTTTGGAACGCAAAATAAGGACGACTTCGAAAAGAAGATCAAACCTGTTTTTGACAGTCAATCTTGCAAGAACTGCGAGCTTGTAAACTACACTCCTTATACAAAGGAAGGCACTGTCGATATGCCAGGTCTTCGTGAAAGAGTGGAGTCTTTGCCTGACACGACCAGTTTTGTTTTCTTTGATTTCAATATGAAAGTGAATGATCAAAACAAGGACCTGGTGGAGCTCTTGAACAAGAAGGCTCAAAAAGGTTTGGTGATTGTGGGATCCGCTGGAGCACCCAAAGCCAATGAGGCTTCGAGCTCTTTGAGTCGCACGGTTCTGGGGCAGGTACAAAATGCCTTGATCATCGGTGAGTTGGGTGAGCGCGATCGCCTTGCGCCAAGTGCTTTCTATGGTCCTGAAATGTTGACGGCGCTTCGTCCTCCAAAAGACAAAATCGGCCAGGGATATAGTCCTTTGATTTTTGCGGCTAATTTGGCGGAGCATTGGTCTAAGCACAATTCGCAAGAATGGACTGAACACTTTAAAAACAAGAAGTCTAAGAGTCGTAAACTTTGGCTTGATCTCAACGACATGTTCTAAACTGGATTCGTTCGGCTCCGGGCGGGGATTTTCGCAAAAACTTTAAATGAGTCTTTGCGCTTCGTTCGGCACGGCATCCTGCCTCATCGTCGCCGGGCTTTGCCCGGTTCGCGCATCCTGCGCCGACGAAGGCCTCTCTTCGGCAAAGCCTCATTTAAAGTTTTTGCGAAAATTTGCTCTGCGACTAAATGATCTGATTTAGTTGGGTGAATTTTTGTTAGCGGCCGGGGAAGACTTCGATGCGGTCTTGGTATTCGGCGGGGATTCGTTGTTGGATTATTTTTTTTACTTCGGTGTCGGAATAGCGGCTGGATAGGTGGATGAGGACTATCTTTTCGCTTTTGATGTCTTGGAGTCTTGGGATGATTTCATCTAAATGAGTGTGGCCCCATTGGCGGGCGGCTTCGATGGTCTTTCTGCTGTCCAGGTAAGTGGCTTCCATTAATAGAATTTTTGAGTCTCGGACCCAGGGCCTTGAGTTGAGGAATTCTATTTGGGTGTCGCCGGTAAAACTCACCACGGGGATGTGTTGGAGTTCGTTGACCTCGTGGCCTTGGCGTTTCAAATCGACGATTTCATCCTGTGACAGGCCTTGAAGTTCTGCTTTAAGTTTTTTGTGGATCTCAAAGACTGTGTAGCCGAAAGAGTCTACGCGGTGAGTGGTTGGGAAGACCTTCACGTAGGTTTGGGCATTGAGGTAGATTTCATCGTCGGCTTCAACTCCGATGAACTCGTACTTGTATTGGTGGCCTTCGATTTTTTCCCAGATCTTCATGATTTGATCCAAGGGTTCAACCAAGGATTTGGGCATATAGAACTTGCCGGCCTCTTGGGAGGTCATGGCTTTTTGGGAAATGATATAGGGTACACCAGCGGCATGGTCCAGATGGCCATGGCTGATAAAGAAATTTTTCAAATTTAAAAGGTACGGATAACCTTGGGCCACATCGAAGCTGAGAGACAACTCCGGCATGGCGATGGCGGTGCGAATTCCTGATAGGGAAAGGCCGTGGAATTTATATTTTTGGTAACTCCAGGATTCTCCGGCCTTCACTGACATGATTTTCTCCGCTTAAGAACAAACTAAGTACATTGAGCAACGAGGTCGTGACCGATCCACGCGACAGGAGCTTTTGGCTTCCAAGAGTCATGAAGCATCACATAACCGCAAGACTTAAAGACCACTTCACTCAAAACAGCTGTGATCAATTGTTTTTCGTCCTTGTGCATGGCGAACAAATGATCAGAGCTGGTTAGCATGTATTCCATTTGCTCTTTGCCGGAGTTTTGAGGCCACGCTTCGAACTTGCTGTAGGCAAGAGTCAGGTCATTAGTTAAGTAGTCATCTGTAAATTTGATGATTTGCTCGAAAGTCACATCATCCTTCAAAAGGGCTTTGCAATCAGCAAGAACCTTCTCTGTATGTTTTTTGTCTGCGCCGTCTTTTTGAAGAGCTGCAAGCAAAGGATAAAGTGATACTTCAACACCTTGGAAGATTGAGCTGGAGTTCGTAAGGATCTCTGGGCAATTGTAAACGCAGGTATTGATACCCTGTTTGCTGAATTGCTCGGACAACTTTTCCAAGTCCATTTTTGCCCAGCCTTGGAAGTAAGGTGTGTAGGTTTGCCATTTGTAAGCACCGCGAATCAAGACTTCAGTTCCATGGTAGCCGTAGGCTGTGTAAGCCACATGTCCACCCTGCGCTTCCAATTTTTTACGGAGGGGTGCTGAAATTTCAACCAAATGGCGGAAGGTTTCAGAAGTCACTTCGACGAAGTTTTTCAAGCAAAGCTGACCAATTTCAGAATCGAACAAAGCTTTTGATGGAATATGACGATCGCCAGTCCCTTTGAATGTACGGTTCAGCAAAGGCATGATGATTTTAGTGCGGGGAACGCCACCAGCCATCAAATGAGCGAAAACAACATTGGCCCCAGCAGGAATGTATTGCTCAAGTTCCTTCATGAACAATTCTGTGTTCTTTTTGAAGCGAACTACGCTGTTCTTTTGAGACTCTTCAACAGACTTCCAATCAATCTTTGTGTCTTGCCATTCGCCAAGCTTAACATCTTTCAAAAGATCACAAGGAGTCACGCCTTTGGAGTCGGGCTCCATGTCGAAACCCGCTTCAAGGGGAACATTGATGAAAGGCTTAGGGATGTTTTCTGTTTCCTCAGCTGTCAAAGCGCGAAGGCTGCCGTCTTTTTCGCGACGACCCACTGTGGCGCGAACGATTGTCATGCCGCGATGTTCAGCTTCTTCGACCAAACCATTGGCATAACCGCGAGAGAAAAGCTCACCAAATAGCACAAGGACATCGCCTTTTTTGTAAGGAGCCAAAGCTGGTTTGCCGCGAAGTGGGAAGAGTTGCGTCATAAAATGAACCTCATACTTACACTCCAGCAAGGCCGGAGTAGGGAATGTTAAGCGGCTATAGTCGTCCGCTCTGAATCTACGGTCAACTTTTGACTCCGTTAGTCTCAGTATATACTCTGAAAAAGGAGGATTTAAATGCGAGTTGTAAGCATGGTTCCGTCATGGACGGAGACCCTTTTGAAAGCAGGCGTCAATGTTGTTGGACGCACGCGCTATTGCATTCATCCTCCCAAGCTTATCACCAATATTCCCATCGTGGGCGGAACCAAAGACGTTTCGTGGGATTTGGTTGCGGATTTAAAGCCTGATTTGGTGCTGTTGGATCAAGAGGAGAACCCCCTTGAAATGGCTGAAGAGTGTCCAGTGCCATACTTTGCAACCCATGTGAACTCTTTGGAGTCTTTGCAAAAAGAGCTAGTCCGTCTTGGTGAGCACTTTGAAAATGCTCATCTCTTGGAGTTGTCCGTACAATGTTTGGATATTCTTGAGGCACCCACGCCAAAATGGGATTCAAAAAAAATTCCAGGCTTCATGGAATGGGTCAAAATGCCAACGGGGAGTGCTCACAAGGTTGTCTATCTTATCTGGCGCAAGCCCTGGATGGCGGCGAGTAAAGAAACTTATATCGGTTCCGTGTTAAAAAAGCTTGGAGCAGAGATCGTCGAGTTTCCAGAAGGGGAAAAGTATCCTGTGCTGGAAATCGAAGATTATCCCGAAGCACTTTTTCTGTATTCGTCGGAACCTTATCCGTTTGCTAAGAAAATATCCGATCTAAAATCGCTCGGTGTCGATGGGGCCATCGTTAACGGAGAATCTTATTCTTGGTTTGGCGAGCGCAGTATCGAATTCCTAAAAAATGAATTGTTAAAATCCAGGTAGAGTTAACGCTGCGAGCCTCAAAAAGGTACGCCGTACCTTTGGCGAAAGCTGTTAGAGGCCCACCGTTGGTGGGACCTGTGTACTATGTACCTCGTTATTTGACGAGGTACATGCCTGGGAATGATGGGGCGCCCATTTGGAAGAGTTTTTCCATCATGTTTGTTGTTTCTTTTTGTAGGTCCGTTTCCTTGTCGGCAGTCGCTGGAGCTTTCGTTTCGCCCTTGATAGCAAGCACGAATCTGTTGAAATCGTTCGTTGATCTCAAGGCTACGAAGAAGTTGCGATTCCTTTCGTCACCACTGTCTTGCATTTGAGCGCTGTATGATTCCTGTGCGATCAAGTAGAAGTTCTCGTTGATGTCGATCGGTTGCGTGCGCACTTGGCCTTCGCAAATCATCAGGCCGCGAGTGATCACGTCAGCTTGTTCAGATTCATTCAGACGAGGGTTCAAGATTTTCAAATAGTCCGTGCGACCGAACCAACTTGGATCTTTAATGAACAAGAGTGGATTCAGATTAACGATCACGCATTGCTCGTATTGATTAACACGAACTTTCAGCAAGCTTTGTTGTACAGTCATAGATGTCGACATACCAATGTTGATCGCATTGCTGTTGCTGGTTGAATCGGTTGCAGACCAAGAGATAGATCCACCCACATCCAGTCCCAAAGAGAAGAGATCCAAAAACTTTTTGGAGATACCAGCCTTAGCGCTGACACTGACTGATTTCGTTACTGAAGTTGAGTGCGATTTTACGTAAGAGAAGTTTGTTCCCACAGAGAGTCCCTGATTGAAACCTTTTACGTATTTCGTTCCACCAACTTCTTTGATAGCCAGACGTTTTTCAACTTGGAAGAAGCGTGAAGGATCTTTGCTTACTGCATGGAAGCAGTCGCCACCGAAGCCCATTTTAAGGAGGTCCATAACAGCACCGCCTTTATCCGGGTGCTGGCTTGGGAAGAAGTCGTTTGCCCAGAAAGCACAAAGCTTCTGTGCCGCCTCTTTTGTAAGACGACCGTTTGTGATGATGCCTTGGAGGTCTTCCTTATTCAAAATGTAGTGAGTGTTAGCCAGTTTGATATTCAAAGCCTTAGTCAATGGAGAAGCTGCTGGCATAGCATTGACGTTGATCAATGCTAGATTGTTCTCTTGTGCGAATTGAGGATTTGCAGAGCGAGCTGTCGCAGCTTTCAAAGCAGAAGCCTTGGCATCTAGACCTTCTTTGACAACTTGAGTGATCAATCCCTTTGTTGCTGAGTCATTGTTGCCTGAACCGCTCAAAAGGAAAGTGCTGATTGATGACGCGTCGACAATTCTCAATGGACGAGAAGCCTCGTCGACGTTCAAAACCACAGGGCCCACAAAAGTTGGGGTTTCAAGGCCGGTACTTGTATCAATCGCAGAATCAAGGGCAGCGCCGGCCTGCTTGAGGTTGATTCCGGCAGCAGTTACTTCCACTTTAGTTTCATCGACAGGGTAAAGTTCAACCAGCATGTTATTGCGGTTGCCCAGCGCTTTCAAATCCTGAGTCTGGAAAGTGATATCTGTGTTGATTTGACCGCTCATGACATTGACGAATTTTTCTGCTGAAGAGACATAAGTGTTCTTGCTGTCGTAGTCGCGGTTGCGAACAACTGCCAGTTTAAGAAGATAAACACCGTCACGAAGCTTTTCAACTTCGCCGCGACCGTAGGAAAGACTTGAGTACATCAAAATACGCGGATCCATCTTGAACTGAATCTTTTTGATAACATTGAGATTCAAAAGGTTATCCACCTGATAGTTGTATGACAAAGTGTTGTAGCTGAAAGAGTCCATGATCACTTGAGTCTTCGGACGAGACTCTGCTTTGCAATCCAAAGCAAGCTTTTCGTTGGCATCGACATAGCGAAGATCACGACCCATGGAACCATTGTTGTCCCAAGGATTTACGATGATCGCCAGTTTTTCGTTCATGCCAAGATCTGCATTTTCGATTTGTACGTAGCCTTTGATGTAACGTTGGCAATCGAAGTATTTGATTTTGATGCTTTCATCCCAAGTGATGCAGGCATTGTTGTCAGTTTTTACAGAGGCAGACACTGCGGTATCACCTTCGTTTTGGCGGAACTTTGTGACTTTGAATGTTTGTGCACGAGCCGATTTTTGATCCAAGCCATTTTTTACACAGGCTTTGATATTGTAAATCACTTCGCGAGTTGAAGTGGTCTCTGCACCCACTCTAACATTTTTGATCTCAAGCTGAGAAACTTCGATCTTTGGTTTTTGATAGGCGTCTTGCTGCAAGGTCTCCGCAGGCGCGCCAGAGCCAGAACCAGAACCAGAAGCTGGATTTGATACATTTGGCATTTGTGCATTTACGTAGTTATCAATCTTGAAGTTTTGCTCTTGTGCCACTTGGCTGGCTAATTTCAAGAAAGAAGAACCTTTGATTTGGTCATAGTCGCCAAGAATATAGATGCCATCAAAGCCAGTAAGGCCTTCTGGACCGTTTTCAGGAAGAAGTTGCACACCCAAAACCATTTGTCCACGAGTTGGGATCGCCGCCAAAGAGATTGGAGCTCTTACAGCCAAGCTGCCGTTTTCCATTTTAGCGTCCAGAACCGCTGTTTGCGCAAGCAAGCGGTGAAGTTCTTTGCCATTTGCAAGGTAAGAGTGGATCAACTTAATGCGTGCTTTGAAGGAACCGGATGTCAAGGGGCGGAGAACGATCTCGCCGTTCATTTTAGTTAATTGAATCGCAGGAGTTCCTCTCATCTCAACGAGAAGATCAACACCGGTGGAAGTTAGCTTTTGTTCTGTCACAAACAAGCGTCCCTCTTCAAGCCAAAGAGGACGAGTGCGAAGTTTTTGATCCGCAGAGAAACCCTTGAGTGCCAAAGAAGAAACCTTTTGGGACTTTACCAAATTAGGGATGGCATCTTCGTTTTTTACATCCATCACGGGCGCTAGGTTTTCGCCATGAGACCAGGGATTGATCGCATAAGAAACAGTGCGCACGCCCTTATGAAGGCCTGTGCCGCGAATGTGACGGTCAATCTTGATGTACTGAGAATCTGCCAAATAATTGTATTGAATTGTTTCAGACCAAACCAAGCAGCCAGAAGCATCTGTTGTGACTTCTTTGCCGGCTTCGTCGATTTTAAATTTGTGACCCGAGATGACTTTGTTGTAGTAGATGTCTTTCAAGCAAGCATAAAGGTTGAACACTTTGGAAGTAGGAAGGGCAAATGAACCTTCTTTGGTAGATTCCAAAACAGAAGAACGACTTGGTGCCGCCTCAACATTGAAGGTTGCCGCTTCCGAGTTGTCAGCAGTAGCATCAGCAGCTTGCGCTGTGGCTTCCTTATCTTTAGGTGTCGGCAAGTTACAAGCCGCAAGACTTAGAACATTCAAGCTAAGAAGTAGGGTGATAAGAGTCTTAGATGTTTGCATAGAATGTCTCCAACTTGATCATCAAAGCCTTTTCGCGGGATTGAACTGGGTTTGCATACATGACTTCCGCGTCTCTGTACTGGATGCCCAATTTAAAACCTTCTTTTTTGAAAGAAAAATAAGTCTCTGCCCCGTAACCGATGCGATTGGTTTCGAAGTTGCGGGCATTGAAGTAAGAGACCGCCGCTTCTGGCGCGATCGAAAAGTAGAAACCTTTGAATGTCCAATCCATATTGCGGGTCATTTGAATATTCGTTCCAAGAGAGTATCTGACTGCGTTCGCGTCTTCAGAAGAGACTTTGTCATTGTGGAGGTAATCCACTTGGCCCAGAAGATCGACGCTGCTAAGAACCGGGATTTGCAGCTCGGTGGAAGCTTCGATGCCTTGGAACTTGTTAAGGAACGTGTATTGAGCGTCAGAGACGTTGTTGATTTGCATATTTCCCAGCAGCAAAGACTGTTGCGCCACTGCTGACGGTAGATTGTTGAACAAGAAGTAGCTAACACCAGTTTTCCAGAAAGTATTTTTGCTTGGCTGCCATTTCAACAGCAAAGCCGCAGTGTTCAATGACGGAGTCGCTTCAAGTTCTTTGGTGTTTGTGCTTAAAGAAGTTGATGTTGGGATGGCTGTTTCTACTGCAAGACCAGCTTCCATGGTGTCACCCTTTGCCAAACCCATAAGACGAGCCGCTGGGAATGCCATATCGTCGATCAAGAGGGCGGAGTGCATGAATCTTTGGTTCAAAGCACCTGCTGAAAAACGAAGGTTGTTGAAAGGTGTATAATGAGCGGCCGCTTGATTCAAAAGAATCTTATTTTCCATTTTGTCTGCGCCATCAATAGTTTGAGACTGGCCTGAAACCAGGCGAATGGAAGGCTGTAGATCCAGAAACAATGAAGAGGACAGAGTGTACTTAGAGCGAAGATCGAAACGGAAATCGACATATTTTGATTGAGATTGCTCATCCTTGAAGTCTTGGCCAGCAAGACGAACTCGCCAGTCTGCCTGGAATTTTTCTTCCTTCTTCTTTGTTGGCAAAGAAGTGCTGATTTGGTTCACCACTTGGTCCTGAGACCAAGCTTGCGAAGCCAGTATCATAATGAGACAAAATGTCGAAATCACACTTCTTTTCATGCAGTCCCCATTTTCACAGGACTACATTTCAAAAGCCGTGCGCAGCAAAAGGCTCTTCATTTCAAAAGTAAAAGACTTAATAAAAATGCTTTGTACAGGTGACGTTCTTCGGCGCTGGCTGTCTTTCTATGAGACAGCCAAGTGATGGGATTAAGGGATGTATTTGTCGATATAGTAAAGGAAGTCATAGCGATAGAACGTAGGGTTCTTCGCATTTTCCGCCTCGAGCTCTTCGAGGGTTTGACCATACACGACGGTGTTGTCCTTCACGAGAAGATTGCGGATAAAGTTCTGAGCCTTGTACCAGCGAGTTTTATTCTCATCATCAGTGCAAGTGCCAAGCTCTTGGGGCGAAGAGGCTCCCATACGTCTTTCGATGCATAAATACGGGTCGAAGGAGAGGCGATTTACGCGGCTCAAGCCATCGAGTAAATTGAAGGTCACCATTTTCCCTGCAGAGTTCTTGTAAGAAATCCTGCAGGTTTCTCCCGCGGTTTTGGCCATCGCAATAACGTCGGCCTTAAAACTGCCACCATTATATTCAATCAAAGAATCACGGGCGTTGATGCGATCGTTGTATCCCTTGATGGATTTGATGATTTCGTAAAACGTCGAGCGAATTCGGAAGTCTCTACCAGGGGTCGAATAGTTTTCCCAATCGCCCTCGGCCTGATAGATATTCATCGGCAATTTCTCTGGATGGGGTTGCAGATGCAAGCCCTGGTCAATGGCCTTTTGTGCATCCAAAGCGCGATCTTGGAAGCCAGAGCAAAGTTCATCGATTTCTGCTTTGAGTTGATCCAGCGGGCGAATTTTTGTATTGGCATCTGTCGCAAGGTTCAATTTCAGGAATTCATAATAGTCAACGATACGGCCTTGGACAGCGAAAGTGCCTTTGGACCAGTTACCAGAGGGATCTGGATTTGTTCCCACAAATTGCTCAAGCGAAAAACCAGGAATACTTTGGTTGTTTGCAGTCACGATCGCTCCAGCCGTATAGCCAGTGGAATTGCTGCGCGCGCTGACAATTGAAAAAGGACGGAAGTTTTTAAATCCGGCACCATGAGCCGGGCGACTGCGCAGGAACGCTTTATTGTAAAGCTTATGAGTGACTCCGTTATCAGGATGGGAGTCGAAGTATCGAACATCACCAGTTGGTGTCACTTCATAAACCACGGCCACATGCCCTGAGGGATCGTAGATGATCGTTCCTGGCTTGATATTGTTGCGATCCATTTTTACCGGGTAAAAGTCCGGATCGACGGGCATTGTTGTGTTCGCATCAAAGCGATAATTCGATGAATTTACATTAGAGATGATGTAGCGAGCCGAACTAAAGAAGTTGTAGGACTTTGGCTCTGCTGCGGGAATAGTGGTGCGAGACTTCATCAGTGTCCCGCTTTTGCTATTCGCTAAAGAGAAGTCACGAGCTGCATTGGGGAATAAGTTAAAAAGCTTTCTTTGGTCGCTCGTCCACTCTTCAATGTCTTCCGGCGTTCCTGATTTGCCGGTCACTGCTGTGAACGGAAGACCATTTTTCCAGGCATAATACATTCTTAAAAGGTAGGGGAATCTGCCGCAGTCAGCATAGAAGAAAACTTCAGACTCTTGGGCTGGATCATAGTAGGGATTCGACATTGGATTTTTGAAGCAAGTATCAACGCTGTTACATTTTGATTTCGCCATGCGAACCACAAAGTTCTGATAACCTTGCTCATCACTCGCATCCCACTGTGTTTTGCGCACAGTCCAGGCACCCTTTGCAGAGTTACTGTTTTTAAACGCAATTTCCATAGAAGGCGCAGGGGTTGCTCCTAATATATCAGCGGAAGCCCAAGGTGCTGCCAATAACGCGCAAGCCGTTAAACCGAGTGCGACTATATTAAAAGGATGTCTTAAGGTTTTCATAATAAGGGATCGGGTTGCAAACCCAGGGCCACGACTTCTCAAACTGGGAATCAATAGAATCGATCTCTGCGTGAATTGCTGTCGCAGCAATTGACAGAAGCCACGAAAGGGAATTGTCAGAGAGGGTTCTGCACAAGGTCTTGTTCGCAGAATTGGGGGGAGCACAAATTTTGTTGGTTTGTTGTTAACGAACTTTTTGTTTCGATTGTTGCAATATCCTTCATAAGTTCTAAGACATGCGTATTGTTTTCGCTGCGAGCTGCGATTTATCAGGAGATGAAGTTGTAAAACTGTTGCGGATTCTGAGGCTTTACAACAGGGACACAGGGCTTTTTTCTTAACAATTCCATACTAATAGGGGATTTCCTTGCAATTTCTTAATTGAAACTTACTCACAATGTGGCCGAAGAGATATGTGGCTAATTAAGGATGTGTAAGTGAATCAAATGGTAGCGAGGTCAAAACTTATATTGTTAAGTTCATTCACGGTGTGTGCTGTGAGTGCCTGCGCGCCTTCGGAAAACCCGATTAGTGAAGATCTGATTAAAACAAGTCCTCCGACTTTCTCAGGACTCACTACTCAGAACTATACAACTCCTTCTGTTACATTTGAGCTTAACGGCGAATGCGACACCAAATCTTTTGGTTTGGAGTACTCGTTTGATGAACAAGAGTGGATCAAGATTCCTGACGGCTGCCTCAATGGCACCTTCAAAATTGGTCTGACGATTGCCAAGTCAAAAACAGTCTTTGCCCGAGCTCTCACAAAAAAAGGTAGAACATCTTCATCTCAAGCGACGGTTCGTTTGGTGTTGCCACCAACGTCTCCAGCTTTTCAAACTGTTACAGCAGGACTCTCATCGGATGAAGGTTCAAAGGCTTTGCAGTTTACAATGAGCTCTTCCATTCAAGGAAAGACTCTTGTGAATGCAGACTTTAATTTGAATAGCAATGTTGTTGGGGTGGTGTATGGATCTCCATAAGAAGTCTATTGCATCTTTTTTAAGTCTGTCAGTGGTATTTCTATTGGGGCAGGCCTCCTTTGCATCAACTTCAGTGCCATCGTTATTGCCTTTTCAGGGAAGATTGACTGATACTACGGGACACCCGATTAACTATGGCGTTTCTGTAGCCTTCCGTATTTATCCTCCCACGGGCACTTGCTATATCTATGAAGAGACTCAATTTATCACACCAAATACTTATGGTGTGTTCTCAACTCTTCTTGGTGTGGCCTCCAATTCGACCGGTCCGAGCAATTCTTTTTCGTCAATTTTTAATAATTTAGCTTCGGTGAGTTTGAACAATTCATGTATGGCCGTGTATGTGCCTGCTGCCAATGACTGGCGACGCATTGAAGTTTTAGTGAACGGCGACCCAATTGGCGGGATGCAGACATTGGGAGCTTCTCCATTTGCATTGAATTCGGAATCATTGCAGGGTTTGACGGCAGATAAATTCATTCAAGTGTCAGGGACGGTGACGCAAGCAGCTTTGCAGTCTATGACTTCAGGTGCGGATGCAAGCGCCTATCATAACCATGACAGTCTTTATGCGCGTGTGGACGGTACCAATTCTTACTCAGGTAATATTTCCACCTCTGCTAATATCGTGACGTCTTCTGGAAAAATCGGAATTGGTATAGCGAATCCAAATGCTGACCTTGAAATTAAAAAAGACAATCCAAGCATTCGACTACAGTCGAACGCAGCTTCGGGCGGCATTCCCGCTCTTGACTTCTATAGTGGCAATGCGACTCAACGTGCGCGCATTGAAAGTGCTGAAGGCAGCAATACCTTGAAGTTCTATACAGGGACAACCGAAGCTTTCCGCCTGGATGCTTCGCAAAATGCATACTTCAGCGGTAATGCTTTTGTCGCTGGCAGTTTGCAAGTTGGGAAATATACGAATGCACAAGAGACGACGTTAAATACTTATTTAACAGGTGCGGCAGCGGGTGCCGCTGGAACAATCTGGTATAACAGTACGGGGAACAACCTTAAGTTTTGGAATGGCTCATCCATCCAGTCCGTTGGTACGGTGACATCGGTCACAGCAGGCGCTGGCTTGACGGGTGGAACCGTGACGTCAAGCGGGACATTGGCTGTAGATGCTGGTACCACTGCAAATAAAATTGTACAGTTGGACGGCTCCGCGAAATTGCCAGCTGTTGATGGCTCCCAACTTACTGGCTTAACTGCGACTCAAATTTCTTCGGGTGTTTTGCCTGCATCACGTGGTGGTACGGGCTTGTCATCACTGGGAACTGCAAATCAAGTTCTAGGCGTGAACAACGCGGGCACGGCGGCAGAGTACAAAACAATCACTGCAGGCAGTGGTGTGAGCATTTCTCATGGCGCGAATTCCATCACGATTAATGCCGTGGGTACGGGTGGAACAGTGACCAGTGTGGATGTTGCGGTACCGGCTTATATGTCCACAAGCGGCGGTCCAGTGACCAGCTCGGGCACCGTGACTTTGGGGTTCAACTCACAAACAGCGAAGACCGTTTTCGCAGCTCCGCAAGGATCAAGTGGAGCTCCTGGCTTTAGAAATCTTAATATTGTTGATATTGCTTCCAGTGTTGCTGGAAATTTCATGACCGCTTCGGGGGCTTGTCCTGCCGGTCAATCGCTGACTTATCTTTCAGCGAGCGATACGATGAGCTGTCAGGCTTATTCGATCACTTCGGGCCAAGTCACGGGCGCGTTGGGATACACTCCTTTAGCGAATGCATTAAATAGTGCGCAGATCTTTGTCGGTAGCGCTGGTAATGTTGCGACAGCAGTCTCTATGTCTGGAGATGTGAGCTTGACGAATGCTGGTGTAGCGACAGTCGGCGGTCTTGGCGGTAAAGCTTTCAATGGAACTTTGGCGACTAGTAACAAAATTCTTTGGTACAACCAGGCTGGTGATAAAATCAATATCACTTCTTTGCCGACTTGTACGGCCAGTCAGTATTTAACTTTCGATGGTGCCGCTTGGACTTGTGCGACGGATGTGGGATCTGGCGGCAATGTGGCTTCTTTGACTGCTAACTATCCTTTGAAAAATAATGGTACCGCTTCGAATCCTGTTTTGGATTTGCAATATGACTCTGCCCAGTTTGATTTGAATAGCAATAATTTACACCTTAAAGCAGGCGGCATCACGAGTACGGAGCTTTCTGCAACTGGTGTTGGCGCGGGCACCTATAAGTCAGTGACTGTTGATACCAAAGGTCGTGTGACTGCGGGAACTAATCCTTCCACACTTGCAGGTTATGGCATCACGGATGCTTTACCACTCGCTGGTGGGACGATGAGTGGTGCGATTGATATGAGTGGTAACAATGTGACCAATCTAGGTTATATGACCATGGCGGCAAATAAGTCTTTGCATCTTTCGAACAATGCTGCGGATCCAGCGGGATTGACAGCTGCTGATAAAGGTAAAACTTGGTTTAACTCGACAACCAATCAAATTAAATACTGGGATGGATCTGCTGCGGTGGTCGTGAGCGCTTCGGGTAACTATTTGACGGACCTGACGGGCGATGTGACCGCTTCGGGTCCTGGTTCTGCGGCAGCGACGATTGCTGCGAATGCAGTGACAACTGGTAAAATTTCAGACGGCACAATTTTGGGTGCGGATATGAATTTTACTGGTGTGAATACAGCTACCTCTGGGCTTGCGGTGGTGGATTCAACGGGTAAGTTCTTTAACTTCGCCTGCGGAACGGCCGGTCATGTTGCGACTTGGACTGCCTCGGGATGGGCGTGTCAGGCGCCGGCGCCAACGGGCGTAACAAGTGTTGCTACCGGGACTGGCTTGAGTGGTGGGCCGATTACGAGCACTGGGACTATCTCTTTGGCGAATACAGCGGTGACTGCGGCTTCATATGGATCTGCAACTCAGGTGGGTGCATTCACTGTTGATGCTCAAGGTCGTTTGACTGCGGCTTCGAATGTCACAGTGACTCCGGCTTGGTCTTCAATTACTTCGACGCCAACAACTCTTGGTGGTTATGGAATTACAGATGCTGTGTCGACAACATTGGCTTCTGGAAAAATCTTAGTGGGTGACGGTTCGAACGTAGCGACAGCGCAGACGATGTCAGGCGATGCGACGCTATCAAATGCTGGAGCATTGACTTTAGCGTCAAGTGGTGTAACTGCGGGTACTTATTCAAAAGTAACAGTTGATGCCAAAGGTCGCGTTACAGTGGGTGCGAATATTTCTTCTGGTGATGTGACGACAGCTCTTGGTTATACGCCGCTCAATAAAGCGGGCGATGTCATGACTGGAAGTATTGGTTTAGGAAACTTTACGAATGCAACCGAAGCAACTTTGATTTCTGGCTATGCAGCTGGTGATAAAGGTAAGACTTGGTTCAATACAACAACTAATCAGGTAAAATATTGGGATGGTTCTGCGGCGCAGTCGTTGGGAATTTCTGGAGCAGGATTGACATCGTTGGGTGGTCAAACAGGTTCTACGCAAACTTTAGCAATTGGAACTGCGGGAACTTCGCCAGCCTGGTCATCGGCTTCAAATACACACACATTGAATATTCCAATGGCTTCTTCTGCAGGAACGACTGCGGGTCTTTTAAGTAAAACAGATTATGATTCTTTTGTGGCGAAACAACCTGCCGGAAATTATGTCACTGATTTGGTTGGTGATGTTACGGCGTCAGGTCCTGGCTCTGCGACGGCGTCAATTGCGGCAAATGCAGTAACAACTGGTAAAATCCTAGATGGCACTATTTTGGGTGCCGATATGAACTACACGGGAGTTAACACAGCAACATCAGCAATTGCGATCAAAGACAGCACGGGTAAGTTCTTTGACTTTGCTTGCGGTACAACTGGCCAGGTTGCGACTTGGACAGTGACTGGTTGGGCATGTCAAGCTCCGGCGACTAGCGGAACTGTGACAAGTGTTGCGACGGGTACCGGTTTAAGTGGCGGTCCTATCACGGGCTCAGGAACGATTTCATTAGCGAACACGGCTGTTACTGCAGCCTCTTATGGTTCTGCAACTCAAGTGGGAACATTCACAGTGGATGCTCAAGGTCGATTGACGGCGGCTTCAAATGTGACAGTGACCCCAGCTTGGTCTTCGATCACTGGAAAGCCAACAACGCTAGCGGGTTATGGCATCACTGATGCTCAGTCTTCAACTTTGACGAATGGGAAAGTCCTTATCGGTAACGGTTCAAATGTTGCGGCAGAACAGACTGTCTCTGGCGATGCGACTTTGTCAAATGCCGGTACTTTGACTTTAGCCTCTAGTGGAGTGACTGCAGGAACTTATTCTAAAGTGACAGTCGATGCAAAAGGCCGTGTTACGGTGGGCGCGAACATTGCGTCTGGTGATGTGACGACGGCTCTTGGTTATACTCCGCTCAATAAAGCGGGCGATGTAATGACTGGCAGTATTGGGCTAGGTAACTATACGAATGCAACCGAAGCGACTTTGATTTCTGGCTATGCGGCTGGTGATAAAGGTAAAACTTGGTTCAATACAACAACTAATCAGGTGAAATATTGGGATGGTTCGGCGGCGATGGCACTTGGTGTGTCTGGCGCAGGTCTGACATCCTTTAATGGTGAAACGGGTTCAACACAAACTTTGGCGACACCAGGAACTGCTGGCACAGCACCGGCTTGGTCGTCAGCAGGAAATGTACACACATTGAATATTCCAATGGCCTCTTCTGCGGGAACGACTGCGGGACTTTTAAGTAAAACAGATTATGATTCTTTCGCGGGTAAACAAGCTGCAGGTAACTATGTGACTGCTTTAACAGGTGATGTGACTGCGACGGGCCCAGGTTCCGTGGCTGCGACGATCGCAGCGAATGCTGTTACAACTGGTAAAATTTTAGATGGCACTATTTTGGGTGCTGATATGAATTACACAGGCGTGAATACAGCAACGTCAGCAATTGCGATCAAAGACAGCACAGGTAAATTTTTTGACTTCGCCTGCGGTACAACTGGTCATGTTGCAACTTGGACAGTGACGGGTTGGGCGTGTCAAGCTCCAGCGACTAGCGGAACTGTGACAAGTGTTGCGACAGGTACTGGCTTAAGTGGTGGGCCTATCACAGGTTCAGGCACAATTTCACTTGCGAATACAGCAGTGACGGCAGCTTCTTATGGTTCTGCAACTCAAGTGGGAACCTTCACTGTAGATGCTCAAGGTCGTTTAACTGCAGCAGCCAATGTGACTGTGACTCCGGCGTGGTCTTCAATTACTTCGACACCAACAACCCTTGGTGGCTATGGAATTACCGATGCTCAATCAACAACTTTGGCATCTGGAAAAATCTTAGTGGGTAATGGTTCGAACGTCGCGACAGCACAGACGATGTCAGGCGACGCGACTTTATCAAATGCCGGCGCTTTGACTTTAGCATCTAGTGGTGTGACTGCTGGCACTTACTCTAAAGTGACTGTTGATGCAAAAGGTCGCGTGACTGTAGGGGCGAATATCGCTTCTGGTGATGTGACGACGGCTCTTGGTTATACGCCACTCAACAAAGCTGGCGATGTGATGTCGGGTCTATTAGGTCTTAACGGAGTTGGTGCAGATCCAGGCGGGCTTGTTGCTGGTGATAAAGGTAAAGTGTGGTATCGCACAGATACAAATGAAATAAAATATTGGAACGGCTCAGCAGCAGTTGCTCTTGGAGTGTCTGGTGCGGGACTGACCTCATTTAATGGTGAAACGGGCTCAACACAGACTTTGGCGACGCCAGGAACTGCTGGTACGGCACCAGCTTGGTCATCAGCAGGAAATGTGCACACATTGAATATTCCAATGGCCTCTTCTGCGGGAACGACTGCGGGTCTTTTAAGTAAAACAGATTACGATTCTTTTGCTGCGAAGCAAGCTGCTGGCAACTATGTGACTGCTTTAACAGGTGATGTGACTGCGACGGGCCCGGGCTCTGTGGCTGCGACGATCGCAGCGAATGCGGTGACAACTGGTAAGATCTTGGATGGCACCATTTTAGGTGCGGATATGAACTATACAGGCGTTAATGCGGGAACTTCGGCGATCGCGATCAAAGACAGCACAGGCAAGTTCTTCGACTTTGCTTGTGGTACTGCGGGGCATGTTGCAACTTGGACAGTTTCAGGTTGGGCATGTCAAGCTCCGGCGACAAGTGGAACTGTGACAAGTGTTGCAACAGGTACTGGATTGAGCGGGGGTCCAATCACGGGTTCAGGTACAATTTCTTTGGCGAACACAGCAGTGACAGCAGCTTCTTATGGTTCTGCAACTCAAGTGGGAACTTTCACGGTGGATGCGCAAGGTCGTTTAACGGCAGCATCTAACGTAACAGTGACTCCGGCATGGTCATCAGTGACAGGCAAGCCGACAACACTTGCGGGATATGGTATTACGGATGCTCAGGCGGCTTTGGGTTATACTCCAGTTAACAAAGCTGGTGATACGATGACGGGCACTTTGAACTTAGCTTCGAACGGTTTGGTTGTGGGAACGACTCAATTGGTTGTGAGTGGTGGTAATGTCGGTGTTGGTACCGCGTCGCCAGGTTATAAATTGGATGTTTCTGGAACCGTTGGGGCTACCGCATTTTATTATACTTCAGACAGACGATTGAAGCATGACATTCATCAGATCAGAGGTCTCGAGAATATTCTCTCGATGCGTGGAGTTCGATTTAAATGGATCAAAGATGATCAGCCTGAAATTGGTTTGATTGCGCAAGAAGTGGAAAAAGTAATGCCTGATCTGGTGCACACAGATCCAGACACAGGAAAGAAATCCGTTAAATACGGTAATATCGTGGCTCCACTAATTGAATCGACCAAAGAGCTTTATGCGATAAACGTTAAACAGCAGCGTGAGATTCAGTCTTTAAAAGGCCGAGTGGAAAATCTAGAAAAGCAAAATCAAGAGATGCTAGAGCAGATGAAAGAGATTCGTCAGTATTTAAAAGCCAAAGCGAAGTAAGAGTCATGCCTATCATGCGAGCAAGATGAACGTCTGGGTTTTTTCTAAAAAAATCGAGACACTTTCTCATAGACAATCATAAAATTGAAATGAGAAATGCTCGGGTCTTTTGTAGCCTGTGAAGGGGTTAAAATGTTGTTATCAAGAACTGGTTTGGGGTTGGTTGTATGTGTGCTGGCAGTTCATTCATCAGTTCACGCTGTGAATTGTGCGACCTATCCAAATGGGACCAGTCTTGCTGCTGGGACGTCTACAGATATCACCCCAGGTGGCACGGGAAGTTGTGCAACTTGTAAGCGCGTTACCAATATCAGTGGTACCAATTCCTTACTTGTACCCACTGGAACTGATGCAGATTGGACAGCCTTCTACACCAATGTGGGAGCGGGTGTTGCCACCATCGGTGTTTGTGGGTCGTGCACTCCTGGCTCTCAAACAATATCTGCGAATACTACAACGTGGGCTGTTCCTGCAAACTGCACGACAATTACCATCGAAGCTTGGGGCGGCGGCGGTGGCGGCGGTGGCGGCTCGACTAAAACTGGTGCTGGCGGCGGCGGTGGCTATGCAACTAAAGCGCTGACTGGTTTAACGCCAGGTGAAACTTTCACCATCACAATTGGTCAAGGAGGCGGTGGTGGTTCCGCTTCCGCGGGGGCTGGTGGTGCCGGAGGTAGCAGTGGTGGTGCGGGAGGTACCACAGCTGCGGCTAGCGCAGGAGGTGGCGCTGGAGCCGGTGGTGGTGGCGGAACACCCAACGGAACTGGAACATCTGGAGGCGCTGGTAAATATGGCGGCGGCGGCGGCGGTGGTGCTGCAGCTGGAGCTTCTGGTGGCGGTGGCGGAGGCGGTTCAACTGTTGTGACTCAAAATACTGGATCTGTGACTCATGTCATTGCTGGTGGCGGCGGTGGTGGCGGCGGTGGTCAGTCCGCTGGAGCTGGAAATGGTGGTTATGGTGGCGGCGGTTGTGGCAATGCGGGCGGCGCCGGTGGTGCAAATGATAAGGCTGGTGGCGGAGGAGGTGGAGCCTGTGTTGGAACTACGACAACTGCAGGCTCTAATGGTACAACGAATGCGACAGGTGGCCAGGCAGCCAATCCTCCGGCTGGAACCGTTGGCGATGGCAACTCTGTTTTAAATGGGGCCGGCTATGCGGGCCAGGTTATTATTTCTTATCCTTAAGTTTGCAAAACCGGGATACATTCGTATCGACTATCAATAATCTATTTCATTTTATCTTGAAGGGCGACGTCGAACATCAGACTTAAATAATGCCCTTCGATTTTACCTGTATTGGGAATGTTAATCGCATCGGTGGTGCTGTAGCTGAACTGATCAAGCTGATAAGTATAACCGAATGATGTTCTCCATTTTTGTGAAAGGGCATAGGACGCCAGGACACTCAGGCGGTAAGAGTTGGTTGGTTGTTGATCCAAGCCATTGGGAGTTTCAAGGCTTGTTTGGCTGCGATAGATCGAAGTTGAAACTTGACCGCCCCATTTATCCGTAAAACTTTTTAAATACGCAAATTGAAGTTGCGGACCCGCATTTTTGATTTTTGAGAAGACCACTTCCGTTGTGTAGGGGTAGGTGAGGATCTCAGGATTTTCATTGATCGAATAACCCAGCCAAAAACGCATTCGGTCGCCGTTACCTAAGAGATGTCGGTAGCCGACATGCAGACCCATTTTTGAATAGAAGTAGTTGTTGCTGCGGAACTGAAAGCCGGCCAAAGAGCCATGAGCTAAAATTCCAATGCGAGATTTACGTCCCCAATATCCCAATGCCAATTCAGACTCACCACCAAAAAGTTTTTGTGTGACGATCGCATTGTTGTCGTAATTATAACCTGTGTAGTTTTCAACTGAAGAAATCTGGCGATACCAGCCATAAAATTGAGAGGACTCTTCGGCAGAGTTCATATCTAATTTGACGTACTGATTAATGCGGAACTTTCCTGTGGCTTCCGAAGCAGATGGCGGATCCTGAGGCTCATTTTTTGAAAAGGCCTTTGCAGTCCAAAAGTAATTTTTGCTGTCAGGAAGTTCTACGACTTTGAATGCCTCGTTTGTTTCTTCAGTCCGAATGAGTTTTTTATCTCCATCATAGATATAGACTCGATAGAAGGTGGCCTTGGGATCGGCTTTCCACTTCAACATGACCTTAGATTTTAGATCGTCCAGGGCTTCAACCGTTTGATCATCGGCAGGGCTCAAGGGAGTTGGCAAAAAGCGTTTTACGAAGAAGCGCGAAGGAGCACTCCATTCGGTGCTGCTATTGTTGTCGTTCAAGCCACGAACACGCATTTCGTATTCGCCAGGGGTTAGGCGAAAGCGGAACTCAGGCTCGAAGGACTGGAAATAAGCAGGGGCCGCCTCTTCCGTGTCATCGACGTTTACAGAGACGACTTCAAACTCGTACTTCTTAGCGTGTTTAATCGGCTCTACTTTGACCAGAGTACCGCGGCCCTTCTCATTGGCCCCCAGAATTGCGAACGGAGAGAAATACTTCGGCAGGCCTGCCTGGAGCAAGCGGACATAGTCGTTGCGGTTTTTCAGAGGAGTCGTACTCCAAGAATAATTTGAACTGACCTTAAGGGTCGACTTCAGATAAGTTTCTTTGGTTAAGACATAACGGAGTGGGGATCCTTGAGCATCTTTCAGTTGGAAGAAGTACCACTGTGCGCCTGGAACCGCTGGCCACTGGAAGAAGATAGTTTCGTCAACGGCACCTTTAGGTTCTATCTCCATGTTGTTGTCGGGGTAAGCGCGAGCAATGGGACGATAGCCGACCCAGAAAAAGTGGGTTTTGCTCCAACGACCTTTGCTGTTCGCGGCCGCGAGGGAACGAGTGCGAACGGCATAGCGGCCTGGACTCAAGCGAAGTCGTAGGATCGTTGACTCCGCATTCAGTTTGAACTTCCAAGGTTCCGACCAAATTTTCTTGGTGGGAATGACCTCAATTTCATAACCTGCGGCCGCAGTCACGGAGTTCAAAGAAATACGGACTGTTCGAGCCGGGACGTCTTTTTGAGAATCGACGTCTTCAATTTTAATTCCTGCGAAAGACTCTTTTGATTCAGAGTCTTCCGTCACAGGAAGTTCATTTTTATTTGTGACCGGCTTCGCCTTCAGAGCTTCCGAAGCATTGATATCCATAGGTTGGGCAAAAGCATTTGAAGCCGCAAGGGCGGCGATGGAAAGAGCACACAATAATGTGAATCTCATCATGCTGTTTTTCAAAATAAATCAATCCTCAATAACAATAGAGCGAATTGACGGCGCCACGACGCCGTTCAAGCGACGAACTTTCAAATCATGCTGTGCGGACTCACTGCTTGCGAGTCCCTTGCGGTTGAGCGCAATCACTGTGACTTTGTAAGGAGTGAACTCAAGACTGTCTTGGAAGGGAAGTTCCTTGAGATACAAAGCAGTCTTGGAGGTCTTCCACGTGCGAACCTTTTTGCCGCTGAGATCTTTGATGAAAACTTGATATTGTTCGGCATGGGGAACTTGTTTCCACGCAACGCGAACTTCACCTTCATGGTTGGTCTGAAGTACTGGTGGAAGATTGTCGACATATTCAGGCGTACTCGGAGTTTTATCAGCAGGATCTTCCGGGCATTGATAGATGATCTTTTCATTTGGAGAAGGCGAATTCTCAGAGACGGTAGGGGGCGTGTGAGATTTGGAGTCCGGGGTCATGAGCGGGATGATTTTGCTGATGCCAAAGCCGACTAAGCAACCAACTGAAAAACTCTGGAACAGTTTTCGTTTCATAAACTCCTCAAACAGTTGACGGCCAATCTGAATGCCGCTCACTATATTGTGTTTGTTTATTTACTGGCTGTTAACAATCTCATGAGTATATTTCGAATTCTGGGCCTAGGTTCGGTATAGCTCCATTGAAAAAATCATCGTTAATTTAATTGGAAAGTTCGGCCAATGAGGACAGAACCCGTAAGGTGCTGTTTTTGTTTTTGCCGATCTCAGAACGAATTTCCTCTTTGATATGAGGCAACTGGTCTGATTTTTTGCGCATGCGATCGATCAGGACCATCACATCTTCGGCAGAATGAACAACCTGGACAATCATCCCGGAAGAGAAGTTCTTTTTTTGATAAAGCAAAGCTTCACGGTTGTTCTGATGGAAGGGGCCCACCATGACCGGCAATCCTGCCGCCAAAGCCTCCATGACCGAATGAACTTGTTTTTTGAATGAACCGCCAATGAAGGCCATGTCAGACCAAGTGTATAATTCCGCCAAGATCCCCACTTGATCTACCAATAGAATACTTCCAGTCGGCCACTCGCTGGTCTTCGAATATCGCACAAAGGGAAGTCCCGCATCGCTCATTTGTTTTTCGAGTTTTTCCAAATGTGCCGGTGTCGTTTCATGGGGAGCAATAATAGCTTTCATAGCATTGCGTTTAAGCTTTGCCAGCGCCGGGATAATAATGTTTTCGTCTTCAGGCCAAGTTGAACCTGCGATAAAAACAAATTCATCAGGAGTGGGGATCAACTCGTTTTTGAGAGGTTTTGGATTTTCAAGGCGATGAAAGACTTGATCAAAACGGGTGTCTCCGCTGACAAAAATCTTCGTATGCAAACCTAGATATTCCAAATTTTTACGATCTTCTTCAGAAACGCAGTGAATTTCATCGATGTGATTTAAAGAGTACTTGGTAAGATATTTCGTCAGACCTTTGAGGCGGGAGGAGTTGTCTGCAAAGGTTGCTGAGAACAGGCAGCTTGGAATGTTCTTCTTGGCGACGACCTTTGCCAAGACCGGCCACACGTCTGTTCTGGAGTAGAGAATCGCACGAGGATTCCATTTTGCAATAAAGCTATTCAGCAGGAAGTCCAAATCCCACGGCAAAGCAGCCCAAACGTCGACGTCATGCAAACCTTCCAGGATTTTTTTCGCAGAGGGTGATGAGTAGGTCACAATGATCGGCACGTTAGGATGTTGCTTTTTATATTCGCGAATCACCGGGCGGGCGTACTCAATTTCTCCACTGGCAGCATGAATCCACAGAGGGCGGGCCAAAGCGACGTCAGCTTCAGAGCCAGGTTTTTTGATTTTATAAAAGCCTTGGTTTTTATCTTCGATCATTTCGCGTATTTTTCCGCCCATGAAGGGACGAAGAAGTTGCAGCAGAAAATAAGCAAGAGGAACCAAGGTGTATTTATAAAGCCAAAAAACTAACAAACTCACGGGCGATCTCCCAAAAGAAGGCGCAATTGTTCAGCAACTTGAGCTGGTGTGATGTCGACCAGACATTTTTGATATTTTTCTTTATTCACACAAGGGCCCTGGCCATGTTTGCTGCAAGGGCGGCAGTAAAGATTCAATTCCATGATCTTTGTCGAAGGTCGCGATGGAAAACCAAATGGTGCCGGTCCCATCAGTGCGATAGTTTTTTTGCCAAGTTGTTCAGCGACATGAAGCAGACCGGTGTCGTTGCTCACGATGGCCTTGGAAAGTCCCACTACGGAGGAGCTCACTTGAAGAGAGCACTTGCCTGCTAAATTAAGAACTCGATCTGGGGCAACCGCATGTATGTCCTCGATGAAGGAATCTTCCGGTCCACCCAGCAGAACAAAGCGTTCCCCAGGAAGAAGTTGAATCAGTTCCATCCAGTACTGCTTGGGCCAACGCTTCAAAAAGAATGCTGCCGAAGGAGCCAATGCAATACTTCCTGCATAGTCACCTAAAACTTCAGCGGCTTTGCGAGTGTTTTCATCGCTTGGGAATATCTGTGGTGCCGGAGGTGCAATTTTTGAAACTCCCCAGGCTTGCAATGGTTCTAAAAGATCACGTTGTCCAGAGAAGGGCATTTCAAAAGTGTTGATGCGAAATTTGAACAGCAAAAGTCTTTTCCAACGACGAATGGATCGGCGAATAAATGTCGGCCCCATTCCCAAGAAACCCAAAGGACGAAGGATCCAAACGATTACGCGTGAACGCATGTTGTTGTGGGCGTCATAGATATGCGTGAAATTTTCTGCACGCATTGCCAGAGTCAGTTTCATCAAGCCCAAGAGACCTGCTTTGCGATCAAACTCCCAAACACGCTTTATATGCGGATGGTTTTTGAGTAAAGGCGCCATGTCTTTACGAGTAATCCAATGAATTTCTGCGCCAGGGAAAGTCTGCACCAGGGCAGAGGGCACGCTGAGGGTCTGAACCACGTCCCCGAAGCTAGAAAAGCGAATGATTAAAATTTTGGCAGTTTTGGCGGTGCTTAACATCCCCAAGATCCTAGCAAGGGCGCCGTAAAAGGTCACATGTTTAAAATCTGGAAAGGGAGGGCGACTTTAAACAGGGCACAACGGGCATGAACCTTGATGAATAGGGACCAGATAGGGAGGCCGATGGCTTTCAAGCGATCCCCGGTGGGGACCACAATTTTGGCAGTTTTCGGGGGTGTTCTGACACTTCTATTGCCATTATTTGCATCAGCACAAGTCCGTACTGAGATGAAACTCTTCTCAGATTCCTTTATTAGCCCCGAATTTGAGGCCACTCAGAAGACCAATTATCAGTTTGTAGGCGCCCAGCTCAAAACCGAGAGTTTTTCTGAGGATGCGCTAAGAATGGATATCGCTGGCGGTGTCGCCATGGGATCTCCTCTCATGAACTATTTAAACATCGGCGAATTTTATTATCAGAGCCATCAGAACGCGTCAGAAACCTTCTATATTGGTCGTAAAAAGCTGCTGTGGAATGAACTCGATTCGCGTTGGAATCTAGGTGTCTGGCAGCCGGTATTTAAATGGAATCCGCTGGCTCCTGAAGAGCAGGGCCTTTCCGGAATCTTTTGGCAAATCGACAAGCCTCTTTATACTTTTGTGCTGTTCGGATCTCCATTGTATATCCCCAGTCAGGGGCCGAGTTTCGAGATCGAAGAGGGTGATTTTGCAAAAGGGAATCCATGGTTCCATCAGCCGCCTCAAAGCGTGCGTATTTGGAATGAAGCGACGAAAATGCAATATCGCTTTGACCAACCCAACACTTCAGAAATCGTTTTGCAAAATTCTTACGGAGCTAAGATTGCCTTTGGGGACCCTCAGGGTTTTAGGACGCAGCTGAGCTATCTTTATGGTCCTGATAATGTGTTGGCAATCGGCTATCAGGGGAGCTTGGATATTTCGACGCTTAAAGGAAATGTGGAGCTTCAGCCCCAGGTATTCTTCCATTCACTCACGGGCGCTGACATGACCTATAAAATCAATCGTTGGAAGGTCGGCGTGAGCGGTCTGTGGGATCGCCCGGGCAAAGAAAAAATCTTTGATGAGCAATGGAGTCAGCCTCTTTTTGAAGATGCTCTTCTCGTCAGTCCATTTGTGGAGTGGGATAACGGTCTTTGGGCGGTTAATCTGATGCGCTTGGATATCTTTGGCGGTGAAATCAAAGAGGTGGGTGAGAACCTGGCCAACACTCCGTTGACGAATCTTTATCCTTTCCAGCAGGCCAATCAGATTTCATTGATGACCAATTTGGGTATGGGCAAAGGCCAGCGTCTTATTGGTAAACTCAGCTACACACATTCTGATAAAAATGACTTCCAGTTGATCCGGATTAATACGCGCTATCGCCTCTCTGGTTTGTGGTCTTTCTTTGGCGAAGCTCAAGTGTTGAAGGCGGGGCCAACCAGCAAGTCGAATGTCAACGATATCGCTCAATTCGCGAACAATGATCGTATGATGTTGGGGGTTTCTTATGCTCTTTAAGAAAACCCTGCAGTTTGTTTTAGTGGGAATTTCCGCGTTGTCTTTGACGGCCTGTACTGATTTTATCAACGGCCAGAAAACAGAACCAGAAGTTCTGAATTTTTCAAACGACAGATTGTCTTGTTTAAAGCAACTGCCGACGCATTTGAAAGATTTTTCGATTGGCGAGGCAAAAGAAAAAGACATCCGTGGCAGCTTTGATTGCGCGCGTGATGCTTTGCTGTATTTCAAAAACAAAACCTATGGATCAGTTCCCAATGCCTATACGGTCGATGAAGTTCGAAACTTTTTTGCCAAGTATTTCTTGAAGGAAAATAATGTTTCTCCAGAGTTCTCCGCCGAACTCATGAAAATTAAAAAGGCTCTTTTAGGGGGCAGCGAAAGTTATATCACCAAGGATGAAATTGTTCGTCTGGTGGATTTGTTGGCCATTGTCAGAGACGAAGCGGTTCAGCTTTCGCCGCATATGAAAGTCCTTTTGAACCAGGCGAAGGACAAAGGAACAAATTGGGATCAAGTTTCTGCAGCGACGGAGCAGCTGCGTTTTTCTTTCCAGCGATTGCTTGAGAAAACCCAGATCTCGGGTTCTGACTATGGATTTGAAGATGCCAAGCGTGCGCTTTCAGGTCTTGGTGAGTTCCTCAGAGGATCAGAGCCCTTTGCTCCCTACGAAAAAGCCAAGGAATGGGTGCCATTGGTAGAGTCCGTTAAAAACATCCTGGTGGGCCGTCGCGCTCAAATGAGTAAGCTCTATCAATGGAAAGAGGGCTTGGACACGGTCATTGATCTTTATGGTCTGGCACTGAAATATCGCTACGTCATTCAAAATTTGGATTTTGGCAATGCCAATGATATTCATCAGCTCAGTCAGTTCATTGGTCAGGGATTGGATCTGATAGAAAACTGTCAGCAGATGAAAAGCGCCGGAGTCATTCCTGCGGAAGATCTCGATCAGTTGATCGAGCAATTGACTCCGTATTTTAAGTTCAGTTTTAAATTGCGTGAAAGCTCTTTGAAGAAAATCTATCGCATTGTTCTTCTGCGCATGTTGTCTCCGGATCGTAAAGGGGATTCGCGTGGGTTTGCGGGATTGGAAAAGGCCCATATCGCAGCCTTGCGCCGCGAGTTTAATATTTGGCGCATGGATCAAAGCTTTATCGACTTGGCGAAGATGGACGAAAAAAGCCAAACGATTTCGCAAAAAGATCTGCTGGAAAGATATAACGACTTCAACAAGAGCTTCGTGATTGAAAAGGGTATTACGTCCAATCCCTTGGAGCAGATGGCTTTGGATCAGTCATGGGATGATTTCGGTCAGATTCTGAAGTCACCGATTCTGGTTAATTACAACGAGAAGGGTCGTATTATCGAGGCGACCAATCCTTCAAGTTACGGAGTGACTTGGAAGTCGCTGACAAAAACCAACTTGATGCGTGGAATTGCTCGCATGTTGATGCTTGGTTATGGAGAGAACACGGCGGGCAAGCTGTCAGATGCGCGAATGAGCAAAGCTGGGTTGATTGCCTGGTACGAGGAATTTAATGAAATTGGTTTGGATATTAAAGCCTTCGATCCTCGTTCAGGGAATTCTGGCTCGCGTAGCTTCTTGGAAGCGAACTTTTTCACGTTCAGTGGCAATGGTGACCAATGGATGGACCAACGTGAAACTTTTGAATTTGTGAGTCTGTTATTTAGCGCCGGTCTGTCATCCAGCGATGATATTCGGAAGGGCATGATCGCTTGTGAAGTTTCGCAAAAAGATATTTTTGGATATGCGTATCTTAAAGAAAGTTGTTTTAAAAAGCAGTTCAGAACGAACTTCTCATTCTATTTTGACAATATGCCATGGATGGGGAAATTCGTTAAAGGATTGAATGATAAGGACTATGACGAGTTCTACAACTATTTGAAGAGTTCTGCAGTGATGCCGGATCAAAAAGTTGGTTTGATTGAAACAGCCAATATCCGCACGATGGTGACGATTCTTCACTATGTGGAGTCGATTATGATAACTTACGACCTGGATCGAAACCAAACTTTGTCCTTGGATGAGGTTTACGCAGCTGCTCCAAGGTTTATGTCTTTCTTTAAGACGGTCAGCCCTACGCAGTATGAATTCATCATTGAAGAGGGATTTGCCTATTTAGTATTCAAAGGCAGCATGCCGGGCCTGGGAGGCCTGACGGGCTTCCAGGTCACGAAGCATTTTGTCGATGAAGCGACCCGTAAAGATATCCTGAGACTGTTCGGAACCTTGAAGGAGCAATTGAACAAGGTGCCAAACTAAGCTATCGTCGGGGCACATGAAGGCCTTAGTTCTTTTAATTTTATCAATTCCACAGCTTCTTTGGGCGTCAGCTTACACTGATGACGAAGTGGTATTGCCTTTGGAAGACAAAAATCCTCCCGAACTGGTCATTAAAGATGCAAGGTCCCGGGCACGCATTGAGGCCATTCTGGACAGCAAAAGATTGAAAGCAATCAGTTACAATCCTGACTGGTATCCAGGCGAAGTGGTTTTTTTGGAATCCCAATCGCCGGGAACAGGTGTGATTGCGTTTGTGGAAATTAAGGATATTCTGGGCCGTCCCGATGGTTCTTATGAATTGATCGGCGAGTTGCTGCGCCAGTCCCGCGCCAATTTAGTTCAAGTCGGTGATCAGCTTTTGCATATCGATCTTTCCTCTGACAATCCGAAATACAAAGGCAGCACTGACTTGATGGTTCGGAAAAGATCGCCTTTGGTTTCTGGGAAATACAAGCCTTTGATCACTCAAGGTGTGTCTGTCGGTGATACGGCGGAAACTTTATGGGAAAATGAGTACCTCATTACTTGGTACGGACAAATTAAATACGGCTTGAAAGATTGGGCGACAATTGAAACTGTTGTGCCAGCTTACCTGTGGGGGGCCTACAATGCCTCTGCAAAATTCAGAGTCTATCAGTCCAATGCCACGATTGTTTCCATGGGCCCGAATTTCGCGCGCATTCCTTCGGAAGATAAATCGACACTCAATCTGAATTTCTATTGGGATTCGATCTCTTCTGAAAGCACTCTTTCACATACTTTCTTCACTTTGGCGCTTTTGACTTTCGAATCTGCCGAGGATGCGACGGCCATCAAGTCATTGGGGACGAGTTCCTTTCAGACTGGTTATGAGTTCATCATGCCGAATTGGGACCGGGTTCTGTTGGGACCGACCTATAATTTCGAGAAGAAAGCAGTCGGGGGTTATTTGACCTATGTGAAAATATGGGATCGCTTCCACGGAAGTCTTTCCGTGAACTCGACCAACGTTTCTTCTTTCAAATTATCGCCTGTTGATGGTTACTATTTCTCATTTGATGCGTACTGGAGATTCTAAGAGTGAACAAGTTTTTCGTCTCGACACCTCTAGGTTATGAATTAAGCACCCTTGCTGAAATGAAGGAATGCTGGCCTTATCTATTGGGAAAAGATTCAAAAACTCACTCGTTGCCATTTCCTGAAGTTGAAGTTCTACAAGGCGGGTTGGAGTTCGAAACGGATTTGTTCGCGGCCTTACAATTGAATTTCTTTTTGAAAACAGCCAATCGCGTTTTGTTGCGTATGACGTCGTTTCGCACGAAGGATTTGCCGAAATTCTATCAGAAATTTAAAGCGCTTCCTTGGCGCGAATATCTTCCTCACAGTCATGTGGAATGGGAAGTGGCCGCGCAAAAAAGCCGTCTGAATAACGAAAAACGTTTGCAGGAAAGTGCTGAAAAAGCTCTGCACGAATTGTTTGGTACGAAGGCAGGTTCAACTAGTCAGACTCCCTGTGCTGCGATTTATATTCGCATGGAAGATGATCTTTGCACGATCAGCTTGGACTCCACCGGGGAGCATCTTCACAAGCGCGGCTGGTCTGTCTTGAAAGGGGAAGCTCCTCTTCGTGAAACGATTGCGGCTTATCTGATTAAAGAAATGATCGGTGAGGCGACCCCGGCTGAGTTGCAACAGGTGACTCTGTTCGACCCTATGATGGGGGCGGGAACATTCCTAACCGAAGCTCGCAGTCTTTGGCAGGGGCAGTTCCAGCGTCCTTATTCCTTCCAAAACTGGAAGAAGACGCCAAAACTATTTCAATCACCGAGTTTCGTTTTCAATTACGACTTACCCAAATCCGCAGTGTTTAAGGCCTTCATCGGTATGGACATCGAAGAGAAAATGCTCACGGTAGTCCGTGAAAACTATCAAGAAGTGGAAAAGCAGATCAAGGCTCAGGAAAAGGACAAGTTCCAAGCGGTGCCTTTGCAGGTCTATCTTCAGGATTCCTTGCAGGTCTACCACCAGGATTCATTGAAGGGCTCCAAATTAAGTGGCGAGCCCCTTTGGATGATCGTAAACCCTCCTTATGGAGAACGCCTGTCTGGGGCCGGCTTGGGAGGCCTTAAAGGCCTTGCGGAGGGCTTCTGTGGTCTGTATCAGCCGCAAAAGATCGGTATCTTGTTCCCGGAGCGTGAAAAGCTCAGTGCGGCGCCCAAGGGCTATCTTATTGAAAAAGAGCTTAAAATCAATAATGGCGGTCTGCGCTGCCTGTTCACTCTTTTGACACGTCTGTAAAATTTTAGGAATTGGTTAGAATTGGGGGGCAATTGGACTTAGCCCCTAGAAGTTTGCAGGATTTCCATGTAGATTCCTGACCCATGAAAACAAGCAAATTACTTTCTGCCTTTTTTATTTCGTCCCTTCTTGGTTTTACAGCCTGTACTCCTCGTGATGTGAAGGTTGTCGATGACAACACTCGTTTGAAAATCAATTCGAAAAAATCAGGCGGAGGCCCAAGATCACAAAGCGGTGATTTCAGTTTGGGTAATTATGCTTTGTCTTCTTTCCTGATGGAAAAACAAATCGAAGCGGTGGAATTGGTGAAGTTGGCAACAGGCAGTGCTGAAGCAACCAAAACTCAATTCGGAGTGACTGCTTTGGAAGACGGCGCAGATGGTTCTAAGAATGCAACGATCACATCTTCAAAAGATATTCTTGAATACACTTCTGATGGTGCTGGCTGGAAAGCAAAAGTTAATAAAACGTTGAATGTCAGCTACACGTTGAAAGACGGATCTTTAGAGACGTTGAAGGCTTCCGGCACCAACGTTAAATCGTCCGTGGATTCTTCAGATGCACAAAGAACTTACGTGAATCTTGTTGAAAGCAATTATTCATTGTCAGTGGGTCCTGCAGACAAGGCAGAAAACCTGAAAATTGAATTGAAGTCAGATGGCTCTATCAGCGGTGCTAAAGGTGGAAAGAACATTCCAAACGCTGTAACGATCTCTGTGACTTTGGTGGTTGATAAAGCTTCTTTGGCAACTCAGGACGTGAAGATCATCAGCACGACGGCAGCGATGACTTATCCAGGACCAAATGGCAAAGTGTTCAATTCAAATCTTGATGGTGGCAACCTGACTTTGAAAGCTGACGGCCTTTGCAACGTTCTTTCAGGAACTGTGACAGCGAGTGCTGGTCCTAAGAACAAATACTCTGTGACTTTCGACGGCGAGCAAATCAGCATCGCCGGCAAATGGAGCAAGACTTTGGCGACTTGTGGAAAACGCCCAACAGTTGATTTGGGTCGTTTGCAAGTCTACTAGAAGTAGACATCTAGTGTGATACTAGAAGTAGACATCTAGGGTGATACTGATTTAAATAATAAAAAAGGCCGCTCTTTAGCGGCCTTTTTTATTTGTACTAACTTGCTTTTTTAGCGGCTTTCTTTTTGGCCGGCTTATTATCAGTCTTCTTTTCAGCCTTCTTCTCTGGTGGCGCTTCTTCTTTGACCGGGTTCTTCGCGGCACTTCTTTGTTTCAATCGAGCATAGAGAGGGAAGTGATCTGACACTCCTTCTTGAGCATCATTGTCCCAACGCTTCGGATACTTACCCTTGCTGAGGTGAACTGGATTGTAGCGGATCACGTCGATGGTTTTAGGTTCCAACTCATAACTGGCAGTTCCATCAGCCAAAAGACCTTTCCCGTAAATCTGAGCATCCAGGAAAGACCAAGATTTCTTATAGTTGTGTGAGCCCGGGCAAGACTCGCAACCAACGAAGTGAGAAACGGCTCCGGCTTGTCCCAGGATATCGCGGAAGATGTGAGCGGACTCTTCTTCTTCGTGCGAGATATTCAAGTCACCACCGGCAATAACAATGGCATTAGGACCCTTGCTCTTAACCAATTCAGCCAAGAACTGGGCAATCTGTTTTCTCCAGTAAGTTGGATTTGATTGAGAGGGAAAGTGGGCTACAAAGAAGGTCATTGGATCGCCATTTGGAGCCTTCACAGTGACTTCTAAGATGCGGCGGGAACGCTCCATCCATTTTTGATCCTTATCGTTCTCGGCTTTCCATGGGATTGGATGAAGAATAGGTTTTCCAACCAGTGGGAAGCGTGACAAGAAAGCGACGTTGATGCCGCGTTTGTCAGGACCGTCGATAATCACTTCTGTGATATATTTCGCTGGCTTCAAATACTCGGTATTCAGCTTATGAAGGACAACATCGCTTTCGATCTCAATAATCATCAAATTGTCGGGACCTTGGCCATCAACATCCAATACGACTTTAGAGATATTTGTAAGCTTCTTATCGAGGGCTTCAGGTGTCCAATTCGTGCTGAGGCACTCGTTTCTGCGGTAGTCAGAGTCCGTTGAATCTACGCAACCCTGGCGCATCTTAGGATCGCCTTGCTTCACGTAAAGAGGCAAATAGGTGTAGTCTTCGTGACCTTCCGTATGAACTGTGTCGAAGAGGTTCTCCATATTGAAGGACATAAGGCTCACTTCATTGGGCGCCTTCTCCGGAAGACTCCATTTGTTCTTCTGAAAGCTGACAGCGCAACCAGTTAGAAGTGCAAAGAAGAGGGCCATTAAAAGAGTGGATATATTTTGGACAGATCGAAGATTTTTCATGCCCACAAAGGTAAGAGGTTTGGTCAGGTGACACAAGTTCAAAGAGTTTTAGGATTCTATTGAGACAAAGAGTGTCTAAACTTTGAGTATTGTGTAACCTAGCGCGTTATGGCATAACGTCTCGGATTGTTCTCTTGCACTTACTAGGAGTCCCAGATGTTAAAAAAAGCCATAGCCATTTCATTATCAGTCCTTTGTTTAGCGACTCAGTCTTACGCAGCAAATGATGGTGAGGCGTTGGTAATGTCTGCCGCAGATCTTAAGAAGAACGATTGGTCTGTAACTTTCTTCTCCATTGCTTCAGTTGCGAACATGAAGCCTGGTAAAACAGCTCCTGATAATGTGTCTGATCGTATGGTGAACAGTTACGACTATTTTAGTTTGAACTATCGCATCGACACGAAATCCAAAGCCTCAATGCGTATTCCATTTTTATTCAACACCGCGGGCGTGAATGAATACGGCGATCAGAAGACTTCTGACTTTGCTCTTTCAGATATCCACTTTAGTTATTCAAATTATGATCTTGGATATATCGGCGATGTCGATGTATCTGGTGTGGCAAAGCTCTACCTTCCGACCAGTAAGTACATGCAAGCCGCGAAGACGATTGCCAAGATCAGATTCGAAGGTTATTTCGATTGGCAGTTCGCACGTTTCTCTTCTCTTGAGTATGTTGTAAAACCAGATATCTATCTTCAAACTCAGACTGCTTTCTTCAACCCAGATGGTATTCCACAGTACGATGACGGCTCTTTCATGCGTGATCCTCGTGCCGCGACAAAACAATTCGGTCTTCAGCATTACCTTCAGTTGAATTTGGATATTAACAAGTATGTTGGTTTCCAAACGAAGACGGGTTTCGACGAAAGCTGGTACCATGCTTCAGCGGCTGAAGAGATCGATGCTTCGCATGTGACCTCTGCAGTTGTCGGCGTCGGTCTTGAAATCCGTCCTATGCGTGGTTTGAATTTCTTGTTGTTGGCGACAAACGAAACAAAATTGAACAGCTACCGTGGGAACGATATTCAGTGGATGCAGCCGGAAAACACTGAGTACGCAATCATGACAAACGCGTTCTTGTTCTAGATTTTAAAATGATGTGATTCGCCTGTGAGGGGATTGGTAAATTCCAGCTCGCAGGCTTCCAGTTCGATTCTTTCTTCTTCCCAGATCTTCTCTGCCCCATACGCGTGATCGCCGATAATCGGGCAATTTTCAAAACCTAGCTGCGCCCGAATTTGATGAGTTCTTCCTGTGTGAAGATGAATCTTCACTTCGTAAGATCCATCATCCAACAAAGTAGAACTTAAAACTTCCAAAACACAATTTTGCCAGCCAGGCTGCTCCACGCGATCGACCTTTTTAGGGGCGCGAGGTGATGGCTCCATGAAGTGCGTGAGGAATCCCATAGGCGGTGCATTGGTCACGCGGGCGCGATAGATTTTTTTAAGTTCACGGGCGATGAGCATTTTGTTAAAGGCCGTTTGAAACTCAGCGGTTTTTCCGTAAACGATCAAGCCGCGAGTAGGCACATCCAAACGGTGGGTGAGAAAGACGGGTTGATTTAACGTCTCTTCAAGATAGGCCTGAACATTTTCGCGAATGTTATCCACCGAGGCATGAACGGGGAGACCTGAAATCTTGTTAACAATTATAAAGTACTGATTCTCAAAAATGATTCTTTCGGACCATTTGCCATCGTTCTTGGGAAAGCGCCGTGGTTTTGTATGGACTCGCAAGTAAGCGCCTTCTGAAACTGAGAAATCTTCTTGAAGGCGTTGGCCGTTTAAGTAAATCGCTCCTAAATTAAGCAGATTGTGAATTTGCGGTAAATCCAGATCTGTGTTGCTTAATATTACGTCACTCACGAGGCCCGACCCTTGGCTAATTATGTGTTTTACTCCGTATTCAAATCCTCTTGCGCTCTGCATACTAATCCTAATGGTAGGGCTTTGATCAGTGTTTGATCATTGTGGTCGAAAAGTATGGATAGCACGGTGTGACGTTAGTATTCAAGCCGTTCAAGTTACTCCATATTAGTTTGCTAGGAGAACTTTCATTTTGGAATTAGCTAACGAACCCATTTTTCAATGGATCTCGCAATTCGCATATTCACCGGGGACAGTTTATCTAGTCATCGTTGGCATGATGCTGTTGTCTGCGGTGGGTTTGCCTATTCCAGAAGAGCTGACTTTGATCAGTGTTGGGATTTTGGCCTTTGTCGGTAAAAACCCGGATGTGTTTCCTCCTCCTTACGCCGGCGCCCCGGTTGTTAACGTACACTATGCAGCGATCATCGCCTTTGTGGCGGTCGTCTTCAGTGACACCTTAATCTATACGATCGGTAGGGTGTTCGGTCGAAAGCTTCTTTATCATCCACGAGTTCACAAAATGTTCCCTCCGCACTTGATGAAGCGTGTGGAAGAGTGGACGCATAAATACGGTATGTATGCTTGCGGTATCTTCCGCTTCACCCCAGGCATTCGCTTCCCAGGTCACTTGGCTTGCGGAATGATGCACTTCCCATTGTGGAAGTTCTTGTTGATCGACGGCATCGCCGCAGCGATCAGTGTGCCAACACAAATTTATCTACTGGCTCATTACGGTGAACCCATCCTAAAAAAGCTCCGCGAATTCAAGATCGTCCTCTTAGTCGTTCTAGTTCTCGTAGCCGTATACTTCCTGGTAAAAAAACTCCGCCAAAGATCCGCTGAGAAAAACGCCTAGGTACGCCGTACCTTTTTGAGGCTCAGAGCGTCTAAAAGAAAAACCCGCATCCAAGGACGCGGGTTTTTTATGCGCTGAGTGAAGCAAAAGGTGCCAGGCACCTTTTGCGGCGACCTTTTGCGGAACGCTGATCTTAGGCGGCTTTTGCGCCGTAGATCGCTTCTTCTGTGAGTTCGCAGCACAAGTGCAAAGCAAAAGGTTTTGCGTGTGGTTTTGGTTCCACGTCTTTCCAGAAGATTTTTTCGTAGCCGCTTTGCAATCCGAAAAGTTCTTCGCGGATTTTGAAACACAAACCAGCTGGGGAGCCCAACAACCAATCCATTTGCACCAAGTAAAGAGCTTCTTCCAGCTCAACCGGGTTGAGAGAGTTCACAAAACTCTTCGGAAGATTGTTTACCAGGTGGCAAGCATTGTGTGAATACTTGTGGAATGCTTTCTCCATAGGATCAACAAAAAGCTTTTCAACTTTTGTATCCGGAGTTTTAGGTCCCGCAAAAGGTTGCGAGAACTTTTTGAAATTCCAATACAACAAAGCATCATTCACGATGTACTCAGCACGTGGCAAGTAGTCGGAAATAGCATCTACTTTTACAGCTTCATGCGAGTGATCCGCAACATGCGCGTTGTGATCAACGGCCACGATACCGCGAAGGTGATAGAGGAATGAATACAAGCAGTGAAGCTTTTCCATGAATGGCTTCGAGAAGTTCAAGCCGAAGTTGTATAAAAACGGCGAACCCACTTGTTTTTCAAACCAGCTGAAAGTTTCCAGCAAATGACAAAGTGAAGAAAGATCTACACCCCAGGGCTTCATCGCCAGATCAAAAGACTCATTGAATTGATGCTCAAAAGCGGCGCAGATTTTTGGATCGACCACCGGCAAGTGAGATTGCAAGGCGCGAATGCGGCCCTGTGATCTTTCGTAAAGCTCAATATGTGGATCCAAGTTTTTCCAAGCATCCAACGCGAAGGAATAGTTTAAGTGGGGCGTGGCTACTGGAGACTTAATATAATTATTAAGTTTGACCAAAGACAAAGCCGTCAACGCATCAGCCATGTATTTAAAAGGCTCTGACGGAGAAAACTTCTTGAAGTCAGTTTCTTGATTCCAGAATTGGACCTGCAAAGGCTTCCAAGTGGTGCCTTTTTCCATAGTCACATCAAAACCCAAACGTAAACTTTTGTGCTTCATACACACTCCTTCACCTCTGACATATCGGAATCAGTCCGCCCTTGTTCGAGTCGAGTTTTTGTGAGACGGTTTTATCAAGCCCGAGGTCGAGGCGAATTAAGGTGAGGACGAAATGGTAGCATTTGGAAGATGGATCGATGCTCATGGGCACTTGGCTGACAGCCGCTGGGATGGTCAGCAGGACGCTATTATTGAGGAAGCTCGCGCTCGCGGAATTCATTTCTTTATGCAAGGGGGCGTGGGGCCCGAGGATTGGGAAAAACAGAAGGCGCTTCATGCGCGCTATCCCACTCATATCGGTATGTGCTTTGGTCTTCATCCTTACTGGGTTGCCGAGCACGACGAAGACGAGTGTGAAGACGCTTTGAACTTGTTGGCCCGAATGCTCCCTGAGGCCATGGGGCTGGGCGAGGCCGGATTGGATTTTCGCCCGAATATTATGAAGGACTCTCAAGAACGTCAGATCGGCGTTTTTGAGGATCAGCTGGAGTTAGCTCATATCTCCAACCGCCCCGTGGTGCTTCATATTGTGCAGGCTCATGAGCAAAGCCTGATGATCATGGATCTCTTCGGGTTGCCTCAGGAAAAGGGCATGGTTCATTCCTTCAACGGAAGTGCTCATAAAGCGCAGGATTTCCTCAATAGAGGCCTTTTCCTGTCCATCGGAGGCCCGGTATGCCGCCCAGACAATCAAAAGCTGCATCAGGCCGTTAAAGAGATTCCGCTGGAATTCCTGCTGATTGAAAGTGACAGCCCCGATCAGGCGCCGCCGCTTTATAAAGGGCAGTTAAATCCACCAGAAAGCATCTGGGAGGTAGCAAAGACTATAGGGGAGTTAAAATCCCTTGATCCTTTGGAAATATTAGATATCACTACAGGGAATTTCCACCGCCTCTTCGGAATAACGTAGAAAACCAGCAAAAGGTGCCAGGCACCTTTTGCTTCACTCGGCGCATTAGGAATTTTGAAGGATCTAATTAGCATGGATACAAACGCGACTTCTTTAACTCAAGAACCAAATCTGCAACAGCCGCCAGAGACTGAATATGTATTGCACCGTCGTTTTGATCGCATGGGCCGCCTGGTCGGTGATCCTGCGATGAAAAAGTTGATGAGCACACATGTGATGGTGATTGGTCTTGGTGGTGTGGGTTCTTGGGCCGCAGAAGCTTTGGCGCGTTCTGGTGTTGGACAAATCACCGTCATTGATTTCGATGAAATTTGCATCACCAATGCAAACCGCCAGATCCATGCCTTGCAGGGCTTGGTAGGAAAGAAAAAAGCCGAAGTGATGGGCGAGCGTCTTCGCAAAATCAACCCTCAAGCGGTTGTGAAAGTGATTCCTGAATTCTACAATGCTGAGAATTCTGAAATGATGCTCGCGAATAAACCTGATTATATCGTAGATGCGATCGACAACATGACCGCGAAGGCGCACTTGCTTGCGACTTGCGTGGCTAAAGGAATTGAAGTTGTAACTTCGGCGGGTTCTGCCGCGAAAATGGATCCACTTCGTATTCAAAAAGTCGACTTGGCAGACACGCACACCTGTCCAATGGCACAACAGCTTCGTAAGATCCTTCGTCAGAAGTATGACTTCCCTGAAAAGAAATTTGGCATTCAATGCGTTTTCTCAGACGAGTTGGTGATGCAGCCGGAAGAACTCTTCTATGACAAAGGCATGGGCTTTAAGTGTGTATGCCCGCAAAAGAATGATCAGCACGGCTGTGACAATCGCAATATGATTTATGGCTCTGCGAGTTTCGTGACAGGGGCTTTTGGTCTTGCGATGGCGTCTCATATCGTGAACGATATCTACAAAACAATAAAGGCGGCAAATTCTGTCGAGGTGCAATCATGATCGTGGCAGCCTGGTTTACTATCGTTGGTCTTGTGGTTATTGCGGGCTTCGTATTGGTCGGTTTAACATTTAGACATTGGGCGCAGCAAAAGAAGGTGACCCATGCTGAGCAAAATACCGTTTCAAAATAAGTTAAGTCTTGGTTACTCCCTCGCTCGTTCTGTGCATTTTACGATGCAACAGATGAGTTTGCCATTTTTCGAATTGCTCGTGACGGGGAAAAGCAAAGATCATCCCTCGGTGAAGCATCCGTCAATAGAGCCGAAGCATCTTAAAAAGTCTTTTCAAGAGCTTTATCATCTGCTGAGGAAAGATTCTGAAAATATCGCGAAGGGCCTTTATCCCATAGAGGTTCTCAAGCCGGAATCGGTGACCAAACACGCCATTCGCTATCCGAAGATTTTGGTGGATGGCTATTATATCTCGAAGCGCCGCAGGGACCACAGTGCCAAGGAATTCAATCAAGAAGCGCGCGAGTTCCTGCATGATGTTCCTGAATACTACCAAAGAAATTTCCACTATCAATCTGGCGGCTATCTTACAAAAAAATCTGCGGACTTGTACGAGCATCAGGTTGAGATTCTATTCTCTGGTGCTGCCGATGCCATGAGACGATTGATCATTCCTTTGATGAAAGAGCATTACCCGAATCAGGGTGAAAACCTGCATTTTCTGGAAGTTGGCGCAGGAACCGGGCGTCTGACGAGGTTTATGAAGCTGGCGTTCCCAAAAGTACGCATTACTGTGCTGGATCTCAGTGAGCCCTATTTAAAGAAAGCCCAGGAAAATCTTACGGAATTCAGCCGCATTGATTTTATTCATGGAAAAGCGGAAGAGTTGCCTTTTTTAGATGCGCAGTTTGATGCCGTTTATTCTTGCTTCCTCTTTCATGAGTTGCCTTTGGCAATTCGCACCAAAGTCATTGATGAATCTTTCCGCACTTTGAAAGAGGGCGGGGTTTTAGGGTTTGTCGACTCTGTGCAAAAGAAAGATGCCGAGGATCTTGAGTGGGCCCTGGAACAGTTTCCGGTGGATTTTCACGAACCTTTTTACAAGAACTACAGTCAAAATCCCATGGAAGACCTAATCACTTCCAGGGGATTCGTAGGTCTTCGAAAAGACAAAGGTTTTTTCGCTAAAGCGATCCTTGCACAAAAGCCATTCTCTGCTTGAGTTTTTTTGGGTAAACATGCTACTTTCCTGCAGAATTTTAACAGGAGCGCATGATGGGACCTATTTCTCAGTTTATCGAACACAACTATCGCCACTTTAATGCTGCAGCTTTGAAAGACGCGGCTAAAGGATACAAAACTCACATCGCGAACAACGGCCAAATGCTTGTTACTTTGGCAGGTGCTATGTCTACTGCGGAACTTGGCTTGTCATTGGCTGAGATGATCCGTGCGGGTAAAGTTCATGCGATCTCTTGCACAGGTGCGAACCTTGAAGAAGACGTTTTCAACTTGGTTGCCCATGATCACTACGTGCGCATTCCAAACTATCGTGATTTGACTCCACAAGATGAACAAAAACTTTTGGAAAGACATTTGAACCGCGTTACTGACACTTGTATTCCTGAAGAGGAAGCTATCCGTCGTATTGAAAACGTTGTTCTTGAATACTGGCAAGAAGCTGACCAAAAAGGTGAGTCTTACTTCCCGCATGAATTCATGTACAAAATCCTTCTTTCTGGAAAACTAGAAAAGTACTACCAAATTGATCCGAAGAATTCTTGGTTGCTAGCAGCCGCTGAAAAGAATCTTCCAATGGTTGTTCCAGGTTGGGAAGACTCAACTTTGGGCAACATCTTCACTGGCCACTGCATCAAAGGTGATATCAAAAATATCCACACTGTAAAATCAGGCATTCAGTACATGAAATCATGGGCAGAGTGGTACATCGTAGCTTCTAAAAAAGCTCCAGTTGGATTCTTCCAAATTGGTGGTGGTATCGCTGGTGACTTCCCAATTTGCGTGGTTCCTATGTTGGAACAAGATTTGGGTCATGAAGACATTCCTTTGTGGAGCTACTTCGCTCAGATCTCTGACTCTACAACTTCTTACGGTTCATACTCAGGTGCGATCCCGAATGAAAAAATCACTTGGGGTAAATTGGCTCCAACAACTCCAAGCTATATCGTTGAATCAGACGCGACTATTTGCGCGCCATTGATCTTCGCTTACGTTTTGGGTCAGTAGTCGTTAGGTAAGTAAATTGATTTATTGTGCTCCAGTCTTCCTGGAGTGCGGACTTGCTACTCCGGAGACGCTGGAGTGCGGACAAGAAGGGCTTCGTGCAGACGAGGCCCTTTTTATTTTCTGGACAGGCTTTCTAGAGCGGACTTTAATGTCCCGATGAAAACACTTCTTATTATTTCTAGCTTATTGGCAGTTTCTTTAAACTCATTTGCTCGTCTATCCGACGGCAAAGCTCATTTAACCCTTCAGGGTGCCAAAATTGTTGGTGCTGTGGATTCAGGCTTTCATTTTAATAAAGATGCTCCGGCAGCCTTGGTTATTGGAAGTGAGTCTGTGGAGCCTTTGAAAAAGGATCCAAAAGAAGTGATCTTTGATGCTTCGAAAGTAAAGTCTCAAAGCTTTTCTGTGAACTTCTATGTTTGCGATGACAAGAACACGGTTTGTGAATCGCACGAGTACGCTTACGCGATCCAATCTGGAAAGCTTGTTGCTGCCGAAGTGAATGCGGCTGTGAAGGTGGTTCCTTCAGTCAAGTCTGCCGTTACATCGTCTGCTGTTGCGAAGTCTGTTCCATTTAAGAAAAACAAACACGGCTTCTATCAGGACAATCTGCAAGAGGCCTTGAAGCTTGCCAAGGATTCAAAAAAGCTTCTAGTAGTGGATTTTGGCGCTCCTTGGTGCCCTTCGTGCATCCGTTTGGAAACGGAAGTGTTTGGCGAAAAGGTATTTCAAAAAGCGACAGAGAAGCTGATCAAAGTCAGTATCAATGTCGATCGCGCCGACAATAAAGATCTTTCTAAAAAGTACGATATCAAGGTGATCCCAACTTTGATCGTGATGAATGCCCAGGGAGAAGAACTGGCTCGTTTGATGGATTACAAACCTGCGGCAGTTTTAGCTAAAGACCTAGAGCAGATTCAGACTCAACAATTAGCCTCCGTCGAGGATTTGAAAAAGAAAGCAGAAGCGGGGGATGCGGCGGCCCGCAGAGCTATGGGCCAAAGGGCCTTTTACTCTGTGAACTTTGAAGAAGCGGCAAAGTGGTTGGCTCCTTTGAATGAACCCAGTTTGATGTTGGCTAACTGTGAAGTGAATCTAGGGCAGGAAAAATACGAAGAAGATAAGGCTAAGAATAAAGATCTCTATCAAAAGACTCTAGAGAAATGGATTGCCGCTTATCCTCAAGGGGTTGAAGCGATCGTATGGCGCGGTGAACTTCTTAAAGTTCTTAAAGGTGAAGGCAAAGAAGTTACGTCTGCGATGAAAAATGTTGGCGAGAAAAATATCGCCGACATCCAAGCTCTTTTGAATTCAGATCAGGCACGCTCAGAGGCTTTTGCTAAAACATTATCTGGGGACTATACTGGTTTTGAGAAAATGGAACTGCTTTCTCAGTTGACGGAAAGTTATGATCTATTGGGCAACAAAGCAAAAGCAGATGAAGCCAAGACTTTGCTGGGTAAAGAAGTTTCGGCAATGTCTTTGAGTGAGAAACGACCGGGTCAAGTCTTGGTGGCTCTTGGATACATGAGACAAGCAGGTCAAAAAACGGCGATGGTTTCTTGGCTGGAGAAGTTGATCAAAGCTTATCCAAAAACAGACGTCTATTACACAAAATTAGCACGTTACTATATCCGTGAAAAATCTTTCGACAAAGCTTTGCCTTATGCGCAGAAAGCGGCCGAAATAAAGTCGGATTTGAATTTGTATAATTTAAAAACCTTGGCGGAAGTTCATAAGGACTTGAAACAAAACAAAGAAGCTTCTGAAGTTGTGGCTAAAGCCCTTGCTTTGCCCGAGGCGCAGCTCGAGCAAAACAAGAAGACCGTGGCCGCTCTGGAAGAGCTTAAGAAGTCATTGACTCAGTAACACGCACTTCGTTTTTAAGCGGGATCTGGTCGGCGATGTATTCGGCGACCGCCGCAATGGTCAGCGAAGGATTAGGGCCGGTGGATGTCGGTAGAATACTGCCATCCACGACATAAAGCCCTTCGTAACCATAAACCTCACCGCGCTCATTGACTAAGCCCGTTTCCGCGGTTTCTCCCATCGGGCAGCCCCCCAAGGGGTGCACAGCAATAATTTTATTTAAATGAGTCAGAGGATTGTCGATAAAGATGCCACCGACATTTTCAGCAATCTTTTTCATCTCTTCTTGAACTCGATCAAAATGTAAGTTGCTGCCTGTTTTGTTCCATTTAATGATAGCTTGATCGTCTTCGCGCAATGAAACCACGCCATCGGAACGATCTCGTCCCATGCCCAATAAAATAAGTGCTTTGCGTGCAAATTCCGCCTTGTCCAAAGCAGCTGCGAATTCGTCGCCAACGTTGATTTCCTCTTGGGTGCGAATTCCCAAAACTTTAAAGAAGTAGTTTTTCAGATTACGTACAACCAGTTTGATGGCTCCCATGATGCCTTCAATTTGCGGAACCTTTCCGGAAAGATACCAGGCAAGTCCAATAGGGAAGCCCGCATCTTCCAAATACATTCCATGAGGGAAACCATCTGGATAGTTTTGAAATGAGTATTGAATCGCACTGGTAATAACCGGTCCCTTGCTGGGATCCAGTTTTTCTTTGGTGTCGATGATCATACCCAAAAGATCTCCATTGCCACACCATTTTTTACCCAGCCAATTGTTCAATTTCGGAAGGTGACCTTTCTTTTTCATCTTCAACAGCAAAGAAGTTGAACCTACAGATCCTGCGGAAAGGATGACTTTCTTAGCGGTTAACACGACTTCCTGGTCGGGGAACTGCGGAACTCGCAGAGTGATCTTGTAGTGGTTCTCTATATTCTCAATCTTGATGACTTCGGCTTGAGTTTTCACTTCCAAGTGGCCGCTCGGACTTTTTAAACTCTTTGCGCGATGAATGTAGTTCAAATCCAAAGTGTTCTTTGCGTGGATGTTGCATCCGATATCGCATTCTCCGCATTTGGTGCACTTTGATTGTGTTGCCCCGTGAGTATTCGCAGTTTGTTGTCCAGGGTAATCTCCTTCAAAACGAATAGCTAAAGGAGGAAGGTGAAACTCCGGGCGGACGGTGGCTTCGGGATTCACGGGCATTTCTTCCGCGGCTTTCTTCATGGCCGCTGTTTTGGGAGTGTCACGATAATAGCTATCCGTCGCAAAAGGGTAGGGTTTTGCTTCCATCATAGACAAGACCTTGTCGTAATAAGGATCCAGAGTCTTGCGAGAAATCGCGGTCGGCCACCCGGTAAAAAACTCTGCGGGCATACGATAAAGAACGTTCGCGTAAATCAAACTGCCGCCGCCCAGACCGCTGGCGGTCAGGGTCATGACATCACTTTCGGGGCTGTCGCGAAACTCCATCAAACCAAACTTTTTGTCCTCGGGGTCCCAGAACATATTTTCTTGAACTTCTTGGGGGCGGCGAGGGAACTCATGCATTTTCCACTGGCGCCCACGTTCCAGTAGGCAAACATTGTAACCTTTTTCAGTCAAACGGCAGCTCATGACCGAGCCACCAAATCCTGAGCCAATAACAACATAGTCAAAATCTAATTTCATCGGGAATATCCTCTAAGCGACACAAATTTGATATTTGGGAAGAACATCATGCAAGACGGTAAAGCGATAGAATAACAAAGCATCGTGCATCAGTTTCCAATTCGAACCTAAGAAGCTGTCCTTGTAGGGAACATTTTTAAATTCAAACTCAGTTTGGATGTCGATATCAAAAGCCTCTTTAAGCCAGCTTTCAGGGCCTTCCACAGAGTACTTCCAAGTATCTGTGCCGAACGTGAAGTGCCCGCATTGAATGTACTCACGCCATTTTTCCAAGCGCTCGTCGCCCTCTTCGTGATCAATCGTTTCTATAAATTCTTTGATCTTGGTAAGATCTTCGTCGAAGATTTTCACGACCGGCATATTGTGGGCCTTGCGAATGCTTTTGTAAAATTCAAGAACATGATGCACGGCCTGCATATATTCTGCGGGATTGTCGCGGCGGATGATGCGGCCTTCCCAGTCTTCGTAGCGCCAGCGCAGGTAAGGAAGATCGGGGTAGCTTAGAACGGTGCCGTGTCCGATGGGGTTGGACTCGCCTACAAAGAATGAAAGAATCCAATCGTAAATGCGACGGAAAGGATTTCTGCGATAGTACTTTCGGCGGTTCTTCATCATGACTGCATCAAGAACGCCTTCATCATCAAAGATTTCGGCAACCTTATTGACGGGGTGAGTGATTCCCGCAAAGCCCTGGTGGGCCCAGGTGTCAACGAAAGCATGCGTTGTGACTCCCAAGAGGTGGTAGCCAAAAGATTTCTGAAAGTTCTCAATGCATTCTTTAAGAATATCCTGTGCGACCGGGCTGTTTGGTCGGCATATTAATTTTTGTACCAAAGAATCCACAGTCCCAACGCGCACTTCATTTCCAGGAATAAAGTGAAAGGGAATCCACACATGGTGATTGGCGAGCTCTTTGAAGTTTCGATAGTCGAGCATCTTGTGGGCGCTCGCCTGAAACTGATAGGCGGAATGGTTTTCAAATAAAATAGTTCCTGAGTGAATGGCATCGTCCACATATTGCGAACTGCTGGCAATGGTATTTGCTTCGAAGGGCGAAAACCCACTCATGCGGGCTAAAACATAGGTGATACCCAAGTGAAAGTCGATTTGCATATTAAACCTTTTGTTCCTTCAGGAAAGCGAGAAGTTTCGGGAAGACTTCAATGTGCGAATACTGGCCCATAAAGGTGTCCTGATGGCCATAGCCAGGGAACTCGAGGTATTGAACTCGGGAGGCGTTCTTGCCGGTTTTCAATGCCTCGTAAGTCATTTTGTTAGAGCCCGGGAAGATGTTGTTTTCAGATCCACTGATAAACAGAATGGGCGGGAGATCCCTCTTTTGAGATTCCTGCAGATAGTTGGTCTTCTTATCAAAAGAGACAGAAGCCTTGGCAAAAAGCATCTTTCGAATATGGCGATAGTAGTGAAAGCTAGTGCCTCCAAAAAGATCGGCCAAACGACGATGTGTAGTCGGGTGAATGTTGCGATGGACATAAGCGGCTGGGTATCCCCAGCCCCACATAAAGCTGACCAGATGACATGCCGGTTCTTTGCACTCATGACGAATGCCTCTTTCCATCCAATAAAGCCATTTGCCAAATCCAGGACCTGGGAAATAAGGCATGCGCGGACTGATGTAAGCATAACCAAAAAGATATTCTAAGAGTTCTGGCCCAAAGATCATTTTAAGAAAGGCCTGCCAACGAACTTTGGGAGTTAAAGAGACACTGTTTGAGATAACGCTGGCGATACCTTTAACATGTCCTGCCGCCAGTGAAGCCATGAATGACAAAGAGCCAACGCAGTGACTGACGACATGAATTTTCACATCCTCTCCGCAGGCTTGGCGAATGAACTCGATCGCTTTTGGGATGTCATTCTTCGCAATGTCATCAATGTTGTAGCGATGAGGCATTAAGTTGTAGACGAAACGACCGCTGCCGCGCCAATCCAAAGACCATACATCCGTGAAGCCATTGGCATGCAGATAATTTACGAAGTTTTGATGCTCAGGCATGATGTACATGTCCGTGGATGTCGTTAAGCCGTGTAGTAAAAGAACGACGTTCTTAGTTTCTTTGGCTTTAAACCGTTGCACTGAGATGGTCAGCCCATCTTGCGTATCCAGTGGGTAGAGATGTTTTTCCCCCAGTGCGACACCTTGGGTGGAGTTCACGGGGAAGAGATGTTCATTCCAGCGCGCAGAAGTTGTTGTAAAGATGAAGGGAGCATAAGCCACCCAAAGATTGCTGGCGAAGACATTTAAAAACTTTATCACCGCGTTCTGCTCTTCAAGGGCTGAAGGAGCGTTACTTTTAAAAGTGCCAAGTTGCTTGATGAAATCACTGACCGAGATTCGCAAGATTCCGACACCTTGAACCTTCTTATTTGCGGGATGGTCGAAGGTGGAGTGTCCTTCCCAAAGGTAATAGTACAAGGTGGTGGTCTGATTCCACATCTCAAAAGAATCTTCCTTGAGCACTTCTTTGAAGCCAAAGAAGGTCCAAGCTTTTCCCTGAGAATCTTTCAAAAATAACGTGTAATGCATTTCCTTGGCTGTATCCAAATCGGGACTTGCCTCAGAGCGCACGAAGAGATTGAACAAGCCTGTCTCGACGGTGAGATCCTGTCCGCCTTGGAAATTGGTGATCTTGCCGAAAGCGATGGCCTGCAACAAAGGATCGACGATGAACTGATCCAAGTCGTTGACCTTGATCGTGAGGGTGAACTCGAAGGGGGTTCGTTCATTGGCTTCTTCGATTTGTACGAAGTCGTTTCGCTTCAAGGGACTATTGGCCGAAAGAGTAAATTGCTTTTCGATGAAGTGGCCGGCCATTCTCTCTGTGAACTCGAGGGAGGTGCTTTGGTGTGTCACTAAGTCTTCCTTTGTTTACATCTATAGTAGGAAGCTTCTTGAGTTCGGTAAATGGGCAATATCGACCTAGGATCGGTGGACAGTGAAATAAAGTCTTGGACGCGGCAGCTTTCTGAAGCAGAAAAGTTCTTGCCTCCGGAATCAGTCGAGGAAAACATATCCGCATGAGAATTGAAGAACTTTACATTTATCCAGTTAAATCAGCCCGCGCACAAGCATTAAAAGAAATGAAGATGACTCACGAGGGTCCCGAAGGGGATCGTCAGTGGATGCTGATTGATGAAAATGGAAAGTTTATTTCTCAAAGAACCGTGCCCAAGTTGGCAACTCTTGAAGTTTTCCATGAGACTGCCGCTTTGACGATGGGTTTTGAAAAGATGTTCTTTAAGATTTCGAAGAATAATTCTTTTCAGCGCAAGGTGAAAGTGTCGGTTTGGAATGACACTTTTGAGGCGGCGCTGGAACCGGATTTGTATTCTCAAGCGCTGTCTCAATATTTGGGAGTGAATTGTCGCTTGGTTCGCTATGCGCCGTACTCACAACGTCGCGTGCTTTCACATGCGGCTGATTGGAAACCTGAAGTTCGTTTTGCCGATGGCAGACCTTTACAACTTGTGAACCTGAAAAGTCTGGAAGAGCTGAATTCACGTCTGGCGCAACCGGTGGGTGTGGATCGCTTCCGTGCAAATATCATTTTTCAGGGTGAGAAAGCCTATGAAGAAGAGACTTGGAAGAAGATCAAAGTAGGCGAAGTGGTGTTCTCACTTCCAAAAAAATGTGCGCGCTGTACGATTATCACTATTGATCAAAAGACCGGAATTCCCAGTGGACCTGATCCACTAAAAACCTTGGCAGGCTATCGCCGCGAGGGAAATGGTGTCTTCTTTGGAACTTTGTGGATCCCTGAAAATGAAGGTCTCATTCGTGTCGGCGACAGTCTGCAGGTTTTGGAGTAGTCTTCACTTCATAAGAAGTCGGGCTGACACTTCTGGCGGTCTGTAAATTCTGTACACAGTAAAAATCCTTTTAATTGCGTCTAGGCAAGGCCCAATGCATGCACCTTCTAAGAGTGGAATAAGACTCTTTTTTAAAGGTGTATCATGTTGAGACAAATTCTTGCGATCATACTTGTAGCTACCGGTTTGCTGTTCGCCAGTCTTTCTTTGGCTTCTAGTCATAAGAACGGAGCCCAGAAGGAGCTCTATTTGTCCTATGAACAGCGCCTGGCATTGACCTACGCGATGATGGCCCATGGTGAAAAGCCAGAGGTTCAGAGGGAGTACCTCGATCGTGCGGAAAAGTACTTTACTGCGGTTTCCAGTCTTCCGGTTAAAACAGTTCAAGTTGCGAATTTCGAAGAATTCTTAAGGCATTTTAGAGGTCAATGGCCCGACACTCAAAGTGTGGTATTGGATTTGGCCATGATCGAGAAAGACGGCCCACGTGCCATTGCGATCTATGAATCATCAAGCCCTCGGGTGCAAAGACAAATTGAAGCCTATCAAGAGTGGCAGCTAGAACAACTCAAAGCGATGGCCGAATCTGACAAGACGGCGCAAAGTTACCTTCAGTCCAAAGAGCTGGTCGGAAACGCTTTGCATTTGTTGCAAGATCCCTCTGGCAAAACTTTGGCAAAAGAGTGGTTGTTGGAACAAAACGAGAATCTTTTTAAAAAGCATATGCAGGAATTTGATCGCATCGGTGAAAAGATTGCCAACTCTGAGATGGCTCAGTCCACCGACGTTTCCATGAAGATTGTGTTGCAAACGATGCTGACTGAATACTTCGCAAGGCTTTCCCCGCAGTCTAAAAAACTCATTGTATCTTCTTTCTTAGGAGGCAACCTCCACGCGAACGACATGCAAAAGTTCGAGATTATGGTTCAAAATTCCGGACCTCAGTTGCAAAAGCTTTTGCAAATCGTGGCAAGGCAAGGGGACTTGAATCCTGAAATGATCAAGGTCTTTAAATCTTTGGAAGATGCAGTTCGTCCTGTTCCCTATAGACAAGTTGAAGAAATACTTGCCAACGAAAAGGCAAACTACAAGTTTATATATTTCGAGAATAAACCCATTGGCGTCGGGACGATGGCGCAAGTCCACAGAGCGAAAATCCTGGTTGAGGGTGTTCGCAAAGATGTGGTTGTTCGGTTCATTAAACCGGATATCGAAAAGCGCGTGGAAGAAGATGGCCGTATTCTCAAAGAGGTGGCAGCCATCTTGGATAGTAATCCTGAATTTGCAAAGACAGGGGCCCCCAAGTTGGCTCCCATTGTAGCCGATGTCACAGCGACTGTGACAGCAGAGCTCAGTCAGGAAGACACGATTGCCAGACAGAAGATGGCGGCGTCTCGCTACAATCAGACCACATTTATGAAAACGCCAGAATATAAAAACAGCATCGAGTTCCATGTCCCGGGAATTTATGCTCCAGAAACTCCAAAATCGAAACTCATGGTTCAGGAGCTTGTCATTGGTAAAAAACTCGATAAAGAGGCGGCCGCTTGGGCGGAGCTGGCACCGAACCTCAAAAAAGGTGTCGTCGAGGCCTTGGCCAAAATGTGGGGCCAGGAGGTTCTGTTCGGTGGTGGTTTCTATCATTCGGATTTGCATCAGGGAAACTTCATGGTGCGACTCACAGACGAGAAAGTTCGTGTGAACATCCTGGATTTCGGAATGGGCGGTGTGATTCCTGCTGATTTACAGCGCCAGGTTATGGTGTTGGGCGCTGGTATCGAATTGAAAAATCCTGAATTGGTGGCTCGCAGCTTTTGGAAGATTAGTAACAAGTCAGTCAATGAAGTCACCGAGCAACAATTGAAGTCCCTGGTTGTAGCTCGTATGAAAGCGGGAATAACAAATCCAGATGAGATTTCAATCGATGGCTGGACAAAGTGGGCCATGAATCATGGTTTGCGTCTTCCCTATGATTTTATCAGTTTGAATCGCGGTATCGTGATCGTGAATAAGCTTTTGCAAGACAGCGGAAGTAAGTTCTCAATCTCCAATATGATCAAGTCCTTTGCTTTTCAAAATCCAATGCTGGTTTATCGCCGCCTGGTTCTTGAAGAAAAACTATCTCATGCAGATTTGATGAAGTTGGGACTTCAGGAAATTATTGGGATGGTTAGAAGTCCGGAGGCATTAACTTCTCCGAAGATGCCAGCGACCTTCAGATGTGAAGCGGTTTTACTCTAAAACAGGGAAACTGTAGTTTGGCAGTACGAAATTAAGAGTAGGAAATTTTGCAGGAACTATTTGTTTATAGAGTCTAGGCTCATCAACAATGTGGCTATTTGGGAGGAAGCTCTATAATGGCCACAACGACAGCAAACGGAACACTGGCTCCATCTACAATTTGGAAAGTTATAGCCGCATCAAGTGCGGGAACTTTGATTGAGTGGTATGACTTCTATATTTTCGGCAGTTTAGCAACTATCATCTCTGCACAATTTTTTCCCAAAGGTCATGAAACAGCCGCATTGCTTGGTACGTTAGCGACTTTTGCTACGGGTTTCATCGTTCGTCCCTTCGGCGCCTTGGTCTTCGGGCGGGTGGGTGACGTTGTCGGTCGTAAGTATGCCTTTATGGTGACACTGCTTATTATGGGGCTTGCGACGACTGCCATCGGTTTACTGCCCAACTTTGAACAAATTGGTTTTCTAGCCCCTGTACTTCTTTTGGTTTTGCGACTTCTTCAGGGATTGGCCCTGGGCGGAGAGTACGGCGGTGCTGCGACCTATGTGGCGGAACACAGCCCGGATGGCAAACGCGGCTATTACACCAGTTTTATTCAAACAACAGCGACTCTGGGATTGTTTGTCTCCCTGGGGGTTATTTTAGTCACGCGTCTTAATATGGCAGATGCCAGCTTTAAAGACTGGGGCTGGCGCATTCCTTTTTTATTATCTGTTGTTCTGGTGATTGTCTCTTACATGATTCGTCGGAAAATGTCTGAGTCACCGGTTTTTATGAAAATGAAAGAAGAGGGTAAGGCTTCCAAACGACCACTCCACGATAGTTTTATGCATCCGCAGAATCGCAGGCTTGTGATTCTGGCTCTTCTGGGGGCAACAGCTGGGCAAGGAGTCGTCTGGTATACGGGGCAGTTCTATGCGCTTTATTATCTGCAGACTGTTTTGAAGGTGGATTTTGTTTTGGCCAATCAAATCATCGCCGTGGCTTTGTTGTTGGGGACGCCCTTCTTCGTCGTCTTTGGTGCGCTGTCTGACAAGATCGGACGAAAGCCGATTATGATGGCAGGCTGTTTGATCGCGGCACTTTCTTATTATCCCATTTATCAGGGGATGGAGTTTTATTCTGACTGGAGTGCCGCGAATCCCACGGCCGCCGGAATCAATCCTAATGTGGCAATGTTGACTTTCTTGGTGTGGATTCAAGTGATGTTTGTAACGATGGTTTACGGTCCTATTGCGGCTTTCTTGGTCGAACTTTTCCCGGTTCAGATTCGCTACACATCGATGTCATTGCCATATCATATCGGCAACGGTGTGTTTGGTGGACTGGTCCCATTTATTGGTACGGCTTTAGTGGCAAGTACAGGCAACCACTTCGCGGGATTGGCATATCCGATTTCAATTGCGGTGATGACCTTCATCATTGGAACTATCTATATTAAAGAGAATAGAAATGTTCAGTGGCATGGGCCCACTAAGACCTAGCCGCCATTCTTAAGTGAAGGCGGCCATTATGAATTCTAAGGAGCGAGATCGATGAGCTGACTTCGAACCTCTCGATCTTGTGCGTCTTTCGAGATAGCTTGAACTTGGTAGAGCATTCCTGGCGTGAGGCCTGTCAACTTTGCCGAATGGCTTGTTACCAGGGAGCTATCCAAGTCGGTATAAACTTCCTCAAATGTAAACTGATTTACAATTCTCAGGCGACTTGAAGCCGGGTAGTTCGTTTTCCAAGAAAGAGTCGCCGTAGAATCAGCCATAGCGCTGACGGCGAAGTTCGTAATTTGTAGTGGATCCAACGAACAAGGATTGGATGTTTGTTCCGGCATCTTGTAATTTTGTGAGCTGATAGTTTTCCATCCGGTCAGTTCTAAGAAACTCATTCCTACGCTCTTTTTGCCATTGCTGGCGCTATAGAAGAAGTTATTTCCTAAATAACCACAGAGTGAATGTTTGGAAGGCTCTTTCCAAGTTTTAGCCTGGCGGTGTTTTTTCCAAACCAAAACATTGGTGATGTAATAGCGAGGTCCTTGATAGTAAAGGAGCTTAATTGGAACTTTTGAAGCCTTGGTTAAGTGAATGGTGCGATATGGGCACCCCATACGAGTCGAGTGATTGCCATCGTTGTTAATTAGTTCATTCCAAGTTCCGTTTTCTTGGATGAAAAGGCGAACGCCATCATCGCTCAATGACGCCACTTCATAGTCTCCTTCGGCGTCGTTAGGGCCGAGCTGTAGAGTAGAAGTGTATTCCAAAGAGAAGTTTTCGATGAGTTTATTGCCTTGCGCATCCAATAAGAGATCGCCAGTTTGAGTTGCAAAGCCTTGAGTAAATGTGCGAGTCGGGACGTTGACAGAAGCGAAGTAAATCTTCTTATCCAATACAGTGCCCTTGTTGTGATAGTCCAAAACACTGTTCACAGTGCTTCCCATTGATTCGTTTCTGACGATCAGTTTTGCCAGCAATCCATTTTCTTGCGAAGGGGCCGCTGTATTGGAAAGAGGGTCGCAGACGGTATTTTCAGCGTCGTCATTAAAGTTGATGCTTCCTACAGACGGACCTGTCTCTGTTCTGCCGAAATAGCTACAGCGAATCGACTTGAGTGTTCCCTTTTTATAGCGGATATCAGACGACGTGCTCTTAGCAAATGCTAAGGCTGGAAATAGTGCCATGCCCAACAGAAAAACTGTGGATTTCATCATACGTACCTCAACTTCGCAGATGTCAGTATAGCAAAAGTTCGGAAGAACAGAAGGGAAGAGGTTTTAGTGTCATGGTTTGAGTCATATACCTGTCGCGGTTTGAGACTCGTAAACGGAAATGTGAATTGCAGATTTCATTGAAAGGCTGTTAGTGGTTTCCCTCGCAGAAGGCCTGTTTACCCAACTCACAGAGGGCTTGTTTCATGGCTGCATTTTCAGCTTTCATTTCCGCATTGTCAGCTTTTATCTTAGCATTGTCCGCCTCGAGTGAGGCAATCGCGCGATCTTGTTTTTGATCATTCGCCAGAAGTGGTTGAATGTACTTCGTGTAAAGATCCTTGATTGAATTCACCACGGCCCAGTGAATTGGATCCGCATTCAACTCCAGATAGCCGTCATCACGAGTATGAACTGCATCTGGGATGACTTTCTGAACTTCTTGCGCAATAAATCCAGTCACAGCTTTATCAGAAGGGATGTTCAGTGCATTGTCTTTTTTATAGTTAAAGCGCACAGTGTGGAGTTGCAAGATTTCGTCTAATCCATATTCATAGTCACCATGAATATCTTTAAGTCGGGCATCTGAAGCCATAGTCCATGCTGTTCCCGTGCTCAAGCCGGCGGTGCCTACAACGTGAAGGGTGTAACCAGGGGTGCTGGTGCCAATTCCTATGTTACCAGTACTGGTGATTCTCATGCGTTCCATCAATGCAGAGGACGGGGCCGTGAAGAAACCGAGTGCGCCGGGCGCGACACCACTTGAGTGTGCTCCGTCAGCCATGAAACGGATTTGCGAAGATTGCTGGAAAGTTGTGGTGCCTGTTGCTCCATAGGCGCCAATTGTGCCGATGGTATCTGACGCATTCACAGGTGAGGCGGCACCTTTACTGCCTTTGGCAGTATAGAAATCATAGGTTCCCCAACTTGCGGTAGTTGAGCCGTAGGTGATTGTTTGGAAACCAGGATATCGTCCGACAGTTGGGGCGCTTGAATTGGCAACGGCGACCTTTGGCGAAGAGTCCTCACCGTAGAAAGTGGTATTACCAGTTGTGTCCACGCCCATACGTGGAACTGTCATACTCGCACCATAGTCAAAGAGTGCGTAAGTTCCATCTGCCTTCGCAGAGATGACCCATGGATTGGCGGCGGCATTTGTATTTTCCAACTTAATTGAAGTTGAGTTGGTAGATCCTGATTTCAAATGCAAAGCAACCGGTAACGTAGGTTCGTTAACGAAGACTCGTGAAGAACCTGGGTTGGTGCCGAAAATTCCAATTTGTCCTGATGGAGTGATAGACATTGCGTTTGTACTGTTGGTAACGATATTTAGTCCAAAGGCATCTGTTGTGCCCAAAACTGCAGCCGCACCAAAGGCATTTCCGCCGTTACTGAACAAGCCAGCACCATTAGAAGAATAGCAACCTGCGGTACCGCCGGCGTCGAAACCTACAAGTTGTCCTACCGGGCAGGTAAATGGAAGATACGAGTTACCTGTTCCGTCCGAGGCAATCAAACGATTCGCAGTCATTGTTGTAGAGCCAGTACCTCCTTTAGAGACAGGTACGGCGGAGGCGAAGCTGGCTGGATTGACGTTCACAATTCCTGAAGTCACCGACAAGCCAGATCCGGCTTGCATAATCCCTTTTGACGAAGCGGTTGCATCACTCACTGAAATGGACGGTGTCGAAGAACCATTCGAAACCACAACTGGTGCTGTGCCAGTGACGTTGGTGACAGTACCACCAGGTGGTGTAGCCCATTTCAATCCCGTTGCCATTGCCGAATCCACAGTCAAAACCTGACCGTTGGTTCCAGCTCCAAGGCGAACATTGTTGCCGCCGTTGTCATAAGTAACAAGATCACCCTTAGTGTTCAGTGGAGAAAGGACGTTGAAGGCTCCAACGATTGTAGTCGTGCCTGTACCACCTAAAGAAATAGGAAGAACACCTGTGGTTTCTGTTGAAAGATTGATAGCAGGGGAGGTCCCAGCTGCTGTAAGTCTACCTTGTGCATCGACGGTAATATTCGCGCGGTTGTAAGTTCCTGGTGCAACGGAAGTATTCGCAAGTGAGATTGTCACGTTCCCAGTCGAACCACCACCAGTCATTCCAGTACCAGCAGTCACACCCGTGATCGTGCCACCGCCACCAGGAGTGGCCCAAGACAAGTTGCCACCACCGTCAGTGCTAAGAACTTGGCCGGCAGCGCCATCAGCAGGAGGTAAAGTCCATGTTTTATTTGCGGTAACGTTCGAGGGTGATCGGAAACCGACGTAGTTTGATGAATCAGCATCTGCAAAGCGCAATTCGTTTTGAGCATTCAGTTGCAAATAGTTATTGAAAGATTTTGCGGCATTGATTGTCTGTGGTGAAGTTTTATCAATCAATCCAGCGGTGTCTGGCGAACCACTTGCCCAAGAGGTCACACCTGTTGCGTAGACGACATTTCCAGCTGCTCCCGCCGCCAATGAGCTGAGGGCGCCAGTCCCAGCCCCCACAACTAAATTGCCAGCTCCAATGGTGGCCACACCCGTACCACCATTTGCCACCGGTAAAGTACCCGTGACATCAGTTGGAAGAGATACTGACGAGTTGACCCAATTTGTTCCATCGAAACGAAGATGTTGTCCAGGTGAGTAGGTAACAGGAACAACACTTTTGCCTTTAATTTTATCCACTGACATCGTGCTGGAAGTTCCTGAAACGTCACCAGAGAATGTCGAAGCCGTTCCCAGCTTTGTATTGAAATTGTCATAGTCAGTTTTACTGATAAGACCCGCAGTTACCGAAGCAACTGACGCCATCGGAATATTTAAGGTGTGTGTAGTTGTCGCAGAACTGAATGCCGGCGAGTTTCCACTTGTGCCAACGGCAAAAGTTTGTGTATTTCCAGTTAAGCCATTTAGAGAAGTGATGCCAGCACCACTCGCTGCAAATGCATTCCAAGATGTTCCGTTACAATATTCAACGTTGCCGCCATTATAGCGAATCGCACCCGCTACACCCGCTGCACAGGCTGTTGCATCGGTACCAACGCGTACTGCTCCTGCCACATCAAGTTTGATTGAGGGAGTCGAAGTTCCAATACCGACATTACCACCAGTGGGATTTAAAAGAATATTGCCCTTGGTGGCGTTTGAAGTGGAGTCTAACGTCAAGCTGTTACCTGCAGCTGTTCCACCATTCAGTGCCTGACCACCAGAGCGACCTGCCAATAAAGCATACTGAGTGAATGTATCGGATGTTTTTGCAACCCAAGCTGGTGCACCCGTACCATTGGTTAAAAGAACTGAATCATTCGCGGATGTTAACCCACCCACGACGTTGTTTGCAGAAGAGAATAGCAATTGATTTACTGTCGTTGAGCTAGGGTAAGCGGCAGTCGAGAATACGGGACCTGTTGGAGAATGTTGTAAGATAGTACCTGTTGTTGATCCGGAAACTGCAGTCATAGCACCAGAGCCATTTGTTCCGATGACGCTGTAATTTGCCCAGCCCGATGAGGATAGTTTTCCATTCAGTTGAGACTGGATAGGAGAAGTGACTCCTGAAACATATCCTAATTCAGTGTTGGTCACAGCAGAGTGAGTGGGGATTCCATTAGAGTCAGACACCAACGCTTTATTAGCGGTAATTGCCGTTGCTTCGACAATGGCTCCGCCTGAAGAGACCATCACGCGATTGCCAACCAATGCAGTTGTTGAGTTTGTTCCGCCGTTTGCAATCGGCAATGTTCCTGTTACATCGGCAGTCAAACTTGCGTTGCCTGCGCTATAAGTTCCAGCACCTGTACGCTTAACAAAACCCGTCGTTGCAATACCATTCAATCCACTCAACTCTGTACCTAAACCGATAGTTCCTGTTGAGGTGATTGTACCGCCAGTTAAGCCAGTTCCAGCAGTGACCGAAGTTACAGTACCAGCCCCTGCGGCTCCCAATGTTACAACAGCCGAGCCATTCCAGTATTTAATTTGGTTGGAGGTGGCGTTGTACCAAGTCTTGCCTTTATCAACGGTAGATAATCCCGTCGGATCCGTCGAGTTATTTGATAGATGCAAAGACTTATTCGGCGACATAGTAACATAGCCAAGGTTCGTAAGATTATTGCTATTCAAGTCAATAGCACCGCCCATCGTACCGCCAGAAAGGGAAAGAGCATCAGTGATGCTATACCCAGCCAAAGTCGTCGGTTTTCCAGACGTAATTTTACTCCAATCAAGTCCTGGAATATCAGTCGCAGTCAGCGCCCCGACTCCAGATATGACGCGCCCTTTAGCATCGGTTGTAACTTTAAAATAAGTACCTGGGGATCCAACAGAGGAAAGCGAAACGGCTCCGGCATTTGAAATCGTAGCATCACCACTCATATCGACCGGGGAGGCTACGTTGCTGCCATTACCAACAAGTATTTTTCCACTGGCAAGGCTCGGAGATAATTTACCATTGAACGTATTCCAGTCCGACGAACTTAAAAAACCATTGGTTGAAAAAGTAGCTTGCGAGATGGAAACCACTGGATTTGCGGCGGCTCCGGTCACTGAGATAGGGGCTGAACCAGAGACCGTCAGTACGGTACCACCAGTCAAACCTGAGACACTCGAGCAACCGAAAGACATGGTCGCCGCATTCCAGGTTAGAAAGTTATTGGTGCCGTCACATGAAGTGGCGCCATTCACTTGGTTTTTCAAAACAAAATCAGAAACATCTTTATCAGCCAATTTCATCGCATTGATTGCGAAGGGAATATTGTTGATGGTGACATCGGGACTTAAATCCGTTCCGTCGACTTTGATATGCAAACTGCGACTTGCGAATCCGCTGACAGAAGCTGCAGAAGAGCCCGAACAGTTTACAGATCCCGAAGACGCAAAAATGCGATCCGCCGTATTTCCCGTGCTGTCCTGGCGGGTGCCGCTTCCGACGATAACGCTGAATTCACCTGCGGCACCGGGAACAACAGTTTGAATTTCTTCATAGGCAATACAAGAACCATAAAGTACTTGAAAGGTGACGCTCTTGGATCCCGTTAGTGGATTGCCCAAGTTGTCAGTAAGAAGACCCTCATAAGTCATCAATGGACCGGGTGACGGTGAAGCCGCCAGAGCCGCGTTTGAAGCTAGAATCAAAAATAAGGAAAGGAGGGACTTTATCATTCGAGGATCCTTCCTTTAACCACAACGCTGCCACCACTTGCGACCGCTTGCTTTTGCGCACGAATGCGACCTTTTAATACGATATTGGCTGCCGTCGAAGTTCCGGCCCCAACCAAAACTTCTTGGCGGATAGTTGCTGACGGTGTGTATTTCACAGAGATGTCACGATAGACATAGTTACCCACGCGCGAAAGAGCGCGGAATTTCACATTGACCACCTGGCCACTTGTGAAAGACATCGAGTTCCATGGAGCTTTCGAGTTCGAAAGAGTCATGGTGTAGTTGCTGTTTGCGCAATCAAACTGCGAAGAAGTGTCGTAGGTGGAGGTGTTGGTCCACGTTGCGCCAGAATCGAAACTGACATCGACATGATCAATGAAGCGAGAGCATTTTGCTTGCAGGGGAATAGAGCTTAGATCCGCAGTGACGACGAAGTTCTTTTTGAATTCAAACTCGTCAAGCGCATGCAATGCAGCGACCTTAGGGTTTGCATCGGTGCAACCCACGAAAATAAAAAGACTAGTAAGGAGGCAAAAGTACCTGAAATTCCTCAACTGCATTGACCAATAGATCGGCAAGAATTGTGGAAAGCTAAAGTTTCGGAATAGCTCAATTATTTAATTGAAATCTCAAAGCGGAACATTTCGTTCCACTTTGATTGTGTGGCGCTGTTTTTCTCAGTTAGAAACACTACTTTCAGTGTAGCGACGACTCAAAAGATGAAATCTCCAGGTCAAAAGGATGGACGCGAAGATCAAGCCAATCAAAAGCCCAACCCAAATGCCTACTGGACCAACGCCAAGGTGGAAGGCCAGCAGATAGCCGCCAGGCAGACCCATCACCCAGTAAGCAAAGAAAGCGATGATGCCTGGCCACTGAGTGTCGCTCATGCCTCGAAGAGCGCCGATGGAAACCGCTTGAACCCCGTCAAAGATTTCAAAGATCGCAACGACCACAAAGAATCGGGCGGCCCACTGAATGACATCAGGATCGCTGACATAAAGAGTAGGGAACCAGTGACGTAAGAAGAAAAAACCAAGAGCGCAAAGGCCCATGTAGATGCCGCCAACTTGAATGGCTGTAAAGCCAGCATGGCGAGCCAGAGGATAGTCTCCGCGACCCATTTCGAAACCGACGCGGATGCTGGCTGCGATACCAATACCCAGTGTGATTAAGAAACTTGTACTGGCCAAACTGATGGTGATTTGATGGGCCGCCAGTGGAATGGCCCCAAACCAACCCATCATAACTGCCGCGGAAGAGAAGGCTCCGACCTCAAAGAAATAGGTAAATCCCGTTGGAATCCCCAGACGAAGCATATTCTTAACCATCTGATGATCGAAGCGATGGATCCAATGCTCAGTCATGTATTTGCTAAAGTTAGGATGAAGATGGACGTACAATATCATGGCGAAGGCCATCAAAGTGCGCGCAATTAAAGTGGCCCAACCTGAACCATTCAAGCCCAGCTTGGGGAAACCATAAAGGCCATGAATCAGAACATAATTTAAAGCCACGTTGATGATCACACCTGCGATCATCACAAACATTCCCACTTTGGTTTTACCAATGCCATCGGTGAATTGTTTATAGCACTGATAGATCATTGAAGGGATGATGGACCACGCGATAATTTTAAAGAAGCTGACCCCGAGGGAAAGAATCTCAGGACGTTGTCCAAAAATATTCAAATGCGGAATCAGCAAATAGATGACGGCCATCAACAAGGCACTGATGCCCATAGCGACCATCAGGCTGTGGCGAAGCAGCACTCCTCCCAAAGGGAAGTTTTCTTGTCCCTGCATTTTCGCGAACAAAGCTGTTGTTGGCGCAAGAATGCCCAGGCCAAAAATCAAAAAGACGATGAAGATGCTTCCGGCAAAAGCGGAGGCGCCTAAAGCGACGGGACCTATCGAGCCGACCATAATTGTATCTGCCAGTTGGATCAGATTTTGACCCACTTGACCAACGATGATGGGACCCGCAAGTTTTAGAAGAAGCTTGGTTTCGTGAAAAGACTTAGACTGCAAGAACTTCATGAATTTCCGGGAAGAGTTCTTTCATACGAGTCTCAACGCCTTCTTTCAAAGTAACCTGAGAACTCGGGCAGCCAGAGCAAGCGCCTTTCATATGGATATACAAAGTGTTGCCTTCAAGACGATTGAAAACAATGTCACCGCCATCAAGTGCGACGACGGGGCGAATTTCGCGATTTAAAACGGATTTAATATTACGAATCAGGTCCGAGTCATTTTCATCGTACTCACCATGGTTTGTTACCATAGTTACAACCACAGGTTCATTGCGATCCAAATGCTCTTGAATCAAGCCGCTCAAAGGCTGCGCCAGAAGCTCCCAATCCACCCAGTCTTGCTTCGTCACAGTGATAAAGTCCGTACCCACGTAAACTGAGCTCGTCCATGGGAAACCAAAAATCTTGCTAGCCAGGGGAGAACGCTCTGCTTCTTGCGCCGTCGGGCAGTCAAAGCCCTCATCTGCTACTTTTTGGTGCAGAATGAACTTCATTGTCGAAGGATTTGGAGTCGTTTCATAGCTAACTTTATTCATAAGACCTCACTGGGGGGCTATCAGCCCGGAGGGCCACAGTATACCACAGCCTTGTTTCTGCCAAGCGTGTTAATATCCGCGCCGCGCTTGATTATCCCGTAAAAGTTCAATACGTTAGATGGGATTTTTAGAACGGTTAATCACATTCAGGAGACCTTCAGATGACACCAAGAGTTAGAGAGATTTTGAACTGGTACGGAGCGGACAATCCAGGCGTTTTGACGAATATGGCTCGCATGTTGAACCATGGTAAATTGGCTGGTACTGGCAAGCTTGTTATTCTTCCTGTGGACCAAGGTTTCGAACACGGACCTGCTCGCACTTTCGCAAAAAATCCAGATGGCTACGATCCAAACTACCATGTTGAGTTGGCGATCGAATCAGGTTGTTCAGCTTATGCTGCTCCACTTGGTGCTATTGAGATGATCGCTCGCGATTATGCTGGCGAAATTCCTTTGATCTTGAAAATCAATAACTCTGACACTCTTTATACGGACAAGCGTCCTATCTCTGCTTTGACATCTTATATTGACGATGCTTTGCGCTTGGGTTGCGTGGGTATTGGCTTCACGATCTACCCAGGGTCTGCTGAACGCAAAGGTATGTACGAAGAAATCGCACAAGCAGCGCGCGAAGCGAAGGCCGCTGGTTTGGTTGTCGTGATTTGGTCATACGCTCGTGGTGAGCAACTTTCTAAAGATGGTGAGACAGCTATCGACGTGATCGCTTATGCGGCTCACATCGCTTGTCAATTGGGCGCACACATCGTGAAAGTTAAACCACCAACGGCGCATATTGAACAGGCGGCTGCGGCAAAAGTTTACGCTGAACAAGGCATCAAAATCGGAACTTTGGCGGATCGTATTCGCCACGTTGTTCAATCTTGCTTTGCAGGCAAACGCATCGTGATCTTCTCTGGTGGCGAAGCGAAAGGCACCGAAGAGCTTTTGAAAGAAGTGGGCGAATTGGCGCAGGGTGGAGCTTTCGGTTCTATTATGGGCCGTAACGCCTTCCAACGTCCGAAGAAAGAATCACTTCAGTTGCTTCATAACGTGATGGAAGCTTTCGCAGGTAAAAAACTATAATGTATCGAGTGAAGCAAAAGGTAGCTGCCAGTTTTTGGGGGCACCTTTTGCTGATCACATTTTGTTGATAAGAAACTAGGTAAAAATGTCGATTCAAGAAAATCCGCTCAGAGCCGAGAAACGCAAAAAACTTCACGCACTTCGTGAGAAGGGCATCAATCCTTATCCTTATTCTTTTGAGAATAAGACGGCCATCGCAGAGATCGTCGAGAAACATGCGGCGGGTCTTCAAGCTGGAGAGAAAAAGCCTGAAAGTACTTACCGTATTGCCGGTCGTTTGATGACTTTGCGTGCGATGGGTAAAGCTTGCTTCTTCAACGTGCAAGATCAAACAGCTTCTGTGCAAGTTTATGTGAAAACAGAAGAGTTGCCAGAGCAAGAGCGTGCCGCTTTTGAATTGGTGGATCTTGGCGATATCGTCGGTGTTGAAGGTTATGTTTTCAAATCTCAAAAGGGCGAGTTCTCAATTTACTTGAAGAGCTTCCAAATTTTGACAAAGTCGATTGAACCATTGCCAGAAAAATTCCACGGCGTTCAGGACGTTGAAATCAAATACCGTCACAGACACTTGGATTTGATGACCGATGCAGATTCTCGCAAGGTTTTCCAAACTCGTTCTAAAATCATCAGCGAGATCCGTCGTTTCCTTGATGATCGCGGCTTTATGGAAGTGGAAACTCCGACATTGCAACCGATCTATGGTGGTGCAGCGGCAACTCCGTTTACAACTCATCATAAAGCTTTGGATATGAAGCTTTACATGAGAATTTCACCAGAGCTTTATTTGAAACGTCTTTTGGTAGGCGGCTTTGAAAAAGTTTATGAGATCAGCAAGAACTTCCGTAATGAAGGCATCGACCGTACTCACAATCCTGAATTCTCTTTGCTTGAGTTCTATGAGGCTTACACAGACTACAACTACCAAATGAACCAATTTGAAGAGTTGGTTTCTCAGTTGGCTTTGAAAATCACTGGCAGCATGAAGGTTTCTTACCAAGGTAAAGAAATTGATTTCACGCCACCGTGGAGACGTTTGACGGTTCACGATGGTGTTCGTGAATACGCGAAGATCGATCCAGATAAGGCAACAGATCAAGAGTTGTTCGAAGCTGTGAACAAATTGGGTGGTCATATGGAAGCGCCAGAAAAGCGCGGAAAAATGATCATGGAATTGTTCGAGCTGACAGCAGAGCAGCACTTGTGGCAACCAACTTTCGTTATGGATCATCCGAAAGAGATTTCACCATTGACGAAAATTCACCGCAAAGACGATCGCTTGGTTGAGCGCTTCGAACCGTTTGCAGCTTACATGGAAATCGGGAACTCATACTCTGAGTTGAACGATCCAGAAGATCAAACGGCTCGTTTGAAAGAACAAGAAGCAGAGCGTGGCAAAGATGAAGAGTCTCATCCAATGGATGAAGACTTTTTGTTGGCTATCGATTCTGGGATGCCACCAACAGGTGGTGTCGGTCTTGGAATTGAGCGCATCGTGATGATCCTGACGGATCGTCCAAGTATCCGCGATATTATTTTCTTTCCGACAATGAGAATTACTAAGTAGACATAAGGGAGCGAAATGCTCCCTTTGTTTTGACCTTGTTTAGGAGGTTGTTCTGATGCGCTCATTAGTTTTACTTCTTGCAGTTGTAGGTCTATTTGCAGGTTGCCAATACGTACCTACTAAAGTTGTTTCGCAGGAACCGGTGATTCCGGGAACCATGACGGCTGAAAAAATCATGGCGGATAATCCGGTGATTTTAGATGTCAGATCTCCTTTTGAATTCAATTTGTCTCATGTTCCTGGAGCGATCAATGTTCGCTGGGAGGACTTCTCTCAACAAGATCCTCGTTATCGTGGACTTTTGCAGACGGATCTTTTTGCAATGGCTCGTCGTCTTTCTTTGATTGGTATCGACTTGGATTCTAAAGTTGTCGTCCTCGGTAAAGGCCGCCAAGGTGGTGGTGAAGAGGGGCGTGTCGCCTGGACTTTGCAGGTTTTAGGAGTTCGCGAGGTTTACACTTTGATGCATACCTCTTACCGCGCGATCAACCCTAAGGAAGGTCCGCCTCCGGTAAAAAATAAACCTTACTGGAAGCCTGTGGTTGATGAGTCTATGATGATCAGTTTTGAAAATTTCAAAGCTTACGCCACCCAACAATTGCCTCCGATGAAGTATTCATCACGTGCCCGCAGCAAATCTCTGGGCGGCTTGCCTCCAGGTGCCACGGATATGCCAGTGGCGAGCCTGTTCGGTATGAACTTCAATGACGCTAAAAACAAAGTCATTATTCTGGATGTGCGTGGCTCCCAAGAGTTCGCCCTGCAGAATTTAACTCAACAAAAAGATGTTAAAGCTTCAGTGGTCAATATCGAGTGGCGCGAATTCTTTAATGACAAAGATCTCCCGGCTAAAGAGGTGGAAAAGCTTCTTGCAGCCAAAGGCATCACTAAGGACAAAATTGTGATGGTTATCAGTAATCACGGTGTACGCTCGGCGGCAGTGACTTATGCTCTGCGCGGCTTGGGATATCGCCAATCAGTGAACTATGCCGGAGGCTATGAGCAATGGAAGTAAAGGGCGAAGAGATTGATAATATCCTTAGAGATAAGATCAAGCTCTACGAGCATCTTGGTATTGAAGTGATAGAAATCACGTCTCATAAAGCGCATTTCCGTGTTTCCCTGGAAAAGAATCTAAATCATAAAGGCACGGCTTTCGGTGGCAGTCTTTACGCAACCGGTGTGATGTCGGCCTATGCGCTGGTGTTGACGGGCTTAAAACACTACAAAATTGCCACAGACAATATTGTCATTTCCAAAGGGGAGATTTCCTATCTGCGCCCTGTTGATACAGATTTTGATGTGGTCGCGAGTTTTGATTCTCTCGAGCAAGAAGTAGATTTCTTTACCAAGCTTCAAAAAGAAAAACGAGTGAAGGACACCGTGAAGGTTCAGATACTCGGGGATGGCGGCTCTTTAAAAGCCTCACTCTTTGGGACTTTTGTTGTGAATGCCTGAATGAGGGCTTCGACCACCTCCGCCTTCTTAACTGGTTTTACCATATATTGATCACAACCACTGCTGATTGTTCTTTGTAGCTCCTCCAAAACTGCGGTGGCGGTAAGAGCAATGATATAGGTGCGTGGACGTTTATTTTCTTTCTCGATATGTCTGATGATCTCTGTCGCTTTGTATCCGCTCATAACCGGCATTTGCATGTCCATGAAGATAAGATCAAAAACGTTGTCTTTGCATTTCTCAACGGCCTCTTTGCCATTCACGGCTTCGACGAAATCAAAGGGCATACTCTTTAAATAATGAGTGATAAGAACTCTGTTGTCCTCTGAATCGTCCACAAGCAGGATTTTATAGCGTCGTTGACTTAAAGACTCTGGCCATTTTGTGACGGCGGCTTTGGCTTTCTCTTGAGGGCCTGTCATATCGGGACGATACGGCAGTGTAATGCGGAAGGTGGTGCCGCGTCCGGCGAGACTGCGCAACTCAATATCTCCCCCCATGATTTCAACCAAATTCTTTGATATGACCAGGCCCAGGCCCGTGCCACCATATCGTCGTGTGATATTGGATTCACCTTGAACGAAAGGAGAAAAGATCACCTGTTGTTTTTCTCGGGGGATACCAATACCGGTGTCGCGCACTTCAATTAACAACTTTTCTTGCGGAGCTTTTTCAACAGAGACATTGATATAGACTTCGCCTTCATCGGTAAACTTCAGGGCATTTCCAATAAGGTTAAATAGAACCTGGCGAAGGCGAGTCGGATCACCCATTTGATAAAGGGGAACATCTTCGGCGAAATTGAGCTCAAATTTCAGGCCCTTTTCTTCGGCTTTGATCTGCAGAATTTCAAAAACACTACGAATGGTTGAATGAAGATTGTATGAGATGTTTTCAATCGTAAGGGCCTTGGCTTCAATCTTGGAGAAATCCAATAGATCATTAATCAGCGCTTTTAGATTTTCCCCAGCGTGACTAAAAAGTGTGAGATAGCGCTCTTGGTCCTTGGAGAGATTCGTTTCTTTCAAGAGTTCGAGCATTCCCAGGACTGAATTAAGAGGCGTGCGAATTTCGTGGCTCATTCTGGCCAGGAATTCAGATTTAGCGCGCGAAGCATCTTCAGCTTGTTCTTTTGCGACCTTCAGTTCGTTTTCAGCGCTAATGACCCGCGAAAGTCTTTTTCGAAAATATGAAACTGCAGAGCCCGCCACCAGGGCCGTGAAATTCAAGGTTAAAAGGGTTGCGACAATTTGGGTTGAATCCAGGGTTTGTGGCCATTTTTGTCCAGCCAAGGCGGGGTAGGCCAAAGTTAAAAATGAAATGAATGAATTGACGATAATGGCAAACTCCAGCCCGTACCAAATAGCCGGCAGAAGAACAAAGATCCCCATGAAATACCAAACTCTGAAGATGGGAAGCGAGATGCTCAAGACCAAGGCGAGCGAAACGCCGATGGCAAGCAAGACTTTTTCCTTCAGGGGAATTCGCCATTTCCATTGCAGTTCAAAGTTGTCTACCGGGAAAAGATTGAGTTTTCTTTTTTCGAGTACTGGCGTCAGGATAATTAAGAGCGGAAGGCTGACACTGACTCCGCCCATAAGATCCCCAATGAACGCGCTAATTCCGACCCAAATTGCGGAATCGGAATTTGAATTTCCTGTTAGTATTAAAATTCCTTGAGACAGGCAGGCAGCGATGCCAGCCGGAATCATAACGCCTTGGATGCCGTAAATGATTAAGTCAGTGGGATTTGGAGACCAGAGAGTGTTTTTGAATCGCTCCTTAATAAGAAGGTATGAAATCCAAACCTCGAAAGTTTCTATCAGACCAAATAAAGGATAGAATTCGACCTTATTGAGTCCCCAGAGTCCTGCAGAAAGCACCGAATTAATATAGAGAGCTGGGAGAACTCGGTAGCCCCACCATCGGATCAAAACAAAACCAAGTGCTACCGGAAAATAAAAAGTCGAAACGCCCGGTGCAATCTGATAAGTCAGACTGAGTCTTGTACCAAGATGAAAGATGGCGAGGGGAAGGACCCAGGTCCACCAAGGTAGTTTCTGTTTTTCCATGGATTTAGTTTAGAAAAAATAAGAACGTGGGGCTAAGGATGTCTCGCGAAATTGCCGAAGCACAAATTACTTCTTAAGACCCGTGACTTGGCCATTAATAACTAAAAAGCCATCTTCATGTTTGTTTTTATTTGCGTTGGGATTGCTGTGCAGCCAATGCACAACTGCTCCCAGTGGTGACCAGGAGTCGACGATAAAATCTCCGCAGGCAATAAGTTCGTCACCGACTCGAAAATCAGGAAGCTCGCCAAATTCGACGTTATAAATGACTTCGACGCGATCGTTGTTGGTTGTCAGGTCTTTGTCGAAATCCACCTCAAAGTGAATGTGACCTTGGCGATTTTCAATAATCCCCACGATGCTGCCTTTAATGAAGGCGCGCGACAGGAATTTACTTTTTTCGCTAAATTTCCAACCCAGCACCTGCTCATTGTTATACGAAATAACGGTGTTTTTATTTTTACAAGCAGGGATGTGCTCAGAAGCTAAAACTGCTTGAGAGCTAAGAAGTAAAATCAGAAGAAAAATAGAATTTCTCAAAGGGTGTCTTCCTTGGCGCCCTTATCGATCCAAGTTTTCAAAAAAACCTGTTCGTCGACGGTCAATCTTGGCAATCCAGATTTGAGCGGAGGCATCTGACGCTTCGCTGTCGGTAAGACGATTTGATAGATCTTACTTTCCTCTGCCGTCTCGGCAAGAACACCGGCATCATGCATGCCTTGAACTGAATCTAAAACTGTTTCCACATCTTCAACGTCATGAGCGTGGCAGCTCAAGCATTTTGGAGCGATGATATACTTTTGCAGGTTTGCAAAAGTGACTTCAAGTTTTGAAATATCAGGCTTTTCTTCTTTTGGCGGAGCGACTGCGCCCTGACACTTGGGAAGATCTTTGATTTTTACACTTTTGCGAGATTTCGCCTGATCTTCAAGCCATGTTTCAACGATTTGCTTTTCACAATCCGTCAAGGTTTTGTATCCGCTTGATTTTGGTGGCATGGCATTGCTGCTGATTTCGCTTAAGATCTTTCCACTTAAAGCCAGTGCCTCTGCGGGTGTGCCCATCGCGTTTCGACCTGTCGTATGGCATTCCATGCAGGTTCTCATGGCTGTCGATTTCAAAACATCAAAGGTAATTTCTTGATTTGCGTAAGCCAAAGTACCCAGCTCAGGCAGACCCGAGTTGGAACCCTTGAAGAGACCTGCTTCTTCCATTGCGAAACTGCATCCGCCTAAAGAGAATATCGTCAGGGAGGTTGAGAGGAGAAAAATAAGGATTTTGGCAGGATTTTTCATTCCGTTGTTGTATCAGAATAGGTGATTTTGTCCTGTAAAAAACCTATTGAAAGCTAAAAAGTTCAGGGCCGTTTAAGTTTTTGACAGTCAGGAGTCTGCACTGCGGTGAGAGGTTGTAGAATGATACTCAGATTAAAGACTTCATTGCTGGGGCTGTCTTCGCTAATTGATGAGATCTTACCCATCAAACGTTTCATAAGTTGTTTAACTTGCGGAATTTTGGCGCGATCAATGGCAAAGGTAAGGGTTCCTAGGGCCGAAACCTCCCGAGGGAGGTCCCAGATGTATGGGAGTGTTTGCTCCAGAAGTTCTTGGTAGCTCTTCGCAGCCAGTGACGGTTGTGGGGAGGGGACAGCACTAGCTAGATTTGCGGCTAAGATAACATGCTGGTCATCTTGTATATGAATCACACCACAGGCACACAATTCTTCCAAGGATTCTTTCGCAGTCGTGACAGGGATGCAGAGGCGATTTGCGACCCAGAGAGGGTCTGCTTTTGCATTTTGATTTTTTAGCAAACTCAAAATGGCGTGGGTTTCCCAGCGAAAAAGATGTTTCAAATTTGATGAATCAAGGACTTTGCTGTAATCATTTTCAGGTAAGGGAATGTGCCGATGTCCTCTGGTTGCGGTCTGCAATAGTTTTCTTTCTGATTCGGAAAGTCTTGAAGAATTCATCAGTTTTTTAAGCAGGCGTGAGCCCACCGCTGTTTTGCCGCTAAGGACTGCGGAAATCTTTCCCGCAGAGCAATTCAGGTCACGGGAAAATGCTCGTAATGAGTATCTTCGGCTGCGTCTTTGTCGCTCCAAAAAAATTGTTTTCAAGGTTTTTTCAAATGTAAGGAGTTCGCTGTCCACAAGGCCTCCGCGAAGGCATTATTGAAGAATGAAAATTTATATCAAGTTGCGAAGGAGTAATTACGTAAACACTGTTTCTGAGCTTCTCGCAAACAAAGAAATTCCCCGAATCCTTAGTGGAAAGAATCCGGGGAAATGTCATTTAGTGATGACCGCCGCTATTGCCGTTGGCTCCGCCTGCGCCATTACCGTTGCCACCCGCGCCGTTGCCATTCCCACCGGTTTGCCCGCCATTTCCAGCATGATCATGTCCACCATGATTGCCGCCACTGCCTGGGTTTTCATATTTGCTGCAGATGTAACCGCATTTATAGAAGCCGTTGCCACCCCAGCAGTATCTGACTCGTTGATCCCATCCTGTTGGACATTCACATTCTGAGTCGTACTGACGTTGCATTTTCATTTCTTCACTGATGGGACCTGTTTGCGGGAACATTTCAGAAAGCGGTTGGGGCGTCTCGTAAGAGCAGTTGTCGTGAGCCAGGGCAGCCGTTGAAAATGACATGGCCACGGTCGCGATGAAAGCGGCAAGTATAGTCTTCATAAAAAATCCTCCTTGTATAGTTGTTGCGTGAATTACGCAGGCTGGAGAATAGGAAGACTTTTTTTGAATCGCTACGAAGGACTGGTAAAACTGATGGGAGGCATTGAATAAATGTTTTTGTGTTTCGCGAACACGAAGATGACAAAGTATTCGACGGCTTTACTCGTCTATTTTATTCGTCGGTGATGGTTTCGCTGATAAGAGCTGCCTCGAAAGTGGAGCGATGTCTTAAATAATAGAGAACTCCATAAAGAAGTCCTGTGAGGAAGCCAATGAGGTGGGCTCCATAGCTGATGGTAGGATCAAAGGCAGTGGCAGGCATAAAGACCCCCAAGGCCACGCCACCAATACGAAGACTTCTTTGCAGATAGGTTTTGCGTTTATCCAGAGCGAAATACAGAGCGAGCCAGGCTCCTCCCATCCAATACACCACGCCAGAAACTCCAATCAAAGAAATGTCAGGAGGAGAGTTCAATAAGACAAAGAAATTGGTGATACCTCCGAAGGCAAAGGCTGCGAGCGGAAAAAGCAGAGCTCCGAAGTATCCCGTAAGGAAATAACCCAGAATAAAAAATAAAATGGAATTTGAAATCAAGTGGCCTAAATCAGCGTGAGCAAAAAGGGTTGTCCATAAACGCCACCACTGATGATGTTCAAATACTTTGATTCGGGATGCATCCATCCAGGTGTGTGCCTGAAAGAAATCTTGCTGATAAACAATGCTGCCCAGAACCAAAATGAAGGTGCTAATAGCGGCAATAAAGCCCGCGTGAGGGGAGGGTTTGCGGGTGAGCCAGGTTTGTACAACCCGATGCCATATAAGTGGGGGGCGGGTGACTGTTTCTTCGGGGGCAGATGGCTCCATGAGAGACCTCCGCCCAGAAGATGTGTACAGTATTTAAACTGTCAAGATGGACTACTTGGTGATCTTTAGAGCTTGGAAAGTCGCAGATGAAGCTGGTTCGCGACCGGCACGAGCGGAGACGATGCATTCTTGTCTTTGCGCATCTGTCAGATCTTTATCTTCACCACAATGATCCAAAGAAGCAGGGTTGAAGCTTTGTCCCTTGATGCTATCCCAGCACGACCAGAACGCCGAATCCTCTTTCTGTAAATTGCACACAGTGGCTGCGTACCAATCCACTTCTTCTTTTTGCGTGCGCTCTTTGCATTTGACGACGTCTTTTTCGCCTAAGAAGCGATCACAAAATCCTTGGGGATTGGTGGGTTCAAGGGCGAGAGCGATGAGTGGGATGACGGCGATGAGCAACAATGTGTGCAAAACATTTTTCATTCTATGCGGCCTTTATCTTAAACAGAACTGAGTACATTGCTTTTAACATGTCGGGATCATAGCGACCCGCGAGTTTTTCTTTCATCATAGCGACAGCGTCCAGGGGTTTCATTGGAACATTGTAAGAACGCTGAGTGGTCATTGCATCGTAAGTGTCTGTGATCGCGACAATGCGTGCAAAAGGGTGAATCTCATCGCCAACAATTTGCTGAGGGTAGCCATTGCCGGCCCATGATTCATGATGCTCAAAACAAGCTGCTTTGATGGCATCGCTGATATTGGGGTGATTGTTCAAAATAACCAAGCCGTACTGAGGATGCATTTTCATTTGCTCCCACTCGGCATCACTCAGTCCGCCTTTTTTACAAAGAATATCCAGGCTGACATTGCGTTTGCCGATGTCGTGGAAAAGCGCACCGACACCCAGTTCTTCCAAAGTCGTCGGGTCATATCCGAGCGCTTTGCCAAGACCTAAAGAGTAAATGCTGACATCCAAAGAGTGATTGTAAGTGTAGAAGTCATGACCTGACAGTGAAATCATAAAGCCCATGGCTTCAGGAGCGTTTTCCATCAAATCAATAAAGTCCTTGATGATCGGACGTGATTCATCCAACGCAGTATTCACATCTGGATTTTCGAAAAGGTCTTCCATCAAGGCCACGGAAGATTCACGCAAAATTGCAGCTTTCGAAAAAGGATCAATCAGGGAAGAATTCATCTCTTCACGAACCCAGTCACGATAAGCTTGTTTGTCTTCGTCACGCACGAAGAAAGAATCCCCCGTATCGCGGGAGTGAAGTCGCTCAATTTTTCCGTCCGAGAGTTTATCCCCAGCGCGCAAATAGAGAATGTACTTGTTATCCACAAGGATAAAAATATCGAAACTCGTCACTTTGTCGGGACGAATTGTCGTGAGGCGTATTCTAAAATAGTTGGCGGACTCCATAGGGAAATTCTGCCATGAATACATTGACTTAGAAATAAAATCCGCAATACTGCCTAAGTATGGCCCTTCGTCTAGATACTCAAATAATGTACCTCAAAGGAGTCGGTCCCAAGCTGGGTGACCTCTTTAATCGCAAAGGTTTGAAAACCTTGCGGGACCTCTTTGAGTTCTATCCTAGAGCTTATGAAGATCAAAGGGCTGCTCGCAACATCGCAAGTCTCAAAGTGAATGATATTGTAAGTATGAAAGCGACTGTTGCTGCCGTTCACAGTGTCAATATGGGGCGCTCGACTCGCAAAATGTATGACGTGGTTTTGAGAGACGCTTCGGGACAAATTCACTGCAAATATTTCCGCGTTCCTTATAAGGGCTATTTCGAGCGTTTCAAGCCTTTTACCGAAGTCCGAGTGGTCGGCAAGGTGATTGAATATCGTGGTCGATTGGAATTTCATCATCCCGATATTCGTGACATTGAGCCCGATGAGGAAACTCAAGATGCTTTGATCCCGCTCTACACAGAGATCGAGGGTCTGGCGACTTCAAAAATCATGAAGCTGGTAAGGCACGCCTTCGCACAGATCGAAGAGTGGCCACCTGAAGCTTTACCGAAATGGATGCTTGAGAAATACAATCTGAAGCCACGCAAAGATGCCCTCAAAGAGATGCATTATCCCGATCCGGCAAAAGCAGCGGAATATACTGAATTTAGAAACGCTTCACAAAGACGAATCATTTTTGAAGAGTTCTTCTGGTTGGAGTTGTTCTTGGCCTCTCGAAAAGCCGGATTTCAAAAAGGTGTCGCGGCAAAGATTGAGAATAGTGGAGAGAAGCTTCAGGCCTTGGAAAAGTCTTTGCCTTTTGAAATGACCGGCGCGCAAAAAAGAGTTTTTGCTGAGATTAAGGCCGATCTTGAAAAAGGTCATCCCATGCATCGTTTGGTTCAAGGGGATGTGGGAAGCGGAAAGACTTTGGTGAGCTTTATGGCGGCTATTTATGTCGCTGAAAGTAGCTTTCAATCCTGTCTGATGGCGCCCACCGAGATTCTCGCGGAACAGCACTTTAAGAATGCCAAAAAGGTCCTAGAACCTTTGGGGATTCGTCTTGCAATGTTGGTGGGAAAAACAAAAGCGGCCGAGAGAAAGCAAATTCTAGCAGATCTTGCCGCTGGCGAAATTGATTTGATCATTGGTACTCATGCCTTGATTGAGGATGAAGTGCAGTTTGCCAATCTGGGGCTGGTCATTATCGACGAACAGCATCGCTTCGGAGTTGAGCAACGCGGGGTTTTAAAGAACAAAGGCAAGTCGCCTCATTTCCTGGTGATGACGGCAACGCCCATTCCAAGAACTTTGGCCATGACTGTATATGGCGATCTGGATGTTTCAATCATTGATGAGATGCCAGCAGGAAGAAGTCCGATTCAAACTCGCGCCATCTATGACAGCAAGCGACCGCAAGCTTTGCAGTTTATGCTCGAGCAATTACAAAAGGGCCGCCAAGCCTACTTCGTTTATCCTTTGGTTGCGGAAAGCGAAAAGATTGATCTCAAAAATGCGGTTTCTGAATTTGAAAAGCTGCAGGCTCAATTCCCGAAAGTCACTTTTGGTCTTCTTCACGGGAAGATGAAGCCCGACGAAAAAGAACAAGTGATGGAAAAATTCCGCCGCCAGGAGATTCAGGTTCTGGTCTCGACAACAGTTATTGAGGTCGGCGTCGATGTGCCGAATGCCAATATCATGATCATTGAACATGCCGAACGGTTCGGATTGTCGCAGTTGCATCAGTTGCGTGGACGTGTTGGCCGGGGTGAACACAAGAGTTTCTGCATCTTAATCATGGGCTATGCTGTGTCTGAAGAAGGCAAGCAACGCACTGAAATGATGGAGAAAACATCAGATGGCTTTAAGATCGCCGAATTCGATTTAGAAATGCGCGGCCCGGGTGAGTTTATGGGGACTCGTCAATCCGGCTTGGCTGGATTTAAACTCGCAAATTTAGTGCGCGATATGCAGCTCTTGCAAAGCGCGAGGGAAGCGGCGTTTGAGGTGTTGAGGAAAGATCCGAAGTTGGCATTCGCTGATCACAAGGGTTTGAAAGAAGAGCTTCTTCGCGAGCATGGCCCCGCTGCTTTAGCTGGCATCGCCTGAGTTTTCGCTAACTGTTAACTGTCATCGAAAGTCTTTTTAGGAGAAGTTCTGTGAAGAAATTTTCCAAGAACCTTCATAGAGTCCAAAAATAAATCTTTAGATTGTGCTTGTAGGTGTTTCTTTTTTTTGTCATCCTTTTAGAAGTTCACAAGGATGTGTTCAAAATGAAAAAGAGTTTCTTCAGCGTTGTTGCGGCAGCAGTCTTATCTTCTATAGTATCTAGCCAGGCCTTTGCGGCTGTTCCTTCCTATCAAGTTAATATGCGCGTGGGTCTTAAAGGCCAATCTCCGATTGCCATCAATACAGTGGCAAAATCAGGTAAAAAATCTTTCGTGAGTGAGATTTCTGATGACGGTCAAAGCGAAACTTTGGTGGAAGTTTTTGCGAAAAAATCTCAGGTCAATCGCCGCGACGGCATCTTCATGGATGTGACAGTCACGAAGCGTGTGCGCGGTGTGAAGAAAGCTTCAGAGCGTGCTCAAGTTTTTGCTCCTGAAAACCAAGAGGCTGAATTCGGCGTAGGTGCGAAGGGTCGCACAGCCGGCAATTTGTCGCTTGCTGTCATGGCGCATCAACTCTAAGTCATTGATAGAAGTCGTTGATAGAAACTATGGCCTATGATCTAAACCTCTATAGGGAGGGGCGTCATGGGTCATGGATTCAATCGCAGATTTCTGACTTTTGTAATCGTATTTTTCGCCTTCCTATCTTGTGCCGAGGCCGGCACGTCCTTGAAGTTAAATTTCACAACAATCAATACTTTGAATTCCTCAACAATGATGGACGCATCTGTTGATTTGAGCGCTAATTTGGACTCAACGGTTCGCGAATACATTGTTCAATATACGCGTCCGATCCGACCTGCCGATAGAGTGGCTTTAAATCACCAGTTCAAAGTTTTTGGTTATCTTCCTGATGATGCTTTGGTTGTGCGCGGCACTTTCCCGCAGTTGCTGAAGTTTAAAGCCTCTCATTCTGCGGTTCGCACGATCTTAAAGTACGAGGCAAGATTTAAAGTAAGTTCTCAACTTTCAGCTTTAAGTGTTTTCAATAAGGACGAGCTCGCTGATCTTGTTGTGCGAATCTTTGATGCCAACGAAATTCAAAAAATAGCGCAAGCCATTCAGATCCTAAATCCTCAAGTAATCTTTCAAGATATTAGCGAAAAGCATTTAATGCTGGTGACTTCGAAGGGTTTTATTCCGCAGATCGCGGAATTGCCCGGGGTTGAGCACGTGGCGCCGGTGCCTGAGATGAAGCTCTTTGATTTCAATCCGACAGATTCAGTAAGTCTGGGAATTGATGAGTACGCGAATCTCACTGGTTATGAATCCGGAACCAAAATTATGAAATTTGAAGCGGCCTGGGCTCAAGGTTATGCCGGCCGCAATCAGGTTTTGGCCATGGCCGATACGGGAGTTGATTCCGGAGATCTCGCAAATTTAGTTCCCGATCTTTCTGGGGCTGTTTCCAGTGGTTTTGCTTTTGGACTTCGTTCAACATCTTGGGCGGATCCAATGGGGCATGGAACTCATGTCGCCGGTTTGATGGTCGGCCGAGGAACTGCTTCTCGAGGTCAACTTCTGGGTGGTGCCCATGAGGCAGAGTTGGTTGTGGGCAGTATGTGGTCGCCCCTTGTGAGGAATATGACCGTGCCCTCACGATTGTCAGTTTTGTTCGATCATGCCTTTCAGGCAGGCGCGCGCGTTCATTCCAATTCCTGGGGTTCTAACAAAGATCCCGGGGCCTATGATGACTCCGCCGTTCAAGTGGATGAGTGGGTGTTTAATAATCCGGATTTGTTGGTGGTTTTTGCCGCCGGAAACAGTGGCGCGGATTTGAACAAAGACGGGCGCATTGATGCGATGTCTTTGGGAACTCCGGGGACGGCAAAGAACTGTCTGACGGTGGGGGCTTCAAAAAACCGAATCTCTCAAGGTGGCGTCCAAGGGGCGATTGGCAAACTTCGGGATGGGCAGGCACTGTGGCCTTCAGAGCCTTTGTTCTCCTCAGGTATGTCAGACACCGAAACAGGATTGGCTCCTTTTTCATCTCGTGGTCCCACAAAAGATGGGCGTATCAAGCCGGATGTCGTGGCGCCGGGAACAAATATCTTAGGCACCAAGTCTCATCAAGGTGGAGCTTCAAGCCTTTGGGGCTTTTTCAATAAAGATTACACCTGGTCAGGCGGTACTTCGATGGCGGCTCCTCTGGCTGCTGGTGCTGCGGGGGTCGCAAGACAAATTCTGGTTGAAAAGTGGGGAGTAGAGTCTCCTTCCGCTGCTTTGGTGAAGGCCACATTAATTCACTCGGCGGAAGATCTTTTCCCAGGGCAATTTGGCTTGGTGGGGGAAGCACAGGGACAGGAGCTTCTGACTTTGCGACCAAACTCTGACGAGGGTTACGGGCGCGTGAACATGGAAAATTTAGTTCAGTGGAGCGCCGAAGATACCAAGGTCATTGATAACCGTGAGGGTGTTGCTCAAGATCAGGCAGTCTCTTACTCATTCACTCTTGAAGAGTGTGCGAATACCAGTGCGTGCTCGCGATCTCTTTACGCCAACTTGGTGTGGACGGATGCGCCCGGTTCGGTCAACGCAGCTGTGGCACTGGTGAATGATTTGGACTTGGAGCTCACTTTTCCTGATGGAAGAGTTTTGCGCTCCGAAGACCACGTCAATAATCTAGAAAAGATCGAGGTTTCAGGCCTTCTGCCCGGAACTTACCAGCTGACAATTAAGGGCCACCGGGTTCCTCAAGCCCCGCGCGGAGGACAGGCTTTCGCGTTGATCTATACAATCTTTAGACACTAGTGCTATTCGTTAAGAGTCTGAAATCATTGCTGCATTAGGACTTCGTGCTGATGGATCATTAATACTGAAATACTCTCTGAAAAATATTCCTGGAGCGGTGCTCTAGTTTGATAACTCGTGTCAAATTTGATACAACATTCAAGGTTCGGTCTCTGGTAAATCGGTCGACGATTTACATCTCTGTCAAAACTCTAGGTATCTAGGGGAGGTTCACGGATGCAGGCGTTTAATATCGGTGATAATGCAGTTTATCCCGGCTACGGCGTAGTTAAAGTTGTGGCTATTGAAACGAAGGAAATGCTCGGTACAAAAACGACATTTTATAACATGCAGTTGGTAGATACGGGTCTTAAGATCATGATCCCGACTACAAACGTAAAGTCTGCGGGTCTTCGCCCTATTATCTCTAAGACTGAAGCTGCCCGAGTTGTAGGCATTCTTAAGGAAAAAGACATCAAAATTGATAATCAAACATGGAATCGCCGTTATCGCGAGTACATGGAGAAGATCAAGACGGGTTCCGTCTTTGAAATTGCTGAAGTTTTGCGCGACCTTTTCTTGTTGAAAGCCGATAAAGAGTTGTCTTTTGGCGAGCGCAAGATGCTTGATTCTGCGCGCAGTCTTCTTTTGAAAGAGCTCACTTTGGCAACAAGCCAAGAAGAGCTGTTTATGGAAGAAGAAGTGAAGGCGATTTTCGGAGTGACAGCCTAAGGCTGTACTTGAAGTGGCAGCCTAGAACGGCTAGTCAGTCTAAAAGACTGCGACGTAGTAGACTCCCTCAAAAAAATCTAATAATGTTAAGGCTTGGCTAATCACCAGGCCTTTTTCATTTTTGGAGTACCTAATGACTTCGCAAATTTCTCCGCATGTTCGTGTTCGTTTTGCCCCTTCTCCTACCGGATACCTTCACGTAGGTGGCGCAAGAACTGCCTTGTACAATTATCTTTACGCTAAAAAAAATAAAGGCGAATTCATTCTTCGTATTGAAGACACAGATGAGGCTCGTTCTACGCAGGAATCTTTGCGTGGTGTGGTTGATGATATGGTGTGGTTGAACCTTCTTTGGGATGAGGGTGTTGACCCTGTGACTTTGAAGGATGTGGGACCCAATGGTCCTTATCGACAAAGTGAACGCCAGGCGATCTACAAAGAAATTGCTGAAAAGTTTTTGAACGAAGGCAAAGCTTACTACTGCTTTTTAACGGATGCGGAAATTGAAGCGCAACGTGAAGCTGCCATCAAGGCGGGACGTCCTCCGCAAATCACTTCCCCATACCAAGATTGGACTTTGGAGCAAGCCAAAGAAAAACTGGCGGCCGGTGAAAAAGCGGTTGTTCGTTTTAAAACTCGTCATCTTAAAAAAGACTATATCTTCACGGACCATGTTCGTGGCGAAGTGAAGTTCCCTTCTGATATGGTGGGTGATTTCGTTATTCTTCGTTCTGGCGGTATGCCGGTTTATAACTTCTGCTGCGTGGTGGATGATCACTTGATGAAGATCACCCATGTTTTCCGTGCGGAAGAACATCTGCCAAACACCCTTCGTCAATTGATGATTTACGAAGCGATGGGATGGCAGGCTCCTGAGTTCGGTCATATGGCTTTGATCCTGGATGAAGATCGTCAAAAGCTTTCTAAACGTAAGGGCGCTGTGGCTTGTGGTCAGTTGAAAGACGAAGGCTATTTGCCGTCAGCGGTTTTGAATTTCATCGCCCTTCTTGGTTGGTCACATCCAGAAGGTAAAGAGATTCTGACGGTGGATGAAATGATTCAGGCTTTTGATATCTCTCGCTTGAATTCTGCAGGGGCGATCTTTGACCGTGTGAAATTCAAGTGGATGAATGCGCAACATCTGAGAGCCTTGTCTAACAAAGATCTTTGGAATGCGATTCAACCATTCTTGGCGCGTGAAAAAATGGAGCTTCCTCAAGATCCAGCTTGGCAGGAGCAATCCGTGGCAGTTTTCAAAACATCGATGGAAACATTGGTGGATGCTATTGAATTGTATAAGCCACTTAATGATAAGTCTTATGTGGTTTTGCCAGAGTCTGAAGAGACTTTGAAGTGGGAGCCAACAAAAGCGGTTTTGACTGCTTGGCGTGACCTTGTGAAGGCTCATCCTTCGGATTACATGACTGAAGCTGAGTTCTTGAAGATTCAAGATGAGGTGAAGAACGCAACCGGTGCAAAAGGTAAAAATCTTTTCATGCCGATTCGCGTGGCTGTCATCGGGAAGCCTCACGGAACAGAGTTAAAAATTCTTGTTCCATTGATCAAGAAGTCTTCATTGATTGCAAGAGCTGAAGAGGCTCTGGCGAAAGCATAGTAGCTGGTTTATTTTTGGGAGAAATTCATGGCACTTAAGATTCACAACTCGCAGTCAAAACAACTTGAAGAATTTGTGCCTTTGGATCCAAAGCACGTGAAAATGTACGTGTGCGGACCGACCGTTTATAACTATCTGCACGTGGGGAACTTCCGCGGCGTGGTGGTTTTCAATCTTGTGCGCAACTGGCTTGAGTATCTGGGGTACAAAGTCTCTTATGCTCTGAATTTCACAGACGTCGATGATAAGATCATCAACCGGGCCCATGAAATGAATATGGAACCGGGGGCCTTGGCAGAGCAGTATATCGCCGAATACAAAAAAGATTTTGCTTCCTTGGGACTGCGTCCTCACGACTTCAATCCGAAGGTGACTGAGTCGATGGATGAAATCACCGAGATGGTGCAAACCCTGGTGAAAAATGGCAAAGCTTACGAAACGCAAGGCGATGTTTTGTATTCGATTGAATCGTTTAAAGACTACGGAAAATTGAGCGGTCGTCAAACGGATGAGCTGCAAGCTGGGGCTCGTGTGGATGTCGATGAAAAGAAACGCAATCCATTGGATTTTGCGCTTTGGAAAGCGGCGAAGCCAGGGGAAATCTCATGGCCTTCTCCGTGGGGGCCGGGGCGTCCGGGTTGGCATATTGAGTGCTCGGCAATGATTCAAAAAATCTATGGTGATCAAATTGATATCCACGGTGGTGGAATGGATTTGATTTTCCCACATCATGAGAATGAAATCGCACAAAGTGAAGGCTGCACAGGCAAACACTTTGTGAAGTATTGGATGCACAACAATATGCTGAACTTCGGCGGCCAAAAGATGTCGAAGTCTTTGGGTAATATTGTGACCATGCGTGAGTTCTTGGAGACAAACAGCGCGGAGCTTTACAAGTGGATGATCCTGTCAGTGCACTATCGCACGATGAGTGACTTCAGTGATGCCGCGATTGATCGCGCAGTGTCTGGTTTGGCTCGCGTTTACTCTGCAATGTCATTGGCGGAAAGCTATTTGACCGGAGAGGTTAAAATGGCAGACCAAGCTTTCCAAAAAATAACTGACGACGCTTGGGTAAAAATCGAAGCTGCTTTAAACGACGACTTCGGAACCCCTGAAGCCTTCGCTACTTTGTTTGAAGTGGTTCGCCAGTTCAATTCACAAGTTCGTCGCGGAATGAAAACCAATCCGGCGATCCAGGGCAAAGCCGTGGCGTTCATTAACTTCGTCCATAAATTCGGCGCCCTCATGAGCATGTTCCAAGAACCTGCCCATGACTTCCTCATTAAGCTAGATGATTTATTACTCAAAAAAATGAACATCGAAAGAAATCTAGTGGATTCTATCGTCAACGAACGCACCCAAGCCCGTTTAACCAAAGACTTCGCCAAATCCGACGAACTCCGCAAAAAACTCAACGACATGGGTATAGCAGTCAGCGACACCACAGAAGGCTCCTTCTGGGAAGTCGCGAAATAAAAGGTACGCCGTACCTTTTTGAGGCTCGATGCATTATGAAATTTAAAGAAAGAGCCGTGGATTCCATGGCTCTTTCTTTATCGGAGGATCAGGTCGTGGGATTGATTCTTTTGGATGTCTTGCAGGTCCATGAGTTGGGGGCGGTATTCGCCTTTGATGAACATGTGGACTTCGTCTTTGTAGAAAGGCGAGAGGATGTGTTCTGAGATGCCGATGGGGTTGATGCCCCAACTGGTTTGTGGTTTTGCGAAATCGACGATTCTGCGTGTAGAGGCTCCGGCCAGGACTTTGAAGTCGGCCCCGAGATTTCTTTGTTTGTTGTTGTTGATCTCATTGTAGGCGCCCGGAATAGGATAAGGGCCTAAATTGAAAATCAGATTTAGAGGAAAGCTTCGTCCTAGCGGATGAACATATTCAATCGTATGAATCTCTCCCCAGGTGGGCAGGGTAGTCCATTTTGTGACGGCCTTTTTGAAGCCCTCGGTGATCAGATTTTTTTGTGATTTTCTTTGCCACCATTCGGAGTTTTCGTCTTTTAGAACGCGTTTGTAGAACACCCAGGCGTGGGTGGTGTTCAAATAGGCCTCGCGCTCTTTTTCATTCAGACCACTCAGTAGGAGGGTCATATTTTCTGCATTCCATTGATGGTAGAGGCTTGCTTCAGAAGAGTTTAATTCCGAATGAAGATCCCACTTTCTTAGTTTCTCAAGTAATGCGCCATATTTCGTTTGCTCTGCCGGGTTCAGACTCAATTGCTTCAAGAGCTTTTCAAGAATAACGGGCGTGTTTGAATTGTAGTTTAAGGTTTGCAGCTCTTTAAAATCGTCAGACTTCCAAAGATCTTTCTCTGAGAGTGCTCCTATAATTGTCTGGTAGCGATCATCGGCTTGCCAATCGCCACGCATTTCTGCGGGGGCGGCTGTGGGGCGGGAGTTGGCGGTAACAATGATTCCCGATGGGGGATTCACCAGATGAGGTTTTTCGTCCCAAGTGAAAAGTCTTTGGTATTCATCATCGCCCGAGCTGCCTTCAAGGATCAGGTCTGAGTTGGGATTGTTTTTAACAGCGTAGTCACCAACACTCCACCAGGCAATATTTCGAGGGTCTGCGTACATCACATTCAAGCCAGGAGCAGAGACAGGTTTTAAGGCCTCTTCAAAATCCTTCATGGTTTTGGCTTCGCCCATCTTATAGAGAGCCGTGATAGGATCGTTTCCTTTGGTATGGAAAGCCCACTTCAATGCAATATTCTTTTCCTCGAGGACTTCGTCCATCAAGGGGCCGTGGGGAGTTTCTATGACTTGGAAAGATGTGGCTGGCTTGTCTTTAACAAGAATTGTTTCCGATCGCGCGCGATAGGGTTGCCATTGCTTGTTGAACATCACCATCTTCTTTTCATGGTCCACTTTCTCGCGGTACAAATCCATATCGTCGGTTTGTGACATTGTAAAGCCCCAGGCGTGATGGCGAGAGTGACCTAAAACTGCAAACGGAACCATCGGCAAATAGTGGCCATAAAGCTCAAAAGTAGGCGTGTGAATATGGGCCTCAAACCAAACAGCGGGATGAGAAAATCCAATGTGAGGATCGTTGGCCAGGATGCTTTTTCCGGATTGAGATCGTTGTGGACCTATCAACCAAGAGTTGCTGCCATCAAAGTACGGAGAAAAATGATTTTCCGTAGCGATCATCATTGGCTCTAAGATTCTCAAGGCCTCTGTTTTAGCATCTGCAAATTTCAAGGGAGTTTGTAGTTTGTCATTGCGAAGATCTTGAAACAGTCCTGGCGTGAGGTTTTTTGCCAAAGAGGTCATAAGGATATCGTTTTTCAGTGCGACACCAAAGCTATAGGCCATATGCCCTGTCATAATGTAGGCATCAATTGGCGTAAAAGGGCGAGGTTTGATACGCAAAAGAGTCATGCCATAAGGGAGCGGATGGGTTGATTGATACTGATTGATGCCATCACAGTAGGCTTCCATCTCGGCGAACATTTTTTCGTCGAACTCCCCAGACTTCATTTTGTTCGCAAGCATTTCTTCCATGGTGTGGCGAAGGCCCAGGCTGCGATAAAGTTTGTCGCTTTTCAAAGCGACATCGCCAACAACTTCCGAAAGTGTTCCCTGAGTCATACGGCGCGACATTTCCATTTGAAAGAGTCTTTCGCTGGCCATGACATATCCGAGGGCGCGCAGAGCGTCTGTTTTGGATTGAGCATAGATGTGAGGAATTCCGTATTCATCGCGAAGGACGCGGATGGGGCCGGAGAGGTTTTTGACGTACATAGTTCCATCGAGTGGAGCCAGGGATCTTCTTAAAAAGAAAAAGACTGCAATGGAGAGAATAAAAAGAATTGAGAGGGTGGTAACAAGTATCTTTTTAAGTTTTTTTATCATGTTCTTACTCTCACAAAGGCAGGTCTAGGAATCAACCTGTGCGAGGATGAATGTCACTCCGCACAAAGTTGCAGGGGCTGCGTCCGTTAATTCCCTAGAGGGAAACTATGCTTTTTGCTATGCTTAAAAGGATGAGCAAAGCCTATAAAAAGAACTTTCAATTAGTGTCGGACTTTAAACCTTCCGGGGATCAGCCAAAGGCCATCGAGCAGTTGGTGGGTAATTTTAAATTGGGTTTGAAGCATCAAACTTTGCTGGGAGTGACCGGATCGGGAAAGACTTTCAGTATGGCGCATACCATTGCGCAAATGAATCAACCTGCGATTGTTCTTGCTCCGAATAAAACCCTGGCGGCGCAGCTCTATGCAGAATTCAAAGAGTTGTTTCCTAATAATGCTGTTGAGTATTTCGTCAGCTATTATGACTACTACCAGCCAGAAGCTTATATTCCTTCGACAGATACTTTTATCGAAAAGGACTCTGCGATCAATGAGCAGATCGATCGCATGCGCCACTCGGCCACTCGTTCTTTGTTTGATCGTCGTGATGTGATCATCGTCAGTTCGGTTTCTTGTATTTACGGTTTAGGATCGCCAGAAGCCTACGAAGGCATGATGATTCAAATTGTAGCCAATACAGAAATGAAGCGGGATCACTTGCTGCGAGAATTGATTCGTGTGCAGTATCAGCGTAATAACGTCGACTTCTCTCGTGGAACTGTTCGGGTGCGCGGCGATAATGTTGAAATCTTTCCTCCATATGAAGACTCTAGAGCCGTTCGCGTTGAGTTCTTTGGAGATTTCGTGGAGCGCTTGTCGTGGATTGATCCATTGACAGGGCAGGTCTTGGAGGAGATCGATCAGATCGGGATCTATCCAGGAAGCCACTATGCGACGGGTGACGACAATATTAAGAAGGCCATCGGCACGATTCAAGATGAGTTGCGCGAGCGTCTGCAGACTTTCAATAAAGAATTGAAATTCCTCGAAGCTCAACGTTTAGAGCAAAGAACCTATTTTGATATTGAAATGATGGAGCAAATGGGCTTCTGTCAGGGGATCGAAAATTATTCGCGCCATCTTACAGGTCGAGGACCCGGCGAACCACCACCTACTTTGCTTGAGTACTTTCCGAAAGACTTCATCACCTTTATCGATGAGTCCCATGTGACCGTCCCGCAAATCGGGGGGATGTATCGTGGGGACCGCGCCAGAAAATCAACATTGGTAGAGCATGGTTTCCGTTTGCCTTCGGCTTTGGATAATCGCCCCTTGAATTTCCAAGAGTTTGAAAAAATGACGGATAAGGTCGTGTATGTTTCTGCGACCCCTGGAAATTATGAACTGGAAAAATCTGAAGGGATCATTGTTGAGCAGATCATTCGACCAACAGGTTTGATTGATCCTGTTGTTGAAGTGCGTCCCGTGAAGCATCAGGTTGATGACTTGCTTAAGGAAATTCGTGAACGCATTAAGAACAAAGAGCGTGTGTTGATCACGACTTTGACGAAGCGTTCCTCTGAAGATTTGACTGAGTACTATGAAAATCTGGGCATCAAAGTGAAGTATCTGCATAGCGATATCGACACATTGGAAAGAACCGAGATTTTGAGAGACTTGCGTTTGGGTGTGTTCGATGTTCTGGTCGGAATCAACTTGCTGCGCGAAGGTTTGGATATTCCAGAAGTAAGCTTGGTCGGTATCACCGATGCCGATAAAGAAGGCTTCCTGCGTTCCGAGCGTTCCTTGATTCAAACAATTGGCCGCGCGGCTCGTAATATCAATGGCCGGGTCATTCTTTATGGCGACACCATTACAGACAGCATGCGCAAGGCAATGGGCGAGACCGATCGTCGTCGTCGTATTCAACAAGAATACAACGAAGCCCACGGCATAACTCCGCAAACTATTAGAAAGAAAATCAAGGACGGCCTTGGCGAGACTTTCGATGGCAGTTTGGCGGCGACTCCTTTGGCTGGGGAAAATCGCACGACTGCGATCTTTAATAAGTACTCGCACCAACCAGATAAGCTTCAAGAAGAGATCGCAAAACTTCGCGATAAGATGAAGAAACTTTCTGCCGATTTGGAGTTTGAAGAAGCCGCTAAGGTTCGCGACGAGGTGAAACGCTTGCAAATCATCGAGTTGAATATTCGAAACGGTGAGATTGAAAGCGAAAGTGCAGAGGTTGTGAAGAATGGCCTCAAGTAAATTTGAAGAAGTCCGCGACAAGGTAAAAGAATTCCCCACTCAGAGTGGGGTGTACCTCATGAAGGGGCCCGCGGATAAAATCATTTACATTGGTAAGGCAAAGAATCTGCGCAATCGTGTACGCAGTTATTTTACAGACAGTAAAGACCATTCTCCGAAGACCCGTTTGTTGGTCTCTCATATCCTTGAAGTTGAATATATTTTAACTAAAACCGAGGTGGAAGCCTTCCTGCTGGAAGCTTCATTGATTAAAAAACACCGCCCGAAATACAATATTCGACTGCGCGATGATAAGTCCTATCCCTATATTCGCTTTAGTTGGGGGGATGATTTCCCTCGGTTGTATCTGGCTCGAAAAGTTAAGAAAGACGGATCTCTTTATTTTGGTCCTTACACCTCAGGCTTTGCGGTGCAGGGGACAATCAAGTTTCTAAATAGAACCTTCAAGATTCGTGATTGCACCGATCCCATGTTTAAGACTCGCACACGACCGTGCATGACTTATCAAATCGGTCGATGTACGGCGCCTTGTGTGAAATATGTGACCCAAGATGAATATCGCGGGGAAGTCGAGGGCGCGAAGCTTTTCCTAAAGGGGCAGAACCGCAAGGTTTTAAAAACCATGAAAGAAAAGATGATGGGCGCTGCTGAAGAAGAAAAGTTCGAGGTGGCCGCGCGCCTGCGTGACTCCATCGAGGCCATAAAATCTATTTTGCAAAAACAAGCCGTGATCAATGACACCACAGAGAAAGACCAAGATGCCGTGGGTTTCTTTGGCGATGAGCGGGGGTGTTTGATTGAGACTGTCCACGTTCGGGCTGGGCGAGTGATCGGGACGCGTCCTCACTATCTGCCGCATTTTGATCCCAATGATCCCACAGAGGATGCACGGGAGTGGATGGTGGACTTCCTGAATCAATACTATGAAGACAACTTTATTCCCGATGATGTATTGCTTCCGGTGGATATCGGTTCGGATTTGTCTAAATTGATGGAAGAGGTTTTGAAAGAGCGCTCTGACAATAAGGTGGCGGTACGCTTTGCCACCGATGAGCGCGGGCGCAACTTGGTGGAAATGGCCAATGAAAACGCCAAAGCTCACTTCCTGAAATACGTTTCTAAATCAGAAGAGAAAATGCGTGGTCTGGAGGAGATCAAAGAGAAGTTGTCTTTGCCGGAAATTCCCCGTCGCATTGAGTGTTACGATATTTCTACTTTCCAAGGAGCGGAAACAGTCGCTTCGCAAGTGGTGTTTGAGGAAGGGGTTCCCGCAAAGGAACACTATCGTCGTTATAAAATCAGAACCGTGGAAGGTATCAATGACTTTGCCTCTATGTACGAAGTTCTATCAAGACGCTTTAAGCACACCGAGTATGAAGATCCGCAATTGATTGTGATTGACGGTGGTAAAGGGCAGTTATCTCAGGCCATGAAGATCCTCGAGGAAATTGGTCGCAAAGACATCCCTGTGGTTGGCTTGGCGAAGGCAAGAACGGAAAGCGACTTCCAAAAGGCAGAAGTGGAATCAACCGACGAGCGATTCTTCCTGCCAGGTCGTCAAAACCCGGTGATCTTTAAAAATAACGCCGAGGCTTTGTATATCTTATCGGGCATTCGCGACGAAGCCCATCGTTTTGCGATTACCTACCATCGCAAGCTCCGCGAAGGGACATCATTAGAGAGTGAGTTGGATTACGTTGTCGGCTTGGGTGAAAAAAGAAAGAAAGTTCTTTTGACTCAGTACAACTCTATTGATGAAATCAGAATGGCTGAACCAGCAGATATTGCGAAATTGAAGGGCTTCAACAGAGTCCTTGCTGAACGCATTATTCTTCAGCTCAATGATTCCGAGGAAGAAGAGATAGAAGCAGAATGAGAAGCCTGACATGAAGAATCACGCACTGTTAGTGGGAATAGGTATTTTTTTTAGCCGTATTGCAGGCTTGGTGCGTGAGCGGGTGTTTGCTCACTACTTCGGGAACTCAGATGCCGGGGATGCATTTAAAGCCGCCCTGAAGATTCCAAATTTTCTGCAAAATCTTTTTGGTGAAGGGGTTTTGTCAGCCAGTTTTATTCCCGTCTATGCACAATTGTTGGCCAAGAAGCATGATGAAGAAGCTGCCAAGGTGGCTTCAGTTATCGGTAGTTTGCTGTTTCTAATGACTTCCTTGTTGGTGATTTCTGGTGTTTTTGCGACGCCATTCTTGATTGATCTTATTGCGCCAGGATTTGTCGGTGCGAAGCGGGAACTAACCATTAAGATCGTTCAGGTTCTTTTTCCAGGCACAGGCTTTTTGGTTATGTCAGCTTGGTGTTTGGGGATTTTAAATTCCCATAAAAAGTTTTTCCTTTCGTACGTTGCTCCGGTTATTTGGAATTTAACCATCATTGCGACACTGGTAATCTGGGGAGCCAAACAGCCTGAACAGTTTGATCTCGCCGTCACAGTTTCCTGGGGGCTTGTCGCAGGAAGCTTTTTGCAGTTCTTTGTGCAGCTTCCGTCGGCCTTGCGATTGGGTAAGAAAGTGTATCCTTCGTTGGATTTGAATTTGACGAGCGTGAGAACCATTATTCGTAACTTCGTTCCAGTGGTTGTCTCTCGTGGCGTGGTTCAAGTGAGTGCTTACATCGACAATATGTTGGCCAGTCTATTGCCAACAGGAGCAGTGTCTTCATTGGCATATGCCCAGACTTTGTACTTGCTTCCAGTCAGCCTTTTTGGAATGAGTGTTTCTGCAGCGGAACTTCCGACCATGTCCCAAGCGACGGGCAGTGAAGAAGAAATTCGCGAGTACTTGAAGCAACGCTTGAATCGCGGTCTTGAACAGATCGCCTTCTTCATTATTCCATCGGTTGTGGCCTTCTTGTTTTTAGGTGATCTGATTGTAGGAGCGGTTTTTCAAACGGGACAGTTTGATGCAAACAGCACCAAAGCAGTTTGGTTCGTCCTTATCGGATCGACGGTGGGTTTGTTGGCTTCCACCTTAGGGCGCTTGTATTCGTCGACTTTCTATTCCCTGAAAGACACTCGCACGCCCTTGCAGTTTGCGATTATTCGCGTGATCTTCACGACCTTTCTGGGGGGGGTGTTTGGTTTCTATCTTCCGAAGGCTTTGGGGCTTGAGGCTTCATGGGGCACGCCAGGATTGACGGCTTCGGCGGGGCTCGCAGGGTGGATTGAATTCTATTTCCTTAGAAAAGCTTTGAATAAAAAAATTGGTAAAACAGGATTGTCTTTGAAGTATCAGGCAAAAGTGTGGAGTATTGCCATTGTGAGCGCAGGCATTCCTGCTTTGCTTGCACATTTTGTTTTAACCACGCCAATGCATGTGATTGTAAAAGCATCGATTGCAGTTGTGATCTATGGGCTGCTCTATTTTACGCTTGGGTATTTACTCAAGGTTGAACAAGCCCATAGTTTCTTGCAAAAAATCCTCAGACGATTGCGCTAACTTTAGTAGCTATTTTAGTAGCGGTTGCCCCAACCATAAAGTCTTACGATAAAGTTGCCGGCGCTGGTTGCGAAGACCAGCTGGCCGCTGTAGCTTCCCTCATACCAGGGTCTAAATTCGATCCATGCATCACAGGTGCGGCCGGGATTTAATACCCGTGGGCAGTTGCTATTGCCGTAGAACGCTGATCCATAAAGACGAACAGAGTCGATCAGCAAAGGTTGGTTGCCAGTGCTGCGCAACGTGAAACGAGCATATTGACTGGTATTTACTCTGGTGATTCCAAAGTTGTAGTTATAATACTGATTGCCGCCATGATGGTCGGAGTTGCCGAGTGTTTGAACATTTTCGACGGAATTGGCAACTGTGATGGTCAGTTGCGATTCCGTAGGTTGGGTCTCCGCAGCGATGCTTGAAACGGAAACAAAACAAGAAATCAGTGAGCCGGTCAGGGCCATTAGCCAAGTTTTCATAAGCGTCTCCTTTGAGCGATGAGTGAGTTTATTGGTTGAGAATAATTTTTGTTGAAGAAGCAATTGGTCGCAAAGAAATTCCATTGTATGCTCTTCTTGTCATGAAAGAATCTATCTGGTCTCCTCTGAAAATTCCTGTTTACCGTGCTTTTTGGATCTGTGCTTTTTTGTCAAATCTGGGTACTTGGATTCAAGATGTGGCGGCAAGTTGGGTGATGACACATCTATCGACTTCACCTTTGGTGATTTCTTTGCTTTCTTTTACCAGCAGTTTGCCAGTTGTGTTTTTGAGCATCCCTGCAGGGTTTGTGGCTGATCAAGGACATCGACGTCGAATTTTATTGGCAGCGCAATCAGGAATGTTTTTGTCAGCCGCCGTCTTGGCCTTTTTGGTGTGGCGTGGACAAGTGACAGAGTCTTCCTTGCTGTTTCTTTCCTTGGTGATGGGGATTGGTTTTGCTTTGACCAATCCGGCTTTTCAATCGGTGTTAACAGATCTTGTACCCACGGACAGTCAGGCGCAGGCCGTGCTGGTTTATTATATGGGGATTAATATCACCCGGGTTCTGGGGCCTACCGTTGGCGGAGGAATCCTGAGTGGATTCGGACCGGAAGTGGCTTTCTTTGTAAACAGTCTTTCCTTCTTGGGATTGATTCTGTTTTTCTGGCGTTGGCCGGTGAAGGAATCAATTGAAGAGAAAAAGGAAGTCGTGTGGACCCAGGAAGAATGGAAGTTTTTATTTTCATTTCACAACATGAAGTTGTGGGTTGAGATTTTCATTGTAACCTTCTTTGCAAGCTCACTCTGGGCTTTGTATCCCACACGCGGAAGAGTTGAGTTGGGATTAAGCAGTTTGCAATACGGATCTCTTTTAGGCTTCCTAGGATTGGGGGCCTGTTTCAGTGCAGTCTATTCGGATAAAATCATGCGGCCCAACAAAACCGATCTTTCCTTGGCTGGGGCTTACGTCGTTTATGCCGTGGGTTTGTTTTTGATGGCAGTGGCGCCGAGTTTTATTTTTATGTGTGAAGCGATGTTCTTTGCCGGAATTGGTTGGTTGATTCTTGCGACTCTAATGAACATGAGTTCAAGGCAACTCACTGGGAAGTCGCATCTCAAGGCGACGATGCTCGGAGTTTTTCTGGCAGTATTTTATGCGGGGATGGCCTTCGGTGCCGTCAGTTGGGGAACCTTCGCAAGATTCAGTTCAAGTTCGAAGGCTCTTCTGGTGGCAGCGGTTGGCTTGTCACTTGTCGGATTCTATAAGTTTATGCGGGCAAAAGCTTAGGCAAAGACCTAGTGAACACGGTGATGGGCAAGATCTCTTTCTTTTGCGCAAGCAGGGCACTTGGCTTCTTCCTGTAGGACAGAGCACTCAGTGTCTTGGCGATAGCTGAATTCAACCGGGGCGCAGCAGAGTTCACAATTGTTGACAGCATTTTTAAAGCTCTCTCTTTTGATGAATTCCTCTGTTGAAATGATATTGAATTTGAAGACTTCCATAGGATCCTCCCCGTTGATATCTTACTTATCGGTTAGATTTGTCCCAGCTTGAGACAAATCTGAGGTCATTCAGTCGATTTCGCCAAGCGCCAAAGTTGACGGTTTTGATAGTCTAAGGTCTGGGGCGGGAGTAAACTTCCCGGCATGAAGGACTATATTCAGTATCTGGAAGAGGTTTTAGGCCTGCAAAAGGTCATGATCGCGAAGGATCCGTCAACATCATCAGCCGTTAAAGCTCAGTTTTTTACTGAGCAAGGTTCATTTGCTCCCGCAGGGGCAACTTTACAGACACCCACTGATATTCAGCACTATGAATTGATCTTTCTCAATATTCTGACTCAAGCTAAAGAAAGCATCTTTCTTCCAGAGACCAAAGAGTTGTTTGGCAAGATGAAGGCCGCAATGAAACTGGTGAATCTTCAAGTGCTAGAACTTGATTGCACCGTCGAAGATCGTTCACAGCTTCCTTCAGAACTTGCAAAAATCTGTGAAAGCAAAGTGGTTGTGGTCTTTAGCTCGTTTCCGAAAGATATTGGCGAGCTGATCTTTAAAGGCCCGGGAAAATGGATTGAAACATACAGTCCCGCTTATTTGATAGAAGATGCGGGGGCTAAAAAAGTTGTGTGGAATGATCTGCAAAAAGTCATGAAGGAGCTCAACGTATGAAGTTTTTAATCTCAGTACTTATTTTGCTACTGGGAGTAAAAGCTTCGGCAGCATGCACCTTGGCGGTGACAATCAATGAGGCGATATCCGCTTCGACCTTCGATTATCTTGAGCGCGCAGAGAAACACGCCCTTGATAGCAAATGTGATTCCATTTTAGTGCGAATGAACACTCCAGGTGGAAGCCTGCAGAGTACGCGCATGATTGTTGAAAAGATGCTTGCGTCCTCCGTGCCATATCTTTGCTTGATCACGCCAAGCGGAGGACATGCTGGCAGCGCCGGAGCAATCATTCTTCAAGCTTGCCACGTCAACGGTGGATTGAACGCCACCAATGTGGGCGCGGCCACTCCTATTTTGGGTACCGGTGAAAAGATGCCCGATGATCTTAGAAATAAGATGATCAACGACACCGTGAGCTGGTTGGAGGGCATTACCAAACTGCGCGGTCGTAGTCAGAAGTTTTCAAAAGAGATTGTGACAGAGGCAAAGGCTTTAAGCAGTGAAGAGGCTCAAAAAATTGGCGCCTTGGATATTTTGGCAACGAACGAAACCGAGTTCCTGGATAAATCCCAAGGCAAAAAAGTCTTGCTGGGGGAAGCCAAGGAAATCGAAGTTCAAGTCGGCGACCTTCAGGAGTTCACTCCGGATCTTCGTTACCGAGTTCTTAGTTTTGTTGCCGACCCTGAATTTGCCTACTTGCTGTTTATGGGAAGTTTGGGCTTGTTGTATGTCGAAATCACTCATCCTGGTTTGATTGCTCCGGGGGTGATTGGTGGATTGGGATTGATTCTGTCGATGGTCGCTTTCCATAAGCTCGATGTGATGTGGGGCGGACTGGTGTTGATCATCTTGGGTATTGCCTTCTTGGTTGCTGAATTGTTCCTGCCAAGTTTTGGAATTCTGGGTGTAGGTGGTTTGGTGGCAGTCTTTATGGGAAGTTTGTTTTTGTTTGATCCGGCGGCAGGATATCAATTGCCGTTATCATTAATTATCACTGTAGTTTTAGTCTTAGGGGCCTTCTTCTTGGGAATTGGGTATTTGGCTTTGAGCACCGTGAGATTAAAGCGCAAAGATTGGGACGATGATCTTCAGAGAAATGAAGGCCGTGTTGTCTCTGTTGAGCAAAACGGTCATGGCGGCCAGATTCAAATCATGGGTGAGATCTGGAAGTTTGTCTCTGAAGACTCCCTTGAAGTGAATGATCTCGTCCATGTCACGGCCCGACAGGGGCTGACCTTGAATGTTAAGAAAAAAAATAAAAGGAGTACGTAAATGGAGTTCTTAATAGCATTAGTTGTAGTTGGTGGGATCATCATCTCATCCATGGTGAAGATTCTGAATGATTGGGAACGTGGTGTGGTTTTAAGACTGGGCAGAGCCGTGGGTGTACGTGGGCCGGGCTTGATTCTTTTAATTCCTTTCATCGAACGAATGATCAAAATCGACACACGTACTTTGGCGATGGACGTTCCTCCACAAGACGTCATCACAAAAGACAATGTCAGCATGCAAGTGAATGCCGTGGTTTATTTTAAAGTGGTTTCGCCTCTTGAGGCGATCACGAAAATTGAAGACTATTACTTTGCAACAAGCCAGCTTTCGCAGACCACTTTGCGTTCCGTGATGGGGCAATATCCTTTGGATGATATCCTCGTTCACCGCGATATGATCAATGGGGCTCTTCAAGAGATTCTTGATAAGCACACGGAAGCTTGGGGCGTAAAAGTCTCAATGGTGGAAGTAAAACAGATCGACTTACCAAAAGAGATGCAAAGAGCGATGGCTCGTGAAGCGGAAGCAGAGCGTGAGCGTCGTGCGAAAGTCATCAGTGCGGAGGGTGAGGTGCAGCGTGCTGAAAGATTGGCCAAGGCGTCAAACACATTGGCGGGGTCGCCATCAGCATTACAATTGGCCTATATGCAAACCCTGACTGAAATCGCAGGAGATAAGTCGAATACGATCTTGTTCCCGTTGCCAATGGATTTGCTAAAACCGTTCATGCAGTTGGAAAACAAAAACTAGACTTTCATCAACCTCAAATTCTTAGTCTAATGAGAGAGCGCAGCGCTCTCTCAAAGAGAGCCGGGCAAAGCAAGAAGCTTTGCCCTTTTGTTTTTTTGTGCAATGCAAACTCTACGGACGGAGTCGTTGGTGCGAATCATTTGGGCCTTCATTGGTTTTTTGAGCGTTTTGTTTCTATCCATCCCAGACGCCCAATCTGCGGCATCCCCGCAAAATCAGGAACTTGTCCGTGTTCGCCTGATGACCATCAATAAAAAGATTCAACTCACCGGGATGAGTCTTAAGTTTCAAAACTTGGCCCAACCCTTCCGACCTGTTGCCATTCCTCAAAACGGCCAAGCTGAAGTTCGCCTTTTGGAAAAAAACGGAAAGTATTTTTGGGCCTTAAGATTGAACAATCAAGAGCGTGAGCATCTGTTTACTGAAAAGTATTTGATGGTGCAAGGTGAAGACCTTCGCGTGGGAGCGCAAAGCCTGCCGGCTAGAGTTCTGCTAACACCCAATGGAAATCAAAAAGTCGATGTGATTGGTGTAGTCCCTTTGGATGAATATATCGTGGGAGTACTATCCAGCGAAATGCCCACGTCGTGGCCGATGGAAACCTTAAAGGCCCAAGCCGTGGCGATTCGCTCCTACACATTGGCAGTTATCGAGGAACGCAAAGATCGTCCTTACCATGTTGAAAGCAGTGTGATGGATCAGGTTTTCCGCCATGTTATGGGTGAGGATGAAAACGATGCTAAGGTAAAAAGAGCGATTCAAGCCGTGGCGGATACGCAAGGTATTCGTCTTTATGGGCCGAACGAGAAAGTACTCAAAGCCTTCTATCATGCTGACTGCGGCGGTAAAACCACCACCGCAAAAAATGTTTGGAAGGGGGGCGTGGATGCCGGTGTTGCCGTCGACAGCTCTTGTCCGACGGGGCCCCACGCTCAATGGAATTTGAAAATGACCAAAGAAGATTTGAAAAAGCGTCTTCACCTTGTCGACTTCACTTCGTTGGCGTTGGTAAAAGCAAAAGGGGATTCGCGAGTTCAATCAGTGCAAGTGGCTATGACAGATGGAACTCGCAAGATGATCTCTGCCAATGATTTTCGCCAAGCCATGGGCTATCAAGATTTGCGCAGCACTTCTTTTGATATCAAGGAAGAAGGGGATCAAGTGGTCTTTTCAGGACGTGGCTTTGGTCACGGTGTTGGGCTTTGTCAGTGGGGAAGCCGTGTTCTCGGGCAGCGCGGAGCAAAATTTCAAGAGATTCTAAAACATTACTATCCGCTCGCTAGACTTAAGTAAATTTAGTTTAGTTAAATAAAGCCGATAAGTTTTCATATGAAAAACATGAAAACTACAGTACTTGTCGGCATCATTGTTTTATTATCAACTGCATCACTTCAAGTTCAAGCGACGGAAGCGGATGCTCCCTGCTTGGACTGCGCAGCGACTGATGGAAAGGTTCTTTCAAAGTCCGCCATTGCCATTCAAGAGGCCGTCAAACCGTCAGAGAAAAAATCAGACCAACAATCAGAAATGCATTGGATTGATGCCGCCTTCTTTGTAGATACAAAGCCCGTAGGTAAAGAGCTGGATGTCATTTTCAAAAATCCCAGCGATCTCAATATTAATATTTATAAAATGAAAAACGTAAATTCGATTTTTACGAGTTTCCTAAATCACAAGAGTTTGAAAGAAGCGTTGCAAGACGTCAATAAAAGCGGTGCGAGCTTAGGTCACGAAGAAAAATTATTACTTTTGAGTATGGTGGGTAGTCGCCTCTCAAGTGGATACAGCGCGACCGGAAAAGAAAATCGAGATATCAACTCTGTCTACCTTAATGCTGTGAAGGCAAAAAAAGAAGGTGGGATTTGTGGCGATATTCATCAGCTACTGGGAGATGTGGCAAAAAGCCTGGGCTTCGAAGCAGTGGGACGTCATACCGGACAATGGCAGCAGGATCTGACCAAAGACAATGCTGGTGGCCACGCGATCATGCATTTCCGCGATCCCAAAACCGGTGAGTACTACGTGCAGAACTATTCGCAAATTTACAACACTCGCCAAAAAACTCTGCAATCTGCTGTCGATGTCTCGACAAAAATTTTAGGAGTGATCACGGGGCAATCATACGTTGAATCACGTCCGGGGAAAACCCATGAGTATGTTCCAGCGACGGCGCAATGGGTGCAAGAACAGATTAAGAATGCGGCAACAATTAAAAAAGACTCTTCGGTCATGACGATCAAAGCAGGTCAAAATGAGCAGACTTTTGCAGTGCAATTGGGCAACGAAAATATCAAAGGCTTCTTAATGAGCAGCCGGATCAATACGAACGAGGGTAACTATCAAGTGGATGTTGCCGGATTGTCAACTCGAGGTGAATATTCTCGAGAATTCAAAGATCGTATGGTTGATGAAGTGAAAGTCACAACCGAGGCCTACGGTGGCGCGATGAGAATTTCAGCTCCGGGCTTTGATGCCATTACTGACACCTATAAACAGGGGGAGCGCAATACGTTGTTCTTTGGCGCTAACATGAAAGGCTCCGCTCGTATTAATGATACGACGGGGAAGATTGAAATCAATTCGATCAATCTAGATTTGAAGCCTAAAGGCAGTGAGCAAACCAAGACGACCACCGCAGGAACTCGAACAGAGTTTAAAGTGGGGGCCGAGCAGGAATGGAAAGATTTGAATCTGAAAGCTTCCGCTGATCGCACTTGGGCCTTTATTCCAATGATTGAGCAGCATCAAAAGTCGAAGCCGACGACTGCCTATGATCGGGTGGGTGTTATGTACGATACCAGTAAGCCTGATAAGAAAGAAGCCTACTTGGTTGTGGGTTCTGATGTTTATTTCCTGGAAGGTGTGAATGTCAGTTCAGCAGTGGCCTTGAAGAATTCGATTAAAGCGGTCATTCCAACGGAACAACTGGGAACCTTTACGCTCAGTGCAGATCTGGCTAAGGTTGTTCAGAACAAAAGCAAAGATCCTTTTTATGACACCGTTCCAACTACTTCAGTGGGGATTGATTGGAACAAGCAGCTGAATAAGTTGGTCGATGTGGGTTTCAATGTGAATTACACCAAAGGAAATCAGATACAGCCATTTGCGGTTATCGGACCTGTGACTCCAGTGATGGGGGGAACAGAAAAGAAAGTGCAAGGAATGGTGTATCTGCATGGTCGCTTCTAGTTGGCACTCCGACTTCGTCGGAGTAGAGAAGTCTATTTTAGTTAAAATTCTTTGGACTTGAGGTAGGTAAAATAAAAAAAGGGACTGTGAAAGTCCCTTTTTTAGTTCCAGAGTGTGATTCTATTTTTTAGAATCCCATAAAGACTCGGGCCGCAAACATAAAAACTGCTCCCAAGATCAAGGCATTTGTTGCTGTGACTGTCATATGTCGTTCCTTTAAGTGAAATGGCTAAAATTTGATACAATTCCCATTTCGGTAAAATCCTAGAAATTCTTGAATTTTTCTTTTTTTGACGAAGTATTAGACAGGGTTTTGGTCTGGTGGGTGCCCTTTTTGCGCTCCATCCCCAAGGATTAGACGATGAACAGCCTTTTGTTTCAGGCTGAGAAAGTGCATTTTTTACCAATGGTATCAATATCTTAAGTGGGTTGTGGAGGGTTGGCACAAGCATCGCAATAGCATCCCTATGAGAGGTGGCCACTAAAGGCACACCCCTTAAAAGAGAGAGGCTGTTATGAAAAATCTCAACACTAAGCTTTTGATCCTTCTTGCTGGGTTCTCACTTATGGGAGTCGGCTGCGGAAAGAATCAACTACAAGCAAACTCAACTAATGTAGTGAGTGATGGGACTATTCTTCCAGGCGGAGAAATCCCTGGTGCTCCAGACTCTACAACAACTTCATCGGGTTCATACACGAACACGGCGACATTTGTTCCGGTTTCATTGGCTGAGTTCAACTCTTACGTAGCATCTCATCCATTGAACAACCCATCGAACTTTAAAATCACAGTGGAATTGCAAAAAACAGCATCCAGCCGTTACGGTGGAACGGTTAAGTTGTCTTATACCGACACTGGTTACCAATACGCAGGAACTTTCACGGCGGGCACAGGAACAAACGTATCTATGTCTGGTTTGAAAGATAATGGAACTGAAGAGTCTCAGTTTAACTACTGGTATGCATCTGGCGGTAAAGCGGTGTTCTCTGGCATGTTCCAGGATTCTCAAGGTGCCATCGTGGTTGTTGTCGACAGCATGATCAACCAAGGTGATGCTCAAGGTGGTTCGGTTGTGTCTGGTTCAGTTTACTACAAGAACTTCGCACAGTCTTATGCAACTCAATCACCATATAGAAAGTGCTGGTTCATCTACAACGGACCATATAACTGCCGTGACTCTGCAATCATTAACAAGTCTTCTTTGATCCCTTCTGATGGTGGTTACAGAAAACTTGGAACTTTCACTGGATTGAGCAAGTCACAAGCGTTCGCACAGTAAGTTTGAGATAGATTTTAAAATAAATAGCTAGAATTAATAAGAAGGAAAAAGAGGAGAGAATTATGGAAAACCTTAACAAAAAGACTTTAAGTTTTTCTGCAAGACTTTTCACCCATGCAGTCGCAGCTTTGGCCCTGGTCACTTCGGTGGCCGCTTGCGGAAATAATGGTGGCGATGGCAATGGCGGTGGCGTGGTGGGACCTCAATTGGGAATCACCGGATGTTCAAGTTGCGTAACTTCCATGGCGAATCCCCTTTCTATCGACATTTTTAATGCAAAAAACCCATCAGGCATTGCAAGTCTTCAAGGCATGCAGTTGATCGTGAATGGTGCGAACTTTGTTCCGGGCACAAGTTCGAGTTATAACTTGTACAGTGGGCCGGTTGCGATTCAAGGAAACTTCATTCTTTCGCAAACTGTCGCAGACCCGGCAACGGGGCAATGTGTGATCCCAGCGGGAACTTATGGGATTCAAACAGCGGATGTTGGTCAAATGTCGTTGGGCACATTGCGAGTTCCAAGATTGGTTTCAACGACCGGCAATATCGTTTTGGAATTGTCTGAAGGTGTTCTTTATAAAGATGTTGCCACACAAGCGACTCGTTTGTTCGGAACTTTGATGATTAAAAGCGTGAACGGACAAGTTTGTACAAATGCTTTCTCTGCTGTTTTGAACTAAGTCTTTACTTAACAGTTTGGAACCACCAAACCCCGAGTCACTTCGGGGTTTTTTCTTTTGAAAATAGTGACATAATAATTCTTGCGCTTAGAGGAAAGTCTAGGTCTAATGAGTGTATGGAATTACCTCTTTGGATCGACTTCTTTGATGAGCTTCAGAATGTACGAGGGCGTTCTCAAAACACGGTGATGGCATATCGTCGTGATTTGGAACTCTATATCGAGTACTCAAAAACCAACAAATCCGTGCCGGGCTTTTACGAGTTTATGAAAAAGCATAAACTTTCAACTCGTTCACAAGCACGTGTTGTTTCCTCCCTGCGCACTTATTTTAAGTACTGTGAAACTCGTGGGCAAACTTGTCCTGAGCTTCGCGAATTAAAGCCGCCGAAGGTGAAGGTAGGCCTTCCTAAAGTTCTGACTCCTCAAGAGTTCCAGCAACTTTTTGATGCAGCAGAAACCAATGATCCAGTGAAGACAGCGCGCAATCAACTGACCTTGCTCTTCTTGTATGGTTTGGGTTGTCGTGTGTCTGAGTTGATTTCTTTGAATGTCGCTGACTTTAATGCCACGGATCGTTGGATCAAAGTTTTAGGGAAGGGAAGCAAAGAGCGTTTGGTTCCTTTGACTGAAAAACTGGCAGAAGAATTGACAAAGTATCTTCGTGACTCGCGCCCAGCTTTGATGAAAGAGAATTCTCCGTCAATCTTGATCAATGATCGCGGACATCGCCCTTCACGTGTTGACGTGTGGAGATGGTTGGCGGCTTGGTCATTGCGAGCGGGCTTTGCAGAACCTGTGAATCCACATAGATTCCGCCATGGTTGTGCGACGGCTTTGCTGGAAAGCGGTGCGGATCTTCGTTCGATCCAGATGTTGCTGGGACATGCTAGTATCCAAACCACACAGATCTATACGAATGTAACAACGAATACGATGACTCGCACAATTGAAGAGCATCATCCGTTATCGCAGTTGCAGGAAGTTGATAAATAGTTTTTGAAATAAAAGTCTTATAGTTTGCGGTCCTCATAGCTTACGGCCCTAATAGCATACGGATAGAGGAGTTCTCATGAAATCTGGGATCTATTGTCTTTTCTATGGTCTTTTGACGTTGCTCATGTTCTTCACTGCGGCGTGCACCTCGAAGAAAGACACGTCGCAACCACGTACCATGTTGGTGGGAACGGACGCCGCTTATGCGCCCTTTGAAAGCGAAGGGCCAAACAAAGAGTTAAAAGGTTTCGATATTGAAATCTTGACTGCCATCGCCGCCAAGGAAGGCATCCCTATCAAGTTTATCAATACTCCGTGGGAGGGGCTGTTCACTCAGCTTGTTAACGGGGATCGTGATATTTTGATCTCTGCAATCACAATTAATGAAGCCCGCAAACAGCAGATGGATTTCTCCAGTCCTTATTTTGAAGCTGTTCAGCTTATAGTTGTGCCAATGAAATCCAAAGTTCAGAAAATGGAAGACCTAAAGGGCTTGAAGGTCGGGGTCCAAACAGGGACCACCGGAGACGATGTGGTTAGCGCTCTTTTAGGAAAAACCAATGCCAATATCAAAAGATTTGAAGGCACTCCTCTGGCGATCAAAGAGCTTGAAAACGGCGGAGTTGATGCGGTGGTTGCAGACAATGGCGTGATCAATAACTTCATTGCCAACAACAAAGTCTCTTTCAAAATTGTTTCCGACAAGAGTTTCTCAAAGGAGAATTACGGAATTGCCGTAAAGAAAGGCAATGTCGAACTTCTTGGAAAAATAAATAAGGGTCTTGAAGCGATCAAAGCCGATGGCACTTACCAGCGCATCTACAACGGGTATTTCGAAGGAAAGAAGTAGAACATGTTCAGTTGGTTCCGCACGGATATCATCGTCGAATACTGGCCGCTCTTTATGCAGGGTTTGGTATCTACTTTGGAGCTGACATTGATCGGAGTCACGGGGGGCACCATTCTGGGGTTGCTGCTTGGCTTGGGTAAAATTGCTTTTGTAGAACATGGATTTTGGAAGTGGCCGGTTCGCTGTTTGATTCGTTGGCCTTCGCAGCTTTATGTCACTTTCTTTCGTGGGACGCCGTTATTTGTTCAGATTCTTTTGATCCACTTCGCCTTGGTGCCTTTATTGATTCATCCCGATCAGGGGATTTTGATTCGAGGGGATCTGGCAATTTTTTTGAAGCAGGAATATGGGGCTTTCATTTCAGGGGCCTTGGCTTTGACTCTCAATTCCGCAGCCTATATTGCGGAGATCTTCCGCGCGGGAATTCAGTCCATAGACAATGGGCAGTTCGAAGCCGCGAGGTCTTTGGGACTTAGCTACTATCACATGATGAAAACTATTATTATTCCTCAGGCTGTGCGCAGAATGCTGCCGCCCTTGGGGAATGAAGCGATCACCTTGTTGAAAGATTCCTCATTGGTTTCGGCGATCGGTCTTGCAGAGCTCGCTTATGCAGCCAGAACAGCCGCAGGAGCTTACGCCAGATACTGGGAGCCTTATTTGTTCATTTCGTTCTTGTACCTTGTGATCACGATGATTCTTTCCTACGGAGTCAGCGTCCTTGAGAGAAAGTACAAAACAATATGATTCGCGTAGAAAAACTCAATAAGTACTTTGGCAAGAAGCAAGTTTTGAAAGATGTCTCTTGTGAGATCAAAGACAATGAGGTGATTTGCATCATTGGTCCTTCGGGATCTGGGAAAAGTACTTTCTTGCGTTGTCTCAACGCGCTTGAAAAAGCGCAAGAAGGTGTGATTGAGGTGGATACCTTTCAAGTTCACGATCCGAAGGCGAATCTGAACGAGCTTCGCTCGCATGTGGGCATGGTCTTTCAAAGATTCAATTTATTTCCTCATATGACGGCGCTCGAAAACATCTGCCTTGCTCCTGAAATCGTGAAAGGTCAAAGTAAGGCAGAGGTTGAGGTGAAAGCCAAAGAGCTGTTGAAGCGCGTAGGTCTTGAAGATAAAGCCGGTTCCTATCCCAATGAACTTTCCGGGGGGCAACAACAAAGAGTGGCAATTGCCAGAGCTTTGGCGATGGATCCCCACGTGATTCTTTTTGATGAACCAACATCGGCCTTGGATCCAGAAATGGTCGGCGAAGTGTTGGAAGTGATCAAGTCCCTGGCTCATAGTGGGCGCACCATGGTGGTGGTGACGCATGAGATGGGTTTTGCCCGACAGGTGAGCGATCGGGTGTTCTTTATGGATCAAGGGCAGATCGTTGAGGTAGGATCTCCATCACAAATATTTGATCATCCCAAAACAGACAGAACGAAGTCTTTCTTGAGTAAAATTCTTTAGAGTATTGGTTTCGTTAAGATATCCGGTGTTCGAAAGAGTAAGCTCCTGCTTTTCAAATTAAGCCCGCGGCAAGGCGGGCTTTTTATTGCTCTATGGTCAGAGCATGAAAATTCAATCCCTCATTCGTGAACAAGATCGTTTGGTCCCCGTGGAAGTTGAAATCAATTTCACTGCGGGCCTGCCACAAATTCAATTCCTAGGCCTTCCAGATCAAGGCATTAAAGAAAGTATTCACAGAATTAAAAGTGCAATTCGCTCGCAAGGTTTTGAGTTTCCCAAAGCTCAACAAGTCCTGGTGAATTTGCGCCCGAATCATCTCAAGAAAAGTTCTCGCGGTTTGGAGTTGGCTGTGGCCATGGGGATTTTGTGGGAATCAGCACAAGTTGAAAAACCTTCTGTAGAGTCTGTGTGCATCTATGGGGAGTTGGGATTACTCGGAGAAGTCTTTGAACCCGAAGATCTCACCGCAGATTTTGATCCGGAAGAAGAAACCATGATTTGGACTGGGCAAAGCCGGGGCGGTCCCGCCGTGTTTGCTCGTGCAGTCATGCACACCTTACAAGATATTCAAGAGCCCACTTATATTTCAGCTTTACCAAGAGAGTATGAAGTCGAAAGACCTCAGACGGGGTTGAGCTTGGATTTTCCGGAACGGCAGGCGGAACTTCTAAGTTTGACCGCTCTTGGGGAGCACTCACTGTTGCTGGCAGGACCTGCGGGGTCAGGTAAGAGCACTATTGCGAAAACTCTGTCCTCACTTTTGCGTGCACCCACTCAAGATGAAATGCATGTGATTGCTCGTAATAACCGGGACAGCAAAGAGGCACAACTTCGCTGGCGTCCCGTGGTGCACCCTCATCATTCGACCTCCCCCCTGGGGTTGATTGGTGGGGGTGTTCCCCCTTTTAAAGGGGAGGTCACTCGTGCCCATAAAGGTGTTTTGATTTTAGATGAACTTTTGGAATTCCATCCTCGCGCGCAGGAATCTTTGCGTGAGCCGATGGAGGAATCCTGTATCCGCATTCGCCGAGGCCGATTCATGGAAGAGTATCCCGCGGAAACTTTGGTGATCGCGACCACGAATCTGTGCCCCTGCGGAGATTGGGTGCCCGGTGCCCGCATTGTCTGTGGGCGCTCCCTGAAGAAGTGTCAGTCCTATTCAGAGCGCCTTTCCGGGCCCCTGGTGGATCGGTTCCAGATGACTTTCTTTACGCATAAGAAGGAAGGGGGAAAGAAAATGAAGGGAAGTGAAATTCTGCAAAGGATTGAGGACGCGAGAAACTTTCGCAAACAGTTGGCGGAAAAAGATCTGCGCTTCAAAAAGGTCGCTGGTTTCTGGCGTTTTGAGGAATTGACGACAGATTTGCCAAGTTTCTACATGCGCGAACTCTTTCCCCAAGAGCTGTCATCAAGGCGCCGTGAACTCGCAACGCTTCGTGTCGCAAGAAGCATTGCGGACTTAGATGGCTCTGAAAAGCTTCAGCCTCAACATATAGAGAGCGCTTTAAAGCTCAGCTATCATCCCTTTGAGGCGCTGAAAAGGCTGGGATGCTAAGGGAAGTCTGTTAAATATTGACTTAAAGGCCCCTTGCCCTTAATTTAGACCTTCACTCTGGGGTGATGTGGCCGAGTGGCTAGGCTCAGCTCTGCAAAAGCTGCTACAGCGGTTCAAATCCGCTCGTCACCTCCAACTTAAAACCCGCTCAACGCGGGTTTTTTAGTTTTCAGACCCTTCTTTTTTATTTCTTGCCGACGTGTGATCTACCCAGAGGCGATCTAGTTGAGACTTAGCAGTATTCCAATAGTATACAGATGCCACGGATCCGCATTTCGTGTACCAGAATCCATCATGCTTCAGTGTTACTTTCTTTGGGGCATCTTCAGTGCAATCGAAGTATCCCTTGGCGCAGGCGTTTTCGACAGTCTCATTCGCCTTTGCCAAAGAGATGATTTTGCTTCCGGGAGTAGAGATATGATCAAGCTCTAACGGTTTGTAGCCCTTGGAAGAGAGCCAAACTACCAGAACATCGTGATCTGAGTCTTTCTTGGCGATTCGAGCACGATCGAGTTTGCCGTCGCCATCAAAATCACTCGCAACAGTAGAGTCAGGATATAATCCATATCTGTCTTGGCAGTCAGGATTGTGGGGGTAGGTGATAGCAACGTATTTGTCGCTATCGATGAATGAGGAATCATGGCGCGGTTTGGTTCCTTTGAAGCTCCAAACTGCCATTCCAAGGACGCCTACAAGAATAAGTGCGATGACTGATCTCATGGAAACTAAAGACCGGCTTCTTCGTCTTTACTTTCTTCTTGGGGGTTCCACTCAAGAAGAGACATCTCAGATGTCTTTGTCCAGTCGATATCCAATTTGCTAATTTTGCGAATGGAGACTTCATCGCCATTGATGGTCCAAAGAAGAGTATCGCCCTTGGCGACCCTCAGGGCTCTGCGAACACGGGCGGGAATTGTTGTTTGATTCTTCTTTGAGGCTTTGGAAGTTGCAGCTTGTTTTGACATAGGTTTGTTGTGCTCCAATATCGCTACACATTGAAATCATGTTCCTTTAAGGATAAGGGGCAAACCGGAGGATGTCGACGGGTCTTAAAAGATCCGCTATAAACCGACCTTTGTACCAGCTTTCGGCAGGGGAGTTTAAAAATGAAAATGCCCTGAAAGACGTCAGGGCATTTTGGGTGTCATATCCTGCTATGAAAAACTGGCTGGGCCCTTGAATTCTTCAATGAGCGGATGGGCGAGTGCTGGCAGCTTTGTCTTTTCCTTTTAGCATAGCTGGTGCGCTTTCACTGTGCGCTTCAATCTTTCCCTCCGTGATTTCGGGAGTGCTGAGCTTGAGGCTGCCAAGATTGTTTTTCACAAAGTCAGCGGCAATGCGAGTGGACTCATCGGCGCCTGCTTTATCCACAAATACGCTCACGGAAGCACCTTCTCCGTGTCCGGTATCCAACCAATAATATGAGATAAAGCCAGGGGCCTTTTCTATGAGCGGTACAAAAATGTCGTGAATTTTTTTGTCGAGTTCTTGGGCGTTTTTCTTGTCAAACTTATATCTACGTATAGCGGCATACATAGGGCTCTCCTTATTGTTGTAGTTAGAAGCCTATGTTGTTCGAAGGGGGAATATATGGGAAGGCAGGAGTGATGGATTTTGGGGAAATACAGGGGTGAGTATTGTAGAGCAACATCGCTACCACCTGATGGTGTTGGCGTGAATTGCCCTCGCTAAGTTACGGCTGATTGAGGCACTGTTGAATGTATTGAACCCGGCGCGGGCCTGCTGGATGACTGGCGTCTTCCATCAAGCCTCCAATCATTTGATAAATTTGAGAAACGATCTGCTGGTTCAATAGGTTCTGATTGCGCATTTCTTTGATCGCCAGGCAGTCCGCATCGAATTCAAAAGTGGGTGGATAGTAGTTATTGAAAGTCAAAGACACGATATGTCCCAGGCGATGGTGCGCGCATTCGTGGGCCAAGATAAATTGATTCACTCCGGGAGAGTTGTTTTGCATCAATTGTGGGTTCACTAATATGACTGGGGCGCCATTGATGATTCTGCCTTCGCCAGCTTGCATGATTTGAAAGTTAGATTGGTAGATAACGTTGTATTGGTTGGAGTCGACACATTGGTCGATATTCATCAAAGCATGAGACTGACTGCTAAGTGCAAGAATCGCCAAAAAAAGAAAGTGCCGCATGTTTATCTCCTAAGGCTCGCAAAGGTAGTTTCTTGGGGGCCGGAGGTAAATAGCTTCGGCGGTTTCTTGAAAATGTTTCTTGTTTGGCTAAAGGCAGTGCAGTCGCAAATGGGGGCTTTGTCTTATCATTTTTCAGACCTGCCGGGCTTCTAGGATTGAACATGTTCGGCCTGTAATAAACAGGAAATCTTTACTAATGGGCAAAGGTCGCTCCCGGATTCTGGGGGAGTTCGCTACAACCTCCAAAAATAACTTTTAGTTTATACGGGACGTTTTAATGAAACAATTTAGTTTGTCGCTAGTAATTGCGTTTTTTTCGTCGTTCGCATTCGCACAAATGTCTGTTCCTCCGGTGAATGCACCCACGGCGCCAATAAACGCTGAGGCGGGAGTTTCCGGCACTAAAAGATTTGATATCCTTCATAATATTGATACGTCAGCGTTTCCGGATGTGGGGCCTGTTTCAATCGGCTATGTAAGTGTTAATTTGCCGCAGGGAGTGAAGGCAGATACCTCTGGATGCAGTAATGGTTCAAGTCCGGCTCCTGGCGCTAAGATTCCAGACTGTGTGATTATCTATAGTTGGAGTGGGTTAAAAGAAGGTACCTACACAATCGCCACCGATTTGGTTCTAAATTTGAGTGTTGCTGATATGACAATCCCATTAAAGATTATTATGTCCACACCTCTTATTGTGAGCGCCTCAAGTGAACATCAGCAGCCTTCGACGCCTCCTTCTACAAAGCTTCCGCCAACAAATACTCAGCTTCCGGGGAAATGTAATAAAGGAGTCGGAAATCCCAATATTCCGGGTAACTCTATTGTTAACGTAGACAATCTTTCCTTGGCTGAAACAATTCCTCTAGTTGGAGTACCATTCACATTGAACTATTCGAGTGATCGATTTAGAGAAGATTCCAAGGTAAATACGAAGTTGATTGGGTTCGGTGGGTGGACACCTTCTCTAGTTCATTCTTTTGATAGTAAAAACAACATTGTCTATGAGGGGGCGAATTCTATTCGTAAGCTTTCGGGCGTCAGTAAGACAGCGAATGGTTTCTCTTTAGCGAGCTCTAATGCTGGCGAAATCTATTTATTTAATAGTGATGGGCTTCATTTGCGGACTGTTGATGCGCTTTCCGGGGTCACTAGATGGTCTTTCGGATACGATCAGCTAAAGCGTCTGGTTAGTGTTACTGATCAGTTTGGAAATTTGACGGGGATTCAATATTCTAAGGGAGTAGTTGTTGTTACTTCTCCATATGGTTTGATTTCAACCTTGATTATTAACGACAACGGTTTCCTTTCTCATGTTACAAATCCAAATAATGAAAGCTATAACTTGGTAACAGACTCAAAGGGACTTTTGATTTCATTTCAAAAACCAGGAGGTCAAGCTACTAAGGTAACTTACGATAGTGACGGATTCATGCTTAGAGATGAGGGAGCTGGAGGAAGTTATATTGAACTTGCTAGAAGTTTCAACCAGGAGACCCAAACTCAAGTCGTTGTTGCTTCAAATGCGCTCAATCAAAAGACAACATATCAGACATCTTCTGTTCAAGGTGGATTTGAGCGTACTATAATTGAATCACATGGAGGATACTCTAAGATTTCAACAAGAGATCAAGATTCTGATGGCTATGTTGATATTTATGGATCAGTTTATCAGTCAAAATTGATGGGCGATCCACGTTTTTCATTTCATGCCCCTTATGAATCTCAATCAAATCTGAAATTTGCAAATTCAAATATTAACATTATCAAGACAGTTAGTAAGTCAGCTGAGTTACTTGATGCCAGAGATCCATTAAGTCTAAAGTCTCTTTCGACAGTTGTGATGCTGCAAAATGACCCCAAGCGAGTCTTTACGTCGATTTACGATAGTGCAAAACGTCTGATTACTGTGAAGTCTCCACTCAATCGAATTGTATACCAAGCTTTGAATAATGGCGGTCTTGTCGGCTCTGTTCAAATAGGAAACTTGGTTCCCACAACAATGACTTACGATTCGCGAGGAAGAATAAGCTCGGTTGTTAGGGGAGATCGTGCTCATAACCTATTTTACGATGAGTCTGGAAATTTAAAATCTAGTGTTGATTCCTTAGGTAGAGCAACAGCGTACCAGTACGATAAATCGGGTCGCATTATTGAAACTCATTTGGCGGATGGTGCTTCAGTCTTATTCAGTTACGATTCAAATGGAAATGTTTCAAGTATTACTCCTCCCAATAAACAAGCTCACTCTTTTGGATACAATGTATTTGAGTTAATGGGGAGCTATTTGCCTCCAGCTATAGGGTCTAGAATTTCTGGTTCTACGGTTTACTCGTATAATTTGGCAAAACAACTTTCTCAAATAACACGTCCGGACGGTGTTGTTGTATCTTTCGAGTATGATGCAAAATCTGGGGCTCTTAATAAGGTTTCTTCGCCAGCTGGCAGTTTTCAGTATGTTTACGCTGAAAAGAGCGATTTGCCTCTGAAAATTACTTCCCCTGATAATGTTCAACTATCTTATCAATATACAGGCAACTTGCCCTTGGTGGTGAGTACTGCAGGTTCAGTAAGTGGGACTATTAGCTACTCTTATAATGTCGATGGAACACTTGCGACAATTCGAGCTGCTGGGGTTGACGGAAAATCTGTACAAGTAGGATTGAGTTATGACCTAGATGGTCTTCTTACTGGTGTGGGGACTTTGACAATGACTCGCAATAATGTTGGAGCGGTGTCTGCAACGGCGATGGGGAAAGTTACTGAAGGAGTCGGATTCAACAACTATGGTGAATTAATCTCGTCGGGGTTTTTCTTTGATAAGAAGCCACTTTTCGGAATGAGCTATAACCGCGATAAAGTGGGCCGTATCACAGCTTCACAAGACGTTACGGGTGTCAGCAAAGTCGTTTCAACATATGAATACGACGATCAGGGAAGGCTCACAAAGGTCGCTAGGGGAACAGAGTTGAGAACTTATACCTACGATGCCAATGGCAACCGAGTTGGGTTTAAGAGTGGTTCTAAGTCATATACAGGTATTTATGACGAGCAGGATCGCTTGTTGTCATATGGGGACTCAAAGTTTGAGTATAATGACAATGGTGATCTTCAGACTCGTACGGATGTGAATCCGGAGACAAAAGAGACGAAGATGACTTCATATACATACGACGTTTTCGGAAATCTCCGTAAGGTCGTTCTGCCAGATGGAAGACTGATTGAGTACGTAATCGACGGACAGAATCGCCGCATTGGGAAAAAGATTAACGGGAAAGTCGTTCAAGCTTTCATCTATCAATCACAATATCAAATTGCGGCTGAGATGGACGGCTCAGGGAGGATCGTTAAATCGTTCGTTTATGCATCTAAGTTCAACGTTCCTGATTATGTAAACTACAATGGCAGACAATACCGCATCATCTCTGACCAAGTTGGGACGCCAAAGATGATCGTGGATAGTTCAAACGGTCAGGTAGTTGAAAGTTTCAATTGCGATGAATTTGGTGTTTCTCAAGACGGAAAAGTCAGTAACATAATTCCTTTTGGTTTTGCAGGAGGTCTTTATGATGCGGATACGGGATTGGTGCGTTTTGGTGCGAGAGACTATTCTCCAGTGGCTGGTAAATGGACGACAACAGATCCACTCCGGTTTAATGGGGGAGACACGAACTTGTATGGGTATGTCTTAAATGATCCGATAAATAAAATTGATCCAATGGGACTGCAGGCTCCGGGATTTAATCCTGTTCCTCCAGATCAAGGGCCAGTCGATCCATCGGATTGGTGTGATCTTCATCCAGACATTTGTTCGCCTTCAAAGTATTGTGCGCAACATCCTGATAAATGTAAATCTCCTTATGGAAATGATTCTTCCCCGCCGTTTGGTACTCCAGTGTCGCCGGTAGCACCAAGTGCTTATTGCTTAATACACCCAGGCGCTTTAGGATGTTCGGAAATGCCAGAACCAGAGCTTCCCAATCAATGTCCAGCAAACTAAATGAGGCGTAAGTGAGAAAAGTAGCTGTTCTAAGTTTCTTTATTGCAGTATGCATTTGCCTTGTAAGCCAAGCTGAAAATGCGAATTCACCTGGCTTTGTTCAAACCTTAAAATTGAGCGACTTTGTCTGCAGCGGAGATTTTGAGTCTCTTGTCCGGGAGGGCAAAAAGGTATCATCTGAAGACAATCTTTATGTCCTTACAAAATTAACTTTGTTATCGGCGCCAAGCGAATTGGCCAGCACACTTGAAAAAGGTAGTGTGGGTAAAGTCATTGTAAAGGAATTGTCAGATATTGATCGGTTGATTTTTGCGAGTGCTTTGATGAGGTCAAATTCAATAGACCATTTGCGGATGATGGAATTGTTGAGTTTTCACTCTTCAAATTCAATAATAGAGGCCTACCGAAAATATCATGTGGCTAAGCTGGAGTACAATATTTCTCCGACTCAATCATTTGACAAAGTAATACAGGCTTTTTACGATCTTCCTTATTTAGATGCTTCACTCTTGCATCAAATTTTCTTACTAGGTTTAAGGGATAAACATCCTGAGCTTGTTCTTAAACAATTTTTTCCCTACATTGATCAATTACCTGAAAAATCAGCTGCTCATTATTTGTTACAAGCAGATAAAGACTTTTTGCTGTCTAGGGTTAACCGTAATGAGATCGATATTTCTGCAATCCAAGCAGCTTATGGTCTATGCAAATATGACATGGACGTCGCGATTTTCTATGCGTCGTTGTTGGTTAATAAAAAAATGAACGACGAGGCCGAGCGGGTTCTTTTGGCGTTGGTGGAGAAGTATCCGAAGTACCCAGTTTATGTTGATCTCACTTTGGCAAAGATATTTTTCATTAAGAATGATTTGAAAAATGGAAAAAAATATTTTGATAGAGCAAATCAAAAGAAAGAATTGCTAGAAAAAGACAACCAAAAAGAGTTGGAAGGTCTTTCTGTGGCTACCCGTAATCGAGATTCATACCTTATATGGATTTTGGCTGGGGCGGCATTTTTGGTTGGATGCGCATTTTTGATATATAGAAAACTGAAAATTAAAAAATATATTTAGTCTTTCAAGAGAATATTCTGTATTCAAAATGGGCTCTGTCAATTTGGGTGTACTTAACCGTAAAGCGTGATTTTCGAAAGTCGGAATTTAAGTCACACAACTGTATGATCAGTCTCGCGGGTATTTGTGCATTGATTGTTGCTTTGTCTGGTGTAGCAAGAGTGGTTCAGTAAAGTGACTCGATCCGTGATTGCCGTCAGGGGTTGGTCGCAACTTTGGAATCTAATTCAGAGTTTTGAGGTCACCCAATGAAGTATTTCTTTAGCACACATAAAAAGAGACGATTTATGCTTTGGATTTGCGTCTTAAGCATAATGTTCTTTGGTGGTTTGTTGGGTAGTTTCTTTTGGGTGGCAGCGTCAGCAACAGATAAACCGCAAATCATCTTTTTGCTGATCATTTTGGTGTTGGCATTGATTGAGCTATATAGAGTAGTTGGTGACATTCAAACGGTGAAACTCACCGATGATTCCATCGAACTCAGTATTAAAAAATCTCAGGGTATTGAAGAGAGAAGGTGCTCTTATTGCGATATTCAAGCGCTCGAGAAGAGATCGCAGGGGCTGCATCTAGTTATTGTTTTTAAGGATGGATATAGATTTCCTCTAAGCAGTAGGTTAGAGCTTGATTTAGCGAGTGCGGGTGACCGTGAAAAAGAAGTCTTCTTGAAGATTCCTGGATCGGGAGAACAGAAGCATGCGCGCTTATTGAAAATGCTCATTCAGCAGAAAATTAATGATCCATCGTAAACAATCCTAAAGGTGTGATCGGGTGCCGCAGGCTGATCCGTTCATTCGCACCACGTAAGCTTTAACTCTAGGCATTTAGGCAAAGCTTACTAACCATTTTTCTAAGTTAAATATTTAACGATCCCCTCGATGTGTGTGAGGGCTGGAGTTATTATTCAGTGGCAAGCATCTCATTGAGCTTCATGACAGTTTTCCAGTTTCTCATTGTAACAGGGGATCCAGCGGCCTTGTTGATCCATGTTGGTGTCAGTTTTGATCTTGCAACGCCATCTGCAAAATCTATCCAAATGGCATCATTGATGATTTTGATACGTTCGTTTGCTGCTGCACGTTCGCTCAATATACTGTCGATATTCGCAGGTAGCGGTAGTTTAGAAAGGCCGATCATAAGTAAGTTCGGTCGACTTTTGGCAGCATCAGTAAATGGTTCCTTTGAGGCATAGGTTTTCCATTGCTTTTCCGTTCGGACGACGACGTCAACCGCGAAACCAAAATGCTTCTGAATCGCCTTTTCTAATAAAACCGTTGTATCTGCAGCACTTAACTTGTCGACCTCAAATATGAGATTGCCGCTATTGATATAGGTTTTGACTTGTTGAAGTCCGGCTTTGACAGCAATTGAATGCAGTTCCTTCATCGGAACCTTGCGGTTCCCACCAACGTTAATTCCCCGTAAAAGTGCTACCATCTTCATTCAGTGTCTCAATTTTCAAATGCTACGAATTCAAAGGCATAGTTGTTGTTTAATTCTCAAAGAACTTGACAGGCATGCAGCTGAACCCTTTTGACTCATCCTGTATCAAGCTCCTAAGTAATGCAAATTCAAATCTATCGTAAAACCGCGGACGCGGGGAGTGCCGTAGAGCACTGCTCGTAAACTGAACCAGCGTTCTTGTTAAAAAGTCTGAGCCGATGGGGTTGAGTGTCGGTGATCTGCATAGAGCGATGCTATGCCGACGCGTCGCTCGAACTACACCGGCATAGCATGGATGCTATCTCCGGCGCGCAAGTCCGCAGGGTTGAGGACAGGAGTCCGAGACATCTAAAGCACGGTAGCTGGTTCAACTGTCATTCTCCTCAGCTACCGCTGCCATCGCCAACCATTTTCCTTGCATGTCTTTGGCTGTTAACTACAATTAGTTTATGAGTGAAAATAACAGACCATTCAGTGATAAATGGATGCTTTTGATTCCAATTGGTCTTAGCTTTCCGCTTTACGACTATTTCACGAAGGGGTGTTTTAGGATACCTCGAACGACTGAAATTTGTGGAGATCAGGCGACTTTGGCAATTGTTGTAGTATGCGTTTTTTGGCTTTCATTTCCAGCTTTGTATTTATACCGACGATTTAAAGGTAAATCTAATGCATGAAAAAAATGATCGAGACTCCCTTAGATCTGATTGTTGAAAAGAATCCATCTTCTTCGTTATCGCTGAATTGACTGTGTTGATGGTTCCTGCCTTCATCCCTTCGGGCTTCGCTTAGAAGTAGCATCCTGCTACTTCTATCCTCGAGTATTCTTAAATACGCCTGTGGGAATCAATCCAGGTTCGCCTCAAATCTGAATGCTTTTGATTAATCCCTGGATTCACACCGAGAGACAAAGAAACTTATCCATCGTAAATAATCCGGAAGGTCTGAACGGGTGCTAAAAGCTCATCCGTGAACCTGCTCTACAGATATTCATTCTCAAGTCCTAAAAGCGAATTGAAAACCTACCAGGGAGACTGACGCTATATAATTCTAGTTAAATATTTAATCGGAGGGGGTTAATAACTACTTTCGTTGTTTTGTGGTAGGTTTCTTTCCATTTCCCCTTACTGACGGAAGCTTAAAAGGTGGAACATCAATCCAGCGTTTTGAGATTGCTCGCACTGGTATAGGATTTGTTTTAATTGGAAATTTCTTTATTAAATAGCGATCCATCTGACTCACAATGTTGACGTGTTTTTCTAGCTCTTCTTTGGCGTCATTGAAAGTAAAGTTGATGTATTCGAGGTCTTTATATTTTTCCGGAGCTGATATTCTTTTTCTAAACAGGTCATTAATTTTTCCCGAATTGTGAACGATGATATTTCGTATCTGATTGCAGTCGCTGATATATTTTATTTTTTCCTCATCTAGAGGTTTAATCCCCCATTTGTCGCCTAGTTCTATAAAAATAGCGTTCGTATTTTTATAGAAAAGTGATTGAATCTTTTGGTGAACAATATGGTTATGTAATTTCTTTAAATCCGGAAAACTTAATACTGTCTCAAGAGAGATTTGGCTTTTGTCTTTCAACATTATTGGATTTGATTGAAATACTTCTGTCAGTATCGCGCTTAAGTAGTAATTGAGGCTATCAATTGATTTGACGTACATCGTTCCTGCAAAGTTCGGTTCGTGCTGCTGAAGGTGATCTTTATAAATGCTGGTGGAGTCGTCATACGCATATTTTTCAGGCTCTATCTTTGCCAAGGTTTTTGCAGCGCGATTTCGATCTCCATCAATTTTCGAAGCCATTATTTGAACAAAGTCTATAAGCATAAGGGATTTGATCGTTTCTTCTATGTTATAAATTGCTGCTTTTGATGCTTTCGCTGTTTTGGCCATTTTTAGTTCCATTTTTTCTTAATTAGAATCGCTCGTATTCTATCGGAAAATGATTTGCCGTTGCTCGTTCTAAATTGAGAAATGTAACATAAACCTTGAACAATTTATTTTGATTAAACTTAGGCCTGTATATGGCCGTTGAGTGATCTCAAAAGAGGGGATCATGACTTATCAAGATAAAGTGGCCGCCTGGAATGAGTTCGTTAAATCTAAAAAAATGCAACGAGGCTATGCGCAGTTTCCAACACTTACGTATGTTAAGTTCGGTCATGAACCAGCTCCACTATTATTTTGGGGCTTCTGGGAAATTACTGCACTTCTTGGAATTAACTATGGAGTAGGCTGGGGTATTGCAATGCATTTCCTATCCTGGAAACAAATGAATGCTCCTCTTTGGCTTCAAGTTGGAGCAGCCGTTTTTGCAGGCCTTTCTTTTGGAGCTGTAATGGCTTGGATGATGAAGCGACAACTCAAAAAGTATAATTTAAGTACCTGGGAAAAGTTCGTCGCTGAAATTCAAAACAAAATGAAGTCGGCCTAGTATGAAGTTATCATTTTTCTTTGCGCTTCTATTCGCGATCTTCTTATTGGATGACATTTCCTATGCGCGAGGTGGTGGACGATCTCATGGTGGATCTCACTCGTCCAGGTCTTATCACACTTCATCTTCTCGGTCCTATCATTCATCGCCTCGCTCAAGCAGTGTCCGAGTTCACGGATATACTAAGAGGAATGGCACTCATGTGCAGGCTCATCATCGTACCCATGCAAATGGGACTAAGAGGAATAATTGGAGTACTAGGGGGAATGTGAATCCGTATACGGGAAAAGTTGGTACGAAAGATCCCTAGAATTAGGATGCTTTGTACTGATTAGAATTATTGTGTCTGCTATTGGTGGGACAGTCTATTATGGAATTCTAACCATGAGGCCAACTACCGTTTGGAAATACTTTTTAAGTCTTGGTTTGTTGATATTAGCGCTATTAGTAATTGAGCTGATTGAATCTGCTTTCTGGAAACCCACGAATATTCATGATGAAAATAGTAAGCCTAAATAGATCTAGGAGTTCCATTTGCTGAATTTTGAAAGAGAAATTATCTTTTGTGCCTTGTCCACCAGGGTTGACATAATTGCATAACCTACGATCTGTTAGTTCTGTCTCCCACCTGTTTCGATTTTCAGTATATTCTGTCCGGGATAGTGTGGACCCCGCCGGGTGATTCTATGTCTTGCTTTCGGCGCTCGAGTCAGTATTCAAGGAAACCTTTCCAATAGAGACGATGTTTCCCGATTGATCGAAGATAGGGAAAATAGTTGAAAGATGTCTTACCTCTAAGCCTTGAATTGATAAAACTTCGTCAAAGGTCAATGGCTGCCGAGTTCTTATAACTTGCTGTTCTTTTTCAAGACTTGAGAATTTGAGTTCGGTTGACTGAAGGCGTTTTGCTTTCTGTCCCAATAGTGAATCTCGTGAGGTCCCGATGGAGCGGGCAAAGGCAGCATTGCAATTGGTGATTGTGCCATCACAGTCTGTCACCAATAGCAGAAAGGGGGCGGAATCCAATATCTGCTGATTGCGAATTTGGTAATTGCGTTCTTCGGTAATATCGCGGGCAGAGGCGAATCTTACACCGAGTTCGGCATCGGCGGCGGCGCTCCAGCTTAAGGTTCTATAGGTCTTATCGGCTGCGCGATATCGGTTCTCAAAACCGACGGAGCGTATACCCAGATTCAAGGCTTCGATGTTCTTTAATGTCGACTCTTGATCGTCGGGGTGAATGAAGTCAACAAACGGGGTGCTGAGCAATACTTTCTCGTTGTATCCCAAAGTGTTAATAAGTGACGCGCTGACTTTCTTTAAAAGACCATCATTTCCTGCGACGGCCATGAGGTCGGTGGAGATGGAGAAAAATCGATCTAAGGTGATTTGGGAGTGTTCGGCTTCGGACAGGCGCGATTGCAGCTTCTTATACTCATGCTGTGCTTTGGCGGATTCAAGGCTGGAGGAGTGGCAGGCCGCAATCCCAAAACATGCCAGAGTTGGGGTTAGTACGATAAAGGCGATAAACTGATTTGTGCTGATCGTTGGAAGCACAACGGCGCCAATCGCAAAGAGAGCGGATAGAAGTAAAATGGCAATCAAAGAAAACAAAGTGATCTTGTTTTGTAAATGCCAGAAGCTGAAATATTCAATTGTTTTTTTCTTCTCGCTTAGATTCAATCAGGGCCTCACAACCAGTCTAAACGAATCATATATAACGTGTGTCGATCATTCAAGTAAACTTAGGGTTGTTTGCGAAAAAGGCAAATTTACCCCTGACTTTGTTCAACCGGGCCACGAAGCCACGGATTGGCAAGATCATTTTGCAGGTGCGGTTTTGGTTTGATTCTCAAGATATTTTGAAACCCATTGTGTGAATTCCTTTTCGTCGACGACTTTATTGAATTCCTTTAACAAGGTTTGATTGAGACTATCAGATTTAAATCCAATTCCATATTGATTGAGGGCTATAATCTTGGGATTCACTTTGAGCTGATACGCCAAGGGTTTGATTTCGGGATTTGTTGTTGTGATGAAGTTAAAGACATTAAGATCGATAAATATAAAATCCACACGCTTATGAATCAACTTTAAGATATTGATGGAGTCGCTTGCTGCCGATTCCAGGTGTTGCATATTGTTTTTGTAGATGGCAGCAACCTGAGATCTTAGAACATATCCGGCAACATTGCCCCCTTTGTACTTCAAAAGGTCACGGGGCTCTTTCCAGATTATGGGCTTGTCTTTTCTTTCAACAATCACCCAGGGTGTCTTATAAAATAGTTTTGAGAGAATGAGCTTGTGATTAAAATTTTCATCGGTAAAGGAGGGGAAGAAGCCGTTGATTTTTTTATCACTGAGCCCAACATTCCGAATTCTTGGAACAGGTTCGAACCGAACCTCAAGGTCATATCCTGCTTTTTTGAATGTTTGCCGAAGCCCATAGATCGCGGCTCCTTGGTCTGGCAGATGGGGACTCATAAATGGTGGAATATCCATTGTGATTAAGGTGATCTTTTTGGATGATGCCGATGACAATGTGCTTGAAATTAGAATTACAAAAAAGACGAGTAAATTCATAAAGGCCTCGGGAAGTCTTAGCAGATGTCCGCATGGAATTCCAAATTACGAATAATTTAAAGAGGTGTTCTCATATGATGATATGTCGTTCGTGTGGCTCGAGAAGTTGGCGCAACGAAAAAAAGAGCCCAGTGGTTAATGGGGCTCTTTTTGCTGAAAATTAGTTCATGCCATCCAAGAATTGGTAAGACTGGCGTGGCGCGATTTCGTGAATCTGACCGTCGATGTCGGTTTTTACAGGTGATGCTTGGGAGCCATTAATTTGGTATAAGTATCCATCCTGAGTCAACGCCATCATAGTATTGCCGACCTTGTGGATGCGCTTATATTTTTGGTCCATTTTTACAGATGATGGGCGCAATAACGCGCGGCCATTCTGACAACCAAATTCATAAACAGTTCCCGTCGAAGTCATCACATAATTGATGTCGGCAGTTCTCGTGTAACCGTTGATATACAATATTCCCACGGGAGTTGCACCGTTAAAGCTCAAGTCGCTTGTAGACGGTGAGCGTGGGTCACAGGCAAGAGTGACTCTATCTGTGTAGATTTTTGCATTCCACTGAGCGGCAATATGCAAATCCACCAAGCGAGATCTTTCCTCTGGTGATTTTGAATTGTATTCAACAACGGCATCACCTGCAGCTTGTGAAATCTCTCCAGCATTCTTCGTGAAAAGATAGCGCGCCGTTTGTGACTTATCATCTGGGAACAGAATCATGTGCTGAGCTCGTGGAACAATGTGACCCAAAGCAGGTGTTTGACCTTGAGATTTCATACGGAAGGCATTGCCAATATCCATCAAATAAAGATCGCGAGACTCTGCCATCAGCAGAAGATTTTCCTGTCTGTTGACTCGTGTCGGAGTTTCAAAAGCTTCATCTGCGTAAGTCACCGCAGATGCCATCGCATAGGCTCTTAATGCTGGATGAAGATCTGTCGCATATTTTGCCAGCTGAGCGTAAGTTTCAACTGTGACTGCATAAGATCCGCCATCAGAAATTCTGCTGTCGCAGGCACCTTGAAGATTTTTTCTGGCTCCACGGGAGCAAGTGATATGAGGGTAACCATCAATATGACGTGCCTCATGCATAAATACACTAGCGCGATCTAAAGACGAAAAACTATCCGTCAACATCATAGGGCATACATACATTGTGTTGCCGAAGCCATAAACGTAAGCTCCGACACCCTTCGGACAGCTGCTTTGAACGTTAAGATCATTAATGCGACCGATAAAGTAGTTGTACCAGCTTTGAGCAAAGCGGCCAGAGAACAATTCATCTGAGCTTGGTTTCATATCCTGCGCGAATGCTGTTTTGCGCATGTACATGATTGTTGCGATAAGATTCGAAGTTTGTGAACCGTCATAGCAGTATTCTTTGCCAGACAATTTTTTGAACTGAGAAAAATTAGAAGCGATTTCAGCCATTTCTTTTTGCGAGACACAATCGCCAGCAAATGCAGATGAACCGATACTTCCCAGGAACAAGCCCAAGGCCACTAAAAGTATTTTCATAAAACCCCTCCGTTTTAAAAATACACCAAAAAGTCTAGTACAGAGGGACGGGATGGCACTAAAAAAGTGTGAATGCGGGGCGCATTAATGCAATTCTTTGAGTCTTTTCTGTGCGTAAGCACGCAGGGACGGTTCTTTGATTTGAGCGATTCTGGCTGTCAACTCACCTCGAAAATCAGGTGTCTGTCGAACTTTTTCAATCAAAGCATCAATGGTCATATGACGCAGAGAGCGCTCTTGGGCTGAAAGAGTTTCATCTGTAGAGTGCACGGTATGATCTCCCGCAAGCTGCAAAGGTGCCTCCATCACTGTGAGGAGGGCCTCTGCTGTTTTATTGGGTGCTAAGGTTAGCAAATAGGTGCCTAAAATTCGTTGTTTTGCTGGGCCCGACATATTCAGGCTTTGTTGAGTTAAATACTGAATTTCTTCGGGGCGCATGTTCTGAACACGCTCTCGCAGTTCCAGCTCCGTATTGCCGGGTTGAGCTGTGGATTTTTCAAGATCTTCGGCCTCTTTGGAAAACCACTGCTGAAATTCTGCTGAAACCGTGGAGCTTTCCGATGCCGCAGTTCCTTCAGAGCCTTGGGATGGCGGAGTCAGGGAGTGCGGCGGCGCGGAAGTTGCGGGAGAAGAGCTCAAGGTTGGCAGTGTCGCATTCAGGGACTCTGAATTTTGGGGGCGAAGAACAAAGATCAACAACCCCAAACAGACAATGATGACTGAGAACAGCGCCGCTTTCTTCATGGCTTAGAGTTCGCTGTATTTGCGGAATGCTGGGCGCGAATTCATTTTCTCCATCCAATGTTGGACATTCTTGTATGGAGATACGTCCATATGGAGATGAGTTAAAATGCTTACAACCGAAGCCATGTTGATATCTGCAACGCTGAATTTGCCACCGACCAAATAGTCTTTATTTGTAAGAGCCTGATTTAGGATGTTCATCAAACCAGGGATCTTCTCTTTGGCTTTCTCAATCACCGAATGATTGCGTTTGTCTTCCGTGACAAAGATCATTTGGATTAAGATATCGACAAGAGGTGGTTGAAGTTCAGTCATCGCCCAGACGCTCCACTGGGCCACGTGGCCTTTTTCCTCAGGAGTGGAGCCCAGCATCTCAGGCATGTATTTTTCCGCAAGATATTGATTGATCGCAATGGATTCCCAAATCACATAATCATTTTCTTTAAGGCAAGGCACTTTACCGTTGGGATTGAGCGCCAAGAACTCGGGTGACTTATGCTCTTTGTTTTTCATATCCATAGGCATAGTTTTATATTTGAGTCCAAGCTCTTCGAGCATCAGATAAACACGTCCTGCACTTGATCTTGGTGAGCCATAAACTTCAATCATCATATACCTCCGGTAGAACCTCACACTAAGACCTCGCCCTTAACCTGGCAAGGAGCGCCGTATCTTTAGGGGATTTGCACGTTTTTGGCTATTGAATCGGGCGAAATTAATCAGATTCTTCAAAGCGAAAATTGTCTGGGCTGTCTAATGTTCTCGAGGGCGCGAGTGTGGCGTCCAATAGGGCCACAGCATCACTCTGAGACACTAATTTGTGAGTTGGAATTTACCTTAGTTACACCGGTAGTTCTATCGCGCACAGTTCCTTGGCCTGCCTCTTGCTTTGAATCACTGCAAGTGAGGTGGAAGATGGCTCAAAACAAAATTTTGATGGCGACATCGGTTCTGTTGATGACGTTAAATAGCTACGCAGGTGAGTCCGGTATGTCATCGGCTTATTCCTTTGGTGGAGCTTGTGCCTCTCAAGGAGTGTGGACTCAAACAGCCCTGGCCAGCACTCAAGAGTTGCGCCGGATCACACTTCAGCTTCGTGATGACCCTAACTGTAAAGCCTTAGGTGCCTCTGTGCAAAATGCGGTGGCCAGTCTTGAAGATCAGGTAAAAATGATCTCGGACACACCTCAGCGTGCAAGTCGTCTGGCGCAGCTTCCAAATGAAATCAGCGCTTTAAGAAATTTTCTCGTGAGCTCTCCGGATATGAAAAGTCAGGTTCTGCAGTTGATGATGAACCGTTCTATTGAAAGTGCGACTTTAGGGGCTCAGGTTCAGCAGGACGCAACGTCCATGGCTTCGGGAATGACTGACTTCAACACGCGTTTGCAGCGTGGGGCGAATACGGGCTTGCAATTGACCAATCAAGTAATCGACAGCATTCCTCAGTTGGAGGAATGTTTGACGGATTCATCGTCCATGGCCTTTGGTAACTATATTGCGGCGGCGGTGAAAGTGGTTTCATCCTTTGCCTCTTCTGGTGAGGGTGGTTCAGGCAGCAATCTGGCGACAACAATTTCCAAGATCACAGGAGTGATGAGAAACGGGAAGTACGCGTCGGTTTTGAAGAAATTGAATCAGCAGGAGTTTACTGCTTCCATGGCTTGCTTGATGGAAGTAACGACGGACTCATACTGTTATAACCGTGACGGCATGGCGCTATTCCAAAAGGGAATGGAAGATGTTCGCGTTCGAACCGAAGCGGAAGACAAAGTGACGCCTACCAATCCTTTTGCCGGCTATTACGTTTTAAATACTCATGTCCCTAATGTGACTAAATGGTTGCAGAAGATTCAAATTGGTGTGGATCCAAAGCTTCCGACAGACGCGGAATTCCAGAACAAGATCCTGCAAGAGGTTACGGAATTCTATAAAGGCGTTAAGGTCTTGTTGGGTGATTATAATACAGCGGTTATTACCATTAAATCCATGCCGACATTGTTGGCAAAACAAAATGCCGTGCTGAAACTGATTGGTCAAATTGAGTCCAGCATGAACGGTGCTTCGCGCTTTGGCGAAAACAAGACAAGCTTCTTTACCATGAGCAGAACGCCGGTCACGATTCCGTTTGATTTGATTGGGATGCCAACTCCGGATCAGGTTCTGGGAAAAACGTTCCCGAAACTTTCTTATGATGAATGGCTGCAAGCCAATATGACGACTTTGCCGATGTTCCAGGATCCGGTGGTTTTGGCAGAAACCATTGGTAACAACATGAAGCAAATTGTTCAAGAAGCCAATATCTCGGCCATCGAGTATTTCAATAAGTGGTACATTGTTGATAAATCAGCTCTGGTAAATGAGTCCATGATCGACATCAACTACACGGTGAAAGACAGCTTGAATGCGATCAATCAATATCTGGAGAATTTTAAAGAGCGGTCTGCCAAGTACAACGGCGATGCCTCTATCATGCCTGCGGTCGTCGATACTCAAGTTCGTATTAAAAGAATTCTTGATGCCTATGAGCGAGTCGAACAGCAAGGTCGACTTCTGTCGCAAAAGCAGGATTTAACCAAAATGACTCCGGCGCAGATTGATGAAATGTCAGCGACTTATGAGACCTTGGTGAATACCGTCTATGCAGAATTTAACGTGATGTTGTCGCGTTCGGGATTCCTGGCCAATCGCATGGTGAACTTCGTTTATCAGGACTACATCCTTCTGGTGAAGAACAAAGTAAACTTCACTGAATATCAGCAAGAGCTCTTTGTCTCTTCCGGGATGGCGGCGTTTGATAAGATGCTTCAGACCTACAACGGAAATCCTGCACAGATTCAAAACGACTTGAACATGGGTTTGCGAATCAACTTGGGTAATATTGAAGCCCTTGAAGCCCTTCTTAAGAATAACGTGATCTCTGCAGTATCAGATCTTAAGCAGGTTGAAAACGGGCAGCCAGACGGTGTTTTCAGTCGCTATGGACGGATTTTACAGGACATGGTGGATGATAAAGAAGTCTCGCCAATGCACAATCTTTTCTCTGTGGTCCCGAAGTCCTTGTATTACTGGTTTAAGAACTCAGATCGTTATGCAGCACTCGGAACAGCGGCGGGTCCTCAGAGTGAGTTCAATGATGCTCGGTATGTGCGCTCGCAAATGTGTATCCAAGGATTGGCTTTCGTAAATCAGACAGGGCTGCAAAACCTTTGTCAGGATGCGGTTTTGAAAAGTCCAATCCCTGGTGCTGATGTAGAGAAATACAACGTCTCATACAGCAAGGAACTCGATCGCAATTTGAACACTCCGGACGTCAGCAAACAAATGCAGGTTTCTTTGAACCGCTCGAGTCGGATCTGTGCTTTCCGCGACTTCAATCGCAGAAACATGGTGCTATTCATGACTTTGGGTAAAACGAAGTAAAAAAAAGCGGTGGTGGAAGAACCCGCCAAAGTACAAAAAATAAAGGAGAGATGTTATGAAAAAAGCAGGAATCATTTTATCGATGGTGTTGGTGGCGAGCTCAGCTTTTGCAAAATCTGGAAATGTCGACAGATCCAATCTTTGTATAGATAAAGCAACGGAAGTTGCTCAGTCAATTGCCGATAAAAAATTTGGAAGTGAGATTGTCGATACGAGTTTGGCCGGTGGTCTTGAGAATATCCTGGTCGATATGTATCAGTATATTTCTTCAGACAATCAGGGAAACCGCGTTTCTATTCTTATAAAAATCGAAGGAAATACTTGCGCAGTTAAGGCCATTGATCTTGGTAACGAGTAGAGTTACTTAAAATGATAGTATCATTTGATACTATCATAGGTCGAGATGGCCTTGGCCTCCTGCGGATTCGGCGAAGACAAATAATTTAGATCGAACTTCTGTTGTAATTTGAGGTCTTCGCGCGTCCATGGAAAAGCGGCCACAAGCCAGTGCCAGACGAATCTGCATATTTTAATTGTTCTTTGACAGCAATTTCACCAGAATAGTCTTCATGAGAACTGTAGCAAATATTATGACAGCGAATCCAAAGATGATCGGCTCTGGCGATACTCTGACAGATGTTCTTCGTTTATTCCTGGAAAACGGAATCACCTCAAGCCCAGTCATCAATCCACTGGGTGAAATCTTGGGGATGCTCTCTGAGCTTACTTTGCTTAAAGCTTATATGCTTCATAAAACAAAATTTCTTAAGAGCGATAAAGTGGGACATCACATTGATCTATTGGAGCCCGTTTCTTTTGTTAAAGTAAGCGCGACCCTTGCGGAAGTTTTAAAGGATATGATCGCCACACCAACCCATCGCCTTCTGGTTAAAGATGATAAAGAAAAGATTGTCGGAATCATCAGTCCAAAGGACTTGATGAGGGCGATGTTAGGAGAGGCGAACCCCAATCAAAACATTAGGCAAAAGTTGCTAGAGACGCAGGCAGCTCTGGCGCAAAGTTCAAAAAAGATTGAAACCATTGAAAGAAGGTTGGAAGTTTATCAAAAGGCCTTCCAGGAAACTCCGTACATGATGCATGCGGTGAATGCTGACGGAAAGATATTAATGGCTAATCGTTGTGAACACGAGCTGCTCGGATACGAAGACGGTGAGCTCATTGGCAAGTCCATTTATGACATCTATCCTGAATCGGTTCACAGTGAGGCCGAGCGAGGGTTGAAAACAGTTATCGAGCAAGGCTTTCACCACATCACTTATACAACTCTGGTGAAAAAAGATGGCGGACGAATTCGCTGCGACATTGCGAGCTCTTCGTTGCTTGACGAAGGTGGAAAATTTCTTTCTACAATCACGGTTCTGCGTGCGATCGATTCAGAAGCTCTTTTACGAAGTCTTCACGGAATCGTCGATGACATTAATGGGCCCCTTGCCAAATATATTTCAATTTCTGAGCACGATAAAAAGGCAAAACCATCCAAAGTATGAGTGGGAAGTTGAAACTCGTCAAAATAGCGTATACCATGTTCGTTGGGTCTAATATTTAAGTGCTGATTGTCAGAAAGTAAGTTCATGAAAAAGAGTGTGTTGGTTTTATTCCTTTCCGTGCTGTCGATTGTGGGTTGTTCCGGAATTAAGGTCATTAATCCTAATGAAGAAAACAATGCAGGAACCTTGGCAGTTGATGCGAGCGGTGGGCAGCTTAAATTGGTAGCGACCTACACTTGCAAACTAGATTCAATGGGCAATCGCTTTTCGGCCGTCGGAAAAACTGAAGATGAAGCCCGCAAAGAGGTCGTCGCCAGATGCCACGACAGAACACTTTTTTCAGTATGCGAATCTGATAAAGTGAAATGCGTGAAAAACTAAATTTAGAATCTATTTACATCAAGCACGCCAAGATCCACGAATGGTTTTTTGTTCTCCATGAGATCTGCCACAAGCAAGCCTGTCCCTGCGCCACTCTGAAGACCCAGCATTTGATGACCTACAGCCAGCATGAGATTTGGAATGTCTTTGTGATATCCAATCAATGGAACGCCGTCAGGAGTGCAAGGTCTTAAACCAGCCCACAGTTCCTGCACTTCCAGCGTGTCGGGCAGGCGTAGGAATTCCCGGGCTCCGTTTTTAATATTATCGACACGACGTTGAGTGATGGAAAAATCCTGATCGACGAGTTCCAAGGTGCCGGCAATGCGCAGGGTATTTTCCCGTGGGGTCACGGCAATCTTCTTTTCCACAATCATAATCGGGTAGGTTGGTTGCTTTTCTAATTTGGGCAGTATCATCGCATAGCCCTTTCCACCCAAGATCGGAATGCGCAGACGCAAAAGTTTTGCCAGGGATTTTGACCAACTGCCTGTGGCAATAACAACTTGCTTGGCTTTTATTTCGCCTTGCGAGGTTAAAACCTTGTCCACCTTGTTGCCGGCCATCTCAAGATCCAGCAACTCACAGTTCTCTAGAATCTCACCACCATTTTTGCGAATTTCAGAAGCCATGGCTTGCACGACTTGGAAGGGTTCCCCCATTCCCTCTTGAGAGAAATAAACTCCTCCTAACAAAGGTCCCTTCAAGGCCGGTTCCATTGCCAGAATTTCTTCTCCAGTAAGTTTCTTTCCAGGAACTCCGACATCTTTAACATACTCGAGTTCTTCAACCGCTGCCGCAACACCGGCTGGAGTGCGACTGGCCATTAAAAGACCTTTTTGTTCAAAACGAATTTCTGGGTATTTTTGCCCGAGCTTTTCATACTCGATCAAACTTTTTTGAGAAAGTACCACCAGGGCATCCACGGCGCGACGAGCTTGGGTCGCATTCATAGCCTTCATAAAGTGAAAAAGCCAGGATGCTAAGTCTAAAGAGAAAGAAGGCTTAATATAGAGGGGACCCGCCGGATCGAGCATCCACTTCATGGATTTCATCAACATTCCAGGCATAGGCAGCGGCATGGAGAAGCATGGAGTCATCCAGCCAGCATTGCCGTAAGAACAGCCTCGACCCACATTGCCTTTATCAATAACACAAACACTGGCTCCACGGCGCGAAAGTTCTGCACCAATAGACGTTCCAATGATTCCGGCACCCACAATCAAAATATCAACTTCTTTTCTTTGCATATCCCTATTTGATGAACTTTTCTGTGGAAATGCAAGCATCCCGAATGGAGTTTGATCGCCAAAGTAGGGGGGGGAATATCAGTTCGGATTTTGCGAAAATTTAAATTATTATGGCTAACTTTTGTATGGGCTGGCTAGATTATAAGAATATTGTAATTCACATCTCAGGATCTATTGGAAATTGAAGGCCTTTTAGGTCTGTCTTCGTCCAATATGACATAAATTCAAGGAAATATTTATTGGAGTCTTCCGATAAGAGATCATGCAATTAAATAAGTTTTTTCTTATAATTTTCATTGGTGTTTTCTTCACTTGGTCAGCTTCTGCCGCGACTCATGCAAAGCAGAGCAGTAAGCGCACATCGAAGAAAGTCACTGTTAATAAAAGCCATTCTCGCAAGTCTGTCACAGTTCGAACGAAAAGTAACAGCAAAGCCAATTATAGCCCGGGCAGACTCAAAGCACAAAGTTACTTCCAGGCAAATCCTCGATCAGTTGCTAGCACGTCCCAGCATTCGAAGCACTCTCAAGGAAAGACGCGAGATAAAAAGGGGAAAGTTGCTGGTAACAGTAAGGCCAAAAGTAACTTCAAGAAGACTCATCGCTGATCCCCATAGTTTCACGGGTTAAAGCACTTTCAAAGTTGGATCAAGTCCCATATAATTGCTTCATGTGTGCAAGTTTTGGAGCTGCTAGTGAGTTTAATTTACTTCAGAAGACCTACCATGTAGAGCTTCCACCCATTATTGCGCTGCCTCAGCAAATCATCTTTCCACATACCGAAGCTCCAGTCATTGTCCGGAAGGAAGAGAAGTCACAAGTTCAATTGATGAACTATTCGCTCATCCCCTCATGGTCCAAGGAGCGAAAGCCGAAATTTGCAACCTACAATGCCCGCATTGAGGAAGTTTTGGCCAAGCCCTCATGGAAAGATCCTTTTAAAACCAGACATTGTCTTGTCCCGATTAAGGAGTTTTACGAGTCGGCTTACAAGGGCCGTTTTGCGGGTCATAAGATTTCCATCTTTAATGCTCATCAAGCTTTGCTTACCGCCGCAGGTATCTATGATGAGTGGTATGACCAGAAAACCGGAGAAATTGTGCAGAGCTTTGCAATTCTTACGACTGAACCCACTCAAGAGATACTGGACGCCGGTCACGACAGATCACCTATTTTCCTTCAAGAAACTGCTTGCAAAGAATGGTTGGACGGAAAAATGAGTGGGGAACGTTGGATTGAATTTTTAAAAAATCAAAGATGGGTCGGTGAGCTGGGGTTTAGTCAGTTGGAAAAACTGAAGGGCTATACGGGCCAGCTCTCCCTTTTTGGCGAAGATTGATCTTTCACGTCGAATCTAGTCTTCAAGAAACTTCACATTTCCAGAGGAAATATCGTACATGGCTCCGACCAGGCGAACCTTGTTTTGAGATTCCAGATCTCTAATGATCTGGCTGTTCTTTCTAATTCTGCCAACGGTGAGCCTTACGTTTTCTTCAGACACATGATCGACATGCTCATAAGATTCTGGATTGAAATTGGGTGTAGTGCTCTTGACGTTTTTCACAGCAGGCTCAATTTTCTTGAGAAGCTCGGTAAGGTGACCCAGTTTAACGTTGTCGCAGGCTCCTTTGACTGCACCGCACTTGGTGTGTCCCATGACCACAATCAATTTTGCTCCAACGACCGCTGTACCGTATTCCATGCTGCCTAAAATATCATTGTTTTCGATATTTCCAGCGACGCGAGCTACGAAGACTTCACCAATTCCTTGATCAAACACAACTTCAACTGGGACTCTTGAGTCCAGGCAACTTAACACCACAGCATACGGTTTTTGACCGTCTTTCGTCTTGTTAATTTGATAGTGAAAGTCATGGCCGAGTTGTTGATTGTTGAGGAAGCGCCTGTTTCCGTCCTTTAAGGCGGCGAGTTCGTCTTGAGGGGTTGCTGGTTCCTTACTGATATAGGCTTGAGGCGTTACCTCCGCAGAGGTGTTTTCCGCTTTCGGTTTCGTAGTTGAACAAGAACATAGCAAAGAAGCTAAAACTAAGGAGGCGAGCAATGTTTTCATGGCGATTTCCTTTGTTGGGGTATCACCGTCATCGCAGCACAATTTGGAATGCAAAGTTAGTTAAGTTGGGGATTTGCGGTATGATACAAAACAGTGCTCGTTGGCAAAGCAATGCGCATTTAGATTTCCTCGAAATTCCCTTTGGGTTCTGTTTTGCCATCCGTTTTATTTGATTCGTGATCGTCAGTCTTTGGCATTTCGGTAGGGACTTTAATGGTTGACGGAGACGCGGCCGGAGATGTTGTTGGCGCTGGGGTGGGAGTAGGCGATGCTAATCCCCATTCAGAGCGGCAGGCTTTCACCGACTCATTGATCCCGCCAGAATGAGGCCCTTGCAACTTCGTCACGGCACAATTAACGACCTCATTGGAGTCTTCGGCGCAAAGCTTTTCAGCATCCGCCGTTGATATTGACATCGATCGCACCCGAACCGTCGTCATGCATTGGATTTTGGTCTGAGTTTGAGCAAATGACTGAAGCGAACCCAGAAAAATTAATATTGTGCAGATGGTCCTCACGATGGCCTCCAAGTATGTTATCTAATCGGCCTAAGACTTGAACCGCAATAGGTATAGCAGCTAGCAGATTTTTAATTGGTATTTCTGTAACCTTGTTGGATCAAAATGAGACTGACAATTGAGAAGATCGACAGGTTGTGTGTTATTTTCCTGGGTGCTCGAAAAGAGTCGGAGTGCTGTGTTTGGAAAGGCTTACTGCGCGTTGAGGTTTGATATCAACATGGCGGCTTAAATATATTCCAGCTGAAACAGCGATGAAGATGACGATAAATGGAATCGATTCGATGAGGTTCATAATAGTATTTCCGTTGTTTCTTTTTTTCATAAATCCACCTAGTTAACTTTTAATCTAAGCGGGGTAAAAAAATCCTATTAACTGAAGTGGGTAGGATAAAGAAAAAGTAAAAGATGAGCAGTTTAAAGGCAGGAAGTGCCGCAAGTTGGTTGGCTGCTCCCAGTTTGTTCTGGCAGGTCCCGTAGTAGGCCAAAAATCCAGTATTGTCCTCAGACTTTGCTTTGAGTCACCGAATTGTCGAGAATCATTGCTTGGAGGATCCATTCCTATGAAGTTCGCATTTATTCTTTTCGCCTCATTAATTTCACTTCAAGCTCATGCTGGAATTCTATTCGAACCGATGGTTTCTTATGAATCAGGCTCCAACAACATCGAATTCACCACGGCCGGTGCCACCATGAGAGGAATGAGCAGTGATAAAAGTACCAATTCGGCTGTGAACTATGGAGCGAGATTGGGTTACCTTTTTTCTTCAGGTTTTTGGTTCGCGGGTGACTATTCTGCGGCAACCTCAGGTAAATCTAAGTTTGACTTGCACGAAGACAGCTTCGATCGCACGGCGATGGGGGTAGATCTGGGTATGTGGAATGGCCGATGGAATTTTTGGCTGGGATATAACATCAGTGACAAATTAGAATTCACTCAAGCTACCAATACTGAGAAGGAATATGTTTCTGGGACGTCAATGAAGGTTGGTATCGGCTATCTTCTTTTCAATCATATTGCGTTTAACATTGAGTACACTTACAGAAATTATACTACCGGGGACGAAAAATCGTCAGACATTGCGTTTTCTGATTTCTCAACTTACACAAAAAGCTTTACTCAGCAAAGTTACTCTGCTGGTTTGTCATTTCCGTTTTAAATTTGTCTGATGGTCTTATGAAAAAAGCCGCTTAAAAGTGCGGCTTTTTTTTTTGGTCTGACATCATTCGCGCGGGCGCACTTCAAGTAACTCCACATAAAATATTAGATTTGAATTCGGCTTGATGAATTTTCCGATTTGTCTTTCGCCGTAAGCTAGATGGGCGGGAACGTGCAGTGTGCGTTTGCCGCCTTCTTTCATTCCCATCAGTCCTTGATCCCACCCCTTAATCACACGACCGGACCCAATCACAAATTGAAAAGGGCGGCCATGATCAAAGGAAGAGTCAAACTTAGTCCCATCTTCCAAGAATCCTTCGTATTGGCAGATTACCAAAGCTCCCTTCACGGTTTCTTTGCCTGCGCCAACCAGGGTGTCGGTAATGACTAATTCAGTGATGCTCATTTTGATCTTTTCCTATAGAGATATTGAGTTCGCTCCAAGTCCACGGCCTTATTATTGGGAATTTCCAGAAAAAAATCCAGCTGCCATTGCTGAGTTTTTTTGGCTTGCTTGCTAGTGACTTGATCCCAGGGCGGGTAGACTCGAAGGGCCCGTTTGCCTTCCTTCGATGGGGTGGACAGGATCCCATGTTCGATCAAAGCCGACTTGGGAAACACAAATTGCCCGAAGCGGGATCCATTTCGAGTACTAATTACAAAAATGTCTACGGGGTCTGAGGAGTCATGAGGCTGGATGGGGCCTGAACCATAGCGTTTCCACAAGGTCACAAACTGTCCCACTTTTGTGGGGGTAATTTTGGCGACGCGAAATTTTATTGAGAGCTTATTAAGTTCAAAAACATAGGCTCCGTATTCGGCACTTTCCAATTCAGCGGTAGGTGCTGTTGCGAGATAGCCACAAGGATCGAAAATGAGCTCCTTGGCGGCTAGAAGGTCCTTATGGATAGCTGTGGTTTGAGACCAGGAACGTTTATTTGTCAATTTAAGGAACCTCAAGCTACTGGTGCGCTTCATGAGTTTATGGGAGCTCAGCAACTTAGAATGTTTCAGGCTTTCACACCATGAAATGTCGGAGTTTGGAAAATATTTAAGAAGCGTCTAGAAGCTCGACACTTCTTGGAAAGGCGTCGAACGTGGCTTGAGCCACAGTGGCGATTTCAGTCGGGAAAATGAGTTTTTAGACCCTTTCGAATCTTGATATTTAATTCAATCCCCGATGGACTTCTTGTCTAAAAAGGACCTCTCTTTTATAAAACCGAGTGTTTAAAACAAGGGGAGTCCGTGAATTTTCTAAGCCTCGCGCAAAAAATTAAAGATCGCCAAGCTGTTATTGGAATCATTGGATTGGGCTATGTTGGCTTGCCCTTATCTTTGCGATACGCAGATGAGAAATTTCAAGTTCTAGGTTTTGATATCGATGCTTCCAAAATCGACAAGATCTCCAAAGGTCAAACCTACATCGAACATATCGAGAATGCTTCCATCGCCAAGGCCGTGGCAAGCGGCTTTAGAGCCACAACGGACTTTACAGAAATTTCCAAAGTCGATGCAATCATCATTTGCGTTCCAACTCCACTGAACAAGTATCGCGAACCCGATTTGAGTTTTGTGATCGATACGGTCGAAAAGTTCATTCCCTATATGCGACCGGGGCAGATCGTCAGCCTAGAGAGTACTACTTATCCTGGAACTACCGATGAAGAGCTTTTGCCGCGTATTCAGTCTCGCGGTTTCAAAGTGGGCGAAGACAGCTTCCTTGTGTTTTCCCCAGAGCGCGAAGATCCGGGTCGTAAGGACTATTCAACGAAGACCATTCCTAAAGTTGTCGGCGGCTATACCTCAAACTGCCTGGAAATCGGTAAGCTTCTTTATGGAGCCGTTATTGATACGGTGGTTCCAGTGAGTTCTACCAAAGCGGCAGAGATGACCAAATTGCTTGAGAATATTCACCGTGCCGTGAACATCGGTCTTGTAAATGAGATGAAGATTGTTTGCGACAAGATGGGCCTAGATATCCATGAGGTGATTGATGCCGCCAGCACGAAGCCGTTTGGCTTTGTGGCTTATAAGCCTGGCCCCGGCCTGGGTGGCCACTGTATTCCTATTGATCCCTTCTATTTGACGTGGAAAGCCCGTGAGTATGGTTTGAATACACGATTCATTGAGCTTGCCGGGGAAGTAAACTCCAACATGCCTCAGTACGTGATGGATAAAATTTCTTATGCACTTAACGAAAGAGAGAAATCTCTTAAAGGGGCCAAGGTATTGGTTCTGGGGATTGCTTATAAAAAGAATGTCGATGATATGCGCGAAAGCCCGAGTGTGATGATCATGGAGCACCTTCGCGATAAGGGTGCGGTCATTGATTACTTGGATCCCCATGTCCCTGTTTTCCCTAAAATGCGTGAGCATAAATTCGACTTGAAAAGCATTGAAATGACGTCTGCCAAAATTGCCTCTTATGACTGCGTCTTGGTGGCGACGGATCACGACAAATTTGATTACGATATGATTTTGAATTCCGCTCAAGTGATTGTCGATGCTCGCGGTCGTTACCGTGGCAACCACGCTAAGGTGATTAAGGCGTAGATGAGAAAAGTACTCGTCACCGGCGTGGCCGGTTTTATAGCAAGCAAAGTCGCTGAGTTTCTACTCGCTGACGGAGTTGAGGTTGTCGGAATTGACAATCTCAACAGCTATTATGACGTTCGCCTTAAGAATTGGCGTCTTGAACAGCTTCAAGGTCAAAAGATCTTTCATTTTGAAAAAATCGATATTGAAGATCAAAGCGCCCTCAAGCAGCTTTTTGACCAGCATCAGTTTGATGTTGTATTTAACTTGGCAGCCCGTGCCGGGGTCCGCTACAGCATGGAAAATCCCCATGTCTATATGAGCACCAATGCTCAAGGATCTTTGAATCTTCTGGAAGAGATGCGCCGAACGGGTGTTAAAAAGTTCATTCTTGCTTCGACTTCTTCGCTGTATGCCGGCTTGGCGATGCCATTTAGTGAAGAGCTTCCTGTGAATGCGCCGATCTCACCTTATGCAGCCTCTAAAAAGGCGGCCGAGGTCATGGCCTATACCTACCACTATTTATACGGGATTGATGTTTCGATTGTTCGCTATTTCACTGTCTTTGGACCCGCCAGCCGCCCGGATATGGCGATCTTCAGATTTATTGAATGGATTGATCGCGGCGAAAAAATTCAGCTCTTTGGCGATGGAGCCCAATCCCGCGATTTTACCTATGTGGACGATATTGCCCGTGGAACTATTTTGGCAGCGAAACCCCTGGGATATGAGGTGATCAATCTCGGTGGCGGACGCAATCCGATCAGCGTGAGCCGTGTGATTGAGGGGATGGAAAAAGGTCTTTCTAAAAAAGCCGTGGTTGATGTTTTGGACTCGAATAAGTCCGATATGAAACAAACATGGGCTGATATTGCAAAGGCACAACGACTCCTTGGGTGGAAGCCTGAGGTGGATTTTGAGATGGGTTTGGAGCGAACGATCGAATGGCATCGTAAGAATACGGCCTGGTTGCAGGAAGTAAGTCTTTAAATCGTTAGCTGTGATTTTTATTTGAATATTTGTTTTGTTTTTTGATGTGAGGGGTTTTTATGCGTATTTCGGTAATTGGTACTGGCTATGTGGGTTTGGTCACTGGAACCTGCTTTGCTGAAAAAGGGAACCAAGTTTTGTGCGCAGACATTGATGCAACAAGAATTGAAAAGTTAAATCAAGGCATTGCTCCATTTTATGAGCCAGGTCTTGAAGAGTTGATCAAGAAAAATGCATCTAAAAAGCGTCTTCACTTTACTGCCAATATTCAAGAGGCCATGGAATCCGCGGAAATGTTAATGATTGCCGTAGGAACTCCGTCTGACTTGGATGGTTCTACCGATTTAAGTTATGTGATGAGCGTTGCAGAAAGCATCGGTCAACACATGAATGCTGATAAATATGTTGTTGTTAAATCCACTGTTCCAGTGGGAACTTGCGAGGCTGTTCGCAACGTTATCGAAAGAGTTCTCCGTGCCCGTGGTGTGAACTATAAAGTTCAAATCGTCTCAAATCCTGAGTTCCTGCGCGAAGGTGCCGCTCTCGAGGACTGTCTCTATCCACCTCGCGTGATCGTTGGTGTCGAAAATGATGAGACTCAACAGGTTATGCTTAATTTGTACCGTCCCTTTGTAGAGGACACATCGAAAATCCTTTTTGTCGATATCTTCTCGTCCGAAATGACGAAATATGCAGCCAATGCGATGTTGGCAACTCGTATTTCATTCATGAATGAGCTTTCGCGCATTTGTGAGGTGACCGGCGCCAATATTGATTTGGTTAAAAAAGGCATGGGTATGGATCCGCGCATTGGTCCGCACTTCTTGAACGCTGGAGTGGGATATGGCGGTTCTTGCTTCCCTAAAGACGTCAAGGCCCTGATAAAAACAGCACGTAATATCGGCAGCGAACTCAGTATCTTGCAAGCTGTTGAAGAAGTGAATCAGCAACAACACGATCATTTCTTTAAAAAAGTTCAAGACTACTTCAAAGGTCAGCTTGAAGGAAAAACAATCGCAATGTGGGGGCTCGCATTTAAACCGGGTACGGATGACCTTCGTGAGGCTCCGGCACTTCGTTTGATTGAGAAGTTTCTCTATTACGGGGCTCGCGTCAAAGCGGCAGACCCGATCGCTCTTGAAGGAGCTCGTAAACTACTGAGCTTCGAAAGTCGGGTTGAACTCTTTGATTCCTTCTATGAGGCCCTTAACGGCGCGGACGCTTTGGTGATCGTGACGGAATGGCCTGAATTTAAGGGCGCAGATCTGAATCAGGTAAAAGCTTCGTTGAAAAACTCTGTCATCTTCGACGGCCGAAATATCTTTTTGCCATCTGAAATGGAAGAGTTGGGCTTTGACTATATCAGCATCGGTAAAGAGATGGGGTTGGGATTGCAGAAACAAACGGCAATTTTGCAACCTCAGCAAATCACCAATCAGTGGATTAACTAGGTAAGGGAGAGAACGAGTGTCGAGATCTCAAACCCAAATCTTTGATGGAATAAGTGGCCTGGTTTTTAAGAAACAACCTTGCTTGGGAAGCTATGCCAAGGTTGGTTTTTTAAATCCACAAGTGGGCTCTTTGCACATCATCTATGACAGTCAGGCTCCTTGGCTTTTAGCTCTTATTGAAAAGCATTTCGGTAAGATCCCCGAGACTTTGACCTATGAGCAAATTCACCAGGTTTTGCGTAAAGTAAAACGTTTTCTATTAATTCAAAAAAGCCTTCAGCATCTGGGACTCAACAAAACTAGAGTCTTGGGTGGAGTGCGTGAACACTACTATTTTGATGAACCTTTTGCGCTGCTTTCGCAAATCAATATTCTATTGGTTCTTGCCGCAAAGGTGATGTTCGAGAAGTTTACACGGATTGAAACCAGAATTGTCGCGCTGGAGTCTCTAGAGACCAAAGCTCTTTGTTGGACTTTGGTGATGAAGGTTCATGATAACAGAGCCGTTAGCTGCATTTTTGATGCAGCCTTCACATTGCCTCGTCTTCATTTGGAAAAATTTGAGAATGGCTTGTTACTCGGGCACTTCCGTTTGTTGGAAGAAAGCGTTTTGGTGACGCCTGGCCAGAAGGAATGGACAACTCAGAAGAAGTCTTTGTCTATTTTCGGTGAGCGTGGGCAGGAGCTGCATTTCCATGTCATGGGGCGTACACCCGCGGAAAGACGTTTCGAGAATGAAGAGGCGCTTATTGCGGCGGCTCAGGGCTCACAATTGGTTCCAATTGAAATCAATTTCCATCCGTTCTGGCGTCCGTTGGGCCACACGACTTTACGTATTGGTCGTCATCTGTTTGAACTTTCGGCAACAGGCTGGAAGGCTCACAATCAGGGAGCCAATACGGCGCGTGCTTTTATCTTTAATAATCCATTCTTCCGTAAACAATTGGGTCTTTTCTCTGACCAAGGCATGCCACCGATTTCTATTGGTGTGACCTTGCTTGTTCCTAAGGACAAGGTTGAAGTCTTGCAGGTTATTCTTGAAAACCTGGCGGCCTCTCAAGGGGCTCAGAAGGAAAAGTTCAGTCTTTTGAAGAACAACTGTAATCAAGGTATTGTGAGAGTTTTGACTCAGGCGGGGATCGAGGGATTTGATCACAAAGGCTATCTCGAATTCAGTACGGTTTTGACCTATCGCCAGTTGCTATTGGATCCGCAGTATCCTGTTGAGGGCTTGCGTATTTATCCTTTGCCAAACACGAACTTTGACGAAGCAACCTTGCGCTCATGGATTCCCGCTTTGCTTTACCGAAATAATACTGTCTCTAGAGAAGTGCGCAGGGCTCTTCCTGTCTTTCCGAGGGACTTCTTTTTCATCAATTGGAAGCGTCTTATGGCGCAGGTTCAGCGTTTGGGGGGCAGTCATGCGGATCTCTAGTTTGTCAGTGATCTTCGTTTTGTTGTTGGGCTCTATAGGACAGGCCGCTCCGGTCTTTAAGTATTTTCTTAATGATAACGATCTGATTGCGGAAAAATGTACCGATGATGGCGAGACAATCAGCAGTAAAATCAGTATGTCTTTCGCCGTGCCAGCGGAAGATGTTGTGGAGACTCAACTTCGCGTGAAGGCCTGCACTCACAAGTACGGATTGAAGAAGTTAACATTCAGCTTTGCTTTGCCACTGGCCTTATTCGACGAAAGTTTGTTGCTGCAAATGCCGATCGAGAAAGCTCAGAAGATCGGCAAAGTGTGGGTCACTCGTGAAGCCAATTTAAAAGGCAAAGCCGTGTTCTCTCTGTCTCCAGAGTCCTTCGGATCCAAAGCTGACGGCGTGTCATCTATAAGATACTTCGTGGCGATGGATGAGAGTGAACGTCATGCTTTACTTGAGAAAACCCAAGGTCGCTTTGTTTGGTCCGGCTTAAGTATTGTTTATAAAAAAGGTTTCCTGATGCCCACCGTGAACTTGCGTGGTGATTTGACTGTGGTCGAGGAAGAGTAAAGATATTCATGGTTAGAGTTCTGTTTCCTTTGATATTACTAACGACAATGAACACCCAGGCGCAAACCGTCTTGGAGTGGAAGCCTTTGCTTCATAAAGTGTATGGTCAAAACTCAGAGATTCTTTCTTTGCAGAAGCAAAAAGATTCGGCTTACTATCAAAAGTCGGCAGTAAAATCTGACTTTGCTCCGTCTTTGTTCCTTTTTGCGGATCGCACTCGCCAAGAGGAAAAAACAAGCTTTCGCGATACTGATGTCACGACCGACACCTATGGACTGAAGGCTTCGTGGAACCTCTTCAATGGGTTCTCCACTTACAATACTGTTCGCAAATATTCTGCTGAAGAAAATCAGAGTGAATCCCAAATCCGTCTTAAGATGGCGGATATTCGTTATCAACTTCGTCGTGCCTATATTCAATGCCTTATTTCCCAGCGGGCTTTGACAACCTGGAAGCGACTGTTGCAGCTCCAAATCGATCAATTGTCGATTGTTCAAATTAAATACAACAAAGGTGTCGAGGCCCTGTGGTCTGTTGAGATCTCCAAAGCCAATGTTGAAGTCACAAAGGCGACCATTGAGCTGGAGCTCAATAACTTTTCTAAAGCACGTTCAAATATGGAAGTCCTGATCGGCGAGCCCCTTCCTGCAAATATTGAATTGGTTGATGACCTGGATGCACTTCTAAAAACCGAAGTGAAAGGGGAGTTGTCGCCAAATCACCCCGAGCTGACTTTGTTACAACAACAAGTGGAAGAAGCCGGGGCTGATACCTCGATTCAAAGAGCGGGATATTTGCCTTCACTCAAAGCCAATTTGCAATGGGCTGATGCGAAAATCGAAAGTCAAGATACGACACATGATAATCAACTCAGTCTGACGTTGACCTTCCCCTTGTTCGAAGGTTTCTCGACAACAAACCAAACTTCAAAAGCCCGGGCGATCGTATTAGCGCGTGAGTACACACTAACTGACAGTCGTCTGCGCTTGGAGGCCGATGTTATACAGGGACGCTCCTTGTATTCTGCGAATTTGAAGTTTCTTAAAGCAAAATCCAGCGAAGTAAAAGCCACGCAATTGTGGTCCCAAACCATCGAGAAACAATATCGATTGGGTGTCAGAAAGTACTCTGATTGGGATCAGGCACAGACAAAAATGATAACAAGTGAAAGAGATTATCTCTCAAGTTTGAGAGACACCTTGGAAAGCCGTATCCTTTTGGAAAAGACATTGGCTGTAACGGAGGAAATGTGAAAAAGCAGTGGATAGCCTTATTGGCGGCATCGCTATTATTGGTGGGGTTTGTCGGATATCGGTCGTTCAAAGCCTCGAATAAGAGCGATTGGAAGAGTATCAAACCTTCTCAAGCCGAATTGGTGATCAAGGTCACAGCCAACGGTTCAGTCACTCCTCGCAACAAACTGGTTGTGACGACTCCGATTTCGGGCCGAGTGGATCGCGTTTTGGTCGAAGAAGGCGCTAAAGTTCGCAAAGGGCAGCAAGTGGCTCTTCTGAGTTCTAGTGATCGCGTGGCTCTGATGGATTCTCTAAATCAAGGTCTTGATGCCGGGGAACAACAACGTCTTAAAGACATGTATCGACCAACTCCAATTCTGGCGCCAGCGGCGGGTACTATCGTCCTTCGGGCAGTGAATCAAGGTCAGTCGGTCAACACCGAAACTACACTCTTTGAGATTTCCGATATGCTTATCGTGATCTCCAAAGTGGATGAAACAGATATTGCAAAAGTTCGGGTTGGACAGGCTGTTGAAATCAGTATTGATGCTTACGCTGGCCATAAGTTTGCCGGAATTGTGGATCGTATTGGACAACAAAGCACGGTTACCAATAACGTCACGACTTATGATGTCTTTATTTCTCCGAAAGAGACTTTTCCGGACAATATCAAATCAGGAATGTCTTCAAGTGTAGACTATCTGATTTCCAAGAAAGACAATGCTCTTTTGATTCCAACCTGGCTTTCTGAGGGGCGTAAGAATGCTAAAATGGAATTAATGATCGCTGACGCTTCTGGAAAGCCTCAGAAAAAAGAAGTGCTTTTGGGGGAATCCAACGGTGACTCCGTGGAGGTTGTCGAAGGACTGACCAGTACGGATGAATTGTTATACAAACCATTGACCTATGAAACAGAAACTAAAGGCGCGCCCTTCAGCGTCGGCGGTAAAAAATCAAAATAATGAAGCCACTTATCAGTATTCGTAATTTGAAGAAACAATATGTCACCGATGTCGGGGACGGCGAACTTATTGAAGTCGCCGCTTTGGCGGGGGTGGATCTTGATATTCATCAGGGCGAATTTGTGGCGATCATGGGGCCGTCGGGATCCGGTAAATCCACTTTGATGCAGATCCTCGGTTTATTGGATCGCTCAACAAGTGGGGAGTTTCATTTAAACGGCCAAGACATTGGGAAAATGAACGATGACCAGTTGGCAGAACTGCGTTCACATCTCATTGGTTTCGTATTTCAATTTTTCAACCTATTGCCTCGTTCGACCTGCATCGACAATGTCGCTTTGCCAATCATCTATTCAGGCGGGCCCAATCCTCAGGAACGTGCCATTGAACTATTGAAGACCGTGGACCTTGGTCACCGTTTGACTCATCGTCCGCATCAGCTTTCAGGTGGTCAACAGCAGCGTGTGGCTATTGCCAGAGCTTTAGCTAACAATCCTAAAATTATTTTTGCTGACGAACCCACGGGGAATATCTCTTCACAACAAACTGAAGAAGTTCTGAACCTTTTGGATGACCTCAATAAAAAAGGTGTCACGATCATTCTAGTGACCCATGAACCGGAAGTAGCGCACCGTGCGCGTCGTTTAATCACCATTCGTGATGGAGTGGTTGAAGGGGATGAAACTCTTCAAGAGCCAAGAATTCGCTGTACCCAGCCGGAGCAGATCCCGGTGAAAGAGAAAGCTGATTCCTTCCATTGGAAACGTTCCCGTGAAAACCTTCGTATGGCCTGGGGTTCTTTGACGTTGAATTTGCTTCGCACCAGTCTGGCGACATTAGGGGTGATCATCGGTATTGCCTCCTTCGTTGCCATGGTGGCCATTGGTGAAGGTGCCAAAAAAGCTGTCGGCGATATGATTTCCTCATTGGGTACGAACATCCTTAATATTCGTGCGGTGAATCCCCGCGGAGCTAAGGGGACTAACGACAACTATCGCAAGTTTGAGATCAACGATTTCGAAGCATTGCAGCAGTTTGCCAAGACAGTTCCCGCCATCAAGAATGTCGACACTCAAGTTTATGGGGATGTGACGGTCTCGTATCAAAATAAAAACTCGGTTGTTGAACTTATGGGCGCAACTCCGACAATCGAGGGTATGCAGAATTTCAAGCCGATTATGGGTCGGTTTTTTACCGAAGATGAAAATCACATGCAGGCTCGCGTGGCCCTCATAGGTCAGACCGTTGCCCAGAATCTATTTGGCGATCAGAATCCGGTGGGTTCGATGATCAAACTTAATAAGGCCGAGTACCAAGTCATTGGCCTTTTGCCAAGAAAAGGGGCGACGGCCTATAAGGATCGCGATGAATTGATCATCGTTCCGTTGCGCACGGGTATGAACCGAATTCTAGGTCGGAAAAGTTTGGCCGTTATGACAGTTGAAGCCGTGGATTCTGCCTATATGAATCGCGCGCAGGCCAGTGTTGATGATTGGTTCTATGAATATCGCCAACTCAAAGACGGTGAAGCGAAAAACTATGAAATTCGCAACATGAATGACATTCAACAGCTCTATACCCAATCGACGGGAATTATTTCCTCAATGCTGAAGGCGATTTCCATTGTCGCGTTGTTGGTGGGTGGAATTGGAATTATGAACGTGATGTTTGTCTCAGTGAAAGAGAGAACACGCGAAGTGGGTTTAAGGAAAGCCATCGGCGCCAAGCGATTGGATATACTTTCTCAATTCCTGGTCGAGTCTGTGCTGATTGGTCTTTTCGGTGGGATTGTCGGAATGATATTAGGTTATCTTTTGTCGATTGCTGCCAGTGAGCTTTTGGATTGGGCGACACTGTTCTCAGTCGGGTCCGTCGTGATTGCTTTTGTATTTTCTTTTGTGGTGGGATTGGTGTTTGGTTTGTGGCCAGCAAAGCAGGCTTCAGAGCTGTCGCCGATTGAAGCCCTTCGTTACGAATAATAATCTCTAAAAAATTGATTGTGGCAGGAATGCCGGTGGTTGAAGTACTTCGGGGAGCCCGAAGTACTTTATTATTTACTCGCCTTTGAGTTGTTTTGCTGTGGGAGCACGTCGATAGTTGTCGTGGTAGGCTACCAAAGGGGATGTCGGAGTTTCTCGGCAGTAGACGCCAATTTTCAAATAAGGACCTTTGTCGTCGTTGTATCCAATCGGTCCGCGGTAGTCGACGATCTGCTGACCGTTTCTCCAAATTTGCACAAGGCCGGTGGCCTCATAAGACCAAAATACTCGAACAACGAAATCGTTCCATTCACCTTTCTTAAAGGCGCGGTCTTGGTAAAATGTCAGCTCTGGACCGGGAACTCCCTTTTGAATTTTCTCGGCGTTGTAACGGCCTGTAATGGCAAGCTCACCAGTTCCACGCAAGCGAATCGCGATGGGTGGATTGCGATCGCCATCGCCTGGGTCTTGCTGGTCATGCCATTGCGCAAAGACGCAAGAGTTGGATTCAGTGACAGGAAATTCTTCCGGGACATAGAAAGACAGTGAATACCAGGTTTCCTTAAAAAGCGGCGCAAAATAAGGATCACGCAATTCTGAACGGAATCCGCCAGAAACGTTTTCGTCTTTGCGAAGTTCGAAGCGAACCGCTTTTTTGCCTGAACGCACGACATCACTTTGAATAATTGCCGAATGATCTTGAGGTATGCGCTTGATGTCCCAGCCGGAAAAGTCACCCTTTTCAAAATCAGAGAAAAAAACTTCAGAAGCCTGCTCTGGAAGTTTTTTACCCATGCCATGGGCTTGCATGGAAGCCAGGATAACGAGAGCGATATAAAGGTGATTCATGATTGAATCCTTTCTTTGGTGTTTTTCAAGAGGTATTGAGACGTCTTTTCAGAACCATTCAACTCGACCTCAAAAGAGGGCCAAGGTTGTTGAAGACGGTCGTTCATAATTTTTGCCAAATTCGCTGTGCCAAGATCTTCATCGTAAATGACGGATAGAAGATTCTGGGAGGCCATGCGGGACGCCCGCAGATTCTGTTCAATATTTTCCATATAAGGATAGACCAGGGCCGGTGTCTTCGTGTTGAGGATGTTCATCACGGTATTATAACCGGCCAGGCTGATAGAAAGAGCCACCTGAGAAAGCTCTTCTTCAAAGTTATGCAAGAAAGTTTCGATCTTCAGCTGCGGATTGGCTTCAGATTTTTGTTTGAGGGCTGTCTTTAGTTCCACAGAGGCATAGGGGCCTGGGACCACTCTAAAGAGGTAGTCTGAAAAATGCGGAAGTGTTTCAAGGACTGCAAGAACCATTTTATCGCCGACAACTCCGCCGCCCATGCTGACGAGGATTTCCTTGCGGCGTAAAGAAGCTGTTTTGGTCTTTGGTGTTTCAGCGACAAAACCTGTGTAATATAATTTTTCTTGCAGACTGTTTGCCAGTGAGAATGTTTCTTCCAGTTTGAGAATACGTTCGTCCGAATGCACGAGGACGGCATCATAGTGCTCTTGCACCAAGCCCGCCATTTTTTTCTCGCGCTCGTGAGAGTTGGACTTTTCCACCAAAATATCACGAACTGAGGTTGTCACAAATATTTGAGGATTTGCAGATCGAGCTGCTTTAATAAGATTCACCACCTCGGTCTTAAATTTATTGCGGCCAAAGGGGAAAAGCTCTGTGACGATAACGTCAAAGGAATTGTTTTGCAGAAGTGACTCGATAGCAAGGTTGCGTTCGGAGAAGATCTGTTCGGGGCTTTTCAATCCTGCCGGATCATAAAGACTGGAATCTGATTCCTTCATCAAGAGAGGAGAGAGGAAATGATGATGGTAAGAGCTATTTGTAATGCTCTTACCAACATCGGGTCCTCCTTGAAGGAAGTGCACTTCAAAGTCCTTGATTAAGGATTCAGAAATCGCCAGGGAGCGAGTCAAATGACCGATGCCCAAAAGATGCTGGCAATAAAAAAGAAGACGCGGTTTGTTCAAACTCATTTGTAAGGCCCTAAAAGAGTTGCGCAATTTTTGATAAGGTTTGAACTGTCGAAAACTCGAGCTACTTTCAAGCGGGCCGCTTTACCTAAATTGCGGGCTTTGTCGGTATTGGAGATGAGATCTGTGAGGACCTGAGTCAAGGCCTGAGCATCCTTCTCTTCAATTAGAATCCCATCTTCATTGTGAGAGATAAGTTCCGGGATTCCTGACACATTGGTGGCGACAACTGGAAGTTCCATCGCCATGGCTTCGGCAACTGTGTTGGGAATGCCGTCGCGGTCACCACTTTCAGTCAACTTAGAGCCACAGATAAAGATCCCACCCTGATTCAGGCGCTCAATAATTTGTGGATGAGTGGCGGTGTAGTGAAATTTGATCTCGTTCTGCAGACCCAAAGTATCGCGCAACTGCAAAAGTTCTTTTTTGAGTTCGCCAGAACCAAAGATGTCATAAGAAAATTCATGACCCTGTTGTTTTAGTGTTTGCAGAGCCGTGAAGATCACGTCGTAGCCCTTTTTTTCGACCAGACGTCCAACGCTGACAAAACGGCAAAGTTCTGCGCGGGAGTAAGATTTTTCCACAGTAGGTTTAAAGGAATTCAAGTTGATGCCGTGATAGACCTTGTGAACTTTATGATGTTGAACGCCAGGAAGCTTTTGCATGAACTCATGATTGTAGCTGGTGCAAGTCATAATGAGTTCAGACCCATTGATGCGTTCAGTAAGATGTTTTGGAGAGATGGTGTAAATGTCTTTAGCGTGAGCTGAAATTGAATAACGCAATCCTGCGATATTTGCCATGTACCAGGTCATCTCGGTTGGCGTGTGTGCAAAATGAGAATGCAGGTGGTGAATCGGGGAATTTTGAGTACCCAGGTTTTTCTTAGAGACCAACCATCCAGCCTGCAAGAATCGTTTGATCGGGCTGTCATCCCATTGCAGTAAGGACCGGGAGGATGCAATGCTTAAATATTTTAGATAGCGCAAGGGGAAACGCAGAAAGCTTTTTAGGTTTTCTTGTGCGACAGTGCTGAATTCTTGCCAGATATATTCAGGCACATAGGTCACAGGAGCCTGAATCAAGGAAACAATGGGTTGACGTTCAGGTTCGCGTGCTTTGCGCATCGAAAGAATTTCGATTTTAAAGCCCTGTTGTTCCAGTAAATAAATTTCTTGCGCGATGAAAGTTTCGCTGACTCGAGGATAGCCTTTTAGAATAAAGCCTATGGCGGTATTTTTCATAAGATGCCTTTAACGAAGAGCTCGCGGAATTCTGAAAGTCCACGTGCTTTAAATGTCGGAGCCTGTTGTTTCTTCTCTAATCTGTTTACAATCAAGTTAAGTAAAGTGTCGATCGTGAGGGAATCTGGTGCGAGGTAGTCACAAAGACCCAGTTCACTAAAGACGGAGGCACGGATCAATTGCTCTTTGCGGGGCTGGACTCTGGGTAGAATAATGGGTTTCTGGCCCATAACAACCAATTCAGTCATTGTGTTATAGCCGCCCATAGAGACGACCAGGTCGCTTTGTTGGAAAACGGAGAAAGAGTCACTGACAAAGTCTTTAACCGATAGTTGCGGCATTTGAGTTTGCAGGTCCTGCAATTTTTTAACAGATTCAGGATTGGCAAAAGGTCCGGCTAAAATATAGGAATTAAAAGGCAATGAGGAAGCTTTTGACTCCAGCATTTGCGTGTAGAGTTTCAAGATGTCGTCGCCGTCACCGCCGCCGCCCAAAGTTAATGTCACAGTCGGAAGGGTGTTTTCGAACGGCATTTTAAAAGTGCTATGATTGAGGTTCTCTTCCGGATGCACATAGCCCACATACAAAAGCTTTGCAGCAAGTTCCGGGTCCAAATTGTACTCTTTGGCGAAATCATAAACATGCTTTTCGCCATAGATGAGGACGTAGTCGAAGAATCTCTGCAAGGATTCTTTGGTGTCACGCTTGTTCCATTCGTCTTGGACCGCCTCAGTTTCATCCAGGATATCTCGGAAGCCACAGACCACTTTGCAGTTCTTTTGCTGGGTTTTGAGATACTCCAAAGTGGGAAGAAGTTCTCGTTTTACCCCGAGGGGCTCTTTGTCGATGATCAGAACGTCAGGTTGGAATGCACGGGCGGCACTTAGAATCAAAGAAGATCTGAGATTTACAAAGCCGTCGATAGGAATATTCAGACTGCGTGGCACGTACTGGCCGGTGACTTGTTTAGTGAAACCAGGGAGATTGAGATACTCAATGCCTTGAGACGACGAATAAGCGCTGGCTTTCGGAGACGCACAGATAATTAAAATGGACTTGTCACTGCCAGCGATTTCATTGGCTAACTTTTGGGTTCTGCGGATATGCCCCAGGCCAAAAGTGTCATGTGAGTAAAAGATAATGCGCTTATGCTTAGACAAGGGTGGCCTCCTGGGCAGACCAAATATCTTTGTAGCTGAGAACAGGAATTCCTTTGGATTTTACTTCCATCAGAAATAGATCGAGAGTTTCGAAATCAGTGTCTTCCATGTGTTTATGGTGCAACATGACTCCGCAAAGAGCGCTGTTTTGCCATTGGCTTTCAACCTGTTGCCAAATTCCCTGTGGCGAAGTGATTTTGCCTTTTTTGGAAGTGTGAACGTCGACATGAATGTTGATCTCAAGAAGGCCAGGAACCTGGGCTGCTTTGTCTCCATCGCGGGAAAGAACTTTGAATCCCGATTCTTTTAGAACGGGAATGAAGTCGTCATCGATACGATTCCATGGCGGTGTGAAGGCCTCAAAATAGAGATCAGGAAAAAGATCACGTGTGATCTGCAAAGACTTCTGCAGGTCATGTGAGACACCTTCGAGGGTTCTCTGGCTGCCGAACTCGGCTTTCTTGCCCTGGGTTTGGTGATCCAAGTGCGAGTAGCCATGGGAGTGAATCTCCAAAAGTCCCTTATCTTGAGAGAAGGCGCCTTTCTTGTAGCTGTCATGACAGTACAAAGGAATTGCGGCCGTACAGAGAACGATTTCATGCTTTCGGAAAAGATTCATCAATCTTTCGAATTGTTGGGGCATCCATCCGAGGTCATCGTTACGGAAGAATAGAGACTTTTGATTCATCGTATACCCTCAATATATTTTTTCTTAAGGTGCTTGGTGATATTTCCCAGATCGTGGCGCAGGAGTATTCCCGAGAGCCCTCGAAAGCGGACATTCTTCTTCTTTTCAATAATTCGCGTATAGGCGCCCATCAGTTGGGGGCGGGATAGAAAACCTGTCCATTGGCCAGGGACGCCTCTGTTGGTGTTAATCTCTAAGATGCGAATTGTTCCATTATCAAAAACCAAGAGATCCAGGCCCCAAGCCTGACCCGCTAGAAATTCCTTGGGAAGTTGGTTTAAAAAATCCTGAACGAAATCCTGCGCCCAATAGAACTTTTGAGAGTTCTTGATTTCATTCATAGACCAGCGAGAGAAGGAAGCTCCCTTGATCACATCGTCCTCGTAGGTATGGATACGAATTTCTTCGTAGTGCTTGGCCTTTTCAATCAAGGGATAGCCCGCCAGAGTGCCGATGTTTTCCTGAAGAAGGAATTCCTCGCCGCTGGCAACCTTGTCGATGAGCTCTGCATAATGGGGTTTTGTCGCAAAAAGGGTCTGCATCAGTTCAGGTTGTTTTGAATGCAGAGCTTTTAAAATCGCGTTCGTTGAGAAAAGATAGAGACCTTTTTCTCCACCCGTATTGATCACGGTAGTTGGTTTCAATACGGCCTCAGTGGGAAACTCTGATCTTAAGGCGATTTCAATTTTTTCGAGAGGTGCTAACTCTTGCTCAGCAGTGAGCAGTGCATGTTTGTTGAAAAACTCACGCAGGCCCATGGTGTGAGGATGGTACAAGTGCAGCCCTGATTTGATATTGGCAGACAAAGCTTTATACAAATAAAGCTTGTCGGTGAAAAGTCCCGTGCGCTCTGAAACTTCAACCAGGTTATGTGTATACAATGCCTTGAGCCAGTCATTGCGAACCGGGCGGCAAGAGATGGGTTTTAGATTTTTCACGCTTGCACCTCTGCCTGTAGGAGTTGTCGGTAGTAGAGGTTTGTTTCCAGTAGCAGACTGTGGGATTCGAGCAGAGGTTCCTGCTGCTTATGGAAGAACAGCACTTCATTTGCAAAATCGAACTCCTGAACCCGGTGGGTTGAGAACAAAACAAGTTCTTTGCAATCTGCAAGCTGACGTAAGGACTTCATCACGTGAGTGGCTGAAACCGGATCCAAGCCTGAAGTAGGCTCGTCGAAAACAAAGATAGACGCGGAGGCTGCACGTAAGAAACCCCGAGCCAGACTCAGACGTTTGCTTTGACCGCCGGAAAGTTGAACACCGGCTTCGCCAATCATTGTTTCCAGGCCTTGCGGAAGTTGGCGGACAAATTCCGCAGCATTGACTTGCTCCAAAGCCTGCCAGATTTGGGCTTCCGTGACGGATTCTTTCAGAGCCAAAGTAAGATTGTCCCTGACGCTGATCGAGAGGAAGAAGGGATCTTGTGAGATCAAGCAAACGTGGCGGCGCAGGTCGTTGAGGCGAATATCTTGCAGCGGTATCCCATTGATCAGGATGCGACCCGAAGTTGGGTCATTAAGGCGATTGAAGAGCTTGATGAAAGTGCTTTTACCGACGCCCGAAGAACCGACCAGGGCAATGAGTCTGTTTTTTTGAAGGTGCAAATTGAGGTTCTTAAGAATGGGTTCACCTTGAGAGTACTTGAAGCCAACTTGCTCGAACTCGATGGCGGTTGTGGAGTGTTCCATTGAGTTCTGGGCTGTAGAAATCTCAAGAGTCCCATCAACCTCAGGGAAGTTCTTTTGTTCTTCAAAAAGTTCTTGAATGCGTTCAAGGCTGGCAGAGGCTTTTCCATAGCGGGAAATAAAGTTCGCGATTTCCCCCACAGGACGATTGAGGGCTTCAAGGTAGCTAACAAAGGCAAAGAGGGTGCCCAAGGTCAGGTTGCCTTCCAGAATGGCATAACCACCCAAGAGCAAAACCAAGGCACGTATAACGTGGCGGGATCCAGAAAATGTTCCGTTCAAAAGAGCGCCAAAGAATTTGCTTTTCAGAAACGATTTGTTGATCTCGTTTTGACCATGCTTGAGTCTGGAAATGGCGTCGCCTTCGCCGCGAAGGGATTTGATAAGCGACATCGCCGAAAGAGTTTGCATGGTCTCATGTTCAAATTTGTTGGTTTTCGATCGATAGTCTTTCTCGTGCAGTTTGATTCTATTCGAGATGATCGTGATGGAGATATAGAATGCTGGAATCAACAGCAACATCAACAATGCAAAGCGGGTGTTGATAATGAACATGGATGCCACAGCAAAGATCAAGCTTGGAAGTGAGCGGAAAAGAACTACGAAGCTGGATGAGACAAAGAGCTCTAAGTTTTGGGTGTCGCCAGATATTCTTCCTAGCAAGTCGACTTTGCGTTTTCCTTCGAGATAAGAAAACTGGCGAGTGACGAGCTCATTGAGTAAATTCAAACGAACGCTGGTGACCAAGCGGGAGACGCTGAAGTTGGTGAAGCGTTCATCTAGAAATTCCAAACCGGTCATGCCAATGCCGATGATGAGGCTGGCTAGAACGGCGAGGTTTAGGATGTTCGCCCGTGAGATTTCGAAGCTGAAGAATTTGATCAGTTCACTGGGATGTACATTCGCAGTCAGAGCATGATCTAGAGCAAAGCGAATCGGCAGTGGGAAGAGCACGAGAAACAGCGATTGAGCGAATAAAACAAGGCAGCAAAGGGCTATCAGCCCCTTTTGTCGTTCAAGCTCATTTCTTAAAAATCGGTATTGCGATCGCATCAGAAGAGGCACTATACTCTTCGCATAGGGAAGTGCCCAGCAAGGGGTGAGGCTTTGGGAAAAATTTCAGGAGTTTCCGTATGATCGACATTGTTCTCATTCGCCATGCTCCGACTGCTTGGAACGAACAAGGTCTCTATCAGGGGCGAACCGATATCCCGCTATCTGAAGCTGGAATTAAGCAATTTGAGGGCTTTGAACAGAGCGAAAAATGGAAAAATTACAGGATTTTTTCAAGCCCTTTGGTTCGTGCGACCCAGACAGCGAACCTATTGTTTCCTAAGGCTAATCTAGAAATTGATTCACGTCTTATCGAGATGGATTTCGGCTCTTTGGAGGGGACTTCGATAGAAGCTCGCAAGGAGAATGAAGACTATGCTCCTCCGTCCTACGGTTGGAGGGGGTGGGACTCGGGGCCTTCTTCTGCTGAAACCTATGCTCAAGTAGCGACTCGATTTCTGAGTTGGGTTGAGGAGGCGGCACTGCTCCAGAAAAACGTGGTAGCGATCACCCACAAAGGTGTGATTTTGGCGGCGATGGGGCTTGCTTATCAATGGGATATGAAATCCAAAAGACCGTTCAAGATTAAGAAAGATGCTTATCAGGTTCTGACTTACTCCAAAGAGTTTGGTTTGAAAGTTCGCCTGGAAAATCAGTCTCTGTCTTAAAGTTAGATTTCTTCTTTTTATTCAATTCAAATATATTTTTCTGAATGCGCGTGGCTCGCAGAAGTGTAGCTCGTTGTGATTTATTTTACATTGAGCCATATCTATTGGGACCACATTTTACAGAGTGAAAAAGTCACTTTTTGAAAAGTAAAAATGTATTCCTGCATTTTGAAAACTCTTTGGTAGAGCTTGGGTATTTGAAAAAATATGCTCGCCCCCCATGAGCAATATCGCTCAAAAAAAACACCAGGAGGATTTATGAAAATGTTTTTATCAGCCATCGTTTTGAGTTTGGCCTTCACCAGCACAATGGCCCACGCATTGGAAGGAAGCGCTGTCATTAATAGAGATGGAACAATTGGAATTATGCAGGTTGGTGGTGATTGTCCACCGCAACCAACAAGTGAAGATATGAAGACAATGAGTACCTGCAACCCTGGAACAAATGAATGTCCTGCGAACTATGAAGAACAGGCGAAATATTGCTGGGGCGGGTGGAGTCGTGGTTTCTACCACTGCGGAACTATTTGCAGAGCTCCCATCGAGCATGAAGGAAATGGTGGTAAGCGCGATGGGGGAGGTCATCGTGGTGGTCACGATGGACATGAAGATCACGGTCGTGATTAGGTCGTAAATGATATTTAAATAAATTGAAAATGACCTCTCCCAGTGAGAGGTCATTTTATTTTAACGAGTTCGCTTGCCTCTTCTGGATTTGCTGTCTTCAAACTCACTCGGACGTGCCTGACTGGGATTGCGGCGTGGAGATTCAAAATCCTCCTCTTCGTCAAAGAGGTCGTTTTCATGACTGACCAATTGGTCTTCTTTCTTTGAAATCTTTTTTCGACTTTTGCTGGGCGATGCTTTTCGGGTGCGCATTATTCACTCCTTCTTGGGCTGTCTTGAGTATGTGAACAAAAGGGGATGGGTTCAATTATCTATGAGTGGATTTGAGTAGAGACAGTCCTGGGTTTTGCGTGGCCGCATAAGTGAAGTCGATCGTGGTGGTGCTTAGGAGCTTCTGGGTGGATTTGTGACAAAATAATTTTAACAAAAGTAAATAAACCTGTTTTAATCCACGATTTTGTTAGATATGTTTCCCTCTCGATAAGCTTTTAAGGGGGGATTTATGCGTATTTTGTTAGCGCTATTTGTGACAGTGTTTGGTCTTTCAGCGGGTGCGGATGGGGGTTCTTCGAAGAGAGTTTTGTTGCAACCCCTCAGCCCGTCCACTTTGTCAGCGGGAAAATTGAGTTATTCGTTTCAGTTGTTCGATGATGAAAATAAAAAGAATATTCTCGAACAGGATTTGACAGAGTCGCACACTAAAAAGCTGCACTTCATTGTCTATGATGCCGCACTGAAAGAGTTCAGCCATGTTCACCCTGAATTTGATGGTCAAAAATGGAATACGGAGCTCGTTCTTCCTGTGAATGGGAACTACTTCTTGTGGGCTCAGGGGAAGTTGGAAGACGGAACTGACTTTTCGTCTTTAACGCAAGCTCAGGTTGTTGGCGGGGCTGAAGCCTGGCCGATTACATCTGTTGGGGATTTCCGGAAAGGCACGGATCGCGAGACAACCGTGGAGATTTCCAGCTCTAAGCTAAGAGCTGGAAAGATGGCTATGTTAAACTATAAAGTCACTCGCGAGGACGGACTTTCTCCTGTCATCACTCCTTATTTAGGTGCGAATGCTCACGTGATTGCGGTTTCTCCGGATGGTGATGAAATGGTGCATGTGCATCCGATGGATGGCAGCTCGCCTGACATGGGAATGTTACACACGACGTTCCCAGTTCCGGGTGATTACCGTATTTGGATTCAGTTAATTGATCGTAATGAGATCAAGACCATTCCTTTGTCGGTGACTGTTGTCAAATAGCCGAAGCTGACTTCTGAAGGCTTTGGCTGATTTTCTTGAGCTTCCCGCGAGTTGTGCTTTTAATATCTTTATGATCTTAAAATTTGCCTCAGCGACGATTCAGAAAATTGCATTTGGATTTGCTGGCTTCATTGCACTTTATGCTCTTCTTGGCTTTTTCGTTGTTCCCTATGTTGTGAAACAGGAAGCGGTAAAGACTGTCGAGTCCAAGTTCGGAGTGAAGCCCGAAATAAAAAAGATTTCATTCAATCCCTTTATCTTTGAGTTGACGGTAGAGGGATTTGAGATGCCTGCAGCGGTTGGAACAGACAGTTCGCAGAGTCGTCTTAAGTTCGATCTGTTTTCCCTCAATATGTCGATCTTTCCTTTGTTGAAAAAGGAAATTCATTTAAGTTCTGTGATTCTAAAAAATGCTCAATTGCAATTCATTATACTAAGCAACGGAACAACGAACTGGGTTGTTAAAGAAGATAAAAACAAAAAGCCCGAAGCACCTTTCGACTGGATTTTAAATTTTGAGCATATTCAAATTGAAAAAAGTGGTCTGGATTTTATTGATCGCACCCACGTGAGTCCTTTGGAGCTGCCATTGGGACCTATCAGTTTGCAGGCGTCTAATATCAGCACCTCACTTGGTGCCAACACGGACCTTAATAGTTTGCTTATCTCTGTAGGGGACAAGGGGCATGTAAAGATCAATGGATCCCTTCGCATGAAGCCCTTTTCAGCGGCCGTCCATCTGGATGTCGCTGAGTTTCCGTTGGACTTCGTCACTGCTTACCTTTCTGACAAAACTCTTTTGAGTCTAAAAAAGGGCAATATCGATATTTTGGGAAATGTGAAATATGAAAAAGGGAATGTTCTTTTTGAAGGCAGCTCGCAGGTTAACGATTTGAGCCTTGAGGAAAAAGGGTGATGAGCTTCCCGTGGTGAGCTGGGAGAAGATGCAAATTAAGGAAATTAAGTTTCAAACTGTTCCAATGAGCCTTCGGGTGCAGGAGGTGAATCTTCTCAAACCTCGCACTGAAATTGTTCTGCGAAAAGATGGAACTCTGAATTTTAAAGACTTCATGCGATCCTCAAGGGCCGCCTCCGGCTCACCTCCGTCTTCGGGGGGAGCGCCCAAGTCTGAAGAGGGGGCTTCTTCCTCTTTTGACTATCTTGTGAATAAAGTGACTATTTCAGATGGTTTATTGGACTATACGGATCAACAGATTAGGCCTCGGTTTTCATCTCATATTCACGGCCTGGAAGGGCAGATAGGACCTGTATCAGTCAACCTGATGGATAAGATGAACGTGACCCTGGCGGGCTTGGTTGAAGCCTATGGAAAGTTTGAAGGAAAGGGCTATTTCATTCCCGGAATCAAAACACCCAGTTTGAATCTTGATATGAGGTTTCATAATATCGAACTCACCACATTCACGCCCTATTCTGGCAAGTTTGCTGGTTATGAAATTAGTAAAGGAAAACTTTTTTTAGATATCAATTACACTTTGGTGAATAATCAAATCAAAGGGAAGAATCAGGTTTTGCTTGATCAATTTACTCTCGGGAACAAGATCGAGAGTGAAAATTCGACACACTGGCCGGTGAAGCTTGCGCTGGCGCTGATGAAAGATCGAAATGGACAAATTAAATTTAAATTGCCTGTTGAGGGAGATGTTCATTCGCCTTCATTCTCTTGGGGGAATCTTATTTGGACTGCGATAAAGAATATGGTCATTAATATTGTCGCAGCTCCGTTTGATTTTATCGCAAGTCTTGTAGGAGGAGGTCCCGAGTTGCAGACGTTATTGTTTGAACCAGGTACGAGTTCCCTGCAGCAGGGTGAAACGGAGAAGTTTCAGAAGATTGCGAGGATATTGGAAGAGCGTCCTGGATTGGCTATGGAGATCAAGGGCCAGTATCAAGATTTGGACGCTGAAGTTCTGCAGCATAACAACATCAATAGAAATCTTGAGCCATTTTTGAAAAAAAATAAAGGAGATCGTCCGGCCGCCTTGCGTGCGATGGCTCAATCAATTTTTAAGAAAGAGGACTTCAACAATCTTGTCACCACTTATCAGGCTGCTCATGGTGTGGATGAAATCGGTTTGGCGCAAGAGCTCGAGAATAAACTCGCAGCAACCGTTGTTGTTTCGGACGATGAGTTGAAGGCCTTGGCGCTCTCTCGAGGAAAAGTTGTCATGGCGGGTCTTTCAGTGCAGAAGGTTAATTTGGAGCGATTGTATTTGTTAGCAGGAACCCGTGCTGAAAAAGGCAAGCCCTCGCAAGTTTTGCTGAATCTGAAAGAAAGATAATGAAAAGTCGTGTTGTCCCTTTAAGGCCAGTTTGAATTGACACGAAGAGCGTTGAACTTCGGCAGGTTTGGCAGGTACTGATTGCAGCTGTTCAGTTTTAAGCTCACTCTTGCGAATAAGAAACCTTATAGTCTAAAGGAGTTTTCTTATGAAACTAAAAGCAATTCTTTCTGTGATTCTGGTGAGCGGTCTTTATTCTTCAGCTCAGGCGGCATGTGGCGATGAATCAAGCCGTTCTTTTATGGGCGATGAAGCCATCACCCTGACATATATTTTAAAAAACTCAACGATTGCTGTGAAATCAACCTCCGGAAATACCACAACCTGGTCTCTGGCGAAGCTTGTGTGCAGGCAGACCAACCGTGGTGTTATGCCTGACTTGATGCCCGTCTATAATTGTTCAACGCCTTCGGGGATCGGGCCCATCACGGCAAAGTCTTTGTTTGATGCGATGTCAGAGTTAGGTGTTATGCCTGATGGAAGTGCGGGCCACGTTAATGAGCAGGCTAAAACAATTAAATGCAAAGTGAATAAAGATGGTTCCGGAGGAACGGCGATCAATCCACGCTGTACTTTGATTGCCGCCTGGGGTGATGAGTGCGGTTAAAATCCTAGAGTGCCCGAGGGTCATGTGTGTTTGCAAAAGGGGTCCCTTTAGTCTCGAAAGTTGCATGGTTTGTGGTTTTGAAGTGGCCCTCGGTCCGTTTCTTAAGCTTGGAGAATTTGCTATGCTTGAGTGAGGAGGTGGTTATGTCTCGCCATCATAAAAATCGAGGATTTAGTCAGACGAGCAAGAAATACGACGGTGAATTAAAGGCACTCCATCAACAAGTTCGCAGCAAACAAATCGATCACTCTGCAGAGACCCATGGAAGTGAAGAAGAGGCCTCTGAAAACAAAGATGCAAAGCATTCAAGCTCCGGCTTTAAAAAAGGAAAATAGATTTCTATAATATTGTCGATGACACATTAAGGTGGTGATGGTCCAATACTGTGGCAAACCAGTTGCAATGCAATTTCAATCCAATTGCAAGGTGAGGAGCAGTATGCATAAAGGCCGTCTAGAAGCTTTTAGTGATGGTGTTTTGGCCATCATCATTACTATTATGGTGTTGGAATTGAAAGTCCCGCATACGGAAGATATCTCGGGTTTGGTTCCTCTAATCCCGGTATTTATTAGTTATCTCATTAGTTTTGTTTTTATCGGCATCTACTGGAATAACCACCATCATCTTTTACATTCAGTCCAGAAGGTCAATGGTTCAATACTTTGGGCAAATATGCATTTGCTCTTTTGGCTTTCTTTGATTCCATTTACTACGGCCTGGATGGGGGAGAATCATTTTCCCACATGGCCGGTGGCGCTTTATGGCGTGAACTTGATGTTCAGTGGGATTGCCTACTTTATTCTGACGAGATGTTTGATTGCTTATCACGGTCCCAAATCAGATCTGGCAATTGCCATCGAAGGGGATTTCAAGGGAAAGATTTCTGTCGTTCTTTATAGTATTGCTATTGGCATGGCTTTCGTAAATTCGTGGGTTTCCTATGCGATCTATTTTGCAGTCGCGATCATGTGGTTGGTGCCGGATCGTCGAATTGAAAGAGTTCTTGAAAACCACGAGAAATCTAAAGGCTAGGAAGAGACAATGAGAATCAGGCAGGTAGGGTTTTCTTCAAGATTGAAGGCCCATAGAAAAATACTAACGTTGGAAACTTTGAAGTTCATTGCGGAGTTTCGTAAAGACGGCGATGCGCGGCTTGCAGCTTTTCGTTCTGGGGTTCCTGAAAACTATGCTTCCAAACAAGGTCAATGGCTGAAGAAGCATCCCATTGTGCTGGCTTCTCATGAAGCGGAGCTGGATGAACGGGAGCTTTTAAAGCTTCACAAAGCTATTGCCGAGATTGACCGGCAAATGGAGATTTGCAAAGAACTGTTGGGGCTGGAAGATTTCTAGCTGGCTGTATCCTAGTAATGAGGCGGCTTTTCGCCTGCGGGTCCAATTTCTTCGCCCGTTACATTGCCTTCACGGATGCGTTTTACCAAAGATGACAGAATCGCTTCTAATTGGTCTATCTTTTTCTGCTGCTGATACATGACCTGATGAAGCTCTTCTAAAAGAACCTCTTGTTGAAGTATTTTCGTTTCAATATCAATAAAGCGTTTTTCCATATTTTCCGTTTTCCGCAGAAGATTTGTGAGGCAGCATTTATTCCCATTTTTGTCAGGAATTGTAAATACTAATTATAGTTATCTTTGCCTGAAGATAAGTTCTTCATTCATAATTTTAGTCAATTCCCCGGATGGAGGAGCTGATGTGGAAATTTGGCCTATTTCTTTTAGTGCTCGGTTTTTCATTCGCCACTCGGGCGAAAGCTGAAGGTGACCAGGCATTCACTAAGCCTCTCTTTTTTTTGGTAGATGATTCCCAGGTGCGAATTCAAAATCCTGTCGTGCAGTATGATCTGGAAACTGATCATGGCAACTCACTCATGCTGGGGCCTCTGCAGTTCACCAATGAGTCTCTAAAAGTGCAAATTGAGGAGGATATCTTAAGAGTCTCCTGGGACACCCGTTTCGTCGCAGAAGGCGAGTTGTCGATAGTAGACACCTCCGGGAAAGTGCTGTGGCGGGTGAGAGCTAACAGAAATAGTTCTGGCGAAGGTTTGTGGAAGTTCCAGGGCTGGAGAGGTGACCAGGGCCCACGTTGGAAGAGTGGTGATCATTTGCGGTTTTGTTTGAGGGCAGATTTTCCTAAGGGATTTTCATCGATATGCACTCAGGGCTATGGCGTTGAAGTTTCAGAGGCGAAGCTTCGTCCGGAATATCTCAAGGGCGCTGTCGTTCCCCGGGTGATAGTTTTGAACGAAGAAAAAATGAACCTGAAGGGAGCTGTCGAAGTCACCACAGAAAAGCCAATACATTTTTTGGCGACAATCAAATCCGGCGCAACCTATGAGTTTTTATCTGAAGTGCAAAGGTTGGATTTAAAGGATATTATCGAAAGTGAGAAGAAGGATTTTGTCTCTATAAAGGGGCGCGGGGCTATTCCTTTAGATAAGGAAGCCAAGGTCATTCCAGGCATTGAATACGGGGCGGTTACGAAGGCTCTGGGGTTTGAGCGTACTATTGCAGAGCCTAAACCATTATGGCAGGTGGATCTTCCGATTAGAGATGCGAGGCTGCCCGTGCCAGGCACGGCGGGGGGAGTGTTTGTTTATCCTTTGGAAATTCAATCTTATCCACGCTCTAAAGATCGTTTATTTATTCATCGCGACTCTTTAAGCGGGACTTATCGGGACAAGGATAAGATCTTGGTGAAGGTGTCCAAGGACATCCAAGTGCCAAATCTGAAGGCGGTTGATGTAACAAATCACTCAATCCTGAGGCAGTGGCAATTTTCAGCGGGCAACAGATTTGAAGAAAATTATCCAGAGCTGCTCGTTCAGGATGGTCAACAAAGTCATAAAGCCTATCTTGAAGTCTACCGTGGGGCTCCTGGTGAAATCAGTTTGCGATTGAGTGGAATTAACTCCTCAGAAGGCGAGAGTTCATTGGTGGGAGAGGCGCATTTGTCCTATTGGTTTAATGATCTATTGGATTGGCAGAACTATTGGTTTTCAAAGCAAAGATGGGGTGTTTCCGCCAAGTACTTTGTGGCTCTATCAAAGCTGGCCGTGGAGGTTGGAGGTGGTCCGACCCAGCAAGTTGATTTGACGTCCTTGCAGTTGGATATGCGCTATCGTTTTTCACCAGGGTTATGGGAGCGAGACGAAACTGTCGGTGCGATTTTGGCCTATGAGGGATTGATGCTCGGTGATGCCAAAGTTAAAAAAGCAGGGGCGGGGCTTTTTTGGGCTCGTTCAATGCCACGGGCGATTGATGGGTTGTTGAACAAAATTTCTTTTCTGAATCATCCGAAGTTTGTCGACATGGAGTACATTCAGTTTTTTAACGCTTTGGATTCGGGGACTTCGGTAGGTTCAGATTTTGTAGTGAATTTTCATGGCAAAGTTATGTGGGCACCCGAGTTGTTTGGTGAGGCTGGATTCGGAATTAAAAGTTACTCTTTCACCAATGCGAATGGATCGGGAGCCTCCCTGGATACTTTCTATTTAACTTTAGGTATGGGGTATAACTTCTAGTGAACTAACATTCTATTACAGCTTTCGGCGGTCTTGCGACAGATCTCTGCGCCTTCGACCATGATCGCGTCGTTTTTGGAGAGGGCATCGCAGTCCGCGGCACAGGCCGTACTAACTTCAGCAGAAAGACGGCAGAGGTCATGATAGAATTCTGAATCTAAAGTCATCAGTTTTGCGTTGGTTTCACAAATGATCGAACAGACGTGCAGAATATTGATATGCTCCGACGTGGCATGTTCCCCTCCAACATCCAGGCAGTGGGGAATTAATTGGAGACAGAGACGTGAGCATTCCGTGCAGTTGTCGATACAGTCCTGGAGAATCGAATTCGCTTGTTCTAACTGATTGTCGCCTTGCCCAGGGGATAGTTTATCTTCAGACATTACGCCCTCCCGATAAGATACCTTTTAAGGGTAAAAGGGCTGTTAATAAGTGCAAGCTTTCGGGTTTTGTTTTGTGGAGACTCATTAGAGGTGGACAATTGCGGTGGACAAAGGGAATCTTTGTGCATTAGGTATGTGTAAATCAGCATATAAAGGACTTCTATGAATCAGGAAGAAAATCAGCCGCCCGTAGAAATTCAAAAAGACAACTTAAGCGCTGAGGCTCTTGAAGGAATTATTGAGTCTTATATTTTGCGGGAAGGAACGGACTATGGCGTTCAAGAGGTTTCTTTCGATAAAAAGAAAGAACAGATTGCTCGTCAAATTGATAAAAAAGAAATCCGCATTGTCTTTGATTTTAATACCGAGTCAGTCACATTGATGACCAGCTATGAATGGTTGAAGTTAAATAAAAAATCCTAAAATGTCCGCATGAATTTCCGGGTCTGGGTTTGTTGGAAAAATTAGAAATCTGATAATCAACATGGTAGCTTCGAAGTACCAATATGCCTCTAAAAATAAATACAGTCCTTATTGATGAAACCGTTGTTCTGACTTTGCAGGGAAGTCTGAATGAATACTCTTCAGAACTCCAGGAAATTGAAGTTCACGCATCCTTTGATCTGAGTTTGGATTTAAGATATTTAACCGCCATCAACTCCATTGGAATCCGTAACTTTCAAAAATGGATTAATAAGATACAATCTAAAAGGATCATTTTCCTTCGTTGTCCCAGAAGCTTTGTTCATCAACTGAACCTGGTTCATGGCTTTTTACCCGAGAGATCTGAAATCAGAAGCTTTTATGTGACCTACTATTCCGAAGCCACTGGGGCGGAAGTTGAGAAGCTTTTCATTCGTGGTATCGACTATGATGTGATCGATGGGCAGTTTATGCTGAATGCAACTGAAGTACGTGATGCCTATGGGAATTTGATGGAGCTTGATGATATCAAGGGACAGTACTTCAAGTTTTTAAGTTATTATAAATAAGGGAGTCAGCGGACTCCCTTATTTAATATTTCACATTTCTAGCTGAGAAAAATGTCTGATTTCAACTGAGATAATATCTTGAACACAGTCGTAGCTGACCATATATCGAGAGGGATAGTACCCACTCTTGGCAACTTTATTTGGCATAGGAACATCGGCGTCAACTGAACCATGATTAAGCAGGAATTCCCTTGTGATCATGGGTTCTACGAAATTAACCTGTCCATTGTAGAAGCCATAAATGAAAGTTGAAGTGAACGGCTGTCCGTGAAATTCAGGGGAGCGAGTGTCAAACCAGTGCCATCCCATCATAGGAACGCCTGCCGGAGTTGGAGCGTAATATTGAGGTAGATAGTCAGGGGCTGGTTGTTTCATGCAAGGAGCCTCGTCGTCACCGGTACAAGTGATTTTCATGCGATCCTCATTCGACATCATATAGAAGTGAAAATCGAAATGAGGGGCGCCGTAAATTTCCTGAGGTTCGTGTCCATGGGGGTTCCAATTGAGTAGAACATGTTCGTAAGGAGGCAGTTTGTAAGCTTCGGGCAGTGAAAGAACATAGGCGTATTCGTGCTCTGTGTCTGGAAGTCCGTCAAGAGCCCCGCCGGTAAGAGAAACTCCCAAAGACACGGGTTTTTTGTCCCGATCGACTTCGATATAGGTGCGGAAAAGACCTTTGCCGACGGCAACGCCGCTTCCCCAGTACCGTGTGTTTGCGTAAGTAAGAGCGCTAAATAAACTGAGCCCAATAACAAGTGCGAAAAACTTCATGAATCTCTCCTTGTGTAAATATCTCCGTGGGGAGATATGCTGACGATTTCTTTTGATCACTAGAATCGCGTAAATAGACAAGGATGCAAAAATAATTGAGAGGATATTGGAAATTACAAATTCTTAGTTCTGAAACTTGTTGAAGGGCGATCGTTTAGCTGAGGATGCCGACCTGAACGAGGTGAGGTGATAGCAGTCTGACAATTTCTTGCGGGTTGATCTCGACAAGGAAGCCTCTTTTTCCCCCATTGATATAGATTTTTTGTAGATCTAAAATTGTTTTTTCCATGTAAACCGGCATCTTCTTTTTGGTTCCAAAAGGAGAAGTGCCGCCGACTTGATAGCCGGAGTGGCGATCTGCAACATCAGGTTTGCAGGGAGAAACGGTTTTTACTCCAATGTCTCTTGCCAGCTGCTTGGTGGAAACTTGCATATCTCCATGCATAAGTATGATCAAGGGCTCTTTGTTCTCATTCTCCATAATCAGAGTTTTCACGACGGCATGTTCTGGAACACCCAATTCACGCGACGAGACGGAAGTGCCACCTTTTTCTTCATACTTAAAAAGATGAGGCGTGAAGGTGACTTTTTGATCTAGCAATTGGCGGATAGCCAGTGTCATTGGGTACTTTTCATTGTCAGTCATGGAGTTCTTTTCCTGGTTCAATATATGTTTTTTCAGAGTCTTCCTTCAAGACCTGTGCAAGCTGTTGCATTCCTTGGCGAGAAACGTCGAGGAATACTTTCTGGTCGAAGCGAACTTTGAATTGCTCCTGAAGCATCAACTCGTCATGCAGTCGGAAGCGTTCAATCATTTTTTCCGCTCTTGCTTTGGGTATTCCAAGATCAATCAAAAGGTCTTGAGTCAGGCTTAAGCTGGAGTCTAAAGTCTCGCGACGAATGTGTTCAATTCCCAAGTCCATCAATTCAAAGACATGCTGACGGTTTCGGGCCCTGGCATAGACTTTCAGGTGAGGATACTCTTGGCGAACTGTTGTGGCGATTTGTGTCGCAACAGTCATGTCGTCCACCGCAATAATAAAATATTTTGCGCGGGCGGCTCCCGCTGATTGCAGCAGCTCTTTGCGGGAGGCATCTCCGTAATAGACCTGGTGACTAAAACGGCGCAGCAGTTCAATCTGCTCCGGGTCGTGGTCGATCGCTGTGAAGCCGATGTCTTGAGTTCTAAGAATACGTCCGAAGATTTGTCCAAAGCGACCAAATCCTGCAATGATAACAGGATTGTCGGCTTGGAAACGGTCATAGTTTTTCTCGCCAGGTGTGACCAAGCGACGTTGCTGGAAACGATCGTTAATCAAAATAATAAAAGGGCTGAGGATCATCGAAAGGGTGATGATCAAGGTCAGGATCTGCGTGCCCTCCAAAGAGAGGACTTTTGCGGTTTGCCCAACGCCAAGAATCACAAACGCGAATTCCCCGCCTTGAACCAGATAAACTGAAAGATTCTGTGAGGCATCTGCTTTCAGCTTCATGAAGCGCCCTACACCGTAGATGAGCAATCCCTTGATGCCCATGTAGAGAATCGTAAGGCAAACAATCAGGAGTGGCTTTTCCAGTATCAGTAAAAGATTGACCGACATGCCGACGGAAATAAAGAAGAGCCCCATAAGTAGTCCCTTGAAGGGTTCAAGGTCTGCTTCCAGTTCGTGGCGGTATTCTGATTCAGAAAGAAAGACTCCAGCTAAGAAGGCCCCGAGAGCCATCGACAGACCCGCTCTTTCCATGAGGTAAGCGACGCCAATGACAATGAGCAAGGTGACGCCAGTGAAAAGTTCCCGACTGCGCAGGGTAGCGACCTGTCTGAGGAAAGGCCCTAGGAGGGTTCGGCTAAAAATGGCAAAACCAGTGAAAGTAAAAAGAAAGGCGCCCCAATTCACATGCGGCATGCCGTCGATAATTTGCGGATTCAATGAAAGACTTGGGATGATCGCCAGAGCAGGGATGGCCGCCACGTCCTGCATGAGGAGTATGGCAAAGGAAGAACGACCGAATTCAGTGTTCAAAACTTTTCGTTCGCTCAAAGACTGCAAAGAAAAAGCCGTTGAAGAAAGGGAAAGTGCAAAACCCACAACCCAGCTGGCGGGCCAAGACAACCCGAAGAAATTCGCCAAAGCTGCAAAAGCCAAGGTACAGAAGATGATCTGTAGCCCGCCAAAGCCCAATAGTGTCTTCTTCAGGGCCCATATTTTTTTGGGCTGCAATTCAAGGCCGATAAGAAATAAAAGAAAGACGACGCCAAATTCAGATAGATTTTGAGTGTAAGTGTAGTCGGTGATGAGCCCGCTCAGTTGAGGGCCAATCAAAATTCCTGCTGTCAGATATCCTAAGATGCTTCCTAGGCCCATTCGTTGAAATGCCCAAACAAGAACAACGGAGGAACCTAGGAATAAAATAACGTGAAGCAGGTGAGTGTGAGCCATGACATAGCCTAGCAAGAGGGGTTATGAGTGGCAAAGCGTTTGTGTGAGGCAGATCAACCTACAGGCCGACTTCCTTGAATGAGTTATTGATGACCGAGCATTCCATTGGAGACAACTGGTGAAGACATTCTCCAATCACTTCCCGGGCGTAATCCTGGAACTGTGAGTTCTCAGTGAGTCTTTCTGTCATCACAACATAAAATATCGGTGATGCTTTTGCCCAACCCAATTGTTGAACTATCAAAGCCGTTGCGCGGTTAGGAATTCCTGAAAGAGCATGAACTCCGCAGTTGTCATTTTTCATTGTGGGTCTGCAATCCTGTCCCAGGTCCGCAGGAATCTGCGACATATGCGCAGGTTGTGAGCTGAGGCCTCTTTCTGGGTGAAGCATGTCTCTGAGGGCAACAACAGGGTAGCCGCGTTTATTGGAAGCCGCTGCTTTGAGGTCGTCGGAAATAATCGTCTCTCCAATAAGGAAGTCATCAGCCCCGCGCCCTGTTCTAACTTGAACCATTTGACCGAAGAAGTCCGCCAAATGCTCATTCAAAGCACCACTTTGTCCCTCGTATTTAAGTTTGGAAGAGAATTGAACCACGGCGTGAGTGTATTCATGAGCGATTACGTCCACTGCGCCCGTGAACTTTTTAAGTCCATCGCTTTCGCCGCCCCCGAACAGAAACTTCTTTCCATCCCAGGCTGCATTTTGCTTGAGACCAAAAAGGTCAATCAGGTTTCCACCCAAGCGAACCACGGCTTCAACATTGCTGCCGCGTCCGTCGAAGGAATCGCGACCGAAGGTGTTCTTATAGAAGTCACGAGTGAGGGTGATGTTTTCATTCGCACGTTTCGCTTCGTCGCTGATAAAAAGTCTTTTCCAGATGGCTCCAACTCTTTGCCCATTGGTAAGGACTCTGACGCCCTTGTTATCACCGATACCTGCGAGGGGGTTTAGTCCTGCATCGTAGATGATGACATCCCCAGCTTTGGCAGAGATTGAAACAAAAATGAGACCAGCAGCTAACAAACGTGAAAATTTCATGATCACCTCGAATGAAGACGGGTTCTAGCATAAATGTGAGAAAATCCACTAGTGAGGGGAACTAACATTGATCTTTTTACCAAAGTGTCTAGTTCGTGGCCAGAAGAGCATTAGAGAAGCTCTTGGGGAGTGACCTATTACTGATCGGGCCATGAAAGAATCTCCAGGCAGTCGAAAAGTTGTTTCGATTGGCGGTGGAAACACCTATGGTGGACGCGTTCGTGTTTATACAAATGACTAAGGAGAATCCATGAAAAGTCTAAAGTATTTGCTCTTGTCCTCATTGGTGCTGGCAGCATGTTCTGATAAGTCAGCGAACCAGGTTGGAGTTGTTGATACACAATCCAATTCAAGTATTATTGGTGGATCGGAAGTTAAAGCAGGCGACCGCGAAATGGTTTCTACTGTGGGGCTATACGATAAAGCTGGCAAATTCCTTTGCACAGGAACTCTGATCAGCGGAAATTTGGTTTTAACAGCCGCTCATTGCATCGGTGAAGATCCAACCCAAATGGTCGTAATCTTCAAAGATAAATTTAGCAATGCAAAACCTGAAGATATGCGCCCCGTTATCGCAGCGAAACGTCACGATAAGTATCAGCCAGAACAAAGACTTAATACCGCTGACATCGCAGTGGTACGTTTTAATCCGGGTGCAGGAATTCCTGCGGGATATAACACGGCAAAAGTACTTCGTGATTTCTCTTTGTTATCTCCTGGAGCAAAAATTATCGCTGTAGGTTATGGCTTGAACTGGTCATGGGTCATCACAAAAGGTGCCGGAACATTAAGAACAGTTGAATTGGAAGTTGAAAATCCAGCGTTCTCTGAAACTGAAATCTCTCTTCAACAATCGTTGAAAAAGGGAATTTGCAGTGGAGACTCTGGTGGCCCTGGTTATATAGATATTGGTGGGCAACTTTATGTTTGGGGAGTTGTTAGCAGAGGCGCTGCTTTGAACATTCCTTTGACTCCAAAGTGCGCAATGACGTCTATCTACACTAGAGTGGATGTTTATGCTCCGTTCATTATTGATGCCGCGAAAGCATTGAACGCTCTTAACTAATTATTGTCAGATCAGTCTTCAAAGCTCTGCTGTCTTTGGCACTTCTAAAGGCCAAATGATCTAAGCAGAGCTTTTTTTATTTCTTTGTCTTCCCGCAAGCTATTGCCTGTCTTCCATCACGTTTGTTCACGCCGATATCTTGATTCCTGCGAATCATTTACGATGATCGTACTATGCGCATCTCAGACGTCTCTATTAAAAATGCCGTCTTTTCATGGATGCTGTTTGCAGCATTTATAATCTTTGGATTTATCTCTTTTATGCGAATGGGTGTCAGTCAGTTGCCCGACGTGGACTTTCCGGTTGTGAATGTCAGTTTGACTTTGCAGGGGGCCGCTCCAGAAATTATGGAGACCAGCGTTGTCGACCCTGTTGAAGATGCATTGTCATCTGTCGAAGGGGTGGAGCGAATTACCTCAGTCAGTAAGACGGGAATTGCGAATATTACGATTGAGTTTGAGTTGAATCGGAATATTGATTCGGCATTGCAAGAGGTTCAGACCAAGGTGGCGCAAGCTCAGAAATTGATGCCGACGAACGTGGATCCACCGGTGATTACCAAGATCAATCCTGACGATCAGCCGATTATTTGGCTCGCGTTGACTTATGAAAAAAATGACCCGTACTTTATGATGAGCTATGCGAAAGACTACCTGAAGGATCGCTTCACGATAGTGCCAGGGGTGGGCGATATTGTTTTAGGTGGTTACACAGATCCAGCCATGCGCATTTGGCTCAATTCCAAAAAGCTTTTACGAAATAATATTTCTGTCACGGATGTTTTGAGTTCCATTAATTCTCAGCATGCAGAAATTCCCGGTGGATTTATTCAAAACCCCTTGAAGTCGTTCAATGTTCGCACTCTTGGGGAGTTTACCAGTAGTTCTGGTTTTGATGAATTGGTTATTAACAAACGCGCTGGACAGGTGATTCAGGATCCTTTCAATGTGGTGAAACTTAAAAATTTGGGCTACGCCAAAGAAGGATTGTCGGAAGTCTATCGGATTTCCCGATTTGATGGAGTTCAGGCTTTGGGATTGGGTATTAAAAAGCAACTGGGGTCTAATGCCGTGGCGGTCGCCACGGCTGTAAAAAATAAGATCGCAGAAATTCAAGGAGCTCTTCCCCCAGGCATGAAGCTTCATATTAACTTTGATTCCACTCGATATATTGAACAAGCGATTGAGGAAATGATTAAGCACCTAGCCTTGGCGGTGCTTTTGACTTCTTTGGTGTGTTGGGTGTTTTTGGGAAGTTGGACGGCGACGTTGAATGTGTTGCTGGCAATTCCAACGTCGATAATGGGGGCCTTTATTGGTCTCTACTTTGCGGGCTTTACATTAAATACCTTTACATTGTTGGGCTTAACCTTGGCGATCGGTATCGTTGTCGATGATGCCATCATGGTTTTAGAAAACATATTTAGGTACAATGAGCGGGGGCTTCGGCCCATTGACTCTGCCATTATTGGCGCTCGCGAAATCACCTTTGCCGCCCTCGCGGCCAGTGTCGCAATCATTGCGATCTTTTTACCCGTGGCCTTCATGAAAGGTGTGATTGGAAAGTTCTTTCTTCAATATGGCGTGACGATCTCGCTAGCGGTCTTGCTGTCACTCATTGAGTCGCTGACAATCACTCCCATGCGCTGTTCCAGTTTTGTTCATCAAGGTGCGCGAACCACGCGAATAGGCAAAGCCTTTGAAATGGGGATGGAAAAATGGCGGGAGTTTTATGCGAAATCCTTGGATTGGACGTTGACCCATCGTTGGACCGTCTTAGTGGGCTCTGTGATTTTTGTGGGTACTTCTTTTTTTTCAGTGGGCTTCCTAAATAAAGAAATGACCCCCGTTCAAGATCAAGGTCTTTTCATTCTGCGCCTTTCTGTCCCAGTCGGCTCCTCCTTAGCCTATACCGACACCAAAGCCAAAGAGATTGAAAAATGGCTGCGTACTCGTTCTGAACTGAGTCATCTCTATGTTGCGGTGGGAGGTCTTGGCTCGGGGGGAGGGAGTGATTCGAATACGGGGATGATGTTTGTAACTTTGAAAGATCGCGGATCTCGGGGCGTTGATCCCAAGCTTGGCCGAGAACTATCTCAGCAAGAGTTTATGGGGGTGGCTCGCAAAGAGCTTTCTAAGATTCCCGATGTGCAAGTCTATATGATGGATCTGTCAACGCGTGGATTTTCCACCGGGAAAGGTTATCCCATTGAATTCACCTTGCAAGGTCCTGAGTGGGACAAGCTCGCAGAGCTGAATAATAAAATGAAAGATGATATGGTTAAATCAGGATTGATGGTCGATGTCGACTCGGACTATCTGGAAGGGATGCCAGAGGTCCAAGTGGTGCCGGCCCGCGAGCAAGCGGCTTTGCGTGGAATCAGTGTGGATGCCATCGGTAATACCGTGCAAGCGATGATTGGAGGAGTAAAGAACGGCCAATATACGAAGAACGGGCATCGTTATGACATTTATGTTCAGTTAGAAAAGCGAGAGGATCCCAGAGAAGAGTTTAATGATCTCTTGGTGGCCAACGATCGTAATAATTTGATTCCCTTGCAAAAGGTGACTCAATTAAATACCAAACTCAGTCTTCAGCAAATTTCCCGTGTGAATCGGCAAAGAGCGATCACGATTTACGGCAATTTGGCGCCCGGAGCTTCTCAGCAAAAAGCGTTGGATTTTATTGCTGAAAAAGGCAAGTTGTTACCACCCACTTACTTTGTAGAGCAATCAGGAGCCGCCAAAACATTTAAAGAATCCTTCAACAGTCTGCTGTTCGCTTTGGCGATGGGTATTATTATTGCCTATATGGTTCTGGCCAGTCAGTTCAACTCGTTCTTGGATCCGCTGACTGTCCTAATGGCCCTGCCATTTAGTTTTAGCGGCGCATTTTTTGGTCTCATATTGATGGGACAGACGATCAATATGTACTCGATGATCGGTCTTTTATTGTTGATGGGGATTGTTAAAAAGAATTCAATCTTACTGATTGATTTCACCAATGCGGTTCGTGATCGTCGTGAGTCGGCGACCGCCATTGAAGCCTTGAAGGAAGCCTGTCCCGTTCGGTTGCGGCCGATTGTAATGACTTCGGTTGCGACCATCGCGGCGGCGATCCCCTCTGCCTTGGCTCGTGGTGCCGGATCTGAAACCTTTAAGCCCATGGCTATTACATTGATCGGCGGCGTCTTGGTTTCGACACTACTGACTCTGTATGCGGTTCCTGTCACTTATTCACTGGTCGATCGATTTAGAAAACGGGACGTGCGGAAGCATGATGTTGCGGAAGCCTTTGATCGAGTCGGTGATGCCACTTCGCTCACCTTTAATGAAGAGCCCGATGTTTCGCCATCGGAGCCTGTTTCTTCGGAAGTTGCCGCCGCCGAAAAAGAGTTTTTAAACGATGAAGTCCCTGAGCAGCGACATAAAAGAAAATTTTCTGATCTATTCCACTGAGGCATTTACCAGAAGAATGCGGTAAACGGAACAGTGGAGCTATGTCTTTCACCCACCTGGCTACCATGTCAGATCAAATCCCTTTAACACTGAAAATACGAAAACATTTTTAACAGTTTCTAAACAGGAGAAGATCATGAAAAGGATTTTAGTTGTTCTCGTTCTCACAATGACAGGTGTGTTTGCACAAGCAAATGACGACATGACGACTCAGGGTAAATTGAGTTGGACTTGTGGCCTGGCTTTCAAAGGTTCGTCCATGGGCGTAAAAGTGATTGTTGGTAAATTCACGACCGAATCTGTGGGGACATTGAAGTGTATAGACCTTGAAGGCAATCATTTCCAACGCGATGTCAAAGTGACAATGGATTCTCACTTTATTGGCCCGGTGGTGGGGTTGGGGTACTTTAAGTTCGCCGGTCTATCTTCAGAGATCAGTTTGTTTAATTGCAGCCCAGAAGTTTTGTTTGGCAACTACCTAGTGGCACAGGGACAGGGTGCGATTATTGGTGGCGCGGGAACCTTCGCAGCCGTGCGAGTAAAACCACCTGAAATTGCTGTGAATATCGCATTGAAGCTTGTTAAGGGTTTGGGCGTGCAGGTCGGTATTGAAAGAATGAAAATTTCTCCGCTTTAGAAGATGAAAAATCGCCGGCTATCAACGCTGCCAACGCTGTTGATAGCTGAGCGTCACTGTTTTGGATAGGCTCGAGTTTTCCGGGCTGCCAAAAAGTGTTTGATCGGAATACGAAGCGGTGAGTGTGGATTCCATACTCAGCATATAGTTGGCTACAAAAGACCAGGTCATATTTTTTTGTAAATAGCCAGTGGATGTCTGCGCTCCTTTAATTTCTATGGCGTCTTCATTCAGCATGGAGAGGCTATTTCCCAAACGCAAAGCACCCTTACTCCAGCCAAATCCCAATGTGGCGCTATGACCCCAGCCTGGTATCGCTTCAATATCGCCTCCGGCGGAAGCACTGGTAAACTGGCGAGCAAAGGATTTGTGAAGCTCTGCGCTGGCGTGTGCATCCCAGGCGTTGAATGTTTTTGTGAAGACCAGCCCGCTTCCAGCCGTGAAGAAACCGCGCCCCCGGGAATCGGTGGCGAAGTTGTTGCTGGCGTCATAAATGGACGGAGATGTGGGCAAAGTTAGCTGCAGGAAGCCCCAGCCTTTGGGTTTCCACTTGGAATAACCAAGCTCAGGCAAAAATTCGTAACCGAGTCCCGTGGAGATGTCGCCAAGCCCCGTGCTGCTTTCTGCTTCCACTTTGCGATAGATGACGGGAATTGAAAACCCAGCTTGCAATGAATCAGAAATCAAGGTGGCACCTTCAATTTTAAAGGTCTCACTTTGGTTCTGATCCTTTCGGCGCATCCATTTCCCATTTGGTAGAACGTCATCGGTGACTTGCCCATGGCTGAGCGAGGTGGTTACTTGGGCTTTGTCATCGCCTAGAATAAGTGCAGGGAAGGCGAAGCCTCCGCCACAGCAACTCGCAGCGAATGACGTCGATGTGACCAATAAAAGAAAACCGGATAGGAAGAAGTTGATCATAGAGTGAGCTTTACAGTGGCTTGGTCAAAAATCGTCGTTGTGTCTTTGATGTAGAATCGAATTTCCCAGTCTCCCGGCATAATAAAAAAGACTTTATTGATTCTAAAAACACCCTCTTCAATTTTTTCGATTTTGACCGGGGAAGAACCATGTCCCATGGAAGGCATCCACAAAACAGCGGAAAGTGTTTGAGAAGGATTTTTCAGGGGGAGTGAGAGCTTCACGATGAATTCTGATTCGGCAGGAGATTGAGGGCCTTTGGTCCATTCGAGTTGAGCACAATTTTGGCTATTGGCGAATATAAAATCACAGTTGCTGGATTGCTCTGGTGAGTCTTGCTTGGTATTTTGCTGCGGATCGAGATAGTCCGGGCGTGCGCAGGCGACAAGCAATAGGGTGATGGTGACGAAAAAGATTTTCATGAATTATTCCTCACGCTGGATAAAGCAACCCAAAGCTCGGCCTTCTTTGATTCTGGGAGTTTTGCCATTCTGAATGTCGTCCAAGACTTCTTTAAGAAACTGCCTTTTTGAGGAAGGGCCGACATGGCTGTCTGTGACTCCTCCTTGATAAAGAATTTCACCTTTCGAGTTCAAAACAAAGGCATGGGGTGTTTTGAGTGCACCTAAATGATTAGCCCAAGTGCTTTTGTTATCTTGAAGAATTGGAAAATTTAAATGCGCACTTTCAAAATGAACGGACGAGTCTTTGATGCTTTCGTCTGCATTGGAATGGATGCCAACAAAAGAAAATTCTTTAAATTCAGTGGATAGTTTATTTAACAGGTCTTCGTGACTGGCAGAGCAGGGGCATTTGGCTGATAGAAAAACCAAGACTGTGCCTTTATTGGAACTTGCGACATCTACTTTAAGGGACTTGTTATTTACCAGATCCAAGCCTTCAAGATGAGTAAGAGGTGGCGTAGCAAAACTAAAGCTTTGCAACAAAAGACAACTGACGAAAATAAATGCACTTTTCATAAGCATTTTACTAGCACGGCGAAGCATCTCTGCCCACGCCACAAATAGTTGCTCCTTGCGACGCGCAGCGCTTCATTCTGAGTGGATCCTGCATTGCCGCGAGGGCCAGGCTTCGCTAAAATTTCAGCATGTTTAGACAACTTAAAGATTATTTCATCCGTTTTAGACAATATAAGCGCAGTGGCCTGATTCACAGTGATTTGGATGTTCTTCTGAATTCTGCAGCAACGCAAAGAAGTTTGGAAGACAAGCTGCAATGGCTGGTGAAGCTTTTGCAGTGGGTTCGTTATGAAGGCAATATAGATGCT